>JBMNPL010000001.1:0-133961 GCA_050943575.1 Alphaproteobacteria bacterium
TCTTTTAAAACCTTGTTTAGCTTTAAATTTTGGTTTATCAGGATCAATTAAAATAATTTGTTTACCGCGACGAATTTGTTTAATATTGCCACGTTTTTTCCATCCTTTAAGAGAACTTAAAAATTTCATAATATCTAACCTTTTAATTTTTACAAATTAATTATAAATTAAAAAATATCGTTTGTAAAGGCTTCCTCTAAAACTTTTTTAATTTCTGATAAAGATAAACCTGTTGAGCTTAAATATTGAATAACAGGTTGTTTTGCTTGCCAAAGAAAGGCAGAATGACCAGCAAATTCAGGTATAGAAGAAATTTGTTGATTAGGTGAAAAAAGTATTTCTGCATCTGGTGCGGCCAAAACAGCAAAATTTATATCAGAACTACAAATATCACATCCAAGTTCTATTTTTGAAATTCCATATAATTTAGTTTTTGTTCCTGAATGCCCAATAATTTTATTATTTAAAAAAATCCCTGTATTTTTAGAAAAATGTTGCGCAATTTGTTTTAATGAAAAAGAACAATAATTTTGAATTAAAAAATTACCATTAAAATTAGAATTTTTACCAGTATTTTTAATAAAAATATTTAAAAAAGCCGGATTTTTATTTTTTATTTTTGTAGTAAAAACAACTTTTTGATTTGGAATTTTAATTTCAAAATTTAAATCTATATCACCACTAATTTCACCAACATAAATAATATGAATTGGTAAAGATGAAAATGAGTTAATAATAATTTTTGTTTTGTTATCAGTAAAAATAATTTCTTGTTTAGAATCGGAAAGATTTTTAATAAATATACCGTTATGGAAAACAATTGTTTCCGATGGAAAGGTTTTTATGTTGAATTCTTCCTTTAAGTAGTTCATATTAATTGAATTATAAAGGAATTTAAAATGGGTTTCAATTGTGGAATTGTTGGATTACCAAATGTAGGAAAGTCTACACTTTTTAATGCATTAACCGCAACTCAAGCGGCTGCTGCGCAAAATTATCCTTTTTGTACTATAGAACCAAATACAGGTAAGGTTATAGTTCCTGATGATATTTTAGAAAAATTAGCAATTTCTACAGGGTCTCAAAAAATAATACCTGCACAATTAGAAATAGTAGACATAGCCGGTTTAGTTAAAGGTGCTAGTGCTGGAGAAGGATTAGGAAATAAATTTTTAGGTCATATTCGTGCAGTTGATGCAATAATACATGTTGTTCGTTGTTTTGAAAACAACGATATTGTTCATGTAAATGGAAAAATAAACCCAATAGAGGATATCGCAATAATAGAAACAGAATTAATGTTGGCAGATTTAGAAAGTTTGGAAAAACAAATCGCAAATTTAACAAAAAAAGCACGTGGTCAGGATAAAGAAGCGATTAAACAATTAGAGTTGGCGGAAAAAATTAAAGCAGATTTAGAAATTGGAATACCGGCACGTAAATCTGATATAAATACTTCAGATTTTCAATTATTAACATCAAAACCAGTAATTTATGTATGTAATGTTGAAGAAGCATCAGCAGTAAACGGAAATAAGTTTTCAAAAGAAGTTATTGATAAAATAAATAATGAATCGCCAGTTTTAATAATTTCATCAAAAATAGAAATGGAAATCGCACAAATATCTGATTTATCAGAAAGACAAATGTTTTTAACCGAGTTAGGATTAACAGAATCTGGATTAGATAAAATTATAAAAACTGGATATCAAACTTTAGGATTACAAACTTTTTATACACTTGGACCAAAAGAAGCACATGCTTGGACAATAACCGCTGGTATGACTGCACCACAGGCAGCTGGAAAAATTCATACCGATTTTGAAAAAGGTTTTATTCGTGCAGAAATAATAAAACCAGATGATTGGTTAGAACTTGGTGGTGAAGTTGCCGCAAAAGAGGCTGGAAAAATGAGACTGGTCGGGCGTGATTATATTATGCAACCTGGTGATATTTGTCATTTTTTGTTTAATAATTAATTATTCGGTTAATTTATTTAATTTTTCTGTTGCTGATATTATTTCAACATCAATCGCTTTAACACGTTTTATTGATTCTGAAGTCATTTCTTTTAGTGCGATATTACGATCATTTTGTAAATTTGTTATATAATTTTTTAATTTTATTGATACAATAAATTTTTCCGCATCTTGTTTATTTAATGCACATACATTGTTTTTTAAATTATCAAATTTTATACCGATTTTTAATAAAAACTCAGAATGTTTTTCAATTAAATCCGGATATTTTGTAGCAATTCCGTATAAAGTATTTTTTGTTAAATTATTAACTTTAGGTAATTTATCTATATTTTGTTTTTGAGTTATGGTCTTTTTTTTCCATTTATGCCATTGATTAAATTTTCTTTGATTATATTCTTTATCAAATTCTGCACGTAAAATCGGATCTGTAATTTTTTTAATTTCTGTGGTTAAAAATTTTTCTGCACGTGTACGACCACCTGGAGTAGTGATTAAAAAATTTTTATTTGCCAAATTCCATAAAAAATCAACCAACGGTTGAGCTGAATCAATAATTTTTTTCATCTTTTCACGACCATTTGTTTCTTTTAATATATCATCTGGATCTTTACCACCGGTAATAAATACAAAACGAACATCAGAATTATCACGTAAAAAAGGCATGATTAAACTAGCAGCTCGCGCAGCAGCCTTTTGCCCCGCCTTATCTCCATCAAAACAAAAAGTTATATTTCGATTATGTTTACATAAAATTTGTAAATGATTTTCAGTTAACGCTGTACCCAGTGGAGCGACAGTTTCAGAAAAACCATTTGTTTGCATTTTTATCGCATCTATGGCACCCTCGACCACTATGCTACGATTAGCTTTATAAATCGCATCACGTGCAAAATTTAATCCAAATATAGTTTTGTTTTTATGAAAAAATTCAGTATCAGGTGAGTTAATGTATTTAGGTTCAGTTCCATCCATAGAGCGTCCACTAAATGCTATAATTTGACCACGAATATTAAAAATTGGAAACATTAATCTGTCACGGAAAAAATCATACAATCCATAGTTACCTCGACGCACAAGCCCTGTTGATATTACAATTTCTTCTTTCTGATTGCTAAATTTCGCAGACAATAAATTGTTTTTTGTTGCATATCCAATTCTATATTTTTTTATGATTTCATCTGTAAATCCACGTCTATAAACATATTCAAGTGCGGCACTTCCAGATTTATCATATAATTTGTCTGAAAAGGTTTTTGTAGCAGATTCCATTATTTCAAAGTATGAATTTTCACGTGCTTGTTGTTCAGGAGTTTTGGGTTTGTAATCCGGTAATTGTAATCCAGCCTGACTTGCTAATTCTTTAATAGCATCAATATATCCCATATTTTTAGATTTCATTACAAACGAAATTATATCGCCATGTTCACCACATCCAAAACAATGATAAAACCCTTTTTGTTCATTTACCGAAAAAGATGGGGTTTTTTCATTATGAAATGGGCAACATGCCCAATAATTTTGACCTTTTTTAACTAATGGAACACTCTTGCCAACAACATCAACAATAGATAGCCGTTGTCGTAATTCATCGTTAAAATTATTATCATATTTGGCCAATTATTTTTTCCGCTTCGTATTTTTTCTATATGGTTTTTTATTATTTATTAACTCAATTGCGGTTTCTAAATCAGGTTCTTCTTTAACGCTGACATTAACTTTATTACTGGAAATATATGGACCATATTTACCAGATGCAAAATATAAAATCGGTTTACCGGTTGCTGAATTTATTCCGATATCTTTACCTTGGGCCTTTTGCCCTGCTTCGCTTAATAATTCTGTAGCAATTTCTAAAGTTATAGTATCAGAATTATATTTTTTTGCAGATACATTTTTTTTACCATCAGAAACATATGCGCCAAATTTCCCGACACGAAAAGTTATACCATTTCCAAGTTCAATAGGATCATTATTTTCACCATCAATACTCATTTCTTTAGATAAATTACGAGTATATTTACATTTAGGATAGTTGTTGCATGCCAAAAAAGCACCATATTTAGAGACTTTTAATAAAAGTTCACCATTTTTACATTCTGGGCATTTTTTATTTCCGTCAGGAAACAAGTGATCATTCAAAGCATTATTAATAGCTATCATAACATCCGGATTAGAAACATTAACTGCAGTTTTAACGAGTGGTGCAAAAGCTTTCCAAAAATTATTTAATGCTTGATCACGCGCCAACTTTCCATTTGACACATCATCCAAAGAATCTTCTGTTTTCGCGGTAAAGTTTACATCAATAATATCTGTAAAGTATTTGGTTAAAAATGCTGTCAATATCCAGCCAGCAGGTGTTGGAAAAAATCGGTGTTTTTCGTTTTTTACATATTCACGATCAACAATTGTGCTTAAAATACTAGAATAAGTTGATGGGCGTCCTATACCAAGTTCTTCTAATTTTTTTATCAAGGATGCTTCAGAGTATCTAGCCGGTGGTTGTGTAAAATGTTGTTCTGGTAATAATTTTACAATTTTAATCTTATCACCAATAGATAATAATGGTAATTTAATCTCATCGTCGTTTTCATCAGAATCATCTTTACCCTCAACATAAACTTTTAAAAATCCGTCAAAAACTCTAGTTGTGCCGACAGCATGAAAGATGGCAATTTTATTATCGGTTTGAATATCAACAACAACAGAATCAAATTCGGCATTGGTCATTTGGCACGCTATTGTACGTTTCCAAATTAAATCATATAATTTATCTTCATCGGCCCCAATGTTAACACTGGTGCAATCAATAACCGTTGGTCGAATAGCTTCGTGAGCTTCTTGAGCATTTTTCGCTTTTGTTATATAAATATTTGGTAATTTTGGTAAAAATTTATCCCCATATTCTGTATGAATATATTCACGAATATTGTTAACTGCATCAGAAGATAAATTAGTTGAATCTGTACGAATATATGTGATAAAGCCGGCTTCATATAATTTTTGTGCAGCACTACTAGTTCGTTTCGCAGAAAAATATAATTTACGTGCAGCTTCTTGTTGTAATGTACTGGTCGTAAATGGTGCTGCTGGTTTACGATTAGTTTTCTTTTTTTCAACCTCTAATATAGTTCCAGAAATTATTGGAGAACCGATTTTTGATAAAATCTTGCCCATCGAATTTTTATCTTCAATAGACATTTTATCTATTTTTTTATCATTAAATTTTGTAAGAGTAGAAACAAAACTATTTTTATCTTTATTACACTCCGCTTTTAATGACCAATATTCAACTGGTTTAAATGCCTCTATTTCGCGTTCGCGGTCCACAACTAATGCGACAGCTACAGATTGAACACGTCCTGCGCTACGCCCCATATTTTTTCGCCATAAAACAGGTGATAATTTAAACCCTATTAAAAAATCTAAAGCGCGACGAACCAAATAAGCGTCCACCAAATTTTGATCAATTTCGCGCGAATTTTCGATAGCTTCCAAAATAGATTTTTTTGTAATTTCATTAAATGCCACACGTTGAATAGGTTTATTTTTTAATACTCCACGAGAATTTAAAATATCTAAAAGATGCCATGAAATAGCCTCACCTTCGCGATCAGGGTCAGTGGCTAAATAAATAGAATCTGCTTTTTTTACTTCGTCCAAAATTAATTTAATTTGTTTCTCTTTACCCGGCATAATTTGCCACTTCATAGCAAAGTTATTGTCAGTATCAACTGACCCATCTTCTGGTACCAAATCACGTACATGTCCGACAGACGCAATAACATGCCAGTCAGATCCCAGATATTTTTTTATAGTTTTTGCTTTTGCCGGAGATTCAACAATTAATAATTTCATTATCAAAATCCTTTTGCAGATAATTGCAAGTCTTTATTTATATGTGCGTTTTGTACCAAACCAAAACCAAACATTAGTGACAAAAGCGAGCTGCCACCAAAAGACATTAATGGTAGTGGTACCCCCACAGTTGGTATTAATCCCAAGACCATAGCGATATTTATAAAATAATAAACAAAAAAGTTCAACATAAATCCAAAACAAAGCAGTTGTCCGAATCTATTTCTGGATGTTTTCGCAAACCAAAAAATCATCCCTATAATTATTGAATAAATAAAAATTAATATAAAACTCCCAATAAATCCAAGCTCTTCTCCAAACATAGCAAAAATAAAATCGGTTTGTTTCTCGGGTAAAAAAGACAAGTGAGATTGTGTGCCTGCTAAATAGCCTTTACCAACAATTCCACCAGATCCAAATGCTATTTTTGATTGATTGATTTGGTAGCCTGAACCAGTCGGATCTTTATCTGGATTTATAAAAGCTATAATCCTCTCTCGTTGATAATCATGCATACCACCAAACCAAATTACAGGCGCTGCTAAAACAGCAAGTATAGCAGTAATAACAAACCATTTTTTTGGTGCGCCGACAATCCAGAAAAACCCAATAGTAATAAGTCCTAATGATACAGCTGTACCTAAGTCTGGTTGTGCAACAATTAATCCAAGTGGTAAAATAAGCATTAAAATAGGAATTAAATAGTTTTTAAATTTGGATAAATCTGTAGAATTTTGCCACGCAAAATATCTTGCTAATGCCATAACTAATGCGATTTTGATAAACTCAGAAGGTTGAATATGAAAAAAACCTAAATTTAACCAACGTTGCGCCCCCATACCAGTATGTCCGATAAAAGTAACAAGAATAACAAGTAATAAAGCAATTAAATAAATTAGATAAGAATTTTTCAACCATGTTTTTATATTTACAAATGCAGCAATAAAAAACAAGATAAACCCACATCCGATTTTTATTAACTGAGATAAAGCATAAGGATGCCAACCGCCAAATCTATCACAAGATGTAGAATCAGGATCGCATATTGGTGTCCCCGCAGAATAAAGAGAAATTATAGATAAAACTAAGACTAAACACATTAAGGCAAATAAAGGCCAATTAAAACGACTTAATTTTTCTTTAAGATTCATGTTTTCTGCACGTGAAACGCGAGTTGCTTTAATCATTTTTTAATGCCTCTTTCATTATTTCAGCAGCGACACGTGCAGCAGTACTGGAGTTGCCACTATGTTCAGTAATAATCGCGACAGAATATTTTGGTTTTTTTATAGGTGCTAAACCAACAAAAAGCCCATGATTTCTTTGTTCCCAATTTAATTGTTCGTTTGTTTTAATACCACTTTGTCGTTCTGCTAAAGTAATTCGGCGAACCTGAGAAGTTCCAGTTTTGCCCCCCATGTTTTTTATAATCCATCTGGTTTCTGATGCTGTTCCACCCTCTTGGGTAACTTTGGCAAGTCCATTCATTATGATTTTTATATTTTCAGGATTTATTCCTAGTTTTTTATATTCAATTTTGTTTTTATCCTCAATAATATATGGAAAAATTTCACGATTTGTTGCCGTGCGTGCGTACATGACCGCCAATTGCAAACAATTTGTTAAAATATAACCTTGACCTATACCAGAAATAATAGTGTCGCCATGTAGCCAACTTTCGCGAATATTTTTTTGTTTCCATTCACGATCTGGGATAATACCAGCCATTTCAAGAGGGAGTAATTCTAAAAGTTTTTGCCCTAGTCCTAGTTTTTCAGCCATAGATTTAATCGGATTTATACCTATACGCAAAGCAATTTGATAAAAATAAATATCACAAGAATGTGCTAAAGCAGATTCTAAATTCATCCATCCGTGCCCTTTTCTTTCCCAACAATGATAAATATGTTTTCCGTATTCCCATTTACTATCACAATAAATTTTTTCTTCTTTTGTTGTTGCTCCAGATTCTAATGCTGCTAAAGCAACAACTATTTTAAAAGTTGATCCTGGTGGATACAATCCTTCAATTGCTTTATTCATAAAGGGTTTTAATTTGTTATTACGTAAATCTTCTATATATCCTGTTCCATCAATACTGCGAAATAAATTAGCATCAAATTTTGGTGCGGATGCCATCGCCAAAATTTTCCCAGTATCACACTCCAGCATAACTCCACACCCAGATCCATATTCAGCTAGAGTTTTTTCCATTTTTTTCTGAATATTTTGACGCAACGTTGTCCGCAAATCTTTACCAGCAATTGCCATAATTTGATCCTCGGTTTCGCCTTCAATTATTCTCCCAATTGCATCAGTGTGAGTTATTTTTTGCCCAGGTGTTCCGGATAAACTATCATCAAAAATTTTTTCTAAACCCGTCAAACCTGTCATTAAAAACGGGGATGTAGTAGCCATACGAGGATTTGTTCTTGACTCATCCAGCGTGCCGACATATCCAACAACGTGCGCAGCTAATCCGCCACCAGGGTATTTTCTACTGTATCCAGGTTCTAAGTGTAATCCAGATAAATTTAAAAGCTTAAGTTTTGCTAGTTGTGCCCATTTTATATTTTCTCGAACAATTACAGGTTTAAACTTTCTTTGCTTTTCTATTTTTTTAAGAATTTTTTCTATCTCTTTCGTACTTAATTTTAATTCTGTAGAAATAGTTTTTAATACCATTTCTATATCTTCGCATTCATCGGGAATTATAAAAGCACGATAAACAGCTTCGTCTTTAGCGAGAGCAACCCCGTCTGAACTTAAAATTTTACCACGCATTGAAGGTTCGATTATTATACGAGATGAATTATTTAAAGATAATTTTTTATATTTTTTATATTCAATTAGTTGTAGTTGTAACATACGTAAGATTAAAATACTGGTTAAAACAGCGCCGCCAGTTAAAAATAGTGCGCTGCGTCGATCAAAAGTATTTGCTATTTCTTTGTCCAGCATTCTATCCTCTCAAAAATATATGTAGTTGGTGCATAAGCGACAGCAGAAATTATAAACATCCATATTGTTGTTAAAATTGGTATAAAAGATTTTGTTGATATAGCAGATGATATTCCCAAAATAATAACCCCTATACCAACAAATATTATAAACATATCCAAACTGCGAATATTTCTTTCAGATATATTTATGATATTTTGTAAACCTGCAATAGCATAAAAAATACAAAATAAAATGGTCCAAAAAAGCATAATATCAAAACTAGTATCTAATAAAAAACAGCCGATTAAAGCCATAGGGATAAAACCGCCCTGTTCTTTTACCATTGAATAATAAAAAATGGGGATAAGTGTCAAGATACCGTTCGGATTAATAAGATTAGAAGATAATCGCCACAAAAATAATGTGGCAAAAAAAGGTAATAAAATATTAATAGTTTTTTTCATTTTTTAATAAGTACCATTGCTTCGGATGCTGTTTTTGCACCTAGGTTTACAGGGGCAGATTTCCCGTCACCAGCATTTGCAATTCTTCCGATTGGAATACCATCAGGCAGATTACCACCAGCACTAACAGAAATTAACATAACACCTTTAGTTGGGGTAAATTCTTGATCGTTAAATAATTCAAAGACAGGTTTAGCATTACCACGCCCGTGTAAAAAGCCAAGAACATCGCTACCAGCAACACGTACAGGTGTGTTTGCACTGGTATCACGAATACCACGAACTTTTGCCCAATTTGGCCCCACATTTATTATTGTGCCCAAAAGAAAACCATTTTTTGATAACACAATATTATTTATTTTTATCCCCGAGTTTTCACCTTTATCTAGGGTAAAAGTGTTACTAGAAAAAGAAGAGTTTTCATAAATAATACGAGATAAAACAGCGTGTTTTGGTTGTGATCGTACTATATCCAATGTTTGTTCTAATCTTTGATTTTCTGCAGCTAATGATATACAGCTTGTTTGTTGAGCTGTTAACTCGTCCAATCTTTTCCTAAGCTCTCGGTTTTCACTACGTATCCCGCTACGGATAGTCATATTTTCATTTAACTTTTTTATAGCACGTACTGGCCAAGTAATTATATCACCAACAACTCGTGCAACTGGAACAACAACATTAGACATAGAATCTATAATTTTATAGTCTGGTTTATCTATTAAGATATATAAGAAAAATATAGGCACAAGACAGGCTGCTATACCAGCTTGGACTTTTTTTGCTAGTTTAGAAGAGTTTGTTTTTGTGTTCATCAAGGGCAAGTTTAGCACCAAGAATTAATTTTTCTACAATTTTCTTGATTTTTCATCTTTTTATGGCAAAATAAGCAAAACCGAAGCGGCAAGGCATTGCCGTAAGGGTTAAAAAATGGAGTAAAAAATGCCTAAAATGAAAACAAAGTCTTACCTGAAAAAACGGGCAAGCATGACAGCAACTGGTAAAATACGAGTTGCCAGAAACAGCCACAAAAAATTACTACGAAAAAAGTCTAAACGCGCAAATAACGCGGGGACTAAGGCACAATATTTAAATGATAACATGGTGGGTCAGGCGAAAATCTTGTCCCCTTATGGATTGAAATAGTATGGGGGCTGAAAATGGCAAGAGTAAAACGCGGCATAACCGCTAAAAAAAGACATAATAAAATTTTGGAACGTGCCAAAGGTTTTTTGGGGCGTCATAGTACAACTTATAGGGTTGCTCGGGAAAAAACTGAAAAAGCTGGGCAATATGCATATCGTGATCGTAAAGCAAGAAAGGGATGTTTTCGTTCTTTGTGGATAGTTCGTATTAATGCGGCTGTTCGTCCACATGGATTAACTTATTCTAGTTTTATGAATGGTTTGAAAAAAGCAGGTATTAAATTAGATAGAAAAGTTTTGGCAGAAATGGCTTATATCGGTGATACTGGCTTTGAAAAACTAATTGATCAAGCAAAACGATTTATTCAAACCGATAAGTAAAATTTCGGTGGCGATTTTTTGTATATTATGCAACAATAAACCCATCGATAGATGGGTTTTTTGGTGATAAAAATGAATGAATTATTAAAAGAATTAAAAAATGCGCAAACTACTCAAGATTTAGATAATATAAAATCTAAATGGTTGGGTAAAAAAAGTAAAATTAAAGCACAAATGGATGCTTTGCGTGATTTACCTGCAGATCAGCGTGCAAAAGTCGGTGCCCAGATAAATATTTTACGTGCACAATATGAAAAAGCGATTGAAGATGCTAAAAGTGAAATGACAGATAAGTTAATCAATGAAAAATTAAAAAACGATAGTTTTGATATGACATTACCTGGTATCAGTATTAAATCTGGTGCATTACACCCTGTAAGTGTTATTGAAGAAAAATGTATAAATGCAATGCGTCGATTAGGATTTGTTGTAGCAAATGGGCCAGAAATAGAAGATCCTAAATATAATTTTGATTTATTGGATATTCCGAAACATCATCCAGCGCGTGATATGCAAGATACTTTCTGGATTAAAAAAGATGAAAAACTTTTACGTACACACACAACATCAGTTCAATCTCGTTATATGATAGATTTAAAAGGGGATGAATCAAAGTTACCAATTTGTATCGTATCACCTGGACGGGTGTATCGTAATGAAGCATTAGATGCAATGCATTTGTCAGCATTTCATCAATTTGAAGGATTAATGGTTGGACATGGAATAAAAATTTCTCATTTAAAAGGAACAATAGAATTTATCCTGAAAGAAATTTATGGTGATGATATAAAAATCAGATTTAAACCAAAATTTTATCCATATACAGAACCAAGTGTAGGGGCAGATATTTTAACTTCACGTGGTTGGATTACAATTGTTGGTGCTGGAATGGTATCACCCCAAGTTTTACGAAACTTTGGATTTGATCCTGCGCGTGTTAGTGGATTAGCATTTGGATTTGGTACATCACGTTTAGCTGGTGAATTTACTGGTGTAAGTATGCGTGAATTATATGGTATGGATTTAAGAGTGTTTAAAAAATTAAAAGGCGAATAAATATGAGGTTCAGCAAAAAGATTTTAGAAACATTTATTGAATTACCAAAAGATTGGCAAGATTTAATGGAAGATGTTGGATTGGAAATTAAGTCTATTGATGGTGATGTTTTTAACTTGGAATTATTGGCGAATCGAGGCGATCATTATTGTTATTTTGGATTAACAAATGAAATTCATGGTCGTACGGGTTCAAAGATAAAATATGATATAACAAAAATGACCACACCACTTGACGTATCAAATAAAATAAACAATTTATTCAAAATAGAAACAAATAAATGTTTAGCATATTCATTAACTCCTTATAAATTATCCAAGACACAAAAAGAACGACAAACTAAAGATAAATATATTTTAGACTTGCTAAGTACAAGCGATGTAAATGTTATATTAGATATAATTGATATTACAAATGTTGTTATGTTGGAATATGGACAACCTGTTCATGTTTATGATGCAGATAAAATCAAAGGTCAAATTTGTATTCGTGAATCAAAACTTGGTGAAAAAGCCGCCCTGCTCTTTCATGATGGTTTAACAGAACTACCGGCTGGAACATGTGTTATCGCAGATGATGAAAAAATTCTGTGTATTGCTGGTGTTATAGGATGTCATGCAGCCGAAGCAGATGAAAATACAAAAAATATCTTGGTTGAGACTGCTTTGTTTGATCCTGTTGCGATTCGTTTAGCATCGCGCGTAATTGGTCATACATCAATTGCTAGTCAAATTTTTGAACGAGGTGGTAATTATGATGCAATGACAAATGGTGCAGCCAGAGCAAAAAAATTGTACGAGCAAATCGGGTGGGTGCAAAGCGGAGAATTTCAAATTGTCCCCGATACGATTCCTGTTATAAAGAATCCGATAAGTTTAAGTGGTGATTTTGTGCGTAATGAATTGGAAATAGAAATTTCTGACAATGAAATAGAACAACGTTTATTACGTTATGGATTTAAAAAAACAACTAATGGGTATCAAATACCAGCATGGCGTATATGGGATATTAAAGGCGAATCAGCAGATTTGATAGAAGAAATATGTCGTAGTATTGGATATAATAAACTGCCATCAAAATTACCCCCAGTTGTTTTAGGTGCAAAAAAAACAGATACTGAAATTAGAAAATCTGAGATAAATTCATATTTAATCCATAATGGATTTTATGAGATTATAACCGATAGCATGTATTCACCAAAACATGCCGCTGTTGCGCCTATTAAAGAACATATAGCATTAGAAAATTCGATTGATGGTGGAAATGCATTTATGCGAAATAATACAATTGTTCAAGCAGCAGAATTAATTAGTAAAAATTTACGCGTAAAAAATCGTGAAATTCGTGCTTTTGAATGGGGTAAGATTTTCAAAAACAATTCAGAAATAAAAGTTTTATGGGGTGTTATGAATGGTGCAGAAACAAATCCACTTACTACAAAAGCATTGCTGATGAATTTGTTTGATAATTTACTATTAGATGTAAGTATAGAATATAATGATTTTGCAGACAGTGTTAAAGTTTCAGAGTGGACTTTATTAAATCCGAGACGTCGCGGGAGAATTTCTTGCAATGGGCGTGGTGTATGTGTATTTGGTGAAATTCATCCAAGTTTATTAAATAAATTTGATATTAAAAATGATTTACCTGTGTATTTTAGTTTTGATACCAAAGGGTTAATAGAGTCGGTTAGTAAAAAAATAATATATACTAGTCCTAGTACAATTATTCCTAGTGTGCGTGATGTTACTATTACAATTCCTTATGGTTGTGCGGCTGGTGATGTAATAGAGTTTATTAAAAATGAATATAAACAAGTTGCCACTATTCAAATTATAGATATTTATGATAAAGCCAAAGAATTAGTAAGAAATATTACTTTTTCACTTGTTTTTGCAGGGGAGTTTTCCACAGAAGAATTAAATAAATTAATTTTGGAAATTATGGATGCCGCAAACAATTTTGCAAAAAAGTAATAATTAAATATTAATATAAAAACCGATAAACACCGGTTTTTATATTATTTTTTCCGCCGCATCACACCATGGAGCAACAGGGCATTGTGCACACTTTGGTCGTAATGCGCTACAAATATATCGCCCGTGTAACACCATAACATGATTTGTAATTGAATGATATTTTTCAGGAATTATTTTTAATAATTCTGCTTCTACTTTTTCAGGCGTGTTAGCTTCATTACTAACCCAGCGATATCGGTGTGAATTTCTAAAAACGTGGGTATCAACACCTATAGTTGGAGCACCCCATAAAACATTCATAATAACATTTGCTGTTTTTTGCCCGATACCTGGTAGTTTCATTAAAGCGTCACGACTGCGTGGTAAATCAGAATTACCAAGAGCGTAGCTAAGTTTTATAATGTTTTTTGCTTTATTATTAAAAAATGAAATTACTTTAATATGTTCTTTTAATCCATCTTCGCCCAATTTAATCATTTTTTGTGGGGTATCAGCAATTGCAAATAATGCGGGTGTAACTTCATTAACTTTTCTATCTGTTGCTTGTGCGGATAAAATTACCGCGATTGCAAAAGTAAATTCATTTGTATGATATAGCTCGCTTCGAATTTCCATATTCAAAGATGGCGGAACTTTTTCAAAATAAATATCTGGCGTAAGTTTCATCTAGTTTTTTTTGATTGTTGTTGCCATTGTTTAAATGTTGGCCAATCTAATATTTCGTTCGCAATAATAATTTTATCATCTGGAATTCCCCAATTTATTTTTAAATCTGGATCATTATAAATTATTCCTTTTTGATGATAAATACTTCTAAGATTGTCAGTTTTAATAGTAAGTATAGCTGTATCTGATTGGATAGAGTAACCATGTGCAAAACCACGTGGAATAAACAACATGTTATTTTCTTGATCATTTAATAAGGCTGAAATATGTTTACCAAAAGTTGGGCTTTTTTTACGTAAATCAACTGCTATATTTAATGTTTGACCTTGAATCACACTAATAAGTTTAGCTTGGGCAAATTTTCCATTTTGAAAACCTAAACCGATAATATTTCCATATTTATAATAATATTGTTTTTCCAGAACAAATTCGTTTTTTATCCCAAGTTTATTAAATTCTTCTTTATCGTATGAATCAAACCATTTTCCGTTGTGATTACCGTGTTTTTTAGGCTTAATTATAAAAACCCCTGAAATTTCAGTTTTATAAAAATACATATTTTATCCTTTTGTAATTTTAATTGATAATTTATGCCCTTCTATTTCTGTTATATGTTCGCCATTTCCGATTTTCATTTCTGTTATCAATGCGTTTTTCATAATTGTTTCACGATGAGTTTCTAATGCGTCAGATAATTCATTATCAGTATTGTATTCTAGTATTATACGATCTGAAACATCTAAACCAATTGTTTTTCGAGTATCTTGGATAAAACGTAATGCGTCATTTGCCATACCTTCGGCTAATAAATCTGATGTTAAATTTGTATCCAGAACTACAATAGCAGTATTGTCTGGTAATGCGGCGCCAGTTATGTCTTTTTTTACATTTAATCGTATTTCATATTCGTCATTTAATAATCCCCAATCATCTGGATTAAAATTAGGTTGTTTGCTGGCAATCATAATTTCTTTTAATTTGCTACCCAATCTTGCACCGATTTTTGGTGTAATTAAATATATAAAAGGATCAGCAACAGATGAAATATTATTAGAAAAATTAACAGACTTTATATTTAGTTCATCACGTAAAATATCTGAGAATTCATCCATTTGTGTGTTACCAACAATCATCATAGATTGTAATGGTAAACGATTGCGTAATTTATATTTTTCTCGTAACATGTTTCCAGTTGTAACAATCATCTGGACGCGACGCATATCATTCATTAATTGAATATTATCATTTTTTTTATATTTTGGAAATTCTTCTAGGTGTACAGACTCTTTACCAGTTAAATTACGATAAATATAATCACTGATAAATGGCGCAAGTGGAGCAAGTAGTTTACATACAGTTGTTAAAATAAAGTATAATACATTAAATACAATTTGATCTTCATTCCAAACTCTTTCACGTGATCTGCGTATATACCAATTGTTTAATATTTCTAAAAATTTTGTAAATTCACGAACTGCGACATCAGGTTTATATTCATCTAGTGCATCAGATACTGTTTTTATTAATTCATCTAATTCGGATAAAATGTATTTATCTAAAACATTATCAGATTTTAACTCATTGTTCGCTTTTAAGTTGCTGGCATTTGCATAAAGTGTAAAGAAGTGATACGCATTCCAAAGAGGAGTTAGTATATTTTTAATAGGTTCGTTAAACACTTTACCAGCTATATCTATCAATACAGGTTCACCCTTGATAAAATTACTTCCTAATAAATAAAGTCGTATTGCATCTGCACCATAAGTATCAAAAATTTTGCTAGGGTCTTCAAAGTTACCTAGAGATTTTGACATTTTTCTTTTATGTTCATCAATTGTTAAACCATTAGCAGAAACGGTTTTAAATGCAGGTTTATCAAACAAAGCAGTTGCCAAAACCATTAATGTATAAAACCAACCACGGGTTTGATCAATACCTTCAATAATATAATCAGCTGGGAAAGTTGTATCAAATTTGTCTTTGTTTTCAAACGGATAATGCATACTTGCAAAAGGCATAGATCCTGATTCAAACCAACAATCTAAAACATCTGGGATTCTTTTCCATCCATCTTTTTCTAATTTATCCAAAGTTGGGCGATGTAAATCATTTATTTTAACCTCGAAAAATTCTTCTAATTCTACAATGCTACCAAATACACGAATTTCATCACCTTTTTTCCAAATTGGTAATGGTGTTCCCCAATATCGATTACGAGTAATTGCCCACGGTCTAGCATTTTCAATCCAAGAACGAAATCTTTCACCAGCATTAATCCAGTTTACTTGCTTATTATTTTCTAACAATTTATCTATTATAGCTGGTACGTTAATATACCAAGAATTTGTTGCACGATAAATTAATTTGGTATGGGTGCGATCGTCAAATGGGTAACTATGTTTATAATGCTCTTTTTTTACCAAATGACCATTATTTTGTAAGTACCGAATAATTTTTGGAGACGCGTCAAAAATATTTTCACCAGCCCAATCTTTTACATCTGATGTGAAATTTCCATAATCATCCACATTTAATATTACGGGAAATGTGTTATCAAAATCGCGCGCAGCTATAAAATCCTCTTGTCCAAAAGCGGGCGCTATATGAACAATTCCGGTCCCATCAGAATCAGAAACATAATCTGCAGGGATTATTGAATATAGTTTTTCGTCATTATAATAATTAAATAACGGCTTATATTTTAATCCGATTAAATCAAAACCGGTTATTTCGCCAACTTTTTTAGCGTTTGAAAATTGTTTTTCATAAGCTTTTAATCTGGATTCTGCGATAATATATTCTACTCCATCAGTGTCACGCATAACAACATATTTCATTTTAGGATTTACTGCTAAAGCCGAATTTCCTGGTAAAGTCCAAGGTGTTGTCGTCCATGCTAAAATACGCCGCCCGTCCATCAGTTCAAACCAGACAGTAATCGCATCATCAATAACATCAGTATATTCTTTAGCTGCATCAGCGTTTGATACAACCGTCCCAAGTTTCCAAGAAAATGGATTTACTTTATAATCTTCATACAATAAACCTTTTTCATACAAGGTTTTTAATGCCCATAAAACAGACTCCATATAATTAATATCCATTGTGGTATATTCTTGACCATTATCACCAAAATCCACCCAACGACCAACTCTATTTATGTATTTACGCCATTCATCAGCATATAACATGATACCATTACGGCACATGTCGCAAAAAGTTTCTATCCCATCTTTAGCAACAATATCAATAGATTTACTTCCTGTTTGTTTTTCAACAGTTACTTCCGCGGGCAAGCCATGCACATCCCATCCAAATTGATGAATTACATAATTTCCTTGCATAGTGCGATAGCGAAAAACCATATCTTTTATAGCTGATACACCTAAATGTCCAACATGGGGTTTGCTACTGGGAGTGGGTGGCCCATCATAAAAAGTAAAATTAATACGTGGTTTTTTTGCGGCACTCGCCGAAATAGTTTTATGAAAAATATTGTTTTTTTGCCAATAATCTAAAACTTGATTTTCTAGCTGTGGAAAATTTGCTTTTGGTTCTGTCTTTGGGTATGACATTATTTGCTCCTGATGTAATAATAAAGGGCGCATGTGCGCCCCAGCAATCGCCAAAGCGCAGTGCTGATTATTATATAATAATTATATTCTTTATTTGCATAAAATTAATCATAATATAAGATTTTTTAAATTTCCATAAAAATTTGCTGATTGCTTGAAAATAATAACTAATTTATATATACTTGGCTTGTTGCCGGAATAGCTCAGCTGGTAGAGCAGTGCTTTCGTAAAGCAAAGGTCGCAGGTTCAAATCCTGTTTCCGGCACCAGATTTAGATAATATTGTTATTTTATAAGAAAAATCATTCAATTATTTCCTAATTTTTCTTAATACCACCAAGATTCCAGCGGGTGTAATTCCTGGAATTCGTGATAAATCTGCAATATTTTCTGGCCTGGTTTGTGATAATTTTTGAATCAATTCATTAGTTAATCCAGATAATGATTTATAATCAAATTTTTTTGGAATTTTAAGATTGGCATCACGTTTGTAGTTTTCTATTTCACGTTGATTTCTAGCAATATAACCAGCATAAAATTTATCAATCTCAGCTATTTTATCAGAATTTTTATTGTATTTTTCTTCGCGTGTGCGTTCAGTAATTAATCCTGCGTCCACAGCGATTTTGCCCAGACGAGCGATAGCGTTATCACTACGTAAAGATAGGCGAAATTCTGCGCGAGATGTGAACATACGATATGGTTCATCAACCCCAAGTGTTGTTATATCATCAATTAAAACACCAGTCATAGAATTAGTTCTATCTAAGGGTAAGTTTATACCCGCAGCATTTACTCCTGCAACTAATCCTTGGACTGCGGCTTCTTCATATCCGCTTGTACCATTAATTTGCCCCGCAAAAAATATACCTGGAAAATCTTTAGATTCTAATGTTGATTTTAACATTCTGGCATCAATTGCGTCGTATTCTATAGCATATCCATACCAAGCGACACGCATGTTTTCTAATCCTGGTATTGTGCGTATCCATTGTTCTTGGATATTCTCACCAAAACTTGTTGAAATACCATTTGGATAAATTAAATCATTGTTTAACCCTTCGGGTTCTAAAAAAACATGATGAGATTTATGTTCAGGAAAACGCATAACTTTGTCTTCTAGTGATGGACAATAACGCGGACCGGTGCCGGTAATATCACCATTATACATAGGTGCATTTTTTATATTATCACGAATTATTTGGTGAGTTTCTTCTGTTGTGTGGGTAATAAAGCACGATTTATATAAAGAGTTATGAACAAATGATAAATTTTCATCATGTGTTGTTGAAAACCATTCGTGTTCAATATCGCTGGGTTGTGGTTCGCAAACTTTAAAATTAATCGAATCACGATAAATTCTTGCAGGTGTTCCTGTTTTTAAACGTAATAATGAAAAACCGGCTTTTTCGAGTATTTTTGATATATTTTTATCAGATTCTTGATATATTCCATCATCTTTTATTCTGCCGGATTCTAATTTTTTAGTACCGCGGTGCACTAATCCGCGAAGAAAAGTTCCTGCTGTTAAAATAATTGCTTTTGCTTGATATTTGTTATTTATAATTTTTTTTCCCAAATTCAAATCTTCCACAGATTCATAAATAATTTCTAAATTGTTTTGCCGATTTAACAAAGTTTTAATTGCTTTATGATAAAGTTGTCTGTCTATTTGGGCACGTAAAGCTCTGGTTGCTGCTCCATGTGATGCGTTTAATATTCTCCAATGAATTCCTGATATATCTGCTGCAATTGGCATAATTCCACCTAATGCATCTATTTCTGCTACTAATTGAGATTTTCCTGGTCCGCCAATACTTGGATTACAAGACAATGCACCTAAATCTAATTCAGATTTAGTTATTAATAACGTGTTTGCACCACATCTGGCCGCACTTGCTGCTGCTTCGGTACCAGCATGCCCACCACCTATAACAATAACATCGTACTTTATCATAAGCTGAACTTTACAATAAAAATTATGAAAATCAAGATTTGCGCCGTTTGCGATATTCATCTAATGAAATTATACGACTATCATCTTTGGATTTTGGATTTTCTTCAAGTGGTAATTCTAAATCATTCCCCGCATCTGGCGCTTCTTTGGGTTGAAAAGTAAGTATAAAATCTACACTGGTATCTTTAAATTCCAACATAGAATCAAATGGTACACGAATATAAAAAGGACGCCCATCAAAAGTTAAAGTTACACCAAATTCATCATCAGAAACATTTAAATTAGAAAATGAATATTGTAAAACGATAGTCATTAATTCAGGATAACGCATACGCAAAAAGTCCGGTATTACAACACCCGGATCACGTGTACGAAAAGTAATATAGAAATTAGCATTATCACCAAGACCATTTATTTGTGCATGACGCAAAGCATCACGAACAACAGTTTTTAATGCTTTTTCTAATAATTGTGGATAATTTATACCTTTCATACTTTGAGTTTACAACAGGTATAACCATTCATGCAAGAAACAAATAATGCATTTTTAATATTTTTTAAAATATGTTCGTCTGTACCAGTAATCCAAACTTGAGCAGGGGTTGAATCTAGTTTATTAAATAAATCTGTGCGACTTTCTGAATCCAAATGAGATATAACTTCGTCTAGTAATATTATAACTGGTATATTTGTTTTGGCGTTTAAAAGTTTTACATTTGAAATAATCATTAACATTAGTAATTTTTTTTGCTGTCCTGCGGATAACATATTTGCATTCATGTTTAAATTATTACAAAATATTGAGAAATCAGATTTATGTACCCCATCAATAATCATTTTTTCAGAAACAAACTGTCTATTTGTTGATAAATAATCTAAATATTCTTTTTCTACATCAATACAATTTTGCCCCGTTGCTAATTTTGATTCAAACCAACCAGATAGAACAATTTGTGCATTTGTTTCTAACTCTAAAAAATAATTCAAACTAGCAGCGTACATAATACGAGCTGCTGCAATAGATGCAGATACTTCAGAAAGTTGCTTTTCAATTATTTTTAACCAATTATCATCAGTTTTGTTTTTTAATGCTAATGCGCGTTCAGATAAAAGTTTTGACAAGCGTGCTACTCTGCCAGAATGAATAGGATCAAACCCGGTTATTAATCTATCAAGAAATGCTCGTCTATCAGATGCAGATTCTACAAAAAGTCTATCTTCTTTAGGAGTTAACCAAATTATACGAATTAATTTTGCTGCGGCGGATAATGGCATACTATCGTCATCTATCCGAAGTTTTCGTCTTGAATCCCCAGTATTATAAGAAATTGAAAGAGAAGTTTCGTTATCTAGTGTCGCATAAACGGAAAATCCCCCTGCACTATTTATTCTGGATAATTCAGACATAGGTGCACCACGTAATCCGTTAGTTCCAGACATTATTGAAATAGCTTCTAGAATTGCTGTTTTTCCGCTACCGTTCGGGCCGGTTATAACTATGTTTTTATGACCCTTTGAATTTATACGGGATGAAGTATGATTACGAAAATTAGTAAGAGTTAGAGAATTTATCATGTTTGTAAATAATAAAGAAAATAGGAGTTTTCTTCAATAAAATAAATTTTAAGTTGAAAATATATAATGTATCCAGTATTATTTGATTAAGGCCTGATGGCAGAAGGGTTATGCACCGGACTGCAAATCCGTTTATGCCGGTTCGAATCCGACTCAGGCCTCCATTATAACTTTTTTAATTTAATATTTTATTTATAGGGTTGCTTTAATTTTTTCAACCTCATAACATTCAACGCGATCGCCCTCTTTTAAATCATTGTATTTATCAAAACTCATACCAAATTCTGTTCCAACACCAACTTCTTTAACTTCGTTCTTTTCGCGTTTTAACATACCAATTTTACCATCGTAAATTACAACATTATCTCGCAGTAATCTAACAAATGCGTCTTTTTTAATAATACCTTCGGTAACTCTACAGCCTGCCACCTTGGTCCCTTTACCAACTGTAAATAAAGCAATAACATTTGCATAACCAATAAAGGTTTCACGACGTTCAGGTTCTAATTTACCGGCTAATATTTCTTTTAATTCGTCAGTAATACGATAAACAACTGAATGATAACGAATATCTATATTGTTTTGACGGGCTAATTCACGAACAGAAGCATCTGCACGAACATTAAATGCGATAATTATGGCATTTCCAGCTGTAGCTAATCGTATATCACCTTCGGTTATTTGACCAACACCAGTGGATAATAAATTTATACCGACCTTTTCTGAATCAATTTCTTTTATCATATCGCTAATTGCTTCAACGCTTCCTTGAACATCTGCACGTAAAATAACTGGTAATATTAATTTTTTAGAATCATCGCGTTTTGCGAATAATTCTTCCAAACTATTACGTTTTACAGTATTAGCCTTATCTTTTGCTTTGGTAATACGATAATTTGCAACATCACGTGTTTGTGCCTCGTTTTCCAAGACGTTTAATGTGTCGCCAGCGTCTGGAACAGAGTCTAATCCAAGTACAATAACTGGTTGACTAGGACCGACAGATTTGACGCGCTCACCCATAGAATTTATTAAACCGCGAACTCTTCCGAATGTTTCACCAACTACAAAAGCATCACCAACAGATAAAGTTCCTTGTTGAATTAATACCGTTGCAATTGAACCTAATCCTTTTTCCATTTTTGCCTCGACTACAGTGGCAACAGCGGGCATACTTGAATCAGCTTGTAAGTCCATTATTTCAGCTTGTAATAAAATAGCTTCCTCTAATTTATCAAGATTAATTTTCTTTTTTGCAGAAATTTCAACAGATTGAATATCCCCACCCATTTCTTCAACTTGAACTTCTTGTTGTAATAAGTCAGTTTTAACTTTTTGAGCATTAGCATCTGGTAAATCGATTTTATTTATCGCAACAATAAATGGAACTTTGGCTGCACGAATATGATTTATCGCCTCGATAGTTTGAGGCATAATTGAATCATTAGCAGCAACAACTAGAACAACAATGTCTGCTATACTAGCACCGCGTGCACGCATCGCAGTAAACGTTTCGTGCCCTGGAGTATCTAAAAAAGTTATCATTTTTCCTGATTTAGATTTTACTTCATATGCAGAAATATGTTGAGTGATTCCGCCTGCTTCGCCTTCTACAACGTTCGCATTACGAAACGCATCTAATAAAGAAGTTTTTCCATGGTCAACATGTCCAACAATTGTAACAACTGGTGCACGGCGTTTCATTTGTGCTGGGTCAGGTTCACGGTTTAACAATTCTTCAAAAGGTTGTGAAGATATTCGTTTTACTTTAGCGCCAAATTCTTGGGCGATTAATTCTGCGGTGTCGGCATCAATAGATTGGTTTTGTGATGCCATCATACCTAATTCCATTAATTTTTTAATAACATTTCCTACTTTTTCAGCCATTGCAGCTGCTAAATCTTTCACAACAATAGAATCGCCCAATACAATTTCATGAACAATTTTCTTTGGCGCGCTAAATTTTGCGCGTGCTTTTTCACGAAAACGTTTTAACGAAGCTTCGGATCTGCGACGATTTGAACCACGTATTTCAATTTCTTCATCTTCATTATCACCAATGACTATATCGTGAATTGATATTTTACCTTTGTAAAAATCTCTATTTTTACGTCCAAAATCACTTTTGCGATTATCTTCGTCAGATTCACGAATGTTTTTTTGAGAGGTTTTAAAACTTTTTTCAAAATTTCTATTATTCTTTACAGAAGTTTGTTTGTCTATTTCTTCATCACTAAATTCTTTTGCGGAAAGTCGCTCTTTAATTTCTTCGTATTCTTCAGCTTCGCGAATAATTTCAGCCTCTCTAGCAGCGCGAGCCGATGCTTCTTTTGCTTCACGTATTCGACGTTCTTCCTCGCGTGCTTTGGCAGCTTCTAGGACCGCACGTAATTTTTCATCGGCAGCATTTTTAGTAACATTTGGCTTTTTTGGCTCATCTCGTAATTCAAGGTTGCCAGGCGCAACAATGCGTCGACGACGTTCTACAAAAACAGCATCGCCCTTTTTGCTTTTAACCGCATCTGTTGTTACTGATTTACCTAGTGTAAGTGTCGCCATTATTTTCTATCCTTAATTTTTTTTATTCTTCGTCATTAGTTATTCCGAATGCTATTTCACGAGCTTTCATAATAACGCGCTCTGCTAATTTTTCTGACATATTATCTTCACCCAGAATTTCTACTAATTCATCAGAAGCTAAATCTGCCAAATCTGCCAAAGTATTTATTCCAGCAGCACCTAACTTCATTATAACCGGACGTTTAACAAAGTCAAAGTTTAACAAATCATCTTTTATTCCTAATTTACGTCCCTGTTCAAAATAATCATGTTCTAGTTTTTCCAGATAAGCTTTGGCGCGTGTTTGTAATTCTGATACCAGTTCTGAATTAAAGCCTTCAATGCTTTCTAGTTCTTGTGTTTCAACAAAAGCAATTTCTTCAATTGTTCTAAAACCTTCGGTTATTAATAAATGTGCTATCATTTCATCAACATCTAAACCGCGTATAAACAATTCTGTTTTTTCTTTAAATTCTTTAGCACGTCGTTCTTGTTCTTCTGCTTCACTCATAACATCAATATTCCAACCGGTTAATTGTGATGCCAATCTAACATTTTGACCACGACGACCGATGGCTAAACTTTGTTGATCTTCATTTACAACTACTGCAGCAGTGTGTTTATCTTCATCGATTATAATTTTTGCAACTTTAGCTGGTTGCATAGCATTTACTATAAATACAGCAGGATCCTCACTATAAAGAATAACGTCTATTTTTTCTCCATGACATTCATTAATAACTGGTTGAATTCGTGTTCCTTTCATACCAACAGTCATTCCAACCGCATCAACAGATGGATCGTCAGTTTGGACAGCAATTTTTGCGTGTGATCCTGGGGCACGAGCAACAGATTTAATTTTTATAATACCTTCGTAAATTTCAGGAACTTCTTGAACAAATAATTTTTCCATAAATATAGGATGTGTTCGGGTTAAAAATATTTGAGGACCGCTATTACTGCGGGCAACATCCATAATTAATGCACGAACACGATCACCAATATTTAATCGTTCGCCTGGAATTAGTTCAGTTCCGCGTATATACCCTTCGGCTTTACCATTAATATCGACAAAAACATTGCCAAATTCAATACGTTTAACAACACCACTAATTATATCGCCAATATTATCTTTAAATTCTTCAAATTGACGTCCTTTTTCAGCATCACGAACACGTGCGGTCATAATTTGACGTGCTGTTTGAAATGCCATACGACCAAATTCTGGTTCAGGTAATGAATCTTCTATTATGTCACCAATTTGCGGATTTTTAGAATATTTACTAGCTTGTTCAACAGTTAGCATAGTGTTTGGATTATATAAAGATTCTCCAAAATCGTCTGTTCCTACGGTTTCTGGAGATTGAATTACTTCAAATAAACGTCGAACATGTATCGCACCGTTTTTACGATCAATGTTTGCGTTTATATTAAATTCTTCACCATATTTTTGTTTTGCTATTTTAGCTATGGCTGATTCTAAAGATTCAAACACGATTTCGCGTTCAATTTGCTTTTCTTGGGCCAAGTTTTCAATAGCTAGCAATAAATCTTGACGTGGCATGGACACAAACGACATTTTTAACTCCTCTTGTTAAAAGAGCGGGGTTTTTTGAACCCCGCTCTTAAAAATTTATTTAAGAACAAGTTAATGTTACACATAAAAATGTATAAAAGCAAGATTTTTTTCAAATTAATTCTAATTACATTTCAGATGGTATTTTTAATCCCATTAAATCAATAGCTGTGTATAATGTTTGGTAAGCATTTTTAGCTATTTGCAATCTATATTCACGGGTTTGCTCATTAACATCATCACGTAAAATTGGGCATTCGTGATAAAAAGTATTTATCAATTGGCATAAATCGTAAGTGTAATTTGCAAGAATATTTGTCGCGCGACAATCAAATGCAAATTGGATAATACGATTAAAGTCCAAAATTTTTAAAATCAAACTACGTTCAATTTCGCTTAGTTTATAATTATATTCAAGTTTAATTTTTGTTATTTCGTTTTTATTTTTTCGCAATATACTTTTTAATCTGACAGCGGTATATAAAATATATGGTCCTGTACGACCTTCAAATTGAACAACATCATCAGCATCAAAAATATAATCTGATTTTACATCATGTATTAAATCATTAAACTTTAATGCAGCTATTGCTATCATTTCAATAGTTTCTTTTGGTAATTTTTTACCAGATTCTATAACACGTTTATGTGCAGCATTATTTACAATTTCAATAATATCTAATAACCCAGCAGCATTGCCGTCCCTAGTTTTTAATGGGCCATTTTTACCATTAATTGTTCCAAAATATTGATGTTCTAGTTGTTCAGGTTTAAATAATCCGATTTTATGTGCAACGCGAAACACTTGTTGAAAATGTAAAGTTTGACGCACATCAGTTAGATAAATAACACGATCTGGATTATCGTTTATTTTTCTGTAATATAATGCTGCTAAATCAGTCGCATCATAAGTATCCGCACCGCGAGAATTATAAAACATAAATGGTGGCATTGGCGCGGTATCGGTATCTTCACGTATTACTACGATTTGGGCACCATCAGATTCTTGTAGTAAATTTTTATCACGTAGTAATTTTTCAACAGGTGCTAAATACTTTGATGCATTGGCTTCACCCAATGTATTATCAAATGGCAACATTCCTAAGCGATTGATAACATCATTCATTGCTTTTAATGATATTGGTATAAATGTGTTATAAAGAGCGGTCCATTTTGAGTCGCCATTTTGAAATTCGGCGGTAATTATTCTGGCGCGATCTAAAAATTCAGAGTTGTTTTTCGCATATTCTACAGCCATCGGGTAAAAACTATCCAGCTCTTTTGCGGTTATGTTTGTTATGGCATTTTTTTCAATCCATGCCATAACTAATCCCATTGGTCGTCCCCAATCACCAATATGATTGTAAGATATTGTTTTATGCCCCAAGAATTTCGCAATACGATTTAAAGTATCACCAACAATAGATGTGCGTAAATGTCCAATATGTAAGGTTTTTGCAACATTATATGCGCCATAATCTAAAACAATAGTTTCAGGATTGTTTATTTTAATATCTAATTGTTGATTTATATAGTTAAAAATAAACTCATCTTTTAATTTTATATTTATAAATCCTGGACCGGCAATATTGATTTCTGAAATAAAATCTAATTTTTTTAGATAAGGTAAAATTATTTCCGCAATTTGTCGTGGAGATTTTTTTAATTGCTTAACTAAAATCATTGCGATATTTGTTGAAAAATCACCAAAAGATTTATCTTTTGGGATTTCTATAATTATGTTTGATAAATCTACTTTTAGTAGTTCTGGTATTGTTATTAATGTAGATTTAATATTATCAGATATAAATTGATAAAGATTCATTTATAAATATTCCATTATTTAAAAAACCGCGCCATGCGCGGTTAATTTACGATGGCATTTTTGTTTCTGTAAATATAACATGTTTACGAAGTTTTGGATCGTATTTACGCATTTTTAATTTGCCTTGGGTATTTTCAGATTTTGTATTTTTTGTTTTTGTATAAAAATATCCAGTTTCTGGATTATTCATTTTTATAACAATCTTTGACCCTTTTTTCTTATTTGCCATTTTAATAACCTTTTATTTTTAGTGATTTTATTTTAAGACATGATTTATTGAAAATCAATCAAAATTTTAATTAGTTTATTAATATGGTAAATTAAGTAATTATTAGTTGTTTTTATAAAACTATATAGTTACAATTTATCAACCAAAAAGGTTTATATATGATAAAAAATATTTACGAAATGTTATACAAAGCATGCACAGAAAATAGCGCACGCATATTTTTTGTTCGTCAAGGTGAAACATATAAAGATTTATTAACAGCGGTAAAAAAACGTGCAGTTTTATTGGCAAAAAAGTTTAATATTAAAAAAGGTGATGTGGTTGCAATTTTATCTGGAAATACTCCAGATTTTATAAAATCTTATTTTGCAATTGTTTCTCAGGGAGCGAAAGCACTTATGTTGGATACAGGGTTATCATCATCAGAGCATCTGAATATGATGAAATATACAGATTGTAAATTGGCATTAGCTCAAAAAGCGTATTTTATAGATGGTGGGCCACAAATGTTTGATATTGAGACATTAGATTCTGCAGATGAAAATGATTTTATTGCGACAGATGTGCATCTAAATGATTTAGCTATGTTATCATTTACCAGTGGTTCAACTGGGAATCCAAAAGTTGTTGGATTAACACATAGTAATATTGTGTCATTAGGTGAAGGTTCAAAATTTTATAACCCTGTAATTCATCCTGGGTATATGTTTTATGGTTTTTTACCTTTATATCATATTTATGGTGTGGTTATAAATATCATTTCTCCTATATCTTTAGGGTGTTCGCTATTATTACAACCTGTTTTGAACCCGAAAGAATTTATTAAAGATTTTCAAAAATATAAACCAGAAGTTATTCCTGCGGTACCACGCGTATGGGAAGGGTTTTATAAAAAAATTATAGACGGATTAAAACAAAAGCGAGTTTATTGGTTAGTGCGTACTGTTGTTGGGTTACGTAGTTTTTTTAACTTTATTGGTTTAGGGGCACTAGTCAAAAAAGTTACACAACCAATTCATAATATTTTTGGCGGACGAGTTAAAGTTTTGGTTTCAGCTGGTGCAACATTAAAGCCAAGAGTTCGAGAGTTTTTTGAAAAATTAGGTTTTGTAGTCGGTGATTGTTATGGTTTAACAGAAACTACAGGTCCTGCATATTTTAATTTTCAATTTAAATTACCAAATGGCAAAACTTATTATGCTGGACCATTACCAGATAATGAAATAAAAATTCATAATCCGGATAAAGAAGGTGTTGGTGAAGTTTGGGTTCGTGGTAGTTTAGTTATGCCATGTTATATCGGGAACAATGAGGCTAATGTTGAATCTTTTGAAGATGGTTGGTTTAAAACGGGAGATCTAGGAAAATTTGATAATAAAAAGCGTTTGATAATAAAAGGGCGTAAAAAGCAAGTTATAGTTTTGGAAAATGGTAAAAATATTTATCCTGATGAATTAGAAGATTTATATCTACAAAATGACGAAATATTGGCAGCCGCAATTTTAGAACGAGTAATAAATGGCAAAATTGTTGCATATGGTGTGTTTCAAGTAAAATCTGGTACAAGTGTTTCAAAGGTTTCGTTATTATTAAAAGCATCAAATTTGATGATTGCACCATATAAATGGGTTACACATTTTGCAATAACCGAAGAAGAACTACCAATGACCAGCGCAAAGAAAATAAAGCATCATGAAATATCAGCTATGTTGGATAGAGGTGAATTTAAAAACTTGTCGGATTGATTAAGTTAATAAAAAAGACGATATTTAAATATCGTCTTTTTGATGTTTTTTTTTAATTTATCTTGTTTCGTATACCATATCTATATCTTTTATTTTTGATTCATTTGTCCATGCACTATTAGAATCTGATATCCGCATTCCTGATGATAATTGTTCAGCTTCTTTCATATCCATATCTCTTATTCGCATTCCTGATGACAAATTTTCTTGCGGTGCCATATCTATATCTTCTAAGCGTCCTGTGTTTTGTATACAGCAACTTCTTTGCAAATTGATAATTTGTCGTTGTAAATCAATAATTTGTTGTTGTAAATCAGTTATTTGTTGTTGAACACCATCATCTGTTCTATTTAACTGAGTTCTTAATGCTGATTGTTCTTTTTGTATTAATCTTAAATCATCTTTTAATCCTAAATCATCATGCCTTAATTTTGCAATTTCTTTCGTTTGTGGTTTTGCATCAATATTAGAATATATGATTTTACCTGCTTCTTTAGCATTAGAATCAAAGTTTTTATTCATTTTCATTACTGGCATACTTGCAGTTGCGACACCACAAATAGACATTATTAATGCGAATATTGATAGTTTTTTTAACATTGTTTTCTTTCCTTTGTTTATATAAGTTCAGTTATTAATTTTATCATAATTAAATGGCGATTCCAAGAATATAAATTAATTTATTAAACAAAAACACCTCATTTGAGGTGTTTTTTATAAACATATTTGATTATTTTTATTTATGATATTCATTAACTTGTTGTTGCAAATCAATTAATTGTTGTTGTACACCATTTATCATGGCTCTTAATTCGTCATTTGTTTCTTTTATTTTAGCAATTTGAGCTTCTAAATCAGAAGTTCTTTTGTCTATTGATGATATATCGCTTTCTATTCTAGAAAGATCAAGATTATTAGTTTTATCCTTTTTATTAGGGGTTTTGTTAACAATTTCAGTTTTTTTAAGATCTGGTGATTTCATTTTTATTGTTGTTGTTGTTGGCATACCTGCTGTTGCAATGCCGCAAACAGACATTATTAATGCAAACATTGATATTTTTTTTAACATGGTTTCTCCTCTTTTGTTCAGTTGTTAATTTTATCATAATTAAGCTGTAATTCCAAATTAATTATGATAAATGTTTTATTTTCCCCCGCCATCAAGTTTATCTACTCTCTCTTTTAAATTATTAACTGTTACACTTAAATCATTTATTTGTTTTTCTAAACTGTTTATTTTTGAAAAATCTATTTTGGATATTTTTCTTTTTATAGTCTCTATTTCTTGTCTTATATCTTTAGTACATTTTTCGCATTCATCTTTATTAATAACTGTTGATTGGTTTGCTCCAGCAACTTTAGGTTCTTTGAGATTAAAATCTGTTTTCATTACTGGCATACCTGCTGTTGCAATACCGCAAACGGACATTATTAGTGCAAATATTGATAATTTTTTTAACATAAGTTTCTCCCTCTTTTGTTCAGTTGTTAATTTTATCATAGTTAAGAGATAATTCCAAGAATTTATTAAATAAAAAACACCCTATTTTAGAGTGTTATATATTTTTTAATACTGAAATATATTGGTGGATGATGAGGGACTCGAACCCCCGACCCTCTCGGTGTAAACGAGATGCTCTACCAGCTGAGCTAATCATCCATATTTAAGTTATTCTGGCAATGGCATACCAGCCGTCGCACTAGACATAACTTTATCAATTAAATCATCCGCCTTGGATTTCGCATCGTTAAATGCTGCAGAAATTAAAGCAGTTATTGTTTCAATATCTTCTTTTATCAAATCTGGGCTCAAAGTCAACTTAATTAAATCGTATTTGCCACTCATTTCAACAATTGCTAACCCATTACCTGCTATACCCTTGACACTAGATTTCTCTAATTGATTTTGGGCATCTGAAACTTTGCTTTGTAATTGTTTAGCTTGCTCCATCAATGCTTTCATATCCATTATTTTTTCTCCTCGGTACCTGTGTTTTGATTTATTCCTTTCATAGAAAGACGAGTTTTGCCACGTTTATCCATACCCATATATTTTACAAATACTTTATCACCCTCTTTTATTTTAGCTTCTTCAATTGTATTCAAACGTTTGCCAGTTATTTCAGAAATATGAACTAATGATTCAAAATTTCCGTTCATAATTTTAACAAATAAACCAAAATCCTTTAATCCAGATACAATACCTTCATAAATTTGTCCAACTTCTGGTTCAGCAATAATTTCTTTAATTTTTGCCATAGCAAGTTCAGCATCAGCTTTATCAGTTGCCATAATTTTTATTGTACCATCGTCAGCCAAATCAATATTTGTATTAGTTTCTTTGGTTAATGACTGAATAACACTTCCCCCTTTACCAATCACATCGCGAATTTTATCAGGATTTATTTTCATTGTAAAGGCTTGTGGTGCATGTTCAGATAAACTCTTACGCGGTGTTTTAATCGCTTTGTTCATAATACCTAAAATATGCATACGACCATCTTTGGCTTGTGCTAATGCTTGCTTCATTATTTCAAATGTAATAGATGTAATTTTAATATCCATTTGTAAAGCTGTGATACCTTTATCAGTACCAGTTACTTTGAAATCCATATCTCCCAAATGATCTTCATCGCCCATAATATCAGTTAAAACTTCAAATTCATCACCTTCTTTAATTAATCCCATAGCAATACCTGCAACTGGTCTGGTAATCGGAACACCGCCATCCATTAAAGCTAATGTAGTTCCACAAACAGTTGCCATAGATGAACTGCCATTTGATTCTAAAATATCGGATACTACGCGAATTGTATAATCGAACTTTTCTTTGGATGGTAACATAGGATTAATAGCACGCCATGCTAATTTTCCATGCCCCAATTCACGACGTTTTGGTGCACCAATGCGTCCGATTTCACCAACAGAAAAAGGCGGAAAATTATAATCCAAAATAAACCGTTCATCAAATGTTCCGTCTAAAGATTCGTCTGGGCGCGCATCCTTGTCATTACCCAATGTTAATGTAACCAAAGCCTGAGTTTCACCACGTGTAAATAATGCAGATCCATGTGTGCGTGGTAAAACACCAACTTCGACTTCAATCGGACGAACTGTTTTAGAATCACGACCATCAATACGTGGTTTTTTATCTAAAATATTACGACGCATAATACGAGCAGTAATCGCATCAATGATTTCACCAGCCCATGCCAATTGTAATTCAGTCGCATCAATAATTGATGCACGTGCATTAGTTTTAATCGCGTCCATTGCAGCATATCTTTCTAGTTTTGAAGATATTTTTAGTGTCTCGGTAATTTGATCAGCAAATCTTTCAAGATCAGATTCTAAAGATTTATATTCATCAGAGCGTTCTGAAATTGTCCATGCTGTATTACCAACTTTTTCTTTTAATTCATTAATCGCTGTAATAACAGGTTGAAATGCATCGAAACCGAATTTAACCGCATCTAACATTTCATCTTCAGTTAATTCTTGTGCTTCGGATTCTACCATTAATACACCATCTTTTGTTCCAGCAACAACAAGTTCTAATTTAGAATCAGTTATTTCTTGTTTAGTTGGATTTAACAAATATTTACCATTTGCATAACCAACGCGTGCCGCACCAATTGGGCCCATAAACGGAATACCAGAAATAGATAATGCGGCAGATGCTGCAATCATAGCCAAAATATCAGGTTGATTTTTCTTATCATATGATAAACAAGTAACTACAATTTGTGTATCATTTGTAAATGTTTCTGGGAACAGCGGGCGAATCGGGCGATCAATTAAACGTGAAATTAAAGTTTCGTTTAATGAAGATTTTCCTTCACGGCGATCACGACTACCCGGTATACGACCAGCTGATGCAAACTTTTCTTGATAATCTACGGTTAATGGGAAAAAATCTTGACCTTCTTTAGCTTCGCGAGAAGATACAACAGTTGCTAGAACCATTGTTTCACCCATTGTAGCCATAATACTACCCGTTGCTTGTTTGGCAAAACGACCAGTTTCTAAAATTAATTTTTCACCACCAAATTCAAGTTCTTTACGAATCGGATTATTCAAGGCATTTTTGGGTGCCTTGCCCCCAAGTAAACCAAATAACATTTTTTCCTCTTATTTTAAAATTTTTGTTTAGCAAGAGAAAAATTATTCATTCTTATTAGCTTAATCTACAAATAAAAATGAATAATCCCTTTTCTCTTACAGTTTGTAATTATAAATCAAAAACATCGATTTGCAAATAATATAAAAATCCCCTGTAATTAAAGGAATTTTTATTATTTGCGTAAACCTAGCTTTTTAATTAAAGCTTCATAATCAGCCGGATTTTTCTTTTTAATATAAGCCAATAATTTCTTGCGACGATTAACCATCAACAACAAACCACGTTTAGAATGTTTGTCCTTGTGATTGTTTTTCATATGTTCAGTCAGGTTTTTTATGCGCTCTGTTAAAATTGCAACTTGAACAGGAGCAGACCCACCATTATCTTTATCACTAATTTTATTTTCAGTAATAAGTTTTGATTTTATATTTTTAATAAATGATTTAATCGACATTGATAATCCTTTTTGGTTTTAAAACACTGTTTTGAACTATCCCAATTCCAATAAATCCATTATCAGAATAAACACGAAAAAGCCCATTTTTTACAAAAGTAGCTCTTGTTAAAAAAACGCCGTGTTTGAATAAAACAGCATCGTTTATATTTAGATTCAAAACCGGAATGTCGCCCAGTCCAAAATCTATTCGCTGCAAATACTCATTAATTGCTGCGCGACCGCCATTATTAAACAAATTTTCTAGAAAATCAAGTGTCCGAGTGTTTTTTATATTAAAGCCATTTGTTTCTGTGCGGCGAATACTGGTACAACTGGCAATAGTTCCACATTTTTCAGCAATATCTCTCGCTAGGGAACGAACATAAGTTCCTGAAGAGCATTTAACAATAAACGAAAATGAATTTATAACTGTTAAATCGTAAATATGAACAAGACGTGGTGGAATATTAGGATTTTTACCACTTATGGCCATTTTATATGCACGTTGACCATCAATATGTATAGCACTAAAATTTGGTGGTACTTGATTATAACTACCGATAAACTCATTACAAACTTGTTGCAAGATTTTATCTGATAAAAATTTTAAATTATCATCTTGTTTAATAATTTTTCCAGTCATATCTAAGGTTTCTGTTTCAACCCCCCATTTAATAGAAAATATATATTTTTTATAGTCGTTTGGAAAATATGGAATAATTTTAGTAGCCTCATTTAATGCGATTATTAATATACCAGATGCCATCGGATCTAGTGTTCCGATATGCCCGAATTTTTTTGCATCAAACATACGGGCAATTTTATTACCAGCCATACGGCTGGAAATACCACTTGGTTTATCTAATAAAACAAATCCAGAATTTTTCATTCGCCAAATAACGATAGTTGCGCTGGTTTTTTATCTTTATCACGAGATATAAATACATCAGAAGGTTTTTCTATACCAAGTTCCCCTTGAAGATTTTCACGAATATATTGTTGACCTATGTTGTTTTCCAATTTTTTTAAAATCATTTTTGCTCTGGATATAACCTGATCTGGCATTCCAGCCATTTGAGCAACATGAATTCCATAAGAACGATCTGCGAATCCAGATGCAATTTTATGCAAAAAGATGATTTCGCCATCATGCTCTGCAATTTGAACGTTTAAGTTTTTTAATTCATTTAATGGTATTTTTGTTAGTTCATGATAATGTGTTGCGAACAATGTTCTTGGTTTTAATTCGTTTAAAAATTCTAGTACAGCTTGTGCGATAGCCATACCATCCCAAGTCGCAGTTCCGCGTCCTATTTCATCAAAGATAATAAAGCTTTTGTTTGTTGCACGATTTAAAATATTGGCAGTTTCTTGCATTTCTACCATGAAAGTTGATTGCCCTGCAGCCAAATTATCAGATGCCCCGACACGCGAAAATAATTGATCACAAATACCGATAGTTGCAGATTCTGCAGGTACAAAAGAACCCATATGTGCCAAGATTGTTATTAACGCATTTTGACGTAAATAAGTAGATTTTCCAGCCATATTGGGTCCAGTTAATAAAGCTATTTTTTTATCATTTAAATTACAATTATTTTTAATAAACTGATTGCCTGATTTATTTAATATACTTTCTATTACTGGATGACGTCCGGCAATTATTTCAAAATCATTACCATTAGTCATTGTTGGGCGAACCCAATCATATTCATATGCAACTTTTGTTAATGCTAGCCATACATCTGTTTCAGCTATTAAATCTGAAATTTGTAATAATTCGTCAGAAATTTCACGAATTTTTTCAATTAATTGTGCAATTATTTCAGCTTCTATGGCTGCTGCTTTATCAGCGGCACCACGAACTTCATTATCCAAATCAATCAGATGTGCTGTGGTAAATCGCATATTGTTTACCATAGTTTGTCGATGAATAAATCCAGATTCTGGACGCATTAATACATCTGCACGAGTATTCGGAACTTCTATATGATATCCTAATATATTGTTAAATTTTATTTTTAGAGCATTAATACCAGTTTTTTTAATATATTCTGCTTGTAATAATGCGATTGTTTTTTTAGCGCCATGCGCCATTTGTCGCATATTATCAAGTACATCGTCAAATCCATCGTTAATAATTTCACCATCACGGAAAAAAGCCGGCATATTATCTGATAAAGCTTTATCAAGTTCTAAAGCAAACGAGTTAAAAGTTTTAATTTCTTTAAATTTAGCACTTAAAATTAAATCTAATTTTTCACCAATAGATTTTATAGTTGGTAAAATGTTTAAAAAATCAGATACTATATGTAAATCCCGAGGTGTTCCGCGCCCACTAATAAGTCGTGTTATCGCGCGCCCTACATCAGGTAATTTTGATAACTCATCGCTCATAGATTTAAAAATTTGTGTGTTGGATAACAAGTAAGTAATATGTTCTTGTCTACGGTTAATTTCTCTAATATCTCCAGATAGTTGTCGTAAAAATATACGTAATTTTCTTGCCCCTGCCGCTGTATGTGTTTTATCTAAAATATCCAATAAACAAGTACCGCCCTCATTCAATACAGAATCAATTTCTAAACTTTTCCAAGATGCTAAATCAATTAATAATTGTTTTTCAACACCAAACCGATAAGGTGTACGAAATATAATATTCGTATCACGCTGAGTGTTGTTTAAATAAGCTGCTAACAATTTATCTGATAAAGTTGGAGTGTTAAAAATTGGTAAAATTTTATTTGTAATTGCATCAATATCAGTTCTAGAATATAATTTTTCATAAACAGGTGTAGTTGTAAAATGTTCACGTAAACGTACAATTTCCAATGTTTCAGCTAATTTTTCGGGATAAATAATTTCTGCCGGAGCAATTTTTGAAATATCATCAAAAAGATTTATAGTTTCACCGATAAAAAATTCACCAGTTGAAATATCACATCCAGAAAAACAATAACCAGATGTTTTAGATTGTGCAACAGCTACCAAAAAATTTGATTTTTTGGGGTTTAATAAATTATCGTCAGTTAATGTTCCAGCAGTCATAACGCGAACAACTTTGCGTTCAATTTGTTTATGTCCACGAGCTTTTGCTTCTTCTGGGGTTTCCATTTGTTCGGCTAATGCGACACTAATACCAGATTTTACTAGACGTGCAAAATAGTTATCAGCTGCATGCCATGGAATACCACACATTGGAATGTCATTACCACGTTCATCTTTGCCGCGACGAGTTAAAACTAAATCTAAAGTTTTGCTAATAATTCTCGCATCATTAAAAAAGGCTTCATAAAAATCCCCTAGACGAAATAATAAAACAGCGTCTGGATTTTCGGCTTTCATATCCAAATATTGTTTCATTACAGGGGTAAGAGTTAATTTTTTAACCATTGTATCGTAAAATTTAAACTTAAAAAAACATAAAGTAAAGTTTCTTTATAAAAATTATATTTATATTTTAAGTTTAAATTTTTAATTTCTCTATTTTTAATTCCGCATCTTTTAGTAATTTTTCACAATATAACTTAAGCTTCATTCCCTTTTCATAAGCTTGTACGGAATCTGCTAGTGGTAGTTCCCCAGTTTCCATTTTTTTTACTAATTCGGTTAATTGTTTATATGCATCTTCAAAAGATAATTTGTTTTCTTCCATAATAAACCCTCTTTTGAAAAAAGATTACTATTTAAACTCTAAATTTTCAACTTTTAACTTAAAATAACATTAGAGTTGCTTTATTTATTAATACATAGTTTGTAAAATGTGTTTAGATTTATCTAAATTATCCAGCATTTTTCCACTACCACGAACAACACTTGAAAGTGGCTCGTCTGCCAAAAATACTGGTAATCCAGTCGCGATGCGAATCGCTATATCTAAATCACGAAGTAATGCCCCACCACCAGTCATGACGATACCATAGTCTACAATATCTGCTGCTAATTCAGGGGGAGTTAACTCTAAAGCTTGACGAATTGTATCGATAATTTTTGTAACTGTTGGATTAAGCGCCTGTGCAACTTGAGACTCAGTTATAGTTGTTTCGCGTGGAATGCCTGATATCATATCGCGCCCTTTAATTTTAAGGCTTTTTTCTTTTGTTTTATCTTTTGGTGCTATCGCACATCCAATTTTTTCTTTTATTTCTTCAGCGGTTGCTTCCCCGATCAATAAATTTTTATTTTTACGGACATAATCTATAATATCAGTATCCATTTGATCTCCAGCAAATCGAACAGCGTTGGAATAAACAACCCCACCTAATGACATAACAGAGATTTCAGTTGTTCCACCACCAATATCTAAAACCATAGAACCAACAGGTTTTTCAACGGGTAATCCTGCACCAACTGCGGCCGCAGTTGATTCTTCAACAACATAAACTTTGCGTGCACCAGCCGCATCAGCAGCCTCTTGGATTGCACGACGTTCTACTTGAGTAGCGCAAGATGGTACACATATAATAATAAGTGGAGCAGTTATTATTGAACGGTTGTGAATTTTGCGTATAAAATACTTAATCATTTCTTCCGCAATTTCAAAATCAGCAATAACACCATCTCGTAATGGACGAACAGCTGAAATAGTTCCTGGTGTGCGTCCCAACATTTTTTTTGCTTCTTCACCAACAGCCAAAACTTCTTTACGCCCAAGTAATCTATTTTCAGCAACAGCAACTACCGATGGTTCTTTTAATACAACACCGCGCCCTTTGATATAAATCAATGTGTTTGCTGTTCCTAAATCAATGGCCATATCCGAAGAAAACATCTTCATAATACGATTATACATACTTATATCTCCTCAAAATAAATCGTTAATACATTTCTCTCGCAATAATAAAGCAGAATTTGCAAAATGCAATTATTATCTTATAATAAATAATCATTATGAGACAAACAATAAAAAAATATAAAGATTTTATTATTCAAGAAAATAATTCTGTGGTTAAAACACCGCTTTTTATTATTCGTTCGCGCCCAACATTATGGGATGGAAATGCAAAATATGGTTTAGTTACTACAAAAAAAACATTTCGTCTTGCTTGTGAAAGAAATCGTGCCAAACGTTTATTACGGGTATGGATTCGTGCTTGCGAATCATTGATGAATCCTGATATGGATTATATATTTATTGCGCGTACTTCAATTTTAAACACAACTTTATCTATCGGAATTGAAACGATGAAAAAAGCTTTACAACAATTGTCAAATAATGATGAAAAAAATCGCCCTGCTCTTAATTAAATTTTATCAAAATGGAATTTCACCATTGTTTGGTGGTCGCGCTGTTTGTCGTTTTTATCCGTCTTGTAGCGAGTATACAAAACAAGCAATTGAAAAATATGGTGCATTTCGTGGAACATGGTTGGGATTAAAAAGAATTTTACGATGTCGACCCGGTAGTAGTTTTGGATATGATCCCGTTCCTTGACATCTGTTTCAGATTTGCTACAATATTTTTTGCATTATAATAAAGGATATTGTTATGTCATTTCGTTCAACAGTAAAAGCCATGACCAAAATTATGGATGAAATGGGGCTTACTGAACTTGATTTAGAACGCCAATTTTTATTTGGCATTTATCGTAAGCACGTTCACCTTTCGCGTCAAGGTGCAACTACCCCTCCAGCATTTACAGCTGTGCCCACTCCTGCCGCTCCATTGGCAAAAACATCTGGTGATACAATTTCAAATTCTGATGAATGTTTAGCAAATGCTATTCGTTCACCAATGGTTGGTGTTGTTTATTTAGCACCAGAACCAGGAGCAAAGCAATTTGCGACAATCGGGCAGAAAATAAAATCTGGTGATACAATATGTTTGATCGAAGCTATGAAAACATTTAATCCGGTTAAAGCCGATAAAGATGGTGTTGTAAAAAAAATTTTAGTTTCCGATAGTCAGGCGGTTGAGTTTGATACTCCATTAATGGTGATAGAATAAAATGGCAGCTATAAAGAAGATTCTGATAGCTAATCGTGGGGAAATAGCCCTGCGGATTATTCGTGCATGTCGGGATATGGGTATAAAAACAGTTGCTGTTTATTCTTCTATAGATAAAATGGCTTCTCATGTTCATGTTGCGGATGAATCTGTTTGTATAGGTCCTGGTCCAGCAAAAGATTCTTATCTTAATGAATCTGCCATTTTAACAGCAGCATTACTTACCAATTCTGATGCGATTCATCCTGGATATGGATTTTTATCTGAACGCGCTGGGTTTGTCGAAAAAGTAGAATTGCATAATTTGATTTGGATTGGTCCTAATGCTAATATGATTGCAAAAATGGGTGATAAAGTTGCCGCTAAAAAAACAGCTATAGAATGTGGATTGCCCGTGGTTCCTGGTAGTGATGGTGCTGTAGATACACTGGAATCTGCTTTGATGTGGGGTGAAAAAATTGGGTATCCAGTTATGTTAAAAGCATCAGCTGGTGGTGGTGGAAAAGGTATGCGTTCGGTTATGAATGCATCTGAAATGGCAAAACTATTTCAATTAACCAAACAAGAGGCCAAGGCTGCTTTTGGTGATGATACTTTATATATGGAAAAATTATTATTGCATCCGAGGCATATTGAATTTCAAGTTTTAGCTGATAAACATGGTGGAGTTGTAATTTTTGGGGAACGTGATTGTTCTCTTCAACGTAAAAATCAAAAAGTTATGGAAGAATGCCCCGCAGCTGCATTAACCACAAAACAACGTGATGATATGATTGAAATCTGTCGCGCTGCGGTTAAAAAAATGGGATATACAAATGCAGGTACCTTGGAATTTATGTTTGAAAATGGTAAATTTTATTTTCTAGAAATGAACACTAGATTACAAGTAGAACATCCTGTTACAGAAATGGTTTATGGTGTGGATCTTGTTCGTGAACAGATCCGTATCGCCCAAGGGGAAAAACTTGGTTATAATCAAGGTAATTTAATTCAAAATGGGCATGCAATTGAATTTCGTATCAATGCAGAAGATCCGGAAACATTTGTTCCAAATCCCGGAACAATCACAACATATAATCCTTCTGGTGGATTAGGTATAAGGATTGATTCAGCGGTTTATAATGGGTATATAATTCCGCCAACTTATGATTCTTTGATAGCAAAATTAATTGTTTGGGCACCGAATCGTCCGGCTTGTTTATTACGTGCACAAAGGGCATTGGATGAATTTATAATAGAGGGTGTAAAAACAACAATTCCGCTACATCAAAAGTTATTACAAGCAAAAGATGTAAAATCTTTAAATATTGATAATCATTGGTTAGAAAAATTTTTAGCTAATACAAATAAATAAAACCGCTTATCTAAGCGGTTTTATTTTGCGGGCGCAATAATAATAGATCTTGTTCGTTCATCAGGTTTTGATTTAGATTCTATTGTCCCTTTATCCCCGATTATTTGTATTACACGTTCAAAAAGGTTTGTAGTAGCACCGGAACGTGCACCAATTGCTAAAACTCTTTTACTACCCTTTGTCATTACTGATATTTTAACTTTATCGCCTTCATTCAGAAATTCAAAAACTTTTTTCATTTTAATTTTTAAATCATTTTCTTCAATAAATGGTTTTATCCAAACCTCTTTCAATTCATTTGTTTTTTGATTTTTACGCGCTTCGGATATTTTCTTTTTTTGTTCGTATTTGTATTTTCCATAATTCATAATTTTTGCAATCGGTGGTATATTATTTGCATTAATTTCAACTAAATCCATATCAGCATCAATCGCCATTTGTAAAGCTTGTGCAGTCGGCATAACGCCAAGATTAACACCTGTTTCAGATATTACTTGAATATTCTTTGCAAGAATTTTATTGTTTATACGCGGACCTAAATCACGGCGATTATTTCTATTAAATGTTGTTTTTATTGTAGTCTCCTTTTTATAGTTATACGTTGAGATTTTAGACGTTTATTCTAGAGTTTTCAACAATTTTTGCAACTGTTCCCAAGCAAATCTTTTTAAATCCGGTTTTAAAATCATATGATTGGGACTAGGAATTGAAAATTTTTTAATATTTAAATTGTTTTTCAATTGATATTTTTCAGCTAAAACCCCCAATGTTAAAATCACTTTCGGTATAGTTAATTCTATAAATTTATCAATAAAAGGAACAGTTAAAGATAATTCTTCTTCGGTCGGCGTTCTGTTCCCTGGTGTGCGCCAAAACATTAATGGACATATTGATATTAAATTTCTATTTGTACCAATAGCATTTAACATTTTTTCAAAAAATTCACCAGTTGTCCCAGATAAAATTTGCCCAGATTCATCGTCTTCAGACGAGGGGGGATCGGTTAAAACTAATATATTCTCCCCGATAGTTGGCAAAATAGTATTTTTTGCGAACATTTTTAATGGATGATTAAAATTATTAATTTCTTTACAAAGTTCGGAAAAATTATTCACTTTGTATGCAATTTCTTTCGCCGATAATATCGAAATTGGTGCAATCGGAGCTATAGTATTTGTATCTTCATTTTTAATTTGTTCAACAACTTGTTTTTCTTGTTGAAAATCTTTTGATAAAATAGAATTTAAAAGTTCCCATTTAACACCAGATAATTTTAAATCATATAATAAATCAATTTTCATAAGATTTTCCCTTGATTTTTCATAGAATAAGATGTAAAGTAATACTTGAACCAAAAAAATACAAGGGAGTATTTTCATGAAAATGCAAAAAATTATAATGTTGGCAGGCGTAGCTGGCTTGTTAGTAGCATGCGGTGGTGCTAATAAAATTGTTGAACCATCTGATTTGAACGAACAACGTGCTTTTTTTGATTTTGATTCTTCTGTCATTAATGAAGAAGCGCGAAATAATTTATTGGGTCAATCTTTGTATATGAAGAATCATCCAGAAACCAAAATTCAAATTGCTGGTAATTGTGACGAACGTGGTACAACAGAATATAACTTAGGTTTAGGTGCGCGTCGTGCTAATGCAGCAAAAGCTGTTATGGTTAAAGATGGTGTTGAAGCGAAACGTATTTCAACAATTTCTTATGGTAAAGAACGCCCATGGAAATTAGGTAGTGGTGAAAGCGTATGGAAAATGAATCGTAATGCAACCACAACCGTAAAATAAAAAAGTTCGCTTTTTAGCGATTTTTATAAAGGACAAAGGAAAATTCCCTTTGTCCTTCTTTCTTGCAATCTTTTTTTCTTGAGATTATACTTTGAAGTATGAAGATTTTAGATAGGTATCTATTAAAAAAAATTACCTCATTTTTTATAATGTTATTACTAGTTTTAACTGGTCTTGCTTGGATGTTACAAATTTTAACAATGCTTAAGATACTAGTTCAAAATAATGTTAGCATGGGTGGTTTTTTAGGTCTAACTATGATGATGATACCTTTTATTGCTACTCTTATCATCCCATTTGCTTTATTTATAGTTGTTATGTTTGTTTATAATCAATTAATTATAGATCGTGAAATAACTGTTATGGTTGGATCCGGTTTATCGCCCGCTAGGATAGCACGTCCTGCATTATTATTCACAGGTATCTTAACAATAATACATATTATTTTAAGTGTGTGGATTGTTCCTATAACTCAAGAAAAATTTTATAAAAAGCAATGGGAAATGAGGTATGGACTAGCTCATCTAGCATTACAAGAATCATCTTTTAATGAATTAACAGATAATTTAGTAGTGTTTGTAAATAAAGTTAATGATAAAGATATTTCAGGTTTAATGTTGTTTGATAATCGTAATCCTAAAAATCAATTAGTTACATTGGCAGAAAAAGGAAAATTGATATCAACCACCCGAGGAATGTCTATTGTTATGGCAAATGGTTCTGTCCAAGCTTTTGGGGATTCATTTATAATCGGAACTTTTGATTCTTTTGATATGGATATGAATATATCAGATAAACAGACAAAACTCTCTTTTAAAACACGTCGTATTTCTACATCACAATTGATTAATATGGCAAGCAACCCGGGTGATTTAAAATCATCTGAATACAAACTATTAATGTCAGAGTTATCAAATCGGTTTTTAATGCCATTTATGAATTTAGTGTTTGTGTTAATTGCCACATTGGTTATGTTAAAAACATCACTTTTAAGAAGAAGAATTAGTTTGTCCCCATTAATTGCAACAACAAGTATGGCATTAGCTATGGGTTTATTTATGACTTTTTCTGGTATTATAGAATCGTTTTTTGGTTTGGTTATTTTAACAGTACTAGAATTTGTTCTTATAGGTATTTTAACTTTTGTTTTGTTAAGAAAATGAAAAAAAAATATATATTTTTTATTTTAACTTTATTTTTTTATACAGTTGGTAATGCAACTAGTTTGGATACAAGTGCGCCAAAAACAATATCTGCACCAAAAATAGAATATAATATTGGTTCTAAATCAGTTAAGACAAGTGGAAATACAAGCATTACAAACCAAACAGGACAAAGTATAAGTTTAATAGATGCTTATTTAAGTGAAAAAAACTCCGAAATGTCAGGTAAAGAAGTTGCATTATATCTTACAAAACAGACGCGAATAACTTCTGAAAATATAGCGAAAAATGGAGATATAACAACGGCGTTACATTTGACTTATACAACATGTGCAAATTGTGGAGACTCTGTAGATGCATGGATGATTTCCGCATCAAGATTAAAACATGAAGATTCAAAAATGAAGATAACTTTTTATAATCCAGTTTTATGGGTTTATAATGTCCCGCTTTTTTGGTTCCCAACTATGAGTTATCCTGATCCACGTGTAAAATACAAAAGTGGTTTTTTATTTCCATATTTAAATTCTACGAATAATATGGGAATGCAATTCAATTTACCTTTTTATATAAATTTTTCAGACAATCATGATGCTACTATTACAGCAGCATATTTGACTAAAGAAAACATGTTATGGCAAATAGAACATCGTTTAAATATGGTGCGCTCTAATATGATAACAACTGGATCATATACACATAATAAAACAAGTTTGGATAGATGGCATATTTTTAACAAAGACTTAATAGAACTTGGTGATAATGCACGTTTATATTTTTTCTTTGATAGAACATCAGACAAAACATATTTACAACAATATGATTTTTATAATAATCAACCATATTTAGATTCAGGTGCACGTTTAGAAATGTTTACATCTAGAGGATATACAACCATGGATGCACATTTTTTTCAAGAATTGCGAGTTTTAAATCATAATTATACAAATCCATCAGGTGATATATTACCTAATATTCATGGCGTTTATCAGACTAAACCAATATTCGGAGATTCTTATTTTTTGTTTATGGGGGATATTTTAGGGATAAATAAAAATAATTCAGCCAGTCAAAGACTAATAGGGTCAGCTCAAGTAATATCACCTTGGATATTGCCATTTGGTCAAAAATTAACACTTTCAACCTCTGTGCGATATGATGTTTACAATTTTATAGATACACCTATTTATGGTGTTTCAAATGATTTTTCAGGAATTCGCACTCGTTTTTTACCATCAGGTTATGTTCAGTGGTCATTACCATTTATTAAAGGTGGGGATAATTGGACTCATATAATAGAACCAAAGACTAAATTAACAATACAACGTCGTTTAAAATCTTCCAGTTTTGTAAATATAGATTCAGCAGGTTCTTTACTTTCCGATGTTATGTTGTTTTCTGATAACCGTTTATCTGGATATGATTTGTGGACTAATGGAAATTATGTAGATTATGGTATGGGTTGGACAGCTTTTTCTATAAACGATAAGCGTTCTGAGTTATTTGTAGGACAAAGTTATGACTTTTTTATTCCTGGTAAATTGGATCCAAATTCCGGGTTTCATAACGGGGCTTCAGATTATGTTGCGCGTGCCGCCTTTTATTCTGATGAATCATTCAGTTTTTTAAATAGGTTTAGATTTGCTAATTCCGATTTAAGCTTACGTCATTTTGAATCAAATGTGCGTTTTGGGATTAAAGATTATATTGAATTAGGGTATATCAGAGCAACACAATTTACAGATGCGCTGGTTTTAGATAGAGTAATAAGTGAAGCCGTTGTAGGTGGAAGTGTCAAAATTACCGATAGACTTTCTTTTCGTACTCGTATAATTTATAATATATCTGATAGTGGTATACAGCATCTAAATACAGGTTTGTATTATGAACATCCATGTTATACTATGTCTTTAGAATATTCCAAGGATGGGGCTGAACGTATTTATCCTGATGGCGAAAATTACTATGGTGGAACAAGATTAAGGTTTAAATTTGCATTAAAAATCAATGAGGGAAAATAAATGAGAAAAATACTTTTGTTTTTAATTTTATTTTTAGCACCTTATACATTAAATGCCGCTAGTGTTATTGCAACTATAAATGGAACCCCAATAACAGATGCGGATATAGATGCCAGGGTAAAATTAATGAACGCCCAAGGACATAGTTATATCGATAATCGTAGACGCGCACTAAATAACATTATAGATGATAACGTAAAAATAAAACATGCTGAAAACTTTAAAATTATCCCGACAGATAGTGAGGTAAACAAACAGTTAAAACAAATGGGCTTATCTGGTTTATCTGAAACTGATCGAGAAATGGCAAGATTTGCTATACGTGCAGATATGGCATGGCAAATGATTATTGCACGTACAATAATCCCAACTATTGTTATATCCAAAGAAGAAATAGCAAATGAAGTGGCAGAAATTGAACGTGTTAAGGGGTTGCCATTAGAAATAACCTTCATTCGATTGTTAAACGTGCCAGAATCGGTTGCAAAAGTTTTAACTTCACCAAAAAATTGTGAAGATGCGATTCGTATGGCTGAAAATTTAGGTGGTTCCCCACAAAAATTAGTGTTGCCACAGTATGAACTTTCAAGCGATATTCGCTCCCAAATGGCTGGTTTAGATCTTTTAAGATGGTCCGAAAAAAAAGACAATTCAATTATTTTAATTTGTAGCAAAAAGAAAATGAAAGAATATGCCCAATTAGATGAAGTTTTAGAGCGTAATGCTATATGGAAAAAAGCCATGTTTCAAGGCGATCAACAATTAAAACAACTACGTAGAAAGGCGGTAGTTGTTATTATGGACAATAGGTATAAAATTTAATGAAACAAGTTCTTTTTAACCTTACTCAACCTGAATTAGAAAAGTTTATAACAGATTTGGGACAACCAAAATTCCGTACAAAGCAGATTTTAGAATGGCTCGCGCGTGGTGCCCCAGATTTTTTAGTAATGAAAAATTTACCAGAATCATTACGTATACAGCTGAACAAAATCGCGACCACCCTGCCCTGTAAAATAATACAAAAATTAACATCAATAGATGAACAAACAACCAAATTTTTGTTAAAATTATATGATGGCGAATTAATAGAATCAGTTTTAATGCGTACAAATTACGGTAATAGTGTATGTATTTCTAGTCAAGTTGGTTGCGCTATGGGGTGTAAATTCTGTGCTAGTACATTACTGGGATTAAAAAGAAACTTGACCACAAATGAAATGTTGGCTCAAGTTTTAATTTCACAATGGGTATTACGTGGCGCTGATAAAACACAAAAATCAAATGGTGACCCGAATAACAATGATGTGTCTCATGTGGTTGTTATGGGCACAGGTGAACCATTGCAAAATTTAGAAAACTTAAAAGGTTTTTTAGAACGTATAAATTCCGAATTAAATATAGGTTGGCGACGTATAACAGTATCAACTTGTGGAATAGTTTCAGGGATTAATGAACTTATAAAATGGGGACGTCCGATAAATTTGGCTATTTCTTTACATGCTGCCACTAATAGCACACGTAATGAATTAATGCCGATTAACAAAATATATAATTTAAATGAAGTTCTAGATGCCGCATTTCGATTTTCAGAAAAAACAGGTCGACAAATAATGATAGAATATATTTTACTAGCTAATAAAAACGATTCGGAACAAGATGCTGAAAATTTAATCAAATTACTAAAAGGTAAAAATTGCATGGTTAATATAATTCCATGGAACACGGTTTCTGAACGTAATTTTATCGCACCCAGCACTAATATAATTCACAAATTTCAAAATATATTATTAAAAAATAGTATTCATGTACGAATTCGCCGAGAACGTGGCGCTGATATTAATAGTGCTTGTGGACAATTACGAATAAATAATATTGTATAATCAATAACTTATCAATTATTTCTTGAGAAATAATTTTATTCTTGCCAAAATTATATATTTTAGGTATTTTTATAACGAAGGAAATAAAAAATGGCAAAAATAATCGCGTTTGCAAATCAAAAGGGTGGGGTTGGAAAAACAACAACCGCTATAAATATCGGTGCTTCTTTAGCCGCAATAAAACGCCGTGTTTTGTTAATTGATCTAGATGCTCAAGGGAATGCTGGGACAGGTCTCGGGTTTGTTCGTGCATCGCATACACAAAATGTTTATAATGTAATTATGGGCTTAGATTCTGCAGCAAATAACATTCTTTCGACTGCTATACAAAATATGCATATTTTGCCCAGTAGTCAGCAATTATCCGGTGCAGAAGTAGAATTGTTAGATATAAATAATCGTGAATATCGACTACGTGATGCTTTGGTTCCGATTGTTGAACATTATGATTATATTTTGTTAGATTGTCCCCCTGCTCTAGGATTTTTAACATTAAACGCATTAACTACAGCAGATTCTTTGATTGTTCCATTACAGTGTGAATTTTTTGCTTTGGAAGGTATTCAAAGTTTGATGGGGACTGTTAATGAAGTTCAAAAAAAATGGAATCAAGGTTTAGGTGTTTTAGGCATTGTTTTAACAATGTATGATCGGCGTTATGTATTAACCAAGGCCGTAGAAGAGGATGTTCGTAAAACTTTTGGCGAAAAAGTTTTTAAAACGGTTATTCCAAGAAACGTTAGGATTTCAGAGGCCCCAAGCCATGGGAAACCTGCTTTATTTTATGATTTTAATTCTCCTGGAGCTCAAGCTTATTTGCGTTTAGCATCCGAGATTGTAAATATTTGTGGTGACAAGGGAGGTATAAATGTCTAAATTTGGATTAGGTCGCGGATTAGCTGATTTGCAAAAAGAAATGGGTATAATGCCTGAAATATCTGTTTTATCCGGTGTGGAAAGAGTTGTTGTTCGTAATATTCCGATTGTGGCAATAAAGCCAAATCCAAATCAGCCAAGAAAATCATTTGCACCTCAGGAATTAGAAGAGTTAGCAAATTCAATACGTGAAAAAGGTGTTTTGCAACCGATTTTAATTCGCAGTATTACAGATAAAAACAACCAATATGAAATTATCGCTGGTGAACGTCGTTGGCGTGCCAGTAAAATGGCAGGATTGGCTGAAATACCAGCATTAGTGAAAAAATTAGATGAGATTGGCGCAGCTGAAATAGCCTTGATAGAAAACGTCCAGCGGACAGATTTAAACGCGATAGAAGAAGCTGTAGCATATGAAAATTTGATGGAAAAGGCTGGTTATTCGCATGAAGATATATCTCGTTTAATTGGCAAATCAATTAGTTATTTGCGTAATATTTTACGTTTATCTACATTACCAAAATCTGTTAAACAGATGGTGATAGATGGAAGGTTGTCTGCCACACATGCAAGAACTTTAGCTGTTGCAGATAATCCAGAATTATTAGCAAAAAAAATACTTACTGAAAATTTATCTGTAAAAGAAACAGAAAATTTAGTTAAAAAATCAAAAAGAAGTGATAAAAGCAGATCATTTTCTGGAAATAGTCAAAATTTGATAGAAATACAAAAGCTTGAAAAACAGATTAAAAAAAATATAGGTGTTTCTACAAAGATATTAATAAAAAGAAATGGCTCAGGGAGATTAGTTTTGAGTTTTGCTAATCGTGCTGAATTTGAAAAAATAATAGGTAAATTACAATGAAAGTCGGAATAATTGGTGCTGGCGCTTGGGGAACAGCATTAGCAAATATAGTAGCACATTCTGGTAATCAGGTTGTTTTATGGTCGCATAATAATAAAAATGAGATTAATAAAAAACGTCGAAATTTTAGGTTACCTGGAGTTATTATTTCGCAAGAAATAGTTGTGACAGATAAAATAATAGATATTTCCAAGACTGATATTTGGTTATTAGCCACCCCAACAAAATTTTTTAAAAACACAGTTAAAAAGTGTCAGTCTTTTTGGAATAAACAACCTATAATTATTTGTTCTAAAGGAATAGAACCAAAATCAGGCAAGTTATTATCAGAGGTTGTGAATGATATTATTAAAGGGTCTGAAAAGTATATTGGTATACTGTCTGGGCCACAATTTGCACATGAGGTGGCGTTGGGAAAATTAACTGGTAGTACAATTGCTGGTAGCGCAAATGTTCGAAAACTAGCACATTTTGCATTAAAAGAATTTTATTTAGAAGATTCTTCTGATATTAATGGTGTGCAAATTTGTGGTGCTGGGAAAAATGCGATTGCTATATTGTTGGGATATTTAGATGGTATTAATGCAGGAGAAAATGAGAGAGCATTAAAATTGACATTGGTCTGGCAAGAAATTATACAATTTGGCCGGCTTTTTGGGGCAAATATAAAAACTTTTAATATGCTTTGTGGTATTGGGGATTTATTTTTAACAGCATCAAGTAAAACTAGTCGTAATTATTCAGCAGGACTATCCATCGCAAAAAAAGAAAAAATAAAAGGTACTGTTGAAGGTGTTGCGGCATTAAAATGGATTGTAAAAATTTCTAATTCTAATAATTTAGATTTAAAAATTTTGAAAGATTTTTATAAATCGAATTCATTATTTTTTTAATATGTTTTTATTTGAGAAGTATTTATATAAATTCATAATAAACAAATCAAAAATCTTATTAAAAATAATTTTTATAAATATAATTTAGTCATATAATTTTTAATTATGATCTAATTTGATTTTATATTATAAATATTTATAATAAAACCATCACCAGTTTTTGATGAAATCAAACGATAATTAAACTTATATTTTTTTCGCGCCTCAATAATTTCTTCTTGGATTTTCGCGCCTTTTAATAAATATGCAGATGTTGCAAATGCGGCAATATAATCCAGTATGTTTTTTAGTGATGAAAAAGCTCTGGCTGTAAAAATAATTTTTTTTGAAGGGTTGAATTTTGTTTGTTTTAAGTATATTTCAACTCTTTCATTTACTATAGTTAAATTTGGTAAAGCTAATTTTGATTTTACTTCATTTAAAAATCGAGTTTTTTTACTAATTGATTCAATAGCGATAACTTGCCACCCTAAGATAGCTAAAACAACAGATGGGAAACCTGCCCCGCTACCTAGGTCTATAATAATTATATTTTTGGATTTAGGTAAATAGTCAGCAAGTTGGGCAGAATCATCGATGTGTCTGTTTTGTATATTATCTAGTGTACTAGATGCAATTAAATTCATTTTTGTCTGCCATTCTCGCAGAATTTGTGAATATAAATCAAATTTTTCTTGTATTTCTGGTTCGTATTTCATAAACTGATTATACTATGAAAATATTAAGAAACCAAAAAAAATCATTTACTATTGCTAGTACTATATTAATAGTCAGTCTAGTTGTTTTGGGTGTTGTTCTTTGGGGACAATTACAAAATAATGATAGTTCTGAATTATATATATATCCAGAAAGCGAATTTGGAAATTACTTAGCTATAAAGCACGCTATCTGGGTTGATGATTTTGATTCTGTTATAAATCTTTCAAATCGTTTAAAGGCTTCTGGTGTATCGTCAGTTCAAGTTGATGTGGCTATAGGACGATTTTTATCAGGAGATTTTGATTATTCCGCAAAAGTATTATCAGGTGAAAAAACATTACCTGCACGAATCGCTTATACAACATCTTTATTAAAATTAGATGACTGGGATAAGGTTTATAATCTTTTTTCTAAAGATAGTTCACAAATTTTAGTGCCGTTAAGAATTTGGTCAGCTGTTGCTATAGGTAAAGAATCTGAAGCGCTTAAAATTATAAATAAAACAAATGCGTCTGAGAGTTGGAAATTATTTGCTCGTGGAATGGTTTATGCTGAAACTAAGCGTCCAAATAAAGCTAAAGAGTGTTTTGATCAAATACCATTAGAATTTTTTAATTTGAATGACTACTTGTATTTACTAGGTTTTTATGAGCAAAATGGCTTTAATGTAGCTGCCCAAGAACTGTTTAAAGATTTTTCTGCCACACCGGGTGGCGCACTGATTCGTTCTTATAAAATAAGAAACATATATTCAGTAGGAATAAAAAAAGCATTGAGTTTCGGGCTTATTCAGAATGTTTCACACACGCCCTCAATGTCTTATTCTGGTGCATCGCTTATATTAATGCGTTTAGCACAGTCTTTAAACAGTGGTGATAATGATGCTATTAATTATCATTTAGGAATGTATTTTTATACTTCTGGCTCCAAAGAGTATTTAAAATGTTTTTCAAATATAAATTCTGATAGTGTTTATTATTTGTTTGCAATGATGAAAAACGCCGAAATTGCTGGTAATTTTAATAAAATGCGGAAAAATTTAAAAGCGATTCTTAAAAAGAATCCTTATTTTATGCCGGCTTTACAAAAGTTAATTGCGATAAATTTACAAAAAGGCCGGTATAATGATGCGTTAGGTACTGTTAATAAAATATTAAAATTTTCAGATTTATCCGAAAATGGATCTGAAAAAATAAAATCACACTTGTTGCTTATGAGGGCACGAGTATATTTTGCAATGGGTAAATTTGATAAAGCTCAAAGCGATATTTTAAAAGCGGGCGATTTAACCCCACAAAATCCAAATGTTTTGTTAGATATGGCAAAATTATTTGCAGCAAAAAAGGAAAATTTAGATAAGGCCTATTTATATACGACGGCTGTTATAAAGGATTCCCCATCAAATATTGATGCTTGGGATACTTTTTCTATGGTTGTTTGGGCTAAAGAAGGTGCATTTTCCGCATCTGAAATTTTGGAAAGAGTAGGGCGTGTTGCAAACGAAAATTCCGCATTGTTTCAACATTTGGGTGATGTTCGTGTTGAATTAGGTAATAAGGTTGGTGCGATTGAAGCTTATCAGCGCGCATTAAGTTTATCCGAAGATGGTTTATCTTGTGGTGAAAGATGTCTTAAAAAGAAAATTAGAAGATTAAAATAATTTGCAATTGTATATTAGTTTGTTATAATCTTTTCCGCTGGACGCGTAGCTCAGTTGGTTAGAGTATCTCCTTGACATGGAGGGGGTCGGAAGTTCGAGTCTTCTCGCGTCCACCAATTAAGTTGTTAAATAACTTTTTCGAAATTTTCGCACAATAAATATTGTTTAATATTTCCCATTGTTCCAAAAACACGACAAATGTTTGGTCTTTTGTCATAACATAGGCATAATGTTTTTTTATCATACTTATTTTTTATTAAAAATGGGCAAGGTATATCTTTATGATGTACTAAAGAATTGTAATCACTCAATCGATCTATTTGTTCTTGATAATTTTTATTATATGGTAAATAAAATATTTCTGTAATATTTTTACTACGCTGTAAAGGTAGCTTTTTCCACATTATCCCTAATTTTCTGGCAATCTTTTTTACAGAATCCCTCTCAGATGCGGTAAAAGCAACTGAACAACAACATTCACCACAATTTTTACAACTCATAATTTCACCTTTTATAGACAAATATATTAAAAAATTATACTTTTGTCAATAATATATAGTTAAATGGTTGAATTTTGATAAATATTCGATATACTTATTTATTAAAGCAAAAATGAGAATAAAAATGCAAAAAAAATATCTTATCACCAGTGCATTACCTTATGTAAATGCTATACCTCATATTGGAAATTTTATAGGTAGTGTTTTACCGGCGGATGTTTATGCCAGATTTATGCGTGCACGTTATGGGGCGGAAAACGTTTTGTTTGTATGTGGTGCAGATGCGCATGGTAGTCCTATTATCATAAGTGCCAAAAAAGAAAATATATCGGTTCTCGATTTGGTTAAAAAATATCATTCATTACATTCAAAGATTTTCGAAGAATTTCATATTTCTTTTGATGGCGGATATGGAACTACTCATACACCAGAACAAACAAAATTAGTTCATGAATTATTTAATGCTTTGGATAAAAATGGTTTTATAGAAGAAAAAATAACAATACAACCATATTCTGTTGACGATAAAATGTTTTTAGCAGACAGACAAATTGAAGGAATATGCCCAAAATGTGGGTATGAAAAAGCTCGTGGGGATCAATGTGATAAATGTGGAGAATTATTAGATCCGTCAGATTTGATTGATCCATATGCTACGGAGAGCGGAAGTCATAACATTGAAATGCGTGAGACAAAAAATTTATTTTATCGTGCGGACAAAGTAAAATCAGATGTTGAAAAATGGTTTAATAAAACTGCGGAAAAAAATGGTTGGTCAAAATATGCGATTGGGGCAACAAAAAAATATCTTTCTGAAGATATACCAAATCCATCAATTACGCGTGATTTATCATGGGGAATCCCGGTAAATAAATCTGGTTATGAAGATAAAGTATTTTATGTTTGGTTTGATGCGCCTTGGGGGTATATTTCTATTTCTCAAAATGCTAATAAGAATTGGGCGGATTGGTGGAAAGGTGGTGATAATTGTCATTATGTTCAATTTATGGGTAAAGATAATATAAAATTTCATTCTTTATTTTTCCCTGGACAGAAGATTGCTTGGTCAGAAGCTGATTGGAAAAAAGTTGATGTATTAAAGGGGTCTTGTTTTTTGAATTTTGAAAATAATAAAATATCTAAATCTGAAAACCATGGAATCTTTCTGGACCAAGCTATAGTTGATGCACCGGCAGATTGTTGGCGTTATGCGTTATTGGCATCTGCACCAGAAACAGACGATACAGATTTTACAATTCAGCGTTTTGCAGATATTGTTAATAAAGATTTAAATGGTATATTAGGAAATTTTGTATCTCGTGTTTGCAAAATTACGGAGAAAAATTTTGGAAATATTATTCCAAAAAAATCAAATAAATTTAATCTGGAATTGGAACAGAAGTTAAATAATATATTGGTCGATTTAACAAATGCGTTGGAAGTATGTGAATTTCGTAAATCAATTGAAGCTTTACGTTTACTTTGGTCGTTAGGTAATGAATTTTTTACTAAAGAAGAACCTTGGAATTTAGTTAAAACAGATTTATCATCTGCTGGGGCAGTATTAAATGAATGTTTTCAATTGATTGATTTTTATGCGCGTATTTCTGCACCTTTTATTCCAAATACTGCGAAAAAAATGCAAAGTATATTTTTAAATGTACAAAATGATTTATCATGGCCAAAAAAATACGAGCGCAGAATTGCAGATAATATGAATTTTATAGTTCCAGAAAATTTATTTTCACGCATAGATGATATCAAAATAGCATCCATGACAGAAAAATACGTGAAAAAATCACCAAAAATTATTATTGCAAAAATTTTAACTATTGAGCCACATCCAGATAGTAATCATTTACAAATTTTATCAGTAGATGCGGGGCAGGGGGCCCCATTACAAATTGTGTGTGGTGCACCAAATGCACGCGCTGGATTAATTTCTGTTTTAGCAATGGTTGGTGCAGAATTACCAAAGTTTGATATGCCATTATCCGCGCGAAAGGTTCGTGGTGTATTATCAAATGGTATGATGTGTTCGGCGGACGAGTTGGGTATTAGTAATAATCATGATGGTATAATTGAATTGCCAGAAGATTCTGTTATAGGTGCAGAATTTAAAATAAAATGAATCAAAATGATAAAATTGTTTTAATGTCTTGTTGTGCACCTTGTTCTTGTGGCGCGATTAGTCAGCTAAAAGAGCAAGGTGTCGATTTTATAGTTTTATTTTATAATCCAAATATTTTTCCAGAAACAGAATATCAAAAACGTTTAAATGAGCAAATAAAGTATTGTAAAAATTTAGACGTTAAATATTATGTTGGTGATTATAATCATAATGAATGGTTAAAATGTGTTAATGGTTTGGAGTCTGAGCCTGAACGTGGAAAACGTTGTATGGAATGTTTTAAAATGCGTTTTGTGTGGGGTGCACGTTGGGCGCAAAATAATGGTTATAATAAAATTATGTCAGTATTTGGTGTTTCAAAACACAAAAATCAAAATCAGGTAGATGTTGCCGCAATTGATTTGGGGTTAAAATATATCCCATTCAAATGGGATGAACAAAAACGCAAAAAAATTAATCAAGAATCAGATTTTTATCGGCAGAATTATTGTGGATGTGAATTTAGTCAAAAAATTAATTAAATGGGTTATCTGACTTTTTATATTCTATAAAAATTGGCAATTGTTCCCAATTCATAGCTTTGGCAATTCCTTTACGTAAATATCTGGTATAGGATTCTGGGATATCTGATGCACCACCAACATGGATTGCTATTTTTATCGGTTTTGTTGAAATTTGAGATACAAATTTTATTTTCATTGGGCGTTTTAATCGCGAAAGTGGTGGTTGCCGAGCTTCTATCAATTTTTCAACAATACGATTTAATAATGAAGTAGGGGCTCTATTTTCTGATTTATCATATAATTCAAACAAACGTTTCATTAGATTATGTACTCCAGTTCCATTTTCGGCCGATATTGGTAAAATTATAGGGCGAATTATTTGATAAAACGAGTTTTTAAACTGATGTTTTAATTTTAATAATTTATTTTTTTGTTCTTCTGGTTCTATTAAATCCCATTTATTAAGAGCTATTGCTAATATTTTTCCAGCATCATAAACACGTGCAGCTATTCCCAATGTTTGTTTTTCAATATCTCCAATAGAATCCACAATTAAAATTACAATATCTGTTTTTTTTAGTGCGTCTAAAGATTTTAACGCAGACAAAGTTTCTAATCCATCAACAATATTTGATTTTCTACGAAGTCCAGCAGTATCGTTAATAATTATTTCACGATTTAAATATTTTGTTTTTATTTCTATTGTATCACGAGTAACACCCGGTTCATCCCTAACAATTACCCGTTTTTGCCCCAAAATTTTATTCACAAAAGTTGATTTACCTACATTAGGTTGTCCCATTATTGTTATGCGTAATTTTGTATCTGTAGATAAAGTATTTTTATTTTGATTTTCAGGTTTATGTTGTTTAATAAATTCATAAATTTTATCAAATCCTTGTTTATGTTCAGCACTGATCGGAATTGGTTGACCAAATCCAAGTTTATAAAATTCGTGCAAATCATTTGTGCGTTTTATAGATTCGGTTTTATTTACTAGTAAAAGAGTTTGATTTTTGTTTGATGCCTCTTTTCTAATACGTTTTGCCCATTTTAAATCTTCAGATGTTATACCAATGCGTCCATCAACAACAAACAAAATAATATCAGCTATTCGAATAGCATTTAATGCAAATTCGGTTGATTGTTTTTCTATTTCTGTCCCTTTAACCTCTAGACCTGCGGTATCCATTACTTCAAATTCTAAATCCTCATATTTAGCAATACCGCTTAAAACATCACGAGTAACACCCGGTCTATTATGTACCAATGCATCACGTGAACGCGTTAGCGCATTAAATAAAGTAGATTTACCAGTATTTGGTCTGCCGGCTATTACAACTTTTAACATGTTTTTCCTGTTGAAATATTTATTTGTCGGCTCTATTATATACATAAGAAAAGGAAAAGGCAAAAAAATGATGTCAAAGTTTAAGCGCTGGCTTCAGCATATAGTTCACATTTTGATTCAACCACGTCAATTTTTCTCTAAAATTGTTGCGGATGGAAATTTAGAAGAATCAATGTTAAAGGCTTTTATGTATGGTCTATTAGGTGGAATAGCCGTTTTAGCTTTACAGTTAATTGGTGGTGCTACAATTACTTTTGCAGCTGTGTTTTCCAAATTAATAATAGTTCCTGTGTTGGCTGTTGCTTTATTGTTCCTATTAGCTGGAATGATGATGATGGTATCTGAAATAACGGGTGGTGAACGCGATTGGGAAATTGCTGTCAAAGGTTTAGCATCAGTATTTTTTATTTATCCTGTTATTTTGGTATTAAATTCATTGGCTTGGAATTGTACTAGTTTATGGATAGTAAGCATTTTGGTTGATGGGTATATTTTATTTTTGCTTTACAATATTGGTGTGTATTGTATGAAAGGTAATAAAATAAAAGTTATGTTAGTTATCGGCGCATTTGCAATTTTTGCAATAACAATTTATTCAACAGATTATCGTTTGGGTTGGTTTATGATAAAAAATACAGGTGCAGCATTAAAATGTTTAGTTTAGTCATAAAAATCCCACAATAGTGGGATTTTTATTAGAATTTAAACATAAATCCACCAGAAATAAATGGCGAAGTATGATTCGCTGAAACTGCGCCGCCACTAGCCCAAATGTTCCAAAATTGATTAATTTTATATCGTAGAGAAATTATACCAGTATTAGTAAAATAGTTTGTGGTGTTATGAAATATACCAATTTGAGATCTTATATAAGATAATGATGCGGACCATCTTAGAAAATCATAACTGATTCCAGTTCCGATAGAAATACCATCAGAAATCATATTAATTGGGTTTTTATCATATGTTGTTTTGGTGTTTAATCCCCAAATCCAACTGTTGTATTGTAAATTTAAGCCGGTTGAGATTTGTCCACGCCAATCGGCATTTGAGCGCGGTGCATAAATATCCCCAGCAAAATTGGTTGGTTTATCTACAAAGGATGCCCCCATTGATATCGCTAATTTTGTTTTTCCATCAGAAAGTTTATATTTGATTCCGAAATCGGTCGCACTATTAAAATGATGTTGTTTTAGTGCGAAAGAAATTCCAGTTTGTATGGGGCCTGGTGTACTTACAACATTTACACGAAAAGCAAATTGTGCACCAGATATGCTAGTACGTGAGATTGTTGGTTCTATATCTATAAAATCATAGATAATTAAATCTTTATTTATGCGTAATCCACCAACATCGGGTAGCCCCAAACCAAGTTTTGTAGCGATTGTGTCAGTCCACCCTAATTCAGCGCGTCCCCATGGTGATTCAACATAAGTAAATGCGTCCATTACCGGTTTTTCTTGAGCCAAATACCATGCGCTATGTGATATAACAGCACCAAATAACCAATTTGTAGATTTATGATAACTGGCTTGTGCACGAATATACCAATCGTTTGCAAAATCTGATTTATTATCCGTATTTACATATCCGGCAGTTCCATAACCGGATAATTTAATGTTCAAATTTCCGTAATTATTTTCTAATGCGTTTGCGGTGAATGATAAAATACAAAAAAACAAAGGTAAAATTAATTTTTTCATTTATTTGTTTCCGTTAAAATAGCCTGTTGTAATTTTTTAAAAGCCCGTTCTTCAATTTGACGCACACGTTCACGTGAAATTCCATATTCACCCGCTAATTGTTCCAGAGTTTTAACAGGATCAGACATCCTGCGCGCAATCAATATTGCACGATCACGTTCTGACAATTCGGCCAAATGTTTTTTTAAAAGTTTCATACCGGTTTTATGCATTTGAAGTTCTGACAATCTATCTTCGATTGAATCAGTTTTATCTTCTAAATTATGAAGAATATCGGCAGAATCAGGATCTTTGTATGCAGGGGCATTTAATGATATATCGCGAGCTTCTAATCTTTTAGCCATACGTGAAACATCTGTTTCATTAATATCTAAATATTCTGCAATTTGTTTTGCTTCGTCGGGAGATATATTATTGTTCATTATACCAAGTGCACGTTTTGCCCTAGATAAATTAAAAAACACACGTTTTTGATTTGCGGATGTTCCGATTTTAACCATTGACCAATTTGAAAGAATCATGTCATATATTTCTGCCTTAATCCAAAACATAGCATATGTTGAAAATCTAAATCCTTTTTCTGGATCAAATTTTTGTAAAGCTTGCATTAGTCCTAAATTACCAGATGCTATTAAGTCAGATATCGGTAAGCCATAATTTTTAAATTCATAAGCGACTGTCACCACCATACGTAAATGAGATGTAATTAATTTTTCAGCCGCCGCTAAATCTTGTTTTGATGTCCATGCAGTTGCATATTCATATTCTTCTGTCGCAGTTAAAATTGGATATTTTTTTATATATTCAATATAACGTGCCAAAGAGTAATCATCTGAAATGACGGGCAGATTTGATGAAGTTTTAACAACTGGTAGCATTTTAGACATAAGCTTTATTATAAGGTACATGGATTAAAAAATCAACTTGCGGATAGATGATAAAACTACTATGATTTTTACAAAACCAAAAGGAATAAAATAATGGGAAATATGTTATCACGAAATAAAAAAATAAAACCTGTAAAGAAAACAATAGAAGAACATGCTGAAGATGCGTTGTATCGTGAAATAAGTGAAGAAGTTCATGCAGAAAAAATGTATAATTTTATAAAAAAACATATTCGTACTATAATTATAGTTGCAATATTAATAGTAATTACAGTTGTTGTTTTTCAATTGTATCGTAATTATCGTTTAAGTGCTGCAAATGCTCAAGCAAAAATGTTTGAAACCGCAATCGCAATGCATGCGAGTGGTGATATAGATGGTGCAGATGCGGAATTTGCTCGTGCTGCCGCAAAGGTAGATGGCGGTATGGGCGATTTGGCTTTATGGGAATCTGCGATGATAGATTTGCGTAGTGGTAAAGGTATAGCGAAATTAGAAGCATTGTCAAAAAAAGGTGCAACACGCGATTTTCGTGATCTAGCATTAATCAAACTTTCAGCTATTCATGGTGATTCAATGTCAACAAAAGAATTTGAAGATTTTTTATCACCAGTTTTAACAGAAAAATCACCATTTTATTATACAGGTATGTTATTGGTAGCACAAAAATATATATCTGCAGATGATAAAAATAATGCGAATAAATGGTTGGATAAAATAATGAATAATAAAAAAACTCCGGCTGTTATTGCTGCAATTGCGGAAAGTTTAAAATAATAATGAAACAAAAATCGTTAATATTATTTTTATTAATATTTACACTAAGTGCATGTTCAAAATCAGATCCTATTTTGCCCGGGATAAGAACACCAGTGTTTGACACGTCTAGCAAGTCTGCCATATTAGGTAATATTTCAAAAAATATTGTAATAGATGGTTTTAATCGTATCAAAAATCCGGAACAACAAAAAAAGTATAAACAAAATTTAAATAATGAAATTTTTGAAGAACTTGCAGATGGGGAAAAAAGAAAAATATTTTCAGGTTTTCCAACAGATGTAAAAATAGATATACCAAGAACCCCATTGTTTTATAAAAATTTTGTTTATGCAGGATTAACAACAGGGGAATTAGTAAAAATTAACCCAAAAACAAGAAATGTTGAATGGGTTGTTGATATTTACAAAAGTATAGACATGTTAAGTGTCAATTCTGTTTTAGATATAGTTGCTCCGTTGGTAATAGATGAAGGTAGATTGTTTGTGGGTGGGGTTGGGCGTGCCTTCTGTCAAGTAAATATATCAAATGGTGATAAGAAGTGGTGCGCGGATATATCTGTTGTTACACCTTTTTTAATTGCTGGTGATTTAGCTTTTGTTGTCGGGACTGATTTAAATTTATATGCGCTGGATACAAAAACTGGAGGAATATACTGGATTGTTAAAGTAAAAAAATCAACCATGCCAAAAATACAATTAATTGATGATAAATATATTTTGATTGTAGGAAATCAAAAAATCGATATTATTACTGGTGTAATTGATGATTAAAAATTTGGTTTTAATATTTCAAAAAATTATTGATTTTTTATTTCCTCCTGTATGTCCAATTTGTAAAAATTCAGTATCTCAACATGGTACTATGTGTCATGAGTGTTGGGGTAAGTTTAATTGGATTTCAGATCCAAAATGTTATATTTGTGGTTATCCATTCCCAGCAAATCTAGATTTAGGCGATTATCCAATGTGTCCAGTTTGTGCGAATGGAAAAAACAAATTAGATTGGTTGCGTAGCGCGTGTGTTTATGATGATTTTTCCAAAGATATAATGTTATCATTTAAACATGCAGGACAAATTCAATATCAAAAAATTATGAGTCGTGCTATGATTATGGCATTACAAGAAATAAATGAAAAAATTGATATTGTTATACCTGTACCACTTTCAAATAGACGCTTGTTCAAACGTGGATATAATCAAGCAACATTACTTGCGTATCCGATTAAAAATTATTTTGGTGCCGTATTAGATGTTAATTCTGTAACACGAAAACATCGTCCAGATATGGGGCATAAAAATGAAAGACAACGTAAAGAAAATATTCGTGGAGTTTTCAGTATTGTTCATCCAGAAAAAATTTATGGTAAAACAATTTTATTAGTTGATGATGTTATGACAACTGGCGCAACACTGGCAGAATTAAATCGTGTATTAAAAAAAGCGGGGGCAAAATCGGTAATGGGTATAACTTTTTGTCGAGTGGTTAGAGCTATTTAATTAAATTGATTTTCATATTTTTGTGTGCTAATTTTATGTCTAAATCTGATTAATAAAAATCAAGAGGAGTTAAAATGAGAAATATTTTACCTATTGTTTTTGTGCTTTTACCAATCACAACACATGCAATGCCATTAACAGGATTTTATCAAACAATTGATGATGAAACGAATAAACCAAAATCGATTGTCGCATTATATGAATGTAAAGATTCAGATGATTCAGAATTGGAATTATGTGGTAGAATAGTTGCTTTATATGATTTAGAAACTGGTAAAATATCAGAAACTTTAAGTAAACCGGTTCGTGTTGCAGACAAAGTTAAAGGTTCTCCAAAAATGGCAGGGTTAGATATTATTTGGGGTATGGAATGGGATTCAGATGATTTAGAATATTCTGATGGTAAAATAATGGATCCTAAAAAAGGTAGTGTATATTCAGCTTTGATTTGGCAAGATAAAAAAGATACATCAAAATTGCAAGTTCGGGGTAAAATTGGGCCATTTGGCAGAACACAAACTTGGAATTCTATGAAACTTTCAGATTTGCCGAAAGATCTTCAAAAACTAGATACAAAAAAATGGAAAGTTGTAGTGATAAAATAATATAAATTGCGCGTTTATATTTTAATAATGCCGCGCTTGAACAGCGGCATTTTTAATTGTAGAATATATTTAATTAATAAGGGTAAAAATGAAAATTATACTTGAAAAAACTTTAATCTCACGTGAAATAGAAACACGTATTCAGAAGTTTTGGGACAAGAACAATTTTTGGGAAAACGATATAAATAGCAAAAAGCCAGCTTTTTGCGTAATGATGCCGCCACCAAATATAACCGGTAATTTGCATATGGGGCATGCGCTGGACAATGTTTTAACAGATATTATTTGTCGTTATAAAAGAATGGATGGTTTTGATGTTTTGTGGCAACCAGGAACAGATCATGCATCAATCGCTACGCAATTATTAGTAGAAAGAGAGTTGTCAAAAAATGGTATAAACCCAAAAAAATTATCTAAACAAGAGTTGTTATCTTACGCTCATAAATGGAAAGAAGAAAAAGGTAATCAAATTGTTAATCAGTTACATGTATTAGGGGTTACGCCGGCTTGGTCAAGATCTCGTTTTACAATGGATGAAGGTTTGTCTCGTGCGGTTATTAAATTATTCGTTCAAATGTATAATGATAATTTAATTTATAAAGCCCGTCGTTTAGTTAATTGGTGTCCGAAACAACAAACAACAATTTCTGATTTAGAAATAGAAACTCGTGAAGAACAAGGAAAATTTTATTATTTTAATTATCCCTTAAAAAATGGTGGTGAAATAGAAATTGCTACAACTAGACCAGAAACTATGTTTGGTGATAAGGCAATTGCGATTCATCCTGATAATGAAAGATTAAAACATTTAATTGGTAATACAGCGATTATTCCGTTAACCGATATTGAAATACCGGTGATAGCAGATGAACACGCGGATCCAGAAAAAGGAACAGGTGCGGTAAAGATTACCCCAGCTCATGATCAGGACGATTGGGTTGTTGGGCAACGGCATAATTTAGAACCATTATGCATTTTAACACCAGATGCCAAAATGTTAGATGTTTTACAAGTGCCCACAAAATATCATGGATTAGATAGATATGAAGCAAGAAAGCTTATAGTTAAAGATATAGAAGCTGCGGGATTGATGATAAAAATAGAAGATAAAATAATTCCGACCCCGTATTCCGAGCGTGGAAATTGTGTTATTGAGTATATGATTCGTGATGAATGGTTTGTTGATGCGAAAAAATTAGCTGTTAGTGCGATGGAAGTTGCGGAAAATGGCAAACTTGAGTTTATACCAGAACATAGAAAAAATCTTTATATGTCATGGTTGAAAGATATTCACGAATGGAGTATTTCACGTCAATTATGGTGGGGGCATCAAATTCCGGCTTGGTATGATGAGCAAGGAAATATTTATGTAGTAGAAGATGAAAAACAATTACCAAAAGATAAAAAATTAGTTCGTGATGAATCTTGTTTAGATACTTGGTTTTCATCGGCACTTTGGCCATTTTCAACTCTGGGGTGGCCGGATAAAACACCGGAGTTAGATAAGTATTATCCGACTGATTTATTGATTACTGGAACTGATTTAATTTTCTTTTGGGTTGCGCGTATGGTGATGATGGGTATGTATACAATGGGTGATGTGCCGTTTCGTACAGTAAGTTTTCACGGTATGGTAAGAGATTCCAAGGGACAAAAGATGTCCAAAACAAAAGGGAATGGGACAGATCCATTAGAAGTTATAGAAAAATATGGTGCGGATGCGCTTCGTTATTGGGTTGCAACAACACCGATAGGTCAAGATGTTAAATATTCAGAAGATGATGTTAAACGTGGTAGCAAATTACTTACTAAACTATGGAATGCTACAAAGTATGTTTTAATAAATTTACAAGATTTTAATAATAAATCTACCCCGATAGAGATTGATAACAGGTTTATAGAAGATAGATGGATATTGTTTGAATTAAATAATACGATTGATAAAGTACGAAAATATATAGATAAATATGATATATTTAATGCACGTGCAACAATTGATATGTTTTTTTATGATGTATTTTGTGATCAATATCTAGAATTTATAAAAGATAGATTTTGGACACCAGAAAACTATAATTCAGAATCAAAATCTTCTGCGCAATGGACATTATGGGAAGTTTTATATGATATTATAAGACTTTATGCACCGTTTATACCCTTTATTACAGAAGAGTTATATCAAAAAATATATTCAGATGAAACACAAACATTGCATTTAAACCAATATCCAGTATATCAAAAAGAAAGAAATACAGATGTTTCAAAAATGGGAATCGCATTAGATATATTAAAACGAGTTCGTGGATTACGAACCGATTATAAAATTGGGAATGGTGCAAAATTAGAAAAAGTGATTTTAGATACAGAAATTTCATCAGAATTATATGGTGTTATAAAATCAGGCGCTCGAGCAGATGCTATAGAGTTAGGTAATACATTTAACATAGTTGTGAAGCAAAATGATTAATAAATATACTGAAAATAAAATCGTAAAAACTTATCAATGTGATAGGCATGGATTTATCCGTCCTATTATTTTAATGAATTATTTACAAGATGTTGCTGATAGCCATGCTGAACTTTTGGGTGTTGGACGCAAGTTTTGTATAAAAAAGAGCATTGCTTGGGTTGTCACACATTATTTAATAGATATTATTAAACTTCCGTTTGAATCGGATAAGTTAATTATTTCTACATGGCCGGTGGATAATGGTCCGCTAAAAGCGATTCGTGATTTTGAAATTCATGGATCAGATGGGCAATTAATGATTCGCGCCACTAGTCAATGGATTTTGATAGATACGGTTGCGCGTAGACCACTTAGACTGATGGATTGTTTACCAGCAGATTGGTCTTGTAATACGAATCGTGCGCTGGATTTACCATTTGATAAATTTCCAGATTTTATATCAACTGAAAAAGATACTTTGTTTTCAATTTGTTATGATGATGTGGATATAAATCAGCATGTAAATAATGCTATTTATGCTAAATGGGCAACAGAAAGTGTAGGGGTAAAGTTTCGTGATACACATAGTTTGCGAAAACTTTTTATTAATTTTAAAAAGGAAATTCCACATAATATAAATAATGTAATTATAGAAACAGCGATAAATGATTTAACAAGTCGTCATAGAATAAAAACAGATGATATTGAAAACGCAAATATTATTTGTGAATGGGGATTAAATTAATTCTTATATATTTGTTATTTTATACTTTTAAAACTAAAAAAAATTTGTTATAATTATGAAAAGTTGTTTTAAAGGGAGCAATTATTATGAAAAAATTTTTATTCACACTTATAGGAATAGTTGTTTGTATTGGTGCGTCAGCAAATGATAAAATAACAATTGAGATTCAGGATTTAGTTTTAGCTAATGGTGAAAAAGAGTCAGATGTGCTTGATGTAGTGACGGGTAGACTCTCAATCCAGCCAGGTAACTTAGCTTTTGTTGCTAAAGTTGGCGATAATAAAGCTGTAAAGCCTCTTAAAACTGGCGGATGGATTTTCGGGAAGTCTGTTAATAAGACTTTAAAAAAATCTTACCCTGGTGGTACTGATTATTTTTATGATATTTTTGAAATTGAGTATGGGTGTAATACTACAAGAGCATCAAAAGCGCCCTCATTAGATTTTGGTGATATGGTTTTTTGTGAATATCCGCAAACAAATACTTGTTTAAATGCAGGATATGGTAAAAATGAGTCGGGTTCTGGAAAAACTAGACTCTGGAATGATTTTTGGGAAGGGTGTAGAGATGCTTATTGTTCGGGATATGACGGAGCTGTTCCAGAAAATGCTGTTCCTGTTATGGATGATAGTTCTATAAAAAATAAATGTTGGTGGTGGTCTTGTATCAATGGTTTTTCTAAAAATAATAATAAATGTATATGTAGCGGAGATAATACATATATTACTACATATAAAAAAAATACAAAAGTTTGTGCTAAATGTACAGGTAAAGATATGTATATTATAGACAGAAATGGTAAACCAGTTTGTGCTAAATGTACAGGTAAGAATATATATGTTGATGGTGTTGAGGGTAAAAGAGATTGCGAATCATGTCCTAATGAGTTAAAAGATGGCAAATGTGAGAAAACAACAAAACCACCGAGAAAAGGTCCCGACGGTCCAAAAATTATTAATCCTCCAAAACCACCAGTTTCAGAAAAGCCAGGGACTATCGGAGAAGATAATCGTACCGAATGTGAAAAAGGTACAAAAGGTTATGTGGATTTTGAAGGTGAATGTATAACTGAAGAAGAAAAAGGCAATATATTAGAAGAACGAGAAAAAGAGCGTATTGCTAAAGAAAAGGCTCAGAAAATTTTAGATTTACAATCGCGTATCGATAAAGCGGCTAATGTATCTGAAAAATTAGTAGCAGATTATTCAAGTGCTAAAAAATCAGTTTGGAAAGATGCTGATGGTAAATTTAATAAAGCGCGATTAGCATCTGATTCTATTGCTGGAATTGTAATGGGTGCTACTGGTGGTTTAATTACTCATAGCGTTGTTAAAAAGAGTCAAATTAAAAAAGGTTTAGAAGATGTTGCTTGTTTTGTAGGAGATTCAGAAGTAGCCAATTTTGGTGATGAATTTACAGTGGGGTTAAAATAACTCTTTGATATAAAACAGGAATTTGACCTAAATTATAAAAAAGGTGTAAAAATGAAAAAATATTTGGTTTGTTTGTGCTCTTTATTAGTTGCTATTCCAGCAATTGCTGCTCAACCAAAAAGAGATGCTCGTGTTAGTACCAAAGGTGAAGTTGTGTCAGCACATCGTGTAGCTGCGAGTCCATCGTCAGCGCCGGCTGCGTCAGCATCCCAGCAACCTAAAGAGACTACAATAGATACACGTGCAGCAGAAAAAGAAGCTTGTGTTAGTCGTAATGCAACCGCAGGAAATATATTTGTTTGGGCATCAAAAACAAATAATGGCAATTATGAATCAATGATTGAAGATACAAAAAATCCAGATAATAATGCATGTTTTGTTCGTGTAACATTAAAATCTAAAAATCCTAAAACTAAAATTAATGAATCGTCTAAATATTTTATAACAGATGGGCGATATACCTGTGGTGATTGGGAAAATGAAGAAAAAATAAAACAACAGATTTTAGATTCTAAAAAAAGTGGACGAGTCGGTGGAACGATTGCTGGTGCCGTTGGTGGTGCTGCAGTAGGTGTTGGTACGATGGAATTAGTTGGAAATAAAATTATTGGTGGCAAGGTTCAGGGTCAAAAAGCTTTATCTGACGAAGAATTATTACGTTCTCAAATGTTGGCTGCAGGCAAAGAAAAAGATTGGAAAAAATACGAAGAATCACAACAAGAAATATCCAACCTTTGTGAAGAATTACATGCTCTTGGGGGAACATCAAAAGAATGTGGTGATGAATAAATTTAAAAACCGCCCGAAAGGGCGGTAATTTTTATCTGGTTGCAGATACTGCAACGCGAGCGCGCCCTTTGGCACGACGACGATTTAAAACATCACGTCCGCTTTTAGTGGACATTCTTTCTCTAAAACCATGAGTTCTAACCCTGCGTACTTTTGAAGGTTGATATGTTCTTTTAGTCGCCATTTTTAATTCTCTTTATTTTTATTGCTAGGGCATTTAACCACAGCTTTTACTGATTTGCAAGTAAAATATAGTAATTATTTTTTACGTTCATCAACAAGCCCAATCATTTTTAAAAACTCTGTGAAAAGACACCAAGTAAATAAAAGAGCTGTAATTGTTATAATTGGTCTAAGAAGAATTGCAGAAACCATATTTTATATCCCTTTATCTTGATTTGTTAAAAAAATGTTTTTCTAAGATTTTTTCTATAACAACTTGTTTACTTGTCCCAACTATTTTATTTTTCTTTCCTTTGGGAATACCAAAACAGCGTATAGATTTTTCTCTTTCTGTTGGAATTGCCCCGTTAAATTTTTTATCAAAGTTTATACCATATTTTTCTTTATCAGGCTCTATTTGAAAAAAAACTATCTCAAATTCAATACCAGTATGGGCTTGTGTAATAATTTTGGTTGTTTTTTCGGTTATAATATATGTAAGTCTAGAAAGACTACGTCCAAAAGTTACTTCGTTACCAACCTGATAATCATTTTCAACATTTACTTCTGATCCTGCCATAGTTTTACCCCCTTGTTGTTTTTAACAAACTAAATATAAACACATAAATATAGTTTGTCAAGTAATATATTAAGATAAAAATTATGTATTTTGATATTTTTTCTTGCTTAATTGGTGGTAATTTACTATTGTTATAAGGCTAAAAACGGAGAATTTTTATATGTCTGAAATTGATAAAATCCAAGAAACAAAAGTTGCAACTAGTGCGTTAGAAAATGAAATGCGCGGTAGTTTTTTAAATTATGCGATGTCGGTTATTGTTGATCGTGCTTTGCCCGATGTTCGTGATGGTTGTAAGCCTGTGCATCGTCGAATTTTGTATGTTATGAATGATGTTGCCCCAGCAACGCGCGCAACTGTAAAAAGTGCCCGTATTGTTGGTGATGTTATGGGTAAGTATCATCCACATGGCGATAGTAGTATTTATGAAGCTATGGTTCGTATGGGGCAAGAATTTTCTATGGGTGCATGTTTGGTTCAAGGGCAAGGAAATTTTGGCAGTATGGATGGAGATAAGCCCGCCGCTATGCGTTATACCGAAGCCAAATTATCAAAGTTGGGCGCATCATTAATGGAAGATATGGAAAAAGATACTATTGATTGGATGCCTAATTTTGATGGTTCTTTACAAGAGCCCCAAGTTTTACCAGCCAAATTTCCAAACTTCTTAGTAAATGGTGGTAGTGGTATTGCGGTTGGTATGGCGACCAATGTGCCAACTTATAATTTGGGCGAAGTTTGTGATGGTGTTTTAGCTATTTTAGATAATGCAGAAATTGCGGACGAAGAATTGTTTGAAATTATACAAGGACCAGATTTTCCCACTGGTGGAGTTATGATGGGGCGTTCTGGGGCATATAAAGCACATACAACTGGTCGTGGTAGTGTAATTGTTCGTGCAAAAACACATATAGAAGATTTTAAAGATCGTCAGGCAATTATAGTTGATGAAATTCCTTATCAGGTTAATAAAGCGCAATTAATTACAAAAATAGTAGATTTAGCCAAAGAAAAACGGATAGAAGGTATTGGTGAGATTCGTGATGAAACCAGCAAAGAAGGTGTTCGTATAGTTATTGAATTAAAACGGGACGCTATTGCTGATATTGTTTTGAATCAATTATTTCAATATACAGAATTACAAAGTAGTTTTCCTGTAAATATGATGGCATTAAATCATGGTCGTCCTATGTTATTTAATGTTCGTAGTGCTCTTGATGCTTTTATTGATTTTCGCATAGATGTTGTTCGTAAAAGAACTATATTTGAATTAAATAAAGCCAGAAATAGAGCACATACTTTGCTTGGGTTATCTGTTGCTGTTGGTAATTTAGATGAAATTATTACATTGATTAAAAGTAGTGAATCCCCAGAAGTTGCCCGTCAAGCTTTAATCGCGCGTGGTTGGAAAGCATCAGATATAGAAAATTATATTAGATTAATTGATGATCCTAATACTGAATATGAAAATGGAATATTTTATATGAGCGAGGATCAGGCAAAAGCAATTTTAGAATTGCAATTACATCGCTTGACCGGATTAGAACGTGAAAAAATTCATAATGATTTAATGGAATTAGGTTCAACAATTAAAGAATTGTTGGATATTTTAGGAAGTCATGAAAGAATAATTCAAATTATTCGTGAAGAAACAATATCTGTTCGTGATAGTTGGGCTGTGCCACGTAGAACAGTTATTTCTGATGCTGAAGTTGATATGGATATTGAAGATTTAATCGCACGCGAGGATATGGTTGTAACAGTTTCTAATACTGGGTATATAAAACGCGTTGCGCTGGATACTTATTCCGCACAAAGACGTGGGGGCAAGGGTCGTAACGCAATGACAACCAAAGAAGATGATTATGTATCACAATTATTTGTTGCAAATACTCATACTCCATTAATATTTTTCAGTTCCAAGGGTATGTGCTATCAGTTAAAAACTTATAAATTACCTGAAGCGGCTGCTAATGCCAAAGGTCGTCCGTTAATAAACTTATTACCATTATCTGAGGGTGAAACTATTACTGCAATTTTACCAGTACCAGAAGATCAAACAAAATCTTATTTGATGTTTGCAACCAGTATGGGAACAATTCGTAGAAATAATTTTTCAGATTTTGAAAGCATACGCGCAAATGGAAAAATTGCAATGAAGTTGGAAGAAGATGAAAGTCTGGTCAGTGTAATGCTTTGTAATGAAGATCAAGATGTGTTTTTAAGTACTTATCTTGGTCGTTGTATAAGATTCCCTGTAAGTGAGATTCGTGTATTCCAAAGTCGTAATTCAACTGGTGTGCGCGCAATTAAATTAGGTAAAGGCGATACAGTAATTAGTATGGCAATATTAAATCATTCGGATGCGGATACTGAGACACGTGCTGCGTATATTAAACAAAGTCGTGCTTTGCGTAGGGCTGCGGGTGCCGAAGAAGATGCAGGAGATGAAGAAGAGACATCAAGTATTGTTTTGAATGAGGAAACAATGACAAAGATGGCAAATGAAGAACAGTTTATTTTAACAATTAGTGAAAATGGGTTTGGAAAACGTACAAGTTCTTATGAATATCGTTTAACTCATCGTGGTGGTTCGGGGATTATAGCAATCAAATTAGGTGGGAAAAATACAGCAGTTGCGGGTAGTTTCCCAATTGATGATGATCATGATATTTTAATGGTAACAGATGGTGGTAAAATTATCAGAATAGCGGCGGATGCTGTACGTATAGCAGGACGTGCTACAGAAGGTGTAATATTATTCAAAATTGCGGATGATGAGCGTGTTATAAGCGCAACAGCGATAGAGAAAGAAGAAGAGAAAACTGAAGAAGAGACACCAGTAGAAGAAGTATCGGAATAAAAAATTAAAAATTGTTTTATGTTATTTATATTTTTTAATAAAGATAGGATTTATTATGTCTAAAATAATTGATAAATTAGCATTAGTTTATATTAAAGATGGTAAAATGTTAATGACCAGAACTTATGGCAAAGATGTTTTTTATAATCCTGGTGGTGTACGTAAAGAACATGAAACAGATATCCAAGCTTTAATTCGTGAGATAAAAGAAGAATTGGATGTAAATTTAATACCAGAAACGATAAAAAAGTATGGTGTTTTTACACGTCAAGCACATGGTAAACCTGAAGGTATTATGGTTCAGATGACTTGTTATACTGCTGAATTTTTAGAAACACCAAAACCTACAAATGAAATAGAAGAGCTGGCTTGGTTGGATATGTCAGATTGGAATAAAATTTCACCAGTTGGTGAATTAATATTTACAGATGCTTATAAAAAAGGCTTATTAAAATAATGAATAAACCATATCGTCTTTATTGTGAAGATTGTTTGGAATAAATATGCTAGATAAATTTGTATATCATGGTAGCGAAATTTCAGGGTTAAAAAAACTCAATCCACAACAAACAGTACGTGGGGTTTATTTATTTGCTGCGAAAGATAAAATTGTATCTGCTATTTTTTTAACCAATAAAAATAATAATAGTGGAGACTTAACATATTGGAAAAGTCGAAATCCAGAAACGGGGAAAATAGCTATTGTGGAAAGATATAAAAATGCATTTAAATATCTTTATGAGGGAGTTAGTGGTTCTATTTATGTTTTATCGTCAGAAGGTTTTTTAGAGGGCAAAACAGGATGGGATGAAGAGGTTGTATCTGAAATATCACAAACTCCAATTGAAGAAATTCGTATTAAAAATATATATGATTATTTGAAAAAATTAGAAAATGATGGATTATTAGAAGTGTATGAATATCCAAATCGACCAAAATGTGTTCCAAAAAATGATAATGATTTAATATGGCATGCTATAAGACGGGGACCAAAAAGAGTTAAAAGACTTATAGAGTTGCATCCACATTTAGCAAAACGTTCATTATTGAGTATTATAAAAGATGATGAATAAACCATATCGTCTTTATTGTGAAGATTGTTTTTTATTTCACATATATTAAGGTAAGTAAAAATGTATAAATTTGAAAAAGAGTTATATTTAAAACACCCATTTAATAACAACATAAAACCTAAAATTAGACAACAATTACAATATTTAAGAGATAAAGGATATTTGACATTCGATGGTGATGGAACTTATACTATTATAAATAACTAAAGGTCAACAATAATGAATATAGCATTTCTTTCCATTAATGAGGTGGCAAAACAACTGGATCTTCCGGCGCATACTTTACGTTATTGGGAAAAGCAATTTCCGGCATCAATAAAACCTGCAACTGGGGCAGGTGGCCGTCGTTATTATCGTCCAGAAACAATATCTGCACTTAAACGAATTAAAACTTTGTTATATGATCATGGGATGACAATAGCAGGTGTAAAAAAATTAATAAAAGATGGTCAGTTTATAAATACTGATATAACTACTTCGTCAGAAAATTCAATTGATTCAAAGTTATCAAAATCATCAGAAAGTTTTATCCCATCAAATACAGATATAGATAAAACTATAGATTTGTTAGAACAAGCACGTGCAATTTTAAATCCATAAATACTCCCTGAATAAATATTTTATTGTAAATAGAATTTTTTAGTATAAAATCACCGAGCAAAGGTATAAAAAATGAAAATAATTGAAAAAATAAGTATTCTAGGCGATTCAATTTCCAAAGGTGTTGTATTAGATAAAATTTCACAAAGATATAAAATATTAAAAGAATCTGCCGCTGATTTATTTAGTCGTGAAAATAATGTTATAGTAAAAAATCATGCTAAATTTGGTTGTACTAGTGAAAAAGCATTAGGTTTAATTAAAGATATATTTAATAAAACTTATAATCAATACATGGGAAAGAAATAAAAACTCGCGATGCGAGTTTTATTTGATTTTATTTTTCCACAATAACAGGATTACCATTTTTTATTTTCTCAATAGTTGCTTTTGATTGAATTATCCCATTTTTATCAATTGAATATTGACCAATTGCACCATTTCTGTTTTTTACAGAATATAATGTTGCAGCAACATTTTTATTATTTGGAATAATTTCATTATTTTCCAAAGGAGTATTTTCATATGCCCATATTAAAAGATTTATATTTTCATATGAATTTCCAACACAACTTTCCATGCTCTTTCCTGTTTCTGCCGTAAATCTTTTAGCAAATTCAGGTGTTCCATTAGCAGATTTTACATACCACATATCATCAATTAAATTATAATATTTATGTGGCATTTCATGGAAAGAATCAATAGAGGTCAAATTTTTATTGCCTGTAATTTGGAAAAATTGTTCGGTAAATAACTTTGTTCCAGGCATTAACATAAACATTAACCAGTAATCTGGATTTAATTTATTTAATTTGGTAATAGATGTTCTAAAGTCGCGTTCATCTGAATTATATAATTCGGTTGCTAATGTTTTTATTCCTGCTTTATTTAATTCACGATTTATAAATTCAGACTGTGTAATTGATACTTGATTATTGTTTAATACATATACAATTGTTTTAATACCATCATGTTTGAATTTTTTAATCAACGTGTCAGCAATTGCACCATATTGTGTATAGTTATTAAATATATAATAAGGTTTTGAAACATCAGCTAACCCTGCACAAGTTATATGAATTTGTTCAGCTTTTTGAGCAATGTCTGCCATAACTGGTGCGGAAATTCCCCACAATGATACAGTTGCATTTGTTTTATCTTGGTGTGCAAATTTTTGTGCAATAGTTGCGGCTTTTTTTGGCTGTAATCCATCATCTTCAAAAATTAATTTATATTTATATTTTGTGTCTTTCTTATCCCAATCTGATAAAGCCATCATCATAGATTTTTGATTTGCAATTCCAACAACTGCGGCATCGCCAGTTAATGGTAATGATACACCAATCTTAATTAATGGTTTGTTGGATTGATCTTTATCACATGCAACAAGTGATAATACGATACCTAAGATACATAATAATTTTTGCATTTTTTTACCTTTGTTATTATTAGTTTATTTATTCTTACAAAAAGATAAAACAAATGACAGAACATGCTATACAATTCATGAACTGATGACCTGCATGATTTACTGCAGTTTGAAAAAGAAATCAAGATGTTTTTGAACAAATGCGATATCTGACATGTTATACACAAAACGCGAAACACTAAAATAATACTTGACAATTTATTTTTTATGTATTAATTTATAATCGACGACACAAGAGGGTATGGATTGGAAATAGATTTTAACAAAGCTTTGCATGATATGAAATATCATGATTCAATGGCAACAGTAACTTTTGGTCCATATTCACCAACGTACCTTATTGCAACAGATGAAAATGCAGACCAAGATATCAAAGGTTGTATATATAATAAAAAAGAAGAAAAATACTGCGAAAAAGTTCTGACTGTATCGGCATCTGGCGATCATCCATTGTTTTGTAAAAGATATAGTGCTAAATACATTACTACTTTTGATGTAACATATACATCAAAATTAATTATGGATATTAAAACAGTTGCTATAAAAACACTGACTTTTAATAATTATTGGCAATTATTGAACAATTTATGGGACAATCCAAATATTAAATCAGTACCAAATTTTAATCGTATTATGTCTGAATTAGACTCGGACGAACAAGAGTATATTCATGTAATGGATGGGAAATTCGCATTATTTAACTTTGGGACTCCGCCAAGTTATTATGAATCTGATAAAAACACTCATAAATCACTTTATACGGAATTACAACAAGTTGATTTGTCAGCATTTCCTTTTATTTGGACAGATATTGAAAATTTGGATACAAAACTACAAAATAATACATACGATTTTATACATTTATCAAATATATTGGATTATGTAAGTGACGACATCAAAGTGTCTGTTTTAAAAAGTTTAACCCAAAGATTAAATTGTGGTGGCCGTATATTAATGCGCAGAATCATTGGAAATTATCAATTGGCCACTATATGTCAAAAGATAGAAAAACAATCTTCTGATTTGGCTTTTGGTAATTATATGGAAAAGATGGTTTTTGTAAAGTATAGATAACATAGCGATTTGAAAAGTTTATAAATGTATAAAATGGTATCTGTTTTCAACGCCTAACTTTCGAACATATTGGGAATCTAGCAAAAAATCATCCCAATAGGTGATTTTTAATTTTTGGCAGTCCCAACGGGAATTGAACCCGTGTTTTCAGAATGAGAATCTGACGTCCTGACCGCTAGACGATGGGACCTATGTAATAAATTAAGTTTATAATGAAGAATACCGATTTTCAAGAGAAACTATACATTATCTCAAGATACAAATATTTTCCGATTTATTAAGAATAATTTTTTGTGCTATAATAATCTATGAACACAAAAGGGCTTCTAATGAACCGTAGCATAAAATTCAAATTAAAAAATGGTAAAATTGTCACAATTCGTCGTATCCGAGGAACTGATTATGAAAATAGTATGAAATATTTGGATGAATTAGCAAGTGGTCTAGGTGCAAAGTGGACTTGGCAATATGCTGGGCAACCTAAAAAAGACAAAGAAAAATCTATACAGATGTATGAGGACCCGAACAATTTATTTGTTGGTGCATGGGACGAAAATAAACTTGTCGGCATTGCTAGTATAACTAAAAAACGAGCTGGGCATCCATATTCTGGACGTGTCGCTAGTACAACGACCAATATGTTAGAACAATATACATCAAATGGTCTGGGAACAAAATTTAAACAAATTATCGAAAAATGGGCACGTGAAAATAATGTGCATATATTGCAAGGTACAGTTCGACATAAAAATATACGTTCGTTGGGTAATTTATTAAAACAAGGTTGGGGAATCGTCGGTATTTTACACGATACAGCATTTATAGATGGTGAATGGCATCACGAATATATATTAGAAAAACTATTAGAAAAATAATTTGAAAGTGGCAAATTTTTGCCACTTTTTAAATCTAAACATTCGAATTTAACGTATATATTGCAACTTGAACAAAAAACTGCCCTTGTTGTGGGCAGTTTTGTTTATCTTGGTTGGGGCGCACGGATTCGAACCGCGATAAAGAGAACCAAAATCTCTTGTCCTACCGTTAGACGACACCCCAAGAGTTTGTAAATTATAATCGACAAATATAAAAAATCAATCAAATAATTGATTATAAACAATGTATTGTTCGATTCATAAACATACTATCGTAAAACAAAGTCATTTTTTTTGTATATTCTGTATTTATTTTTTGATGGTTTTGCTCTACAAATTCAACAATATTATTACTTATATTTATAATTTCCTTTATACAAAAATTAGCAGTTTCTTTACCTGATTCTAAAGCAATATTTAATTTTAAAATTTCAAAAACAGATTTTAAAATATTTTTTGAAATCAAATCTTTACCAAAACTCCCGCCATTTTCTTGTATATGATAAAATCTATCACAAAATAAAGATATTTCACTTACCGCGTTCTTCAACAATTTCTGGGTATTATGTTCTGATTTATAAGAAATTGATACTGAATTTATCCCCTGAATCGCTTCAAGTGAGTTTTTCATTTGATTAGCATCTGATTTTATTAAATTTAACACTGTTTTGTCATTACGATATAAGCCAGTTGATGAAAAACGTAATAAAAAATTAATTATAAATTTATAATTAGAATGATATACACCATTAATGTTTTTTAATATAGTCATTGTAGAATGCCCTTTGTGGTTATTCTCTCACCCATTTGTTATTAGATGCGACCAATTCCGCATCCATTTTAACCGTTCCCCCAGCTTCAGTTATTAATAATTCGCCAGCACATATTTCCGCGTAATCCAAAGGTTTTGATATAAATCCGTCAAATTTGCCGGCAGCAACCCATGCTAAATCTAGCGCAGGACACCCAGTAATACGAATATCTCCTTTAACTTTAAAATCCCCAGACCCCAGACCCAAAATTAAATCATTATGTTCTTTTATGCCAGAAACTTTAATTCTTACAGAATGAAATGCTGAAAATGCAAAAGCACCATTGCCAGATTCGGCATAATATAATTTTTCGTTAATTGGGCTGTATATCAATGCTATTTTTGTTTCGTCATTTGATCGTAAAGCCAAAGAAATTGCAAAATGTGGATTACCACGAACAAAATTTTGTGAACCAGAAAATGCAAGAACAAATTCATCTTGTCCATCACCATCACGTGAATAATGCGGAGTTAAAATCCCTGCGTTTGGACGAACTAAAATTAAATCTTGTAAAATAGATTCTTCTATTCTAGTAGCGGCTTTTTTAACAAAATCACGTGCCCCAGAAAGAGATTGTTGTAAATTTTCAACTTCTCCGAAATCACGACGTAACCCAGCACCTGTTCGCGATAATGCCGCAAACATTTTATTTAATTCCGAAGAGCCTTTAATAAGGATTTCTTTTTCCATATTATTACTTTTCAAGATGAAAACTAGTACTGATAACTCGTTTAAAATTTGAATCCATCAAATTTTTTCTTGAAATCAGCGGCACGTTGACCCCTGTCCGCAGCAACACGTTGACCAGTCCAAGCAGAATGATTTAAATTGTCAACAGATAAAACCAAGTCTTTTTTTACAGATGAATACATTGTTATTGTTTTGCCATCTGTCCGAGTAACTTTTATTTCATGGTATTCCGGATGAATGTTCTTTTTCATAGTTAAACCCTTTTTTAGCCCGTAAATTATACAGGTAAAAAATGCAAAATCAAGTAAGAATAGAATATAAAGTAAAAGTAAACTTAATATGCACCAACACAACCCAAGTAAAAATTACCTGACGATTCTATGAAATTTTGGAATTTACTTTGATTTTTGCCTAAAAATAAAGCTAAAATAGTTCCCGATTCTGTTGCCAACATATCTGATACACTGACGCCAATACCAGCTATTTTTTTGAAAAACCCCGGAGTTGGAAAGATTTCCGCCACAAAAAGTTTGTTTTGATCTTTAACTTCGGATGGTTGATCTTTGGTAATCACCATTAATAAACAATCTTTATTTAATATAATTTTTTCACAAACTTTTGCTTGCCCACCTAGTAATTCGCCCCACCAACCCGGTGCATTAGAAAAAATAGGATAATATAAAATGGCATCAGGAGTATTTTTAAAAAAATCCGCCATATCAAAATCATCGGGAATTAAAGTAGGCATTTCACCATGTTTTTCTGAAATTATGCGTCTTGCAGATTGATAAGTATCCGAATCGCACATTCCCTTTTTGGGCCAAAATAAAAATGGAAAATGTATAGTTTTGTAAGCCATTGCTGAAATTATATCAGATTTTAAAGTTTGATTAAAGTCGGTATAGTAAAATAAATTGCTTGACTTAATCTTTCTTTATATTTTTCCACCATTTTTTAATACTATCGGTTAATTTATTAAAATCTTTTTTAGCATCCTCGTAAAGCTGATTCGGTATTTTAACATCGCTAAACAATGCTTGACTTAATGCTGGTATTGCGTTCATAAACATTGCTAAAAATACACCCATCATTACAATTGTAATCAGGCTGTCATTATTCATCATCAATCCATCTATTAAAATTTTAGAATCGTTTTGAATAATTGATTGTTCTAATGCGCTGGCACCTTGCCATTTACCAAATGCTGCGTTTAAAAATAAGATAGAAAATGCGGTAAATATACCCACCATCGCGATTCCTAATGTATTCTGAATCACATCATTAATAATTCCTTTAATATTCTTTTTACCATCTGGTAATACCATCCATGTTTTACCGTCCGCATCTTGGAACAACCATGCAAGTAACATTAGAGGCAGCATAACCAAATCCATTCCTAATTTTATAAAAGTTTGTAAAAAATAAAGCGGTACCGGTAGCAGTGCAAAGAAAAATAAAACTATTATAAAAAGTCCTGCTAAAAACATAGCCACATTTGGAAAAATTGGAATTCCAAAAATAATTTTATGCATGTACTCATCATTAAATGCCATGTTCATAATAGTCCAACCAGCTGTCATACCAAGTCCAGTCATTTGATGAACTTGCCCCATTTGACATGCTAGATTATGACGAAGTTTGGGTGAAAAAGCCCCGTCTTTAGCCGCATTTTTATCCGCACTACTTGGATCCATAACTGCGGTTGCAACTAAACAAGATTCAAAAGAATTTTCGTTATTTATATCAGGTGCCATTTTTACATCTATTGTATGCGAAAGTGATAATCCGACATTAAAAATAGGTTCTACAGCCACCCCAGTTATAAATTGCGGCAAAGGGAAAGCTAATAATAATGTAATAAAAGTAAGTTTTACTAAATGTGTACCCAGTTTACCAGCGAAATTCCAAGCATCTGGAGATTTTGGATCCCCATCTATTCCCAAATATCCCTTTAATACTTCCCAGCCAAAATATACGGCAGTCAAAGCGAAAGCCATAGGAATACAAACTTTGCCAATAGATGAGTAAATCCTTGGTAAAATATTTGATAAAACTAGCATTATATTATTAAACATTTCGCAAGCCCAGCAGCTTGAAAAGAAAGATAATGCATCAACCATATCAACAGGAACCATAGAACGATAAATTGAAAAACCTGCGATTGCTATACCACCCCCAATTGCACCGATAGCCAATGGTGGAATTGCCCCAGCAGAAAAAGGCAAGAAAGAAAGAAAGACTATCCAAAATTTTTTTAATTTGTTCACAAGTACAATTATATCATAATTTGAGAAAGTTTTTTATGTTATAATATTAAGAAGTGAGAAAAATATTTTTATTTTTATCATTTTTAATTTTACCATGCACCGCATATGCGTCATGGAATATTGTTGATGCATTAGATTTGTCCCCATTTATCCCAATAATTTTAGATGCATTTATATCTGTTGCTATGGCTGGATATGAATTTTTTGTTGGTAAGGGAGATGGTATAATTTATATTTTTGTTTGGGGTTGGTTGGCTTGGTTTATAGCTTCTTATTTAGTAAAGATGTATATCCCGCAAAGTTGGTTGGAATTTATTAATGCCAAGGGCGGACAAATGTGGGATAAGCCATCCGCGATTAAAATTTCCGAAGATGTGTTAAAGCCATGTATTCGAGGGATAATTGCGGCAGCTTTACTTTTGCCTATACAGCCTCAATACATTACAGGAATTATAGTAGACCCATTTTTAAAGTTCGGGGCGCTTTATACACAAAGTATTTCTGAAAATATTAATCAGATGAATTTAACAGCAGGAGTGTCAGAAGACAAAATAAAATGCCCATCAAATATAATAGAAAAAAAATATATTTCAGAAGAAAGTTGTAAATTTTTAATTCAGCCAGTTGCTCAAATAACTCATGCAAATAATCAAGTAATAAAACGTGGATTAACTTTTATAACTAATGGATTAAAAGATTTAATGACACTTATGTTACACGGTGGGCGTGGTATTATGAATTTAATAACAGGTATATTTCTGGTGTTTACTTTTGTGGCTAGTAATTTCTTTATGGCACTTTTAATAATACAAGGAATTTTCGAATTTGGTATGTCATTAATAATGTACCCTTTTAAAGTGTTAATGTTTGTTGCAAATAAAAATGAAAAAGGCTGGGTTAATCCTTGGCCGGCATTTAGTCAGATAATAGAAAGTCTTAAAAAGTTGGTAATTACAATGATTGCTTGTGTGTTTATATTGGTTATAAATTTAGCAGCCGTTAAAGCATTATTTAATTTTGGTCAATCAACTTTTGTTGTTGCGGCAGGTGGTGCAGCATCCAGCAATGTTCCAGTTGTAGCAAATAGCCCGATGGGTTTTGGACAACATTCAGTAATTTGGCTATCGTCAGTTTTAACCTTCTTTTTAATGTTTAAAATTTTTGAATTAACCAAAGAGCAATTACTGAAATATACAGGTGGTGGTGATGATTTATATAAAAAAGCAACAGGTGATGCCATGAATGCTTGGGATAAAGCAAACAAATGGCGTAAGAATACTGTCAAAGTATTAGGATGGTTTAAAAAGAAATGAATACACTAATAGATTCTATAGTTAATGATACTGTGCAGTGTTGGGGCTGTCGTGTGTTCGATCGTTTATTCCAAGTGATTTCTGCCGCCACCGCAGCAGTTTATGAAAAAATAGCATTTTTTGCCGTGATTTTATTATGTGTTTTTGTTGCTTTTTATGTTTTACATTCAGTTATAACAAATTTACGTTCAGCAGAAAAAATAGATCCAACATATGAAAGTTATTTTAAACCAGTAATAATAAACGCGTTATTTGTGGTCGCAATTTTAGGATTAGGAGTCATGATCCCAAGGTTTATAACGACTGTTACTTTTGAACCAGTTGCTGATGTTACTTTAATTTATACACAGTCAATGTTGAATACAGATCAAGCAAAAGTTGATGAAAAAGTAGAATATGTTCCAGAAACAATGCCGGATGATGGATTTTATAGACCGCAATTACGCGATAAAATAATTATGCTGATGAAAACAAGTATCACTCAATTTCAAGCAATGATGAAATTAGGAATGATAATAATGGATAGTGCTTTTTCTTGGAACGCTTTATTAGGAATTTTTGCACTTGTAAAACATATTATAATATTTTTTATGGGACTTTATATAACTTGGGCATTTTTTAAATTATTTATAAAATTTTGTTTTTATTTTGTAGATGTTATAATTGATATGACTTTTTTCGCATTCTTTTTCCCATTCATGTTGGTTTTGTGGGTATTTAAAAATTCAAAAAGTGCAGATTGGGTAAAAAATATGAGCAAGAAAATAACACCAACTTTTTTTAAAAATTTGATAAATTCTATAGTTTCATTGGCGACTGTTGTGATAACTTATGTTATTATTATGGTTGTAATGGCCAAGTTTTTCACTGGTTCAAATAGCAGTAGTGCTGAATTAACCGAACAAATAATGAATGGAACTATATTTGCCGGCGATCTTTCAGATGATAATTTGACTATGGTTACATTATTCGGTGTTCTAGTTCTGGTTTATATTGTTCAATATTTGGCAAGTAATATTTCGCAAGTTTCCAAGGCAATAACAGATACATTTGAAATTACAGATATTCATACAGATGGAAAATCAGCAGGTGAAACAATGGGTGAAGATGCGTTAAAAATAGGGAAAAATACATTTGATTTTGCTAAAAATACCGGAAAAATACTTTGGAGTGCTGCTACAGGTAAAGAATCTGATAAAAAAGAAGAAAATAAAGAAGCCTCTAAAACTAATAAAGAATAACATATGTTGAAATCAAAATTGATCTTAATGGCAGTTAAAGCGATAATGTGGATTATCGCCATAGGGGTTGGTATTTGGTATTTAGCATCAAGTATAAATGGAGATGCTATTACTTATGCAAGTATGGATCAGTTTTTGCAGGCAATTGGTGCATGCAATAATGGTGTGTGTGATATATCACAAGCAAATGGATGTTTTTTATGTCCATATGTCACACAACTGTTTAATGTAATTGGTATGGCAACAAAAGATTTTTGGGAAGCATTAGTTAATAATTTATGGATTTTAATAGCATTAGGTTTTGTGGTTTTTTTGTTTATTCACACATGGCAAGAAATGACCAAAGCGAATAAAGAAAATGTTAAAATGACAACCGAAGCCAGAAACTTTGATTTTAAAAACTGGTTTGATCCAGTGTGGAAACAATTGGCCAGAGTTTTATTTGTTGGTGTGTTTTTAGGTGCGTTAAGTTTTGGTGGGACAACAATTTTAAAAACAGTATCCGATATCACAATTCGCCCAGTTATGTTTGTTGGTTCTGAATTGGCTATGGCCGCAACAGGAACAGGTGCTAGTGCCAGATGTCCGGCACTAGAAACTCAAAATACAGATAATGTAATTGGTCCTGCATTAAAACCGTTTATGTGTGTTGTTGGAAATGCTAGTAGTGTTGTTTTAGCCGGTGCAGCAGGTGGATTTTCTTTGATGAATTTTGCATGGATGGGAATGGGGGGAGGATTATTTACTTGGTTGGCCGGTTTAGGATTAGTTATAATGTTCTTGTTCATTGGTTTCAGTTTATTATTTGATATTTTGAACGTTGTTTTTAGGTTGGTGTTTATAATTATATTTTTACCCGTAATTATTGCTAGTTATGCGTATGAAAATGTTTGGAGTTTGTTAAAAGGGACTGTTGGTAAAGCTGTAGATATGCTTGTTAATTGCGCAGTTAGAGTTATTGCTATTACATTAAAAGTTTTGATAATTTATGCAATAGTTGCATATGCAGCGGATGAATATTTTCCTGGCCCACTAGACGGATATTCTGTAATCACTCCACCTGGATTTGCTGGGATGCAATCTGCGGAACATTCATCAAATAAAATTGTTGCCAAGGTGTTTATAGATTGTGAAAAAGCGTCAGTTAAAGATGGAAAAATGGATAAAGATTTATTCAAAACATGTTTTAAACGTGAAAGTACAAGTATTGAAGCTATGCATCCAGGTGCATTTGATTTTATGAGACATGGATGGGATTTCTTTATACTAATGTTGGGCATATTCTTGCTATATTTTTATGTTATTAGCAAAAAAATAGATGAAATTCTTATCGGTGATGGGATAGGGAAAGAACCAATATTTCATATAGGTAGCTCATTCAAAGAATTAGGACAAAAAATATGGAGTATTCCATCAGGTATAATTAAAAAGATTACAGACGCAATGGCTGCAGCAAAAAAATAATAAAAAATAAAAATGGCTTTATTTAAATTAAATTTTCAAAAGAAAAATATATTGCACAGGCTTGTGTCGATTGCTTTTTGCTTGTTAGTTGTTATATTTTTATCAACCCCATTATATGCTGAAAGTAATACTCCCAATGTTGGTGATATTGCAGATTATGGTGTTTGGGCAACTGAAAATAATAAACAGCTTGTTATAAATAATATATATTCAGATATAGATACATTTTATACACCAATCGTTGATAATTATGTCCCTGTAGAAGCACGAGTAGGTAAATCACTAATTGGTGCATTGAAAATTATTGGTGATGTGTTACAACGTAGTTTATTTAACTTTATTCAAATATTTTTATTAGTTCTGTTCGCTTTTTGGTTGATGTTTGAAGCATATAATTTAATTAAATCTAATGGCGATGTAAAAAAAACAGCGATGGAAATTGTAAAAAAAACTATATTAGTTTTAATTTGGATTTGGGTTTTAAATAATGATCCTGGAAAAATTTTTATGACTATATTTGGGCCGATTATTAGTGCCGGAAGTTATGCATCTGATTTAATTTTAAACTCTATTGCTGGTGCTGCGGGAACTAGCCTGCCAGACACTTGTGATGCTATACGAAATTTTATTAGCGATGATAGATATACAGCAGATTTAATTTGTATGCCGACACGATTATCTGGGTTCTTTTATACTTGTATTTCAGCAGGATTTAAATGGATGGCTGCAGGTATTGGGCGTAGTGCCCTAACATTTATTGCTGGTGCGGTATTTGTAGTTATATTTGCTATCAATATATGGAAATTTGCATTGTTGGCATTAGGTGTTATTGTTGATTTATTTTTAGCAATAATTTTATTACCATTTACCGCGATAAAAGAATGTTTCGGCCAAGGAACTAGTTTACAAGGTGTTGCAGGTAGTATATTTACAGCCTTTGCCGGATTATTTAAATCAGTTAGTTTAAATGATCAAATTCAACGATTTATCCGCGCAATAATTTATTTTATTGTATTATCTATAATGGCAGCAATTGGAGCAGCATTATTGGGTGGCGTAGTAAGTGCTGATTTATCGGCTGCTACACCATCAGTTCAAAGTGATAGTTTTATGTCTGTATTAATAGTCGGTTGCTTGGTGGCTTATCTGGTTTCTAAATCGGCAAAAATAGCTGAAGATTTAGGCGGAAAAATAGATGACTCATTTGGTAAAAAAGTTCAAAATGATATAAAAAATCTTTGGGACAAGACGAAAAAGCAAGTTACAGATTGGCGAGAAATTTATAAAGAACAAAAAAAAAAGTAAATTGATAATTGATAAATATTAATGCAAAATAGATAAAATTTATAGAGGGGAAAATGTTATCAACAATATTATCTAATCATGGTTATGAACTTAGCGGTGGTTTATCTTTTGCTTGTGGGTTTGCAGCTGCTTTTATAATAATGTTAATATTTGGTCGCAAATATATAAATGCTATGCGTCGCTGGCAGAAAAAAGGACAACCAATTAGTGAAAATGTTCCACAATCCCATTTAATAAAAGCAGGCACACCAACAATCGGGGGTGGTTTATTATTATTAGCCATCATTGTATCTAGTATTTTATTTATGGATTTTACAAATCCTTTTCCGTGGATTGCGATTGGTTCATTAATTTGGTTTGGCGTGATTGGGTTTATGGATGATTATAAGAAAATAACCAGCCAAAGTAAAAAGGCTTCAAATGGATTATCACCAAAAATGAGATTGTTATTAGAGGGGTTAGGAGTTGTTATATTGGCATATTGTATTAATTCAGTTATGCCTATTTATCTACCTTCTTATTCAATCGCTTTCCCTGGCGGTTATATTTTCCCAATAGGTATTTTGTTGTATTTTATTTTTGCTTATTTTGTAATTGCTGGGACTGCAAATGCTGCAAATATAACCGATGGTTTAGATGGTATGTTATCAAAAATATATTTACCTATACTAGTTGTATTGCTTGTTGCTTTATTTGGTGCAACACGTATAGGTTTCATACCAAATTCTTTATTGTTACCAGATAGTGCAGCATTGTTTCCAGTTTTAGGTGCAACTTTTGGTGCTTTGATTGGATTTTTATGGTTTAATTCATCACCAGCACAAATTTTTATGGGTGATACAGGTAGTTTAGCATTAGGCGGTTTTGTCGGGACAATATCAATGTTGTTAAAAGTTGAAATTATAATAGGTGTTGCAAGTTTAATGATGGTTACAATTTTACTATCCAGTTTTATTCAAACATTTGTTTATAAATTAACCAAAAAAAACGGGGTAGGGAAAAGAGTGTTTTTGCGTGCACCGTTACATCATCATTTTGAGGAAAAAGGTTTACCAGAATCTAAAATAGTAGAAAGATTTTTTATAATGTCAATTTTATTCAGTGGCTTTGCTTTATTATTATTGAGGTTGTAAAATGATAAAACGTGGTGAAGAAAGTGCTCTAACAAGTTGGTATTTTGAAATAGATCGTAATCTATTTTTTAGTATAATAATTATGTTTTTTATAGGATTGTGGGCAATGGTGTCTGCGGGTAGTGTCGCGGCAGAACGTCTTAATCCGCCGCAAGAATGGCATTTTTTCCTTGTAAAAGCAATTCCGATTTATGTTATCGGTTTCATTACATTTTCGGTTTCCTCTTTTATGAATAGACGTCAAATAATGATAATTAGTGCATTAAATGTTTTAATTTGTGGATTACTACTTGTTGCTACATTAATTATACCAGCCGCAGTTAAAGGTTCTGCTAGATGGGTTAATTTAGGATTCGCTTCAGTTATGCCCAGCGATTTAATGAAACCCGGTTTTATATTAATAACTGCTTGGTTCTTAACAAGGCTTGAAAAATTATCCCCTGGTAATATTTTTACCACAAAACGTGTTTGGAAGTGGGATGCATGGCCAGCATATTTAGGGGTATTTTTACCTATGTTATTTATTATTTGGAATCATCCAGATTTTGGTTCTTTTATTTTATATTTGTTAGTTTTTGGCACAATGATTTTTTTAGCAGGATTACCTATGTATCTATTATCTATTTTATTTGCGCTGTGTGCTGGTGTTGGTGTTTTTACATTTATGTCTAAAGCTCATGTTAAATCACGAATACTTGGTTTTTTAGGGCTAGCTGGTGGTGGTGATAATTATCAGATAAGAAAATCAGTTGAAGCAGTACAACATGGTGGTCTGTTTGGACGAGCTGAAGATAGTTTTATAAAACAATCTTTGCCGGACGCACATACAGATTTTATATTTTCAGCAATAGCGGAAGATGTTGGAGCAATTCTTGTTAGTATTTTATTAATACTCTTTTTATATGTTCTAAAACAACTAATGATACATGCTCTGAATACCAAAGATAAAATGGTGTTTTATGCGTGTAGTGGATTGATGGTTTTATTTGGTGTTCAAGTTTGCATAAATGTAATGTCGGCCTTGGGATTGATTCCGACAAAGGGTATGACATTGCCATTTATTTCTTATGGGGGATCTTCTTTTATTGCGTTTTGTCTAGCATTTGGTATGATTTTAGCGTTAATTCGAGAAGATAAATGGAAAAAATAATGAGGTAAATAATGAAAGTTTGGATAGCAACAGGCGGAACAGGTGGACATATTTTTCCAGCAATTAGTGTTGCCGAAGAGTTAGTGCGCCGTCATCATCGTGTTATTATTTCTAGTGATAGTCGCGGTATGCCAATTGTTAAAAAAAATAAACCAATGCGAAGCGGTACAGCTTTTATATGGGCATCTGGTGTGGGTGCAAAATCAACCCCGAAAAAAATAGCTTCACTATTTAAAATTATAATTTCTTCAATTGTTATGACTTTACGTTTTATGATTTTTCGCCCGTCACATATTGTCGCGTTTGGTGGCTATTCATCTGTTCCAGTTGTTTTTGCTGGAAAAATATGGAAGATACCAACATTACTACATGAACAAAATGCTCATATTGGTCGCGCTAATTTATTTGCTTTACGATGGATTGATACATTGATGACCAGTTTTCCAAATGTAAAAGGTATTCCGGAAGAATCACAAACTAAAATAGTTTATACAGGATTACCAATTCGCAAAGAATTTTTAACTGAAAATGATTATAATATTACAACAAATGAGTATCGTTTATTAGTTACTGGTGGTAGTTTGGGTGCTCAAATTATAGATGATGTTGTTCCAGATGCGATTACAGAATTACCCATAACTTTTTGTAAAAAATTGTTTATAACTCAACAAACGCGTCCAGAAAATGTTGCTAGATTACAAAGATTTTATGCCAGTAATGGGATTAAGGCAAATGTAGTTAGTTTTATTAATAATATGGCAGATGCGTTGGAATCAGCAAATTTGGTGATTGGTCGTGCTGGTGCAAGTACAATTGCGGAAATGCAAGCTGTTGGTCGTCCAGCAATTTTAGTACCATTAGGTATTAATCCAGACCAAATAGCAAATGCCGAAGCGTTCGCATTAACAGGCGGTGCAATTTCAATAGATCAGAAAAAATTTACCCCAAAATGGCTGTCTAAAACTTTGGAAGAATTATTTGATAATCCGGCAAGATTAAAAAAGATGGCGGAAAAAGCAAAAATTCCGAACAAAGCTGTAGATAATATAGTTAAAGAAATTCTGATATAATAAAATATAAATTTATATCTTTATTAAATAATTAAATTCCCCGAATTAAATATTTGATTTTATAATTATTATAAAATATAATGATTTTTGCGTTCAAAATAAAGTGGAAAAATAATGCAAAAAGAATTTATAAATATTATAGAACAAAATATGGTTGTTTTAGCGTGGTTATCTGATAAATTAAAAAAACCAAACAGAGTTTTATCGCGTCACCCACGACAACAGTTAGAGATTTTAGTACGTTTACATTTAGGAGGGCGTGCAAAATTAAAAGATATAGCAGCACGCGAATATACACCAGCATCCAATCTTTGTTCTTTGTTTCGTATACTAGAAAAAGAAGATTTGGTTAAACGTGAAATTGATGATAAAGATCGTCGTAATACTTGGTATTCTGTAACACCAAAAGGAACAAAATTAGCATTGAAAACTATAGATTCTTTTCGGGCACGTATATCAGAACTTTTTAGTAATATTTCAAAAAAAGATGAAGAAATATTAACCAATTCTCTTAAAAATATGAACATAATACTTAATAAAATCAAACAGGCGAAAATATGAAAAAAATATTGATTTTATCATCTTTATTACTAATAATTTTTACACCATATTCTTATGGGCGAAATCTTTCATTTAATGAAGCTATAAATATGATTTTAACAGAATCAAACGATCTAAAAAAAGCCGATGCTAATGTAAAAAAGGTCCAAGCCCAATTAGATGCTGTAAAATCAAAACGTTGGTTTCATGTTGAAGGTTCAGCAACTTATATAAACCTTATAAATGTAAAAGATCCTGGTAATCCAAATGGTGTTGAATTACCACCAGAACTTGGCGGATTAATTTCTTCTGTATCAGGAACAAGTTCAAATATAGTAATACCAGATAATTTAATGTTTGCAGGTGTTACAATTACACAACCTATTTATACTTTTGGTAAAATAGGTAACGCAGTAAATGCGATGGATAGCGCGGTTCAGATGTCTATTAGTGGAAAAGAGTTAGTAAATCGAGAAGTGCGTTATGGTGCTGCTCAATTATATTGGACAGCAAAAATGGCTGAAGAAGCTGTAAAAATTGCAGAAAAATCTTTAAATGCATCGCTTACGGCGCGTAAAAAATTAACTAGTGCGGGACGCGCTTCGCGTAGCAATTTGGTAAAAATAGAAGCAGATATAGCTGTTAAAGAAATTAATCTTTCAGATGCAAAATTTAATCGTGATACTGCGCATCGTATGTTAAAAATTATGGCCGGAATTGATGTAAATGAAGAGCTAGTTTTAACAGATAATTTTCCGTCAAAATTTGATGAATTAAATGTAAAAACAATGAATTCAAATCCAGAATGGGATATGTTACAACATCAAGTTCAAATGAGTGAACAAAATGCTAGTGCAAAACGTGCTGGTTATTTACCAACCTTGGCAGCTACCGCATCTTATGATTATATTATTTCTAATGAAGATTACAAAATATGGAATGGAAATAAAGTTCAAAATGCCTATTGGGGTTTGTCTTTATCTGTCCCGATTTTTGACGCTGGATTAAATCGCGCTCAAGCGACAGTTGCTGCAATGGATGCTGAAATTGCACGTGAAGATTTGGATAAATCTAAAAAACTTAAATCTGAAGAATATCAGATTGCTGTTAAAAAATATGAACATTTGCGTACAAGTTTATCTGATTTAGAAAAAGCTAGAAATTTAGCGGAAAAAGCATATGGGTATAGTCGTGATAGATTTGCTGCTGGTCAAACTAGTGCGGTGGAATTAGCAGAAGTTTCTTCGGCTTTGTCTCAGGCGGATATGGCTGTATTAAATGCAAAATATAATTTAGTTATATCCCAAGAACAGATAAAAAAGTTAAACAAATGAATAAATATAAAAAACTAGTTTATATTTTAATAAGCATAATTTTTGTTTTTTGGATTGGGTTCCGTATAAATTCAATTTATCAAGAATCAAAACGTCAAGTTTTTAATATTGCACGTAAACCTGCGATACCAGTTAATACAATGGTTGCACGTCGTGAAACAGGGGTTTTACAAGAACCAATATTTGTAAAAAATAATATTGCATTTGTATCAGGATCGCGTGTAAATAAATTTAGTCCAGGTCAGATTATAAATAATGGGAAAATAATTTCAGTTTCAAAAAATATAAATTTAGATACTGGTATGTATAAAATAAGAACATCAGGTGTTCAAGATGGGGGGCATTTTGCATATCAAAAACATACTGGCTTTTTTGTTCCGAAATATGCCGTACGTAATGGAAAAATAATGGTATTAAAAAATGGAATTGCGATGATTAAACAAGTAGAAATTGTAAATAATGATGCGGAAAATGTATTAATAAATTCAGGATTAGATAATGGCGATATTATAATATTATCGCATGTAGAACCCGGAACAAAGGTACAAGAAAATGATTAGGTTTTTTGTTAAAAGACCAATAACAACAATAATGTTTGTTTTACTTTGGGTTGTTCTGGGTATAGCTGCTTTTACAAATATGAATATAGAGCGTACACCGGCGGTAGATTTTCCAATGGTTACAACAACTTTAATTTATCCTGGAGCATCACCTGCTGAAATAGAATCTCAAGTAATAACAAAAACTGAAGACGCAATTTCTCAAGTTGCGGGCGTAAAAAAAATCACCAGCCAAGCATTTGAAAATGGTGGTTTTGTGATGACCGAGTTTAATTTGGGAGTAAATGTTAATGATAAAGCATCTGAAGTTAAAGCTAAATTAGACTCTATACAATCTGAATTTCCAGATGATTTAAAACAACCAGTTGTTGAAAAATTAAATCCATTACAAGAATCAGTTATGGATATTGCTTTAACTGGTGCTGATGTACGGGATTTAGAATTTTATGCAGATGATATTTTATCAAATAAAATTACAGCGATAAAAGGTGTTGCCGGGGTTACTATTTTTGGTGGAGAAAAACGTGCAATTAGGATCATGATGAATCCAGAATTAATGGCAGCACGTGGGGTTTCAATTACAGATATTGTGTCTGCTTTGGGTGCGCATAATTTAAATGTTCCCAGTGGAAAGTTAGAACAAGGTACAGATTCAAACAATGTTCGTTTTATTGGTGAATTCAAAAGTATAAAAGATATAGAAAATTTAAGAATTACAACAGGGGAAGGTCAAAATTTTCTATTACGTGAAATTGCAACAGTTAAGGACTCGGCCCGTGATATTGAAACTGGTTCACGTTTAGATGGGAAACCAGTTGTAATATTATCGGTTGTGAAAGCCTCTGATGGTAACGCTATAAAAATATCAAAAGCATTAAGAACTGTTTTGCCGAAAATAGAACAAGAAATGCAATTAAAATTTGCAAATTCACATATGGATATAATTTCTGATTCTTCTATCGCGATTGAACAAGAAACTAATAACACATTACGAAATATTTGGTTGGGGTTAGCGTTAACAATCATAATTTTATTAGTATTTACCCGTAATTGGAGAACAACAATTATTGCTGGAATTATGATTCCAACATCTTTGATTGCTGGAATATTCTTTATGGATATTTCCGGTTTTACCATAAACGCAATGACATTATTAGCGATTGCGACTGCACTTGGGACGCTTATTACTGATGCGATTATTCTAATTGAATCAGCACTTGGCTTAATAGAACAAGGTATGTCACCAGAAGATGCAGCAGTTGAAGGAACAAAACGAGTCGCAGTTAGAATATTTGCAACAATTTTGACTCATGTTGTTGTATTTTTACCACTTGTGTTTATGGATGGTATAGTTGGTCAATTTATGAAACAATTTGGATTATCTGTAGTTTATTTGGTTTTATTATCTTCGGTATTTAGTTTTACTTTAACTCCGATGATGATTGCGAAAATTTTACGTGCGAGACAAAATAAAAAAGATAAATTAAAAAAACAGGAAAAAAGTTTACAATGGTATCGCCCTTTTTATAATTGGCAAATTTCGCATCCTTGGCGTGCAGTGGGTGTTGCCTTAATAATTTTTATTCTTTCTATAATTCCTATGATTTGGGTCGGAAATGAATTTCAACCAAGTGTTGATATAGATGAGATTAAAATAATAGCACGAGCACCTGCTAATAGTAGTTTTATCCAATCTGAACAAATTGCTAAACAATTAGAAGAAAAATTAAGTCAGTTTTCAGAGATAAAATCTGTATCTGTTAAAATAGGGGAACGTGGTGTTCAAAATATTAAAATGCGTGTAGAATTAATTCCACGTTCAGAAAGAAATATTTCAGATAAATTAATAGCACAAAAAATATTACCGAAACTTTCTGAAGTTCCAGATGTAGAAATTCAAGTTCGTGCAGGTATATCAAGTGATAGTGTAGTGGCAGATATGGTATTAAATATCAGTGGTGATGATGATATAAAGCGCGAAGCATATACTGATCAGGTGATACAAGCATTAAATCAAATTCCTGAAATACAAAGTGTTGTTCGTGCCCAGCAATCACCTGGTGATGAAATAAGATTTATTCCAGATAATGAAAAAATGAGTTTTTGGGGTATAAAAAATGCGACTGCTGGGATAGCATTACGTACAGCTTTATTTGGAAATGATAATTATAAATTTAAGGAGGCAGGTAAAGAATATCCTATAATTTTAGAGTTTGCGAAACCTTTTAAAACAAACGAAATGTTTGATAGTGTTTTTATTAGTTCATATAAGGGTTTAGTTCCTTTATCAGAACTTGGTAAAATAGAACAAACAAAATCAACACCAGAAGTGCGGAGATTAAATAAAAATCGTATTACTGAAATAAATATAAATTTAGGAAAAAGTACAATTGGACCAGTTCAAAAAAAGATAGAAACCGAATTGAAAAAGATAGATTGGGAATCTGGATACAATGCTACATTTGGCGGGATAAGTGAAATACAATCTGAAACAACTAATGAAATTAGTATAGCGTTTTTATTAGCAACTATATTAACTTTTATGTCATTGGCAGCAATATTAAATTCTTTAGCCCATCCATTTACGATAGCAACTGGAATATTAACTAGTTTTTCGGGGGTGTTTATTTTAATGTTTTTGACGGGTGCGACAATAAATGTAGCATCAATGTTGGCTTTGATTATGTTAGTTGGGTTGGCTGTCAGTAATAATATTTTAATTTTGGAACCAACATTAACAGAAATGGAACGTGGGACACCGGCAACCAAAGCATTATGGGAACAATTTGTTGATAAAAAACGTATGTTAGTAATGACAACCATAGCAGTTGTTGCCGGATTAGTACCTCAACTTTGGTCTGCGGATGGGATGAAACGTAGTATGGGTGCAGTTATTATTGGTGGAATTTTAGCGTCTTTATTCTGGACATTTTTCCTGACCCCAGCTATATTTATGCTGATGGAAAAAACAAGGAAAAAGAAATATGTTAAAAAAACAAAAAGTAGTGATATTTGATTTTGATGGGACATTAAGTGCCAAAGATGCGAATGCTCAATTCATGAAATATTGTTTTAAACATAGTTTACGACCTTGGCTTTTTTTACCGATGGTTTTATTTGGTGTTATACTTTCATTTTTTGATCGTAAAGATACAAATGTTCGTAAATTTTCAAAAACTTGGCGTGAAATTATGCGTTGTTTTCAAAGCAAAGATTTAGTAAAAAACTTGGCCCCAGAATTTATAAAACAGCATAAAAAATTACGTTTTGATTGGGTAAATTCAGTTGTTAAGAAAGAGCGCACAGCAAAGGATGTAAAAGTAATTTTAATTTCTGCTGGTTCAAATTTTTTAATTCCATATTTAGTAGATGATTTAAAATTTGATGCAGTTTTAACATCTGATATGCAAAAGCAAAAACCATGGAAGTTTAATTTTTTAAATTGGGGTTCTGGTAAAGTAGCGTCTCTTAAAAAATGGGCTAGAAAGAACAAAGTTGAACCGATAGTATTACGTAGTTATGGTGATAGTTATGGTGATAAACCATTAATGAAATTAGCAAAAGAACAAATTTGGATTGATCCAAAAACCGGTAATCGCCTTATTTAGCTTTTTTTTTTAAATAACTTTTTGATATACTATAAATAAAGATAATAGAAAAAATCAATACAGTAAGGATTTAAAAAATGAAAGATAAAATGAAAAATAAAATTAAAGAATTATTATCAAAAAGCGAAAACAACGATATAATAACGTGTTTGCAGGAAATAAATGAATTGTTTTTACGTGATTATCAAATTAAAATTGGTAACGAAATTATAGAACCTTTACAAGTTGAAGCATATTACTATCACCCAAAATTATTTAGAGATAGTAGTGTGCATAAATCACAATTACAAACTAATAATTTTGGAAAATTATATTTTCATCCTGGTCCTTCTAATAGAAGTGGAGTAGATATATGTTTGTCAGATTCTGAAGAATATTTTCTTTCATTATTGTTAAAAACAGCATATGTTTTTTCACGAACAAATACGAGCAAAAAAGAATCTTTTACACAAAGTGAATTGGCTGCAAAATTTAAAGATAAATATAATAATGAGATAGTTTTGGAGCCGAAAAGCCCAGTTTTCCATACTCAAAGAGTTGGACTTGCAGAAAAATGTGACTATAAGGATGAATTGCTTGGTGCAATAATAGGTATTGAAAATAAAGATATACAATTTTCTTTTGCAGAACGTTTTGGTAAAGAAAAAACTGTAAAGCGTAACCAACCTGATAAAATAAAAGAATACTTGGGATATAATCTTAAAAAATAATAATTTTTATAGATTATTTTTCTTCTCCAAAATCTAATTCTTTTAATTTCTCTGCGCGTGGAGTTATTTTACGAATTGATATTTGTAAATCTTCAATATCTTTCTCAGTCATTTTAAAATGACTTTCAACCCGTGCAGCACGTTCAGATAAACGTGATAAATCCATTAATAATAAATCTAACTCTTTCTTTATATGTGATGCAACCTGTTTAATTTTTATATCGGAAAGTATAGCACGAATTGTATTTAAAGTTGCCCATAATGTCGCAGGTGATACGATAAATACTTTTTTACGTGCCGCATAATCAATTATATTTGGAAATTCACGATGTAATGTTTCAAATATTGATTCGCTCGCAATAAACATCATCGCACTTTCTGCTGTTGTGCCAGAAATTATATATTTAGATGCAATAGAATCAATATGAGTGCGAATTGATGCCTCGAAAACTTTACGATTTTCCTCATCTGGTGTTTCAGCATATTTTGAATATCCTTCTAGTGGAAATTTACTATCAATTATCATATCTCCTGGTGGATAAGGTAAACGAATCACACAATCCGGACGAGCCCCATTTTCTAAAGTTTGCTGAAAGGCATAAGTTTCAGGTGGCATTACATCAGTAACTAAATCTTCTAATTGACGTTCGCCAAAACTACCACGTGCTTGCTTTGATCCCATAAGGATATTTTTGAAATTTGCAATATCACTGCTAATAACTTTCAATTCTGTTGCATTTTGTGCCAATGCTGTTAGACGCTCTGATATACGTTCACGCAATCGAACATTATCCTCACGTAAAGATGATAAATCCACCGGTTGTTTACGAAACATTAAAATAACTAATAAAATTATAATTATTCCCAATAATATAAAAATGATTGCCATTTAAATTTCCTTTGTTATTATTTTATTATAAACAGCTATGAATAAATTACAAATGAAACTTTGTGGAGATTTAATTTTACGCGAAAAATGTGCGCCAGTGGATGATATATTTAAATTTACTGATATTATGAATAAAATGGTTGATATGATGGATGAACAACGAGGGGTTGGTTTGGCTGCCCCACAAGTTGGTATCCCATATCGTTTCATAGTTATAAAAGAAGTCAAAAATCGTAAAGATCCCGGTATAGTTTATAAAATGATAAATCCAAGGATTTTATCAAAATCGGAAAAAACATGTGTGATAGAAGAAGGGTGTTTATCGGTTTTAGGACCAGATAATTTACCAGTTTACGCAGATGTGCAAAGACCTGAATCTATTGTTGCTGAATGGATGGATGAGAATGGCAAAAAATATAAAAAAGAATTATCTGGATATTTTGCCCGTACTTTTCAACATGAAGTCGATCACTTGGATGGGATTTTATTTATTGATTATTTACCAGACGTTAAACGTGAAATGGTTATGCGTAAAGTTCGTAAAAGAAAAATGTAAATATAAAAACAAAATTATAGGTAAAATATGAAATTAATTTTAATGGGTACGCCTAGTTTTGTTGTTCCGATATTTGATAAAGTTGCTGATGCTCATGAAGTTGTTGCTGTTTTTACTCGTGCGCCAAAACCAGTTGGTCGTAAACAAATTATAACAAAATCTCCTGTGCATATTTGGGCTGAAAATCGTGGGATAAAAGTTTATACAAATATAAATGAATTTAATAACCCAGAAATTCAAAATCAAAAATCAACAATAAATTATATTTTAGTAATTTCTTACGGGGTAATTTTACGTGAAAATGTTTTAAATTTTGCACCATGTATAAATATTCACCCCAGTGATTTACCAAAATATCGTGGCCCATCACCAATAATAACAGCAATTTATAATGGTGATGAACAAAGTGCAGTATGTTTGATGCAAATAGTACCAGAAATTGATAGTGGGGACATCTTAATGCGTCAAGAATTTATAATTGGTGAAAATGAAACATTGAAAGAAATAGAATCCAAAGTTTCAGAAATTTCTACATCAATAGTTTTAGAATATTTGCGCACACCTGAAAAATATCCACCTGTTTCGCAAATTGGTATACCTAGTTTTACACGAAAATTTACTGGCAAAGATGAAGTTATTGATTGGTCACAAAGTTCCAAACAAATTCATAATCAAGTTCGTTCAATAACTGGTCGAACAAAAATAAATGGTATAGATGTTAAGATTTTAGAAACAAAAATTATAGATGGAAAATTGGAAATTTTACGTATTCAGCCAGCAGGTAAAAAACCAATGCGTTGGACAGATTTTAAAAACGGATTACGTGGTGAAAAAATAGAGATTGGTAAATGACAAGATATAAATTAATACTTGAATACGACGGAACAAATTTAATAGGGTGGCAAGAAAATGCCCAAGGTTCGTCCGTTCAATCTTTGGTACAAGATGCGATAAAAAAATTTTGCCAAACTAATACTGAAGTGGTTGCTGCTGGTCGTACAGATGCAGGTGTACATGCCTGTGCAATGGTTGCACATGCGGATTTGCCAGAATCTGACCCTGATACAATTAAACGCGCTTTGAATTTTTATTTGAATGATAGCTCAGTATCTGTTTTAGATTGCATAGCTGTTCCTGATGATTTTCATGCAAGATTTTCATGTATCAGGCGAAATTATAGATATATAATTTTAAATCGTGATGCAAAGCCAACTTTAGATAAAAATAAAGTTTGGTGGGTACCGCAAAAACTAAATATAAATCTGATGGAAATCGCTGCTGAAAAATTAATAGGAAACCATGATTGGACTAGTTTTAGAACAAGTGAATGTCAGGCAAAATCCCCAATAAAAACACTAGATGTGATAAAAATAACAACAAATAATAAATTAATATATATTGATTTTTCTGCCCGTTCTTTTTTACATCACCAAGTTCGTAACATAGTCGGAACTTTGGTTGAAATTGGACTTGGTAAACAATTAGATATAGATAAAATTTTTGCTGCGAAAAACCGTAGTGCAGCTGGACCTACAGCACCAGCATCTGGTTTATATTTTATTTCGGCTGATTATGCCACCAACGATTAGAATTTATATATTCTATATGTCCGTTTTTATAAATTACAAATCCACCACGTAGAATTTTAGCTTGGCAATTATTTTTATCAACTATTTTTAAATAAGAAACTAAGAAATCATTTTCAATACATAATTGTTCTGCATTTTTTAATAAAGGCATAAATTTTTGTGTGTATGCCAGCGACCATTTTTCAGTTTGAATTAAACATAATCCTTTTTTACATTTTATGCGTTTATTTGGTGTTCCGGTTTTTTCAAAATTGTTTTGTTTCCAAGTATCAAATGCGAAAAAGTGTTTACTAGATTTATTTCTGTTAAAGTGTAATTTGCCATTTAAAACAACAGCAATTAATTCATTATCATGTGTGGTATAGAAAATAGGTTTTGGTTTTATTGCTGTTAAAATTATTGGTATTAAAAAACATATAGCGACAGAAATAACTTTAATTTTTTTATTTTTTATCATAACTAGACAAATTAAACCAATAACCATTAAGTAAAATGCAAAACTAGAAATAGTTGGTATTTGTATCCCAGCGAATGGTAAGCTTGAAATCCAATTAGCAATTTTTAATGTCCAATCATAAACCGCGGTAGCATATGATGTTAATCCCAACATAGTTAGAGGCATAATTAAAATTGAAAATATAGGCAGACATAATAAATTACCAAGTAAACTATAGATTTGAATTGTGTGGAAATGATATGCGATAAATGGCATGGTAAAAATTGTTGCGATAAATGTTGTCATTATCATTATTTTTACTGCACGCCAAATTTTATAAATAAAAGAAACCTTGTCGTATTTTGTGTCTCCAAAAAACCATATCAATCCGAAAATTGCTGCGAATGAAAGTTGAAATCCCGCTGCGGTTAAATAATTCGGATTTGCTATTAATAAGGCTGTAAATACTATAGCTGTATTTCGCATAGTAAAAACATTGCGACCAAAAATAAATGCTGCAAACATTAAACTAGTGGTTAAAAATGCGCGTTGTGTTGCAACATCTGCGCCAGATAAAAATAAATAAAATAATAATCCGAAAAAAGAACAAATCATTGCCGGATAACGTGCAGATGTGCGTTTTGTTATCCATGGTATTAACCTAAATAAAGAATAAAAAAGTATAAATAACCAACCGCCAACCAATGAAATATGAAATCCACTGATAGAAAAAACATGCCCGACCCCAGCCGCATTCCAAGCTTTATTTTCAGTATCCGGTAAAGTATGTTTATATCCTAAAACTAGTGAGTCAAAAAGTTTAGAATTAAATTTTTTATGCATTTTTTCACGTAAACTGGCAATCCCATGCAAATTAGCATTTGAGTTGTCTATTTTTAAATTAGTTATGTATCCAGTTGCAGAAATACCATCAAAATAAGCCCATTTTGCAAAATCAAATCCATTTGGAACATTGGCGGGAGCTGGTGGAAATATAGAAGCCGTAATTGTTATGTTATCACCAATATTTGGTATTAAGATTTCATCAGAAGCTGATAATCTATAAATAGCCCCGTTTTTATTATCTTGTAAAAATAAGCGTGTTTTATCTGGAGTATAATCTATGTTTTTAACAACCCCTGATATTTCAGTATTATATTTTGAGTGGGTAATTCTTGGTATATCTACTGCGCGTGTCCATCCAATGCTATAAAATAAGCCAAATAATAAAGCAAATACAGGGGCTATTAATTTTTTATTCCATATAATAAAACCGATAGCGAAAAAAATAGATATTAATAATGGATATGCAATTGTGGGTTCAAACGGAAGTGCAAAATAAATTGCAATACCTGTGCAGAAAGCAAAAAGACTTAAAGCCAAATTCATATTAAATGAAATATTAATAGATAATAAAGATAAAATCTATATCACTTTCCAAAAATAAAATCAGAGTTTTGAGATAATAAAATAATATTATCAATATTATCATCATATGCAGATTTACAACGTGCAATCTTTCCGCATTTTTCACATTTATGAATAATAATAAATTTATTACCAGACGCTTCAATAGCGGCAGGTTTCATCATACCGTTACAATGATTAGCACGATCACCTGGATTTATATCAACACATTTTGACCATAAACATTTTGGACAATGGTTGGTATAACCATTGCCATAAACATCTGTGCCACAATTGGCACAAATAAAATTTTCAATTCTGCGGGAAAATTTTTTCAGTTTATAATCCTAATGCATTACGATACATTTTGGTTAGTTCATCTGTTTCATCCAATTCATCTGGATCCATTTTACGTAAACGTATCATTTGTCTGATATATTTTGGATCATAACCTGCGGATTTAGCCTCGTTATAAATTTCTTTAATATCTGCTGCAATACCGGCGGCCTCTTCATTCATTTTTTCAATACGTTCAATAATGCTTAGTAATTGTTTGTTGTCAAGTTGTCCATGATTTTCTTTTTGCATAAATTCACCTCTGTTTTTTAATTTTGAAATATATTTTACTTACATTGTGCGTGATAAATATGTTATCATTGCGGTTGAAAAATGCAAGGAAAACAATTTGTGAAAAAGTTGTTTTTATTTCTCTATAAAATTAAGGATATTTGTAAAAATGAATAAATTAACAAAAATTATAGCATCTATTGGGCCTGCTAGCGAGAATTATGATGTTTTGAAAAAAATGATAGAGTTTGGTGTTAATGCTTGCCGGCTTAATTTTTCCCATGACACAGGGGATGCCCAAGGTAAAAAAATTGATTTGATACGTAAAATATCAGCAGAATTAGATCATCCTGTTGCAGTTATTGCCGATTTACAAGGTCCCAAACATCGTATTGGTGATTTTAAAACTGAAAATCATTATCCATTAAAAATCGGTCAGGAATTTGTGTTGGATAATAATCCGGAGCGCGGCGATGGAACACGGGTATTTTTACCAGATAAAAGTGTTTTAAGCTCATTAAAGATTGGTAATCGTGTATTGTTAAATGACGGGAAAATAGAACTTGAAGTAATTAAAACAGAAATTGGACGAGTAACAACACAAGTTGTTCGTGGATCTGAGATATGGTCGCGCCGCGGATTTAATATTCCAGATACTGAAATTGAAACTAGTGTTTTAACTGAAAAAGATCGTATTGATTTGGAATATGTTTTAACAAAAAAACCAGATTGGGTCGCAATTTCTTTTGTACAAAGATCCGAAGATGTTCAAGAAGTTCGTGATTTTATTAATGAAAGAACATCAAGACCTGTAAAAATTATTTCAAAAATAGAACGTCCACAAGCGTTAGAAAATTTAGAAGAAATTATACAAATTTCAGATGCAATAATGTTTGCACGTGGTGATTTAGCAGTAGAAGTCTCTTTTGAAAAACTACCCGCTTTACAAAGACAATGTATTCGTATGTGCCGCAAGATGAATAAACCTATTATTGTCGCGACTCAAATGTTGGGTAGTATGGTCCATTCAGATTTTCCGTTGCGTGCAGAAATATCGGATGTTGCGCTGGCTTCTTATTTGCGTGCAGATTGTGTTATGACATCTGAAGAAACAACAATCAGTGATAATCCAACAAATGTTATTAATACGATGACTAAAATTGTTACAAATGCTGATACAGATGTTTTAGAAAATGGAAATGATTGGTCAAAAATAGAAAATGTTCCAGAAAATGATTGGTCGCGTAGTGTGGCATCCATGGCTTATTTAAATAAAGTAAAAGCGATAATAGTATTTGATTCAGGAATTAATATAGTAACACAAATTTCGTGTCGTAAACCAGATGTTCCAATTATTGCTGTTTTAAATAATGAAGTTGATGCTAATCAATTATGTATTTCTCGTGGTGTGTATCCAATTTTTGATACGAAATTATTCGCAAACAAAGATGTTATAGGTGTAGCTAATAAATTTGGAGTAACACGTGGTAAATTAGTTATTGTTGATGGTGATAAAATATCTTTACGTGATTTGGAAAAATAAGCAGTTTAAATACATATAAATTTAATAGCTGGGCTTTTCACAGCATTTTTCATCGCTTGACCCGATGCAGGTATTTTTTGTATTCTGTTATTTATGAGAAAAATATCATTAATATTTGCTCTTTTTTCTTTAATTTTTATTTTGCCTGTAAGTGCGGCAGAATATAATGCGGCATTAGTAGCAGATATGGATACAGGGAAAGTTTTATATTCTGAAAATATTAATGATTTAAATTATCCGGCTAGTTTAACTAAAATTATGACTTTATATTTGACATTTGATGCACTGGAACATAGCCGTTTGAAATTAGATGATTATTTAATTGTTTCACAAAATGCAACCAAGGCTTCACCTGTAAAATTAGGTTTAGCAGCAGGTAGTAAAATAAAAGTAGAAGATGCGATTAAAGCATTAACAGTCCATAGTGCAAATGATGTTGCGCTGGTTTTAGCTGAAAATCTAAAAGGTGGAAAAGAAGGAAATTTTGCATCACTTATGACCAAGGTGGCAAACCAAATAGGATTATCAAAAACTAATTTTGAAAATTCATCCGGTTTGCCTGATGATGATCATTTATCTAATGCGCGAGATATAGCATTAATGAGTATAGCAGTATATAAGCATTTCCCAAATTATTGGAAATACTTTGGGATAAAAAATTGGACTTATAAAGGTAAAACATATACTAATGGAAATCGTTTATTAGAAACTTACACTGGATGCGATGGTATGAAAACAGGTTATACTAATAAATCTAAATATTCTTTAGTTGCAACAGCATCAAAACAAGGACGTCATGTAATAGCGGTTATTTTAGGGGCGCAAAGTAAAGATGTTCGTGCCAAGGTCGCGTCAAAAATGCTTGATAAAGGATTTGAAATAATACTAAATGAAAAACCTTTGTTAAAAACAGTTGCAATAACAGGTGATAATAAATCTAAAAATACTAAGCCAAAACCTGAAACAGAAGTACATGTAAAAAAAACTGTTAAAGGATACGGTGTTCAATTTGGTGCTTTTTCTGATCGTTCAATTGCGGACAAGCAGGCACAAAAAATAAAAAAAATAACTGGAACAGATGTTGTTGTTGAAACATATAAAAGTTTATTTCGTGTAAGAGTATATAATTTACCAGAGCATACAGCCCAAGATATGTGTACAAATGTAAAATCACAAGGTATAGATTGTTTTATTTTTAAATGAATCCGAAAATAGAAAAACTTATTAAACAATTTGCAAAATTACCACGTATTGGTGGACGTGCCGCGCAACGTATAGTTTTATCTTTATTACAAGACAAGACAGGTCGTGCCGTCGCGTTAGCTAAAGCATTAAACGAGACAGCATCTAGTATAAAACCATGTTCAATATGTGGATGTTTAACTGATACAACAAATAATAATATGTGTGAATTTTGTAAAGATAATTCTCGTGCGAACTCTCAATTATGTATAGTTCGTGATTTGGGTGATATTTGGACACTTGAAAAATCTGGTGTATTTCGTGGTCGTTATCATGTAATCGGTGGTTTATTGTCTGGTTTAAATGGTATGACCCCAGCAGATTTAAATATATCAAATCTGCCAGAAAGAATTAAAAATGAGAAAATAACCGAAGTTATTTTCGCTTTACCAAATACAGTAGAAGGTAAAACAACACAACATTATATAATAACAATTATTGGTAATAATGTGATGTTTTCAGAATTGGCATCAGGTGTTCCGTTGGGTGGAGATTTGGATTATATAGATGATGGGACATTATCTATAGCATTTGATAGTAGAAAACAAATATGAATGAAAAATTATTAAATCTTCCGCCAGTTTCTGAAATGATGCGAGATGCCGGTTTGGAGCCTAAAAAACAATTTGGGCAAAACTTTTTATTCGATTTAAATTTGACTAGAAAAATTGCACGAAGTGTTCCAAATATAGATAATCAAGTTATAATAGAGGTTGGACCTGGACCTGGTGGTTTAACAAGAGCATTGTTGGAATGTGGCGCAAAGCGTGTAATCGCAATTGAAAAAGATAAAATGACTCGGCCAATTTTATCACGTATAGCAGATGTTAGTAATGGACGTTTGGAAATAATTTACACTGATGCTATGAAGGTAAATATCCAAGAACTAGGAATTAAAGATTATTCTGTTTGTTCTAATTTGCCATACAATATCGGGACAGAATTATTAATTCAATGGTTATATTTAATGGCTGGGGCTGATGGCCCATCATCATTAACATTGATGTTTCAACACGAAGTTGCACAAAGAATAATAGCAAAAGTCGGGGATAAACAATACGGTCGTTTAAGTGTTTTAGTTAGTTTAATTGCCAATGCAAAAATATTATTTAATGTGCCAAATACAGCATTTTTTCCAACTCCTAAAGTACAATCCGCAGTTGTTCAAATAATTCCAAATGGTTCAAAATTAGAATTAAAAAATATTGAAAAACTTACAGCTAAACTTTTTGGGCAACGACGTAAAATGTTGCGGGGGATTGTCCCAAGAGTTGATTGGTTAAAATTTGGTTTGTCAGGGATGGAACGAGCCGAAGAATTATCGCCAGAAAAATTTGTAGAAATTGCACACGAAATTATGATATAAATTTATTTATAACAGAGAGAAAAATTATGAGTACATCTATTTTAATATTTCTTGGGATTTTATTTTTATTAATTTTTTTATTTAAATTGGCTCGTATTGGAACTTTACTTGCATTTTTAATAGCTGGAATTATTGCTGGGCCTTATGTATTAAATTTATGGCAGATTTCTGAAAGTTGGAATTTCCTTGGTGAAATTGGGGTGATGTTTTTATGGTTTGTTATAGGTTTAGAGTTAAATATTAAACGTTTATGGAGTTTACGTAAAAATATATTTGGTTTCGGTGCAGCCCAAGTAATGATGGTTGCAATTATATTATTTCCGATTTTATTCGGATTAACTAGCTGGAGTATAATGGGGGCAATAATGGTTTCTTTGATGTTGGCAATGTCCAGCACCCCCAATGATACACAAATTTTGGCAGATCGAAATGAATTACAAACAAATACAGGTCGTCAAATATTTTCTATATTACTATTTCAAGATTTATTATCGATTCCTTTACTAGCAATGTTGCCAATATTTGCAGGGCATGGATTTAATTTTGGTGCGCAAATAATTGATGTTTTAGTAATGTCCGCAGGTCTTGTTTTAGGAGTAGTGATTGTTGGGAAATTATTACTTAATCCATTGATGCGGTTAGTTGTTCGATCAAAATCTAAAGAAGCATTTTTATTAGTTATCTTATTAAATATAGTCTTATGGGCTGTTATATTTAATTATTTGAAACTGCCCCCAGCCATAGGCGCATTTTTGGCAGGTATGTTATTTAGTGAAACTGTTTATCGTCATCAAGTTCAGGCCGATATCCAGCCATATCATATGTTATTTTTATCATTCTTTTTTATAGCGCTGGGATTAGGATTAGATGTGCCAGTGTTATTAAAAAATTGGTGGGTAGTTGCATTAGGAGTTATTGGATTAGTTGTTATAAAATTTGTTGCGATTTATATCGTTGCACGTGTGCGACATGTTTCATCACGAGAATCATTTTTTATCGCACTGGTTTTAGCACAAGGTGGGGAATTTGGTTTATTGATTTTACAAACTATGAAAACAAATGGAATTCAGGCAATACCATCAGGTGATGCAGAAATACTTACAGCGATTATTATATTATCTATAATGGTATCTCCGATATTAATTAGAATATATGATATTATTAATCGTAATGGTAAATTTTTTAAAGGTAAGAAATTTGAAAAATCGAATATTTTAACAAAAAAAGTAGCGGTTATAATTTGTGGTTTTGGTAGGGTTGGTCAAACTATTGCTCAAATGTTAGAATCTCAGAAAATTCCTTATGCGGCAATAGAATCAAATATAGATGCGGTTATAGCTGGTCAAAAAGCGGGGTATAAAGTATTTTTTGGGGATACGACTAATAGTGCAGTATTAAAAGAAATTGGTTTGGCACCCAGACGAACTAAAGCACTAGTTGTTGCGTTAAATAATGCGGCAGTTGCGAAAAGAACAATTCGTGCAGCACGCAAAGTAATGCCGACAGTAAAAGTTTTTGCACGTGTTAGAAATATTCAAGAATCTGAAGATTTACGAAGTGAAGGTAAATTAATAACTTTGCCAGAAACTATAGAGTCTAGTTTTGTTTTAGGACGAGAGATATTGGAAAGATTAGGAGTTAAAGAAAAAAATATAGAAAATTTATTAGATTCACTTCGTCGTGATAATTATCAAGCTTTATGTGGTAATGGGAATTGCAATGGGCACTAATTTTGTTTATATAATAAGGATTATATTATGAAAAAATCGGTATTGTATTCTTTATTAATAGTATTTTTAGTGATTATTTTGGATCAAGTATCCAAAGGTATTTTATTATATATGATACTTGGCGGTGTTCCTGTTAGTGGTGAAGCTTTTCAATTAATTCCTTATCCATATTTGATGTCACAAGTAACAGATTTTTTTAATCTGGTGTTTACTTGGAATCCTGGAACTAGTTTTTCATTATTTAGGTCATTAGGTGAATCTGCCCCGTTAGTAATTATAGCAATAACTGGTGTAATAATCGGATTTTTAGGTTATCAATTATTTGCGAGAAAAAATACCAAATTAGAAACAATTGCACTAGCAATGATTGTTGGTGGTGCGCTGGGAAATTTAATAGATAGGATACGTTTTGGTGCAGTGATTGATTTTTTGGATTTTCACATTGGCAGACTTCATTGGCCTGCATTTAATGTTGCGGATATTTGTATAACTATTGGTGTTATTTTATTTATTATAAGTTGGATTATTAATATAAAAGGAAAAAAATAAATGGTTAAGTATTTGGATAATAATTCTGGTTTTAATTCTTGGGTAGCTGCCAGAGATGCGAATAGTAAAAAATCAAAATTTTCTGGTTTTTTAACTTGGACAATTGTTTTTTTGTTGGCTTGGTGGGCTTTTAGCGTTTGGTTTACACCAAAACAACAACCTGTTGTTGAAAATAAAGAGTTAGATGTTGCGATAGAAAATATTGCGAATATACCTGTTAAATCAATTGAATCAGAAAAAATACAAGCAAGTATTCAAGGTATTAGAGTATTTAATATTTCATTAAAAGATTTTCCTGAAAAAATTCATGAAAAAGATTCAGTAAAATTATTAGCTGATGATAAAGAATTTATAGAAGTTGGATTATTAGCAAATGGTACTGCTGCGCCAAAAATGGATACTAATTGGACTTTGGGTTCTGTAATGAAATGGAAAAATTCTGACGGGGTTAATTTTTCTAGAACTATAGAGATTAAAGATTATGTAATAACAGTTAAAGATGAAATTCAAAACAACACCAAACGTGATTTTTTTATATCCCCTTATGCACGAGTTGTTAGAAATGCAGAGAAAGATACTGCTGGTGTGGCTACTGGATCGATTATGTTCGCAAATGAAGATATAAAGCGTGAATCTTGGAATTCGATATCCAAAAAATCTTATGCTTGGGCAACTCAAGCAGGATTTATAGGTTTTGAAGAACAATACTGGCAAACGATTATTTCTATGAATTCTGTTGATCAAACATTAAAAGTTCATTCGTTATCAGATGGTCGTATTCAAGCAGAAACATTATCTGCCCCGATTTCTGTTCCTGCAGGTAAAACAATAACAATTACTACGAATTTATTTGCGGGTCCTAAAACTCCGGATGTTTTGAAAGTAGCGGCTGCTCAGATTTCTGGTATAGATCAAACAATTGATTATGGTTGGTTTTGGTTTTTAGCACGTCCATTTTTATGGGCATTAGATGCTTTGTATTCTTTAGTTTTAAATTATGGTTTGGCAATTATTTTACTGACGATTTGTATCAGAATTTTAATGTGGCCATTAACACGTAAGTCTTTTTCTGGTATGGCTGCTATGCAAAAAATGCAACCGGAAATGCAACGTATACAAAAATTATACGCAAATGACAAAATGCGCATGCAAACAGAATTGATGAATTTATATAAAACAAGTAAAACATCTCCTATGTCAGGTTGTTTACCGATGTTATTACAAATTCCGATTTTCTTTGCGCTTTATAAGGCATTATTAATTGCGGTTCCACTTCGTCATGCAGGATTTTTATGGTTGCAAGATTTAGCAGTTATGGATCCGTATTTTATTTTACCAGTTTTAATGGGATTGACTATGTGGTTACAACAACAATTGCAAACAACAGCCACTAAAATAGATTCTGATAATCCGGCGGCACAAACACAAAAAATGATGAAGTGGATGCCATTGTTATTTACAGTGTTATTTGCATGGATGCCATCAGGGTTGGTTTTATATTGGACGGTTTCCAATTTATTTGGAATCGGACAAATGTGGTGGATTAAACGTACAACTAAGTAATTATTTTCGCCAGTGTGGCGATAGCAGCAGTTTCAGCACGTAAAATTGTTTTTCCCAAAGAAATTCCTATAGCGCCTGATGTATCCAATTCAGCAAATTCAGACGGGGAAAAGCCACCTTCGGGCCCGATTAAAACAGAATTATAATTTTTAATTTTATTAATATCGGTTTTATTTTGATGAACTAATCTTTCATCTGCAAAAATTAAATTTTTTTTATCAAGTTTATCAAATTTAATTGGTGGTAAAAGTTTTGGTATGCTATTACGTCTTGATTGTTCTGATGCTTCTATAATAATTTTTTCAATACGTCCCCATTTTGGAAAACGCTCATTTGTACGTTTTGTTATTATGGGTTGTAAAACGGCGACCCCCATTTGAGTTACAGCATTTAACATTTCTTCCATTTTGGATTGTTTTATTATGGCAAAACAAAATATAATTTTATTACTGGGATCTGTATGCTCGGTTTTATGTATGATGTTTAGAGCTTTATCATCTAAATGTGCCTCAAATTCAATACCATCATTAAATATTAAACACTTATTTGTTCGCATTACTTTTTTTAAATAATGCAGTTGCGCAGTTGAAAGTGTAATTTTCTTTCCAATGTGTAAATTTTCATTTATAAAAATTCTGGGTAAGTTTTGCATTATCAAACACCAATTTTTTTGATATAATATATTTAATGGCTAAAAAATTCAACATTTTATCTTTTTCTGGTAAAGGCAAAGGTCTAAAAATCTTTGACTCGTCTGTTTATAAAGACCATGAAAAAACCCCGTTGGCCAGATTATTCTGGAATATGCGGTATAAAGTTATTGTTTGGCTATGTTGTTTTGCGGCGTTTATTCTTTCATTTCCTATAGAACATTTATGGCGTTATGGTTGGTCACCAGCAACCGCAAAATGGATGGGGATTTATTTTAGAAACTTTTTTCATAGTTTTGGTCTATCAACATTTGCAGAAATTCCAGAATGGTTCTCTCGTGCTATAACTCAAACTGATATTGCGACATTAGCTCCTTTATTACCAATCGCTATATTTTTTATATTAACAGATGAAACATTATTAAAAGAATTTAACCCGTATGGAAAAGACACATTAAAAGAAGAATCTTCTCGTAAGGCAAACGACGCAGATATAAAGAAGATGGGGTTACTAGATGGTTTTATGATGGTTTTAGGATATTGGAAGAAAAAGCCATTAATGATGACAAAAACATATTCTGCATTATGTCTTGCGCCTCCTGGGACCGGTAAAACACAAGGCGTTGTATTACCAACAATTTTTGAATGTAATACAGTTTCAATGATTATTAATGATCCAAAACCTGAATTAAAACAACAATCGTCAGCATATCGTTCACAAAATGTTGGACCAGTGTTTATTATGAACTGGGCAGGTCAAGATGATCCAGTAGCCGGTATTCATTATCCATCTTGGAATCCTTTATCGCCTTCGCATGTTCCTTTTGTTACTGAAGAACGTGATTTGTATATAGATTCAATTTGTTCGACACTTATTGCAGATAAAACTAGCTCGTCGGCTGATCCGCATTGGACAATATCTGGTCGTGCGGCATTATCTGGATTAATTAATTTTATGGTTTCAAAAATTGATAAAGCCAAAGCCGATGATTATTTTTATGCACGTATGCAGGCAGGGACTTTTGATGATGAAGATGCGATATTGTTAGATGAATATTATTCTTTGATGAATGATCCAAATGCAGAAGCCGCCAGATATGCATTACAAAATGGTCAATTAAATGCTACAAATTATGTTCATGTTGGGACATGGGCAAATATTCCAGATGAATGGGTTGGGCGCGAAGCATCATTATCTTTGATTTTAGACTGGTTAAATAAAAGCCAAGTGCGTATTGCGGAAGAATTGGAAAATCGTCGTAAACAAGGTGATCAAATGGTTATGATGGCAGATCCAATGAAAGATTTATTCCAAAATTCAGTTAATGAGGCATTACAATATGGATATTCGCATCGTGCAGTTTTGGAATTAACACAACTTGCAAACACCCCAGATAAAGAACGTGGTTCTATTCTTTCAACTGTGTTAGCTGGGCTTTCAATATTTAGAAATGCTGCGGTAAAAAATCGCACCAGTCATAGTGATTTCCATTTTAGTGATTTACGAGGAATGATTGATCCGCGTGATGGTAAAGTAAAACCAGTAACTGTTTATTTATCTATTAATCAGGTTGATGCTGAAGCATTGAATCCGATAACAGCGATATTTATTGAATTAATGTCCAGATTTTTAATTGCAAATGCACCAAATGGAGAACATGCTGGTAAAAAATTAGGACCTTATCCTGTATTGTTTGTTTTGGATGAGATGCCAAAAATGCAAAAGATGCAGGCGATTATTCAAGGACCCGATATTGGTCGTGGTCAGCAGGTTTCTTATTTAATTATCGGGCAAGATATTCACCAAATTCAAGAAAAATATGGTGCAGATGCGGCCGCTACAATTATTTCAACAACAGCAGCAAAAATAGTATTCCGTCAAAATGATCCTGATACCGCAAAAAGATTTGCTGAAATGATGGGTGAAAAGGTAGAAATTAAAAAAACTAAGGGCGCAGATGGTAAGGAAACTGAAACTACAGACAGAAAACCATTGTACACCCATATGGATATTTTGAAATTAGATGCGAAAAAGCAATTAGTTATATTCCAAGGATATTACCATCGTCCGATTGAAGCCGATTATTGTCCAGCTTATGCGGACGAAAGATTACAAGCTTTTAGAAAATTGGGGGAGTGTGCGCCACTACCAGAATTTTTAGTTGCCAGTCATCATGCTATAATGCGTTATCATGGAACTCCGCGACAATATGATCCAATGACCAAAACAACAAAAGAATTACCAGCATGAAAATGCGTTTAGCAAAATTTATTGCTGATTCTGGTTTTGCATCAAGGCGAGAAGCAGAAAAACTTATTACCGATGGTGTTGTTTTTGTAGATAATAAAAAAATTACAACACCTGTTTTTTTTGTTGATGGTACTGAACAAATAATTATAAATGGAAAAATAATTTCAAAAAATAAAGATGGATTACAAATTTATCTTTTTCATAAACCTATAAACACAATTACTTCACGTAGTGATCCAAATGGTCGTAAAACAATATATGATATTTTGCCAAAAAGATATAAAAATTTAAAATATGTTGGGCGTTTGGATTATAAAACTACAGGTTTGTTGTTATTAACAAATGATGGTGAATTTGCCCGAAAAATGACATTACCTGATAGTGATATAAAGCGAGTTTATATTGCGACATTACATCCAAAAAAAATCACAGAAATTAAATCACCGTCACGATCAAAGGCTTTACGCGAGTTTTTATCCCCATTAAATTCAGAAGATAAAGTTTTTGATATTTTGCGTTCAGGTGCGATTATAAACGGGGTAAAATACGAACCAATGGATATTCAAGTTTTATCACGTTATCCGATAAAGATTCAAATCACTTTAACCGAAGGTAAAAAAAATGAGATTCGTATAGCAATGAATTGGTTGGGATTTATGGTGAAAAAATTACATAGAATTTCATATGGTGAATATCGTTTAGGTGATTTATCAGTTGGTAAAATTAAAAAGATATAAAACATTTTAATCCTTGAATATTTTTTGGCAGTTTGCTATCTTTTTAATAATAATTTAAACGGAGATTTAAAATGAAAAAAATAATCCCATTTTTATGTATATCAGTTTTAACTTTTCCGGCATTCGCGGAAGAACAAATAGCGGTTGAAACACCGATAGAAATACAAGAACAACAATTTGAAGCAGAATCTGAATCTATTAATCCAGAAATAAAATTTCCACGTGGAATGCAATTAGGATTGGGGGTATCTGCGACTTCAGGTATAAATGGATTTATTGGATATGCGAATAAAAACTTTGATTCTTTTTGGTGGAAAAGACTAGGTATCCGTTTTGATTTTGCAACAACCGCGCCAATAGAATCTTCTATTAATGGGACAATAAATTCAGCAATTGATGATAGTCAAGAAGTTGGTGATGGTTTGGCAATTCAAGATGTAGATGTTAAAGCCAGCCATATAGGATTATTAGTTGATTTTTATCCATTTGGTAATACTTGGTTTTTAGGTGGTTGGCGTTTAACAGGTGGTTATATGATAGGTAAATTTGGTATTGCGGCAGATTTGTCTGGAACAATAAAAGATGCTCCAGGTACCCCGATTAGTTTTGAATTAAATGGTACTGATTATCGTTATAATAGTAATGCTGTTAAAGGTCGTGCAACTGGTACTTGGAAGTATTCTGGTCCATATATGGGAACAGGTTTTGATTTAGGTTTGTTCTGGGGGATTAAAATTTATATGGATGCTGGCGCGGTGTATACTAACAAAACGGCAGTTATGGGTCTGGATGTACCACTTAATAATTTATTAGAAGTAGGGGATGGAGTTGGGGGATGGGATCCAGTAGAAGGAAACTTATCATTAGAAAATCAGTTTAACACAAATAAAGAAGTAGCATTAAAAGATGCTAATGATGACCTTAATAAGTTTAAATTCTTCCCGATGGTTAAATTAGGATTTATGTATAGATTTTAAAAAACAATAAAGAGTTTTTTATTAGTTTTTAGTCATTAAAACAGGTGTTTGTAAAATAGTTTATGCATAACCGGGTAAAAATGGCTAAAAATGCTTATTTTGTCGGCTTTATACGTAAAATAAAAAGATAATTTTTCTTAACTTTAAGCTTGACTTTTTGAAAGAATCAGCGCATACTATACGGGCTTTCATGTTGGAACAAAAGCTTCAACCCCTGAAATTTAGCGGTTTTTTGATAAAACAACGATTCGTTGTATCAAAGCAAATCGCGATTATTGTAAATAAAGCAGCTCATCAAGAAAATTTGTGACGCAAATGCGTTACAGATAGAAGGGATGTGTAGGCAGTTGATTTGGAAATATCCAAACTTAACATTAAAGTTTGCACAATCCTTAGACAGGTAGTAGGTTATAATTATATACCTCGTTAATACTTGTCTTGCGAATTATAGTAAAAACGAATGACTAGATTTTGGTCAGCTCGTAATGTGCAGGCTTTAAACTACAAGTTTTTTTAGAACTTGAGAGTTTGATCCTGGCTCAGAACGAACGCTGGCGGCGGGTCTTAGGCATGCAAGTCGAACGCGTATAGCAATATACGAGTGGCGCACGGGTGAGTAACGCGTGGGAATCTGCCCATTGGTGGGGAATAACGTTTGGAAACGAACGCTAATACCGCATAAGCCGGAAACGGGAAAGGCGCAAGCCGCCGATGGATGAGCCCGCGTTGGATTAGTTAGTTGGTGGGGTAAAGGCCTACCAAGACAATGATCCATAGCTGGTCTGAGAGGACGGTCAGCCACACTGGGACTGAGACACGGCCCAGACTCCTACGGGAGGCAGCAGCTAAGAATATTGGACAATGGGGGAAACCCTGATCCAGCCACGCCGCGTGAGTGAAGAAGGCCTTTGGGTTGTAAAGCTCTTTTAGTCGTGAAGATGATGACGGTAGCGACAGAAAAAGCACCGGCTAACTTCGTGCCAGCAGCCGCGGTAATACGAAGGGTGCAAGCGTTGTTCGGATTTACTGGGCGTAAAGCGTCCGTAGGTGGTTTGTTAAGTCAGAGGTGAAATCCCAGGGCCCAACCCTGGAACTGCCTTTGATACTGGCAGGCTGGAGCACGGAAGAGGAAGATAGAATTTGTGGTGTAGGGGTGAAATCCGTAGATATCACAAGGAATACCAATGGCGAAGGCAGTCTTCTGGTCCGTCGCTGACACTCAGGGACGAAAGCGTGGGGAGCAAACAGAATTAGATACTCTGGTAGTCCACGCCCTAAACTATGCATGCTTGTTGTTAAACTCCTTCGGGGGTCTAGTGACGAAGCTAACGCGTTAAGCATGCCGCCTGGGGAGTACGATCGCAAGATTAAAACTTAAAGGAATTGACGGGGACCCGCACAAGTGGTGGAGTATGTTGTTTAATTCGATGCTACGCGAGAAACCTTACCGACTCTTGACATGTCGCACGCGATTTTCAGAGATGAAAATTTTCAATTCGGTTGGTGCGAACACAGATGCTGCATGGCTGTCGTCAGCTCGTGTCGTGAGATGTTAGGTTAAGTCCTGCAACGAGCGCAACCCACGCCCTATGTTGCCAGCGGGTAATGCCGGGGACTCTTAGGGGACCGCCCGCGTCAAGCGGGAGGAAGGTGTGGATGACGTCAAGTCATCATGGTTCTTACGAGTCGGGCTACAAACGTACTACAATGGCGATAACAGTGGGTCGCAATGTCGCAAGACAAAGCCAATCCTTAAAAATCGTCTCAGTTCGGATTGTCCTCTGCAACTCGAGGGCATGAAGTCGGAATCACTAGTAATCGCTGATCAGAATGCAGCGGTGAATGCGTTCCCGGGTCTTGTACACACCGCCTGTCAAACCATGAAAGTCGATTTCACCCGAAATCGGTAGTCTAACCGCAAGGGGGACGCCGCCTACGGTGGGGTTGGTGATTGGGGTTAAGTCATAACAAGGTAGCAGTACCGGAAGGTGCGGCTGGATCACCTCCTTTATAGAGAAAATCCGTTCTCACGAACGGACAATATCCAACGACTGCCTACACATCTCTTCTTGATAATGAGTATTTCATTTCGGTATCAGTGGAATGGATTTAATTTTCGTCTTTTCCGGGTCAGTAGTTCAGTTGGTTAGAATGCCGCTCTGATACAGCGGAGGTCGAAGATTCGAGTTCTTCCTGACCCACCATTTTTATGAAATGCTTTTGATGGGGTTGTAATTATGAAGTGTTATCTTTGGTTCGCCATAGCGAACACTTCATGATTACAAATATTCATATTTGGAATCTGCTTTTAATATTGTGAATCGGTTTTATATGTCGCAAATCAAAAAAATTGATTTGTTGAACATCGTAATAATCTCAAAATATCTTTCTAATAGAAGTATTATTACAATAATTAATTGTGATAAAATTCAATTAAAAAGCAAGAATCAACTTACAACTGCAAATGATGAGAAGTATTTCTCATCAGCTCATTTAAGTTTTTTTTATACTTTGATTGAGGTGTAAATATTTTGCGTTTCGCATTATGACTTACTCTTCAAGCATTGGATAAAAAGTAACTAAGGGTGTTTAGTGGATGCCTTGGCAATCAGAGGCGATGAAGGACGTGAAAGACTGCGATAAGTTCCGGTGAGCCGTCAATAAGCTTTGACCCGGAAATTTCCGAATGGGGAAACCCACAGCTTTATGCTGTACTGACGACTGAATTCATAGGTCGGCAGAGCAAACGCGGAGAAGTGAAACATCTCAGTATCCGTAGGAAAAGAAATCAACCGAGATTCCGCTAGTAGTGGCGAGCGAACGCGGACAAGCCCAGTGGCTGATGTATTAGTTAGCAAAACGGAATGGAAAGTCCGGCAATAATAGGTGATAGCCCTGTATGCGAAAACTAGTATTTTGGTCCAAGAGTAGGGCCGGACACGTGTAATCCGGTCTGAATATGGGGGGCCCATCCTCCAAGGCTAAATACTCCTGATTGACCGATAGTGAACAAGTACCGTGAGGGAAAGGTGAAAAGAACCCCGAAGGGGGAGTGAAATAGACACTGAAACTGAACACTTACAAGCTGTCAGAGCCGGTTTTCCGGTGATGGCGTACCTTTTGTATAATGAGCCAACGAGTTAATATTGCATGCAAGCTTAAGCCGTTAGGTGTAGGCGTAGCGAAAGCGAGTCTGAATAGGGCGATTTGAGTATGTAGTATTAGACCCGAAGCGGGGTGATCTAGATATGGGCAGGCTGAAGGCTGTGTAACAGCAGCTGGAGGGCCGAACACACTAATATGGCAACATTAGGTGATGACCTGTGTCTAGGGGTGAAAAGCCAATCGAACTCCGTTATAGCTGGTTCTCCGCGAAAACTATTTAGGTAGTGTCTCATGTGTTCGTCGTTGGGGGTAAAGCACTGAAATGGCTAGGGGGAGTAAAATCTTACCAAACCATATCAAACTCTGAATACCAACGAATAAAATAGCATGGGAAACAGTCCGTCGGTGCTAAGGTCGGCGGGCGAGAGGGAAACATCCCAGACCACCAAATAAGGTCCCCAAGTAATGATTAAGTGGGAAAGTAAGTCGAGATTCCAAAACAACCAGGAGGTTGGCTTGGAAGCAGCCATCCTTTAAAGAAAGCGTAATAGCTCACTGGTCTAAATAAGAATCACGGCAACGAAAATTTAACGGGGCTAAAATCATTCACCGAATTTGTGGGTGCATCGTAAGATGCGCGGTAGCGGAGCGTTCTGTAAGCCTGCGAAGCCAAAGGCGCGAGCCATGGTGGAGGTATCAGAAGTGAGAATGTTGGTATGAGTAGCAGCTAATCAAGGTGAGAAACCTTGACGCCGTAAGAGCAAGGGTTCCTATCCAATGTTAATCAGGGTAGGGTGAGTCGACCCCTAAGGTCAGGCCGAAAGGCGTAGCCGATGGGAACACGGTTAATATTCCGTGACTCGTGGAGTGTGACGGATCTGGTAAATTGTATTTCCTTAATGGATTGGAAGTGCAGTGAACAGGTTCCAGGAAATAGCACCCACTGCGTTTAATCGCAAGAATCGTACCCAGAACCAACACAGGTGCTCGAGTCGAGTAGACTAAGGCGGTTGAGAGAACTATGTTGAAGGAACTAGGCAAAATGCATCCGTATCTTCGGTATAAGGATGACCTGTTTCAAGGCAACTTTAATCAGGTGACACAAACCAGGTGGGGGCGACTGTTTACTTAAAACTCAGGTCTCTGCTAAATCGTATAAGATGACGTATAGGGACTGACGCCTGCCCAGTGCTGGAAGGTTAAGCTGAAGGGTGCAAGCTCTGATGTGAAGCCCCAGTAAACGGCGGCCGTAACTCTAACGGTCCTAAGGTAGCGAAACTCCTTGTCGGGTAAGTTCCGACCCGCATGAATGGCGTAACGATCTCCACACTGTCTCCAGCATAGACTCAGCGAAATTGAATTCTCGGTGAAAATGCCGAGTACCCGCAGCTAGACGGAAAGACCCTATGAAGCTTTACTGTAGTTTCGTATTGGCATTAGGACACATTTGCGTAGGATAGGTGGGACGCTTTGAAGTGCAGATTTCGGTTTGCATGGAGCGGTTGGTGAAATACCACCCTTGTGTGTTTTAATGTCTAACCCGCGTTCTTGAAGCAGGGCGGGGGACAATGCGTGATGGGCAGTTTGACTGGGGTGGTCGCCTCCCAAATTGTACCGGAGGCGCGCGAAGGTTTGCTCAGGCTGGTCGGAAATCAGCCGGTGAGTGTAAAGGCATAAGCAAGCCTGACTGCAAGGGGGACACCCCGAGCAGAGACGAAAGTCGGTCTTAGTGACCCGGTGGTTCCGCATGGAAGGGCCATCGCACACGGATAAAAGCTACTCTAGGGATAACAGGCTGATGCTCCCCAAGCGTCCATAGCGACGGGAGTGTTTGGCACCTCGATGTCGACTCATCGCATCCTGGGGCTGGAGCAGGTCCCAAGGGTATGGCTGTTCGCCATTTAAAGCGGTACGTGAGTTGGGTTAATAACGTCGTGAGACAGTTAGGTCCCTATCTACTGTGGGCGTTGGATATTTGAGCGAACTTGACCTTAGTACGAGAGGACCAGGTCGAACGAACCCCTGGTGTACCTGTTGTCACGCCCGTGGCATCGCAGGTTAGCTATGTTCGGAACAGATAACCGCTGAAAGCATCTAAGCGGGAAGCTGGTCGCGAGATAAGATATCCCCATTAATCCTGTAATAGACCATTACGTTGATAGGCGGTAGGTGTAAGCATCGTGAGGTGTTTAGCTCAACCGTACTAATCGGATGATTGACTTTTTATCTTGTTTGTTTGATTTTCTGAACTTTAATGTTTGGAAAATCAAACAGAATGCTTGAAGAGTATGTTGTAAAATAAGAATTCTTTTTTTTGGGAAATATACGATGTTTGTGAATTTCGTTCTGGTGATTATTGAACATCAGCCACCCTCTGTTCCATCCCGAACCAGACAGGGAAACGATGTATCGCCGATGGTACTTTGGCTTAAGCCACGGAAGAGTAGGTCGTCGCCAGAACGAAATTCATAAGATATATAAAACCGAAATCAAAAACAACCGCCTTTATGGCGGTTGTTTTATTTTTTTATATTAATTAAAATTAATTTATCAAATAAAAAATTCTTTCTTTAACTATTTGTATAGTTTATGATATAATAAAGTAAATAAAGGAAGGGGTTTTTAATGAAAAACCGATTTTTTGCATATTTTACAATAATTATGTGCACTATTTTTGTTGCACCTGTTGTGGCTGATCCTATTGCTGGATATGATCAAACAGCGCCGGTCGCGACACCTGTTGTTAATCAATCTCCACGTGCAACATCCAGTAATAGACAGCAACGTCCTGGACGTTCATCTGCCGCGACAAAAGTAAGTAATGCAACTATTGCAAGAAATGTTTCATCTCGGGGAACTGCTTCACGTGGCATTGTTCAACAACCTAGGAATGTTGTTTCACGTAGTAATAACAATTCGCGAACAACGAGTAATCGCGTAGTTCGTGCTCGGACAGCAACAAATATAAATCCAACCAGAATTTCTGTTTCTGGGGCATCAATTCGTGCAAGTGCGGGTGGTTCTGCATTAGCTAGTAGATTATATACAGGCACATATTCAAATATTATTGATCCAACAACAGGTTTGATTTCTGCAGATGCTTATAGTAATTGTTTGGAATCTTATTATGCATGTATGGATGAAATTTGTACTGCTAGAAATCCTGGTCAACGTCGTTGCGCGTGTGCTGGACGTGTAAAAACATTAGCAAATGTCGTGGAACAATTACAACGAGCAAAAGAAGATTTATTAACAGTTTCAGGTCAACTGTCCTTATTGATTTCAACAAAGGGTAAAGCCGTAACAGAAGCATTTACTTTAACCGAAGCGGAAAAAGTTTTAAACTGTGTTTCTTATCGTGATGCGGAAAAATCAGGAACAAAAGATCAATGGTGTCAATCTCATACATTAACATCAAATAATGATTGTGAAGCTCCGTCTTATTGTTCAAGTACTGAATTAGGGTTTGGTGGTAGTGATTGGATGAATGTTTTAGATGGATCAGATTCTGATATATTGGCTAATTTAGAAACTTATGCAAGCACCATTAATGAAATTAATGTTATATCAACTGATAATACAAATAATTTATGGTCTTCTTTTATGAATGTTAGTGCCATAGTTGGTGAATTAGACGGGACAGGAAATTTATTTAATCCAGCTGATACCCCAGCAGATACATTGGCAAAATTATGGGGATACGATTTATTCCAATATGCACATAATAATGTATGTAATAGAGTTTTAGATTCTTGTTTTAATGGAATTTATGAAGCATGCGGAAGTCATAATGGAACAACTGGACCATATAATTATAATAGTACTATAACTGTAAATAATGATGGAATGGATTTGAATTTTGTTCAACCTGGTACATCTTCTACTGGTAATGCTCCAAGTTGTTTTGGATATTCATCAACAGCAGGTGATCCATATTCAACATTGCGTCGCCCTGTTGCGGATGCGCGTCGCAGTATATTACAAAAATATGCTTTAGATGCAAACGCAGATTGTGATGTATATGGTGAAGAGCTTAAAAAACAAGCAACAAATATGGCATATCAAAAAATTGCTGCGACACAATTTTTACAAAAAAAACGTCTTGAATTTGCACAAGAAGAACAAACTACAACAGCGAAAGAATTGGCGCAAGCAAAAGAAAATTATCGTAATTGTGTAAATGAAGTTTATGATTGTTATGATCACCAAAGTCAAGTAAATCCGAATTGGACTGTTGCACGTATAAAAAATTATTGTGCTCAAAGTGCAGAAGTCCCCAGTTGCTATAAAACAATGGTATGTGATCAAGAAGCTGGAAAAATAATTGATATTGCTGATAATAATACTAATTGTGAAAATTCTCAAGTCTGGTCGGAAAACACATGTAGAAATATTGTTAGATTGTCAGAGATTTTGAATGGAACAGGTGAAGCTGCACCGTCTGATGAAGAATATCCAAATAGCAAAAATTCTGCAGGTCTGCGAGAGTATTGCTTGCAACACACACCGGGTGTGCATGGTGAAGGCAGTATTCGTGAATTTGAAAGTTGGGCACCTTGATTAATAAATAATAGATAGTAAAGAGCAGATGATGAATTCACTACGCTTGTATATTAAAAAAATAACCGCGCGTAGTGCGGTCAGCATATTTGCTGTTTGTTGTTTATTTATCAATTATATTTCTATTGCAAATGCTGCAAATATTAGTAGAGCCTTGCCTTCTAGTATTGTTTCACAACAAACACAATCAGAAGATCAAGAAGAAGTTTCTGTAGCGACACCGGTTGTTACCAGAACTATAAAACCAGTTATTTCACGAAATATATCCACATCGTCCAGAACAGCAGCAACTGCTGTACCCAGAAATACTTTAAATGAAAAAAGTCATCAAGTTGGACGTTCAGCACGCTCTGAATCAGCTAGTTTAAATGCATCTGCACCAGTTCGTCGTGCTGGAATTTCTTTGCGTCCAACCACAGCAGAAGTCGGTGGTCGTGCAACAATTGTTGGAACAAATGTTCAAACTGGTTCAAATATGAATTCTGAAAATCGTCGTTTAACATCACGTTCTGCAACAGCAGGAGTAAGTACCGCATCACCTGCAAGTGTTACAAGTATAGAAGAATCTAGTGCAATTATGGATTCTTGTATTGCTCAATATACAGATTGTATGGATCAATTTTGTGCGATTATTGACCCCAATCAAAAAAGATGTGCTTGCAGTAATCGACTTTCTTCGTATGAACGTAGTGCAGCCGCTGTAAAAGAAGCAAATGCACAATTAAATGATGTTGCACAACGTATTCGTTATGTCGGATTATCTGCGGATGAGATTCGCGCGATAATGAGTGCGACCGAAGCAGAATTAGCATTACAAAATGCAAAAGATAACACTGAATCTCGTAATATGTTAGCAGAAATAGAAAAGCTTATTAAATCACCTGAAAGTATAAATAATGAAAGTGGTGGTATGTCATTGGATTTAGATATAGATTTTAATGCAGATATGGATATAGCAGATATGTTTAGTTTGTCAGATAGTACAAGTACAAGTTTTTCAAAATTACGTGGAACAGATTTATTTAATACTGCAAAAAAAAGATGTCAATCTGTATTAAATGCTTGTAAAGCCAAGGGTGCAAACATTAGTCAAATTCAAAGCAGATATGAAATAGATATTGATAGAGATTGTATAAGTTATGAAAATGGTTTGGAAAAAATGAATCAAACTTTGCGTAAAAATGTGCGCAGTGCAACACAAATGTTGCAAAAAGCAAGATTAGCGGTTTTAGATAATAATAATACCTATGATGCTAAAGGTTGTGTTGGTGCATTAGAGCAATGTATGACTGATAATATGGTGTGCGGCAGCGATTATTCAAAATGTTTAGATCCCACAAAACGTTATATAGATGAAAATGGTAGAGTTGTTTTAGGTCAAAATGTTTCTAAAATTCGTGATATGATGGAAAATTTTGATAATTCTATGATTGATTCAGCATTTATTTCTAGTGCATGGAATGCATCTGGGATGTTAAATTGTGATACAGAACCAAATAATGATGGCAGATGTATTGTTAAATACTTATTAGGAAAAATAGGTATGGCTGAATCCACTAGTTCTGGGTTATGTCGCCCAGTGTTAGAAAAATGTCAAAAACATACATATGATAGTCGTGGAAAATATAATCCTAAAAATTCCATAGTAGTAAATTATATTCAACGTGCTATGACTAATATTCGTGCATCCCAAGAAAAAATTATATCTGATTATGCGTCCAGTTGTATGGCTGATATTGCAACTTGTTATTCTAAACAAGTTACGCAAATTAACGCATGGTCATCAAATGCAAATGTGCAAAATGTATATGCCGTATTAAAAGGCGCATGCCGTAATGTTGCATTAACATGCAGTTATGCAGTTTTTGCATCGGATACAACTATAAATGGTTGCCCAATTGAGCAATTAGGATCACCTGCTGATGCAGCAACAGCAACTGAATCACAGCGTCAAAGTATCTGTATAGAAAATATTTCAGATATATTCTATCAATCAATGTTATGTCCAGAAAATTCAACTTGGGTGGCAAAGACTGGCGCCATGGGGAAATCATATCCTATTGATGATGATAACCCCCCTGAAGAAATACCGACAAATATTTATGTTAATGAACGTTGTATTTGTCAGGCTGGTTATGGTGTAGTTTCTGGTGTATGTACACAATGTCCAACAGGGTTAGTATTTAATCCGGAATGTTCAATTAATGCTGATAATTCCTCTTGTTCAACAATTGTTATTGGTTGTGGTTGTCCTGGTGATCAAGAATGGAATGGTACAACTTGTCAATCATCAACCACCCCATAAGGTGGGTAATAAAATCCTTGAAAATTCTATAATGTTTGCTATGCTTTCTCAAAAGGAAGAAAGCATATGAATCAAGTATACGCCGTTCTGGCACGTAAATATCGCAGTCAAGATTTTAATAGTTTAATTGGGCAAGAAGTATTAGTCAAAACACTGACTACCGCAATTAATACAAACCGCATAGCACACGCATATATTTTTACTGGCATTCGCGGAACAGGTAAAACTAGTACTGCACGAATATTAGCCAAGGCATTAAATTGTTTAGGTACAGATAAACCAACCGCCCAACCATGTGGTGTATGTGAAAATTGCAAAGCAATTACAACAGGGCAACATATTGATGTTTTGGAAATTGATGCTGCATCACATACAGGTGTGGATAATATGCGTGATATTTTAGATGCTGCACAATATCGCCCGACAAATGGTCGTTATAAAGTTTATATAATTGACGAAGTTCATATGCTTTCACAAAGTGCATTTAATGCATTGTTAAAAACTCTAGAAGAACCACCAGAACATGTTATCTTTATTTTAGCAACAACAGAAATTAGAAAAGTTCCTGTTACGATTTTATCACGTTGCCAACGTTTTGATTTAGTTCGTGTATCAGTTGAAACACTTAAAAAACATTTTGCATGGATTGCATCCCAAGAAAAAATAGAATTATCGGATCAAGCCAATGAATTATTAGCACGCGCGGCAGATGGTTCGGTTCGTGATGGATTATCATTATTAGATCAGGCTATTGCACAAACAGGCGGCAAAGTTGATGAAAAGTCAGTTATGGATATGTTAAAACGTGCAGATCGTGGTGTAATAGTTGATTTTATGCAAACTCTTTTATCAGGGGATACATCAGCCGCGATAAAAAAATCAGATGAATTATATTCAAATGGTGCTGATTTAACAATGTTGTTAAATGATATGATGGAATGGACACATTGGGCAACGCGAATGCATCCTAAACTACGTATTAGTGATACAAGTGCTGCACCATATACAACAGATCAAAAAGAACAAATTAAAAAGATTAATGAAACAACCGACTTAAATACTTTATCTAGAATTTGGCAGGTAATGGTAGCAAGTGTTCCAGAAATGCAAGCTGCTGGAAATCCAAAACAATGTTTTGATATGTTAATTATTCGTTTAATGCATATTGCAGACATACCAAGTATTCCAGAACTTATAAAAAATAATGCACCAGCTATTAAACCGGTTGAAAAAAAATCTGTAAAGCCGATTGAAAATACAAAACAGCAAGTTTCAACAGCGTTGGATCTTTCTAAATTATTATCTGATTCCAAAGAACCATTGTTAATGATGCATTGGAACAATAATATAGAAGTAGCAGAATTTACAGATGGTAAAATTAAATTTTTTGATAGAAAAGATGATAAAGATTTTGTAAAAAAATTACGTGAATTTTTACTTGAAAAAACAGGTAAAGAATGGGTGTTGGAAAAATTAGAATTAATGGAAAAAACAGAAAATCTACAAACTCCAACAGAAACACAACGTGCAGAACTTGAATCGGATCCAGCAATTGCTAAAGCCTTGGATTTATTTGATGGTGCAGAAATAATATCTGTAAATAAAGGATAAAAAATGAGGGAGCAAAGCGGACGTAGTTTAATTGAAATGTTGGGAGTTTTAGCCATAGCTGGCATTATGACAGCTGGTGCAGTTAAAATGTATGAAGTTGTTCGACTAAGACAAATTCGTATGGTGGCAACAGAAGATATAAAATCAATCGCATTAAACACAAAATTATTATATGCCGTACGTGATAACTATAATGATATATCTGTTGATTATTTAATAAAGGCTGGGGTATTAAAAAGTGCAAAATCTCCTCTTGTTGGTTCTGATTTTTCTGTAATTGCAAATTCTGGTAATAAAGAATTTGCAATGGTTTTTTCAAATATAGATTTTAAAAATTGTACTTGGTTGACAACACTTAAAACAGATTGGGTGTCTAAAATAAGTGTAAATGGGTATTTTGAATCTGTCGCGACATATTGTAAAAAAGTTGATAAAAACGAAGTAGCAATTTGGGTGAAATGAGAAAAATAATATTTTTTTTATCTTTTTTAATGCTGTGTGCATGTATGACATATCAAACTCCGCCACGTACTGAATGGTCAAAAATTTTACATGGTGCAACTTTTAATGAAATGACAGATACAATGAAGATTGCCAAACGTCCAGTATTTTTAGGTGGTGGTGGCAAAATAATACCAAAGTCAGAACCTCAGGGTAAAAATCAATATGGTGAAGAGCCATTACCATCTAATTTAGATCCAGTATTAGTAAAATATATGACATCATTAGAATATGAACTTTATGATTCTTTATTAAAACCGGGTATTCAGGTTCAACGTGTTGGAACAGATGTAGTTTTATTATTAACCCGAGATTCTTTTATGTATTCAGATGCACCAGAGATTTCAAATGATGGTGCAAATACTTTGAAAATAATTGCAAAAATTTTGAAAAAATATGATGCAACATTTATGGAAATTGCTGGTTATACAGATGCTATGCGAAATAAAAATGCATCTATTGCACTTTCTTTGGATATGGCACAGCGTGTTGCTATATTTATGGCTAATAATGATATAAATCCGGCACGTATGTTTATAATCGGTCGTGGTTCAGCAAAACCAATAGCTGCCCAAGACGATATAGGTCGCAGAACAAATCGTCGTGTAGAAATTAGATTATCACCAGCCAGATAATATTTTATCATTGAAATTTACTTTTTAAATGATTACAATTTAAACAACAAACAAAAAGGAAAAAAAATGAAAAAAACAAAAACACTTCCAAAAGAAGAAAAAAAAGAAGTAAAAAGTTATAAAAAAACCGGTATTATAGCAGCTGTGGTTATAGTTGTTGCTATACTTGGAATTTTAGGCGTACGTCATTTTACTGCACCTATATCAATTGAGAAAGCGATAGATCATGTAACAACAGAAGCGGTTAGTGGTGCAGATTTGCGTATCGCAGTTGTTCGTATGGATTTAATTCAAAATGATGCAAAAGTTTTATCCGATTTACGCAAACAACGCGAATCCTATGAAAATAAATTGCGTGATGATTTAACTAAACGTCAAAAAGCATTAGAAAAAGAAAAAGATGAAATTGAAAAATCCCAAGATGTTTTATCTCGTGAAGCTTTACAAAAACGCGTGGTTGAATATCAACAAAAAGTTGGTAAATTACAACAAGATTTAACAATGCGCGCCCAAGCAGTCGAAGCATCTTTTCAAAATGCTTTGGGTAAAGTTCAATCAGCACATCTTGATCCAATAATTGACGCAATTATTGCAAGAAAGAATTTGTCGTTGGTTATTGATGGTCGTTTAGCTCGTGTTGGTGGTGATATTAAAAATTTAGATATTACCCAAGATATCATAACTGCGCTGGATAAACGTATATCAAGTGCAAGAATGGAAACCCCAAAAGGTTTTTAAAGAAAAACAAATCCGGCGCAAGCCGGATTTTTACTATTTTACTTTTTCACTCTTTCTCTTTGTGATATAATATTATTTATGAGAAAATTTTTTTATTTTTTAATAATAGTTTTATTTTCTGTTGAAGTGTATGCATCGGATGGTTCAGATCTTATGATTTATGACGATGTTTCTGTTTATTATCAATCAGGATCTTTGGCAGAAACAGATAAATTATTGCTTGAACCAAATAATATAACTGAAAATTTATGGGCTAATGTAAAACAATCTAGAATTTTGGAATCTCGTTGTCCTTTTCAATCATCTTGGGAATGTAATATTTGGAAGAAAAAACCCACAGTAATAGAAACAATGGTATTGCCAGCACGTCATATAAAAAAAGATCGTAATTATCATAACGCATTAATAAAAAGATATGAAACATTAATGCAGGTTACAAATATTTGTTGTGTTTCTGGGATGGAATATAGATTAAAAAAAGCAGGCGCAGATCAAAATTTGATTTATAAGTTTATGACAGATGATGCAAATTTTTATGGATTTGGCGATCGTTGTTTAATGATGTCAGATAAGAGTTTAGAAGAAAGACATCCAAAAAGTGCCACTGTTCAAATGGTGGCAGAAGTAAGGGATACTTGTTTATGTCAACGGCGTGATTATTTTGATGCTTTGCTTGCACCATTTGATGATTTTCCAGATGAAAAATATGAATATTCTTATTATGATGGATTAAAACGTGAAGTACAAGTTTCAATAAGCGATGATGTGAAATTTATAAAAGAACAATTAGTTCGTTGTCCTGAATAATATTATGATTTTCTAATACTTGCACTTGGATTTTCAGTATGCTATTATCTAGAACATGAAAAAAATAATTAAATTCTTATTTGGTCCTCGTGCTGCAAAAACAACTGCGGGTGAACTTGCGAAAAAACTGGGATTGCAATTACAAGGGGATGCAAATACTGTTATTAGTGGTGTTGCACCGATTGCAGATGCCAAATCTGGTGATTTAGCTTTTTATTCAACAGAACGTAATTCTGCAGCATTTAAAATTTTACCAATAGAAACTCTTAAAAATGCCAAGGCTTCGGTACTTTTAGTTCAGCCTGAAAATGTAAAATTTGCGCCAAAAAATACTACTCTTTTGATAACAGATAGTCCGCGTGGAAATATTGTTAAAATAATCAGTGAAATATATAAAGAAAAACCCAGAACTGGAATTCATTGGGCTGCTAATATTGAACGTGGTGTGTTTTTTAGAAAACGTCGCAATGTTTATGTTGGACAATTTGTAACTATAGAAAAAGGTGCAGTAATAGAGCAGGGTGTAAAAATTTATCCAAATGCGTTTATTGGTCGTGGTGTAGTATTGGGCGCGGGAACAGTTGTTTATGCAGGGGCTCATATTGAAAACGCGACAATTGGTGCAGATTGTGTAATACATAGTGGCGCAGTTATTGGTAAAGATGGTTTTGGATACACGCGTCAAGATGGAAAAAATATCTTTATCCCACATGTTGGTCGTGTTGTTTTGGGAAACCGTGTTTCTATCGGTGCTAATTCTTGTATTGATCGTGGTATGATGACAGATACCATAATTGGAGAAGGAACTAAAATTGATAATCTGGTTCAAGTTGCGCATGGGGTTATTGTTGGTAAAGAATGCTTTTTAGCAGCAGGGACTGGTATAGCGGGCGGTGTTGTTATGGGCGATAGAGTTATGGTTGGTGGACATGTTGGAATTGCCAATGGGGTTAAAATTGGTGATGCTGCTGAAATAGGGGCACAAAGCGGAGTTTTTCGTGATATTCCGGCTGGTGAACGCCATATGGGATATCCAGCCGTTCCTGGTATGGAGTTTATGCGTGCTCATGCATGGGTTAATAAAAATATGAGGAATAAAAAATGATAGATATAAAAGGTATAGAAGCAGTAATTCCACATCGTGGTGATATGAGGATGGTTGATGAAATACGCGAATACACTGAAACTAGTGGTGTTGGAATAAAGTATGTTCGTCCTGATGAATTTTGGTGCGCTGGGCATTTCCCTGGAAATCCGATTATGCCTGGTGTTTTACAAATAGAGGCATTAGCGCAAACTGCTTGTTTTATTGTTTTTAAACAATTGGGGACAACTGGTAAAGATACATTGGGTTATTTTACCACAATGGAAAGGATTAAATTCTCACACATGGTAAAACCGGGTGATACACTTGAATTACATGTTGAAGTTATAGCCAAGAAAATGACTATGTATAAATTTCGCGGTATTGCGTTAGTTGGTGGTAAAAAAGTATCCGAGGCGACATTTACTGCAATTATGAATTAAAAAACCGCCAATTTGGCGGTTTTTTGTATATATAAATTATTTTTCTTTTATATTTTGTTTAGCAAATATTTGTTTCATATTTTTAACCCCACTACTAAAAATTCCCCCTTGAAGTTTTTCATTAGCTCTTTTAACCGCTTCAATAAATTCTTCTTTGGTTTGTAATGAAGTATTTGCGAAGTTTAATTGTTCTTGTAATTTTTGATTTTCTGTTTCTAAATTTTGACTTTTTGTTTCTAAATTTTGATTTTTTAGTTCTAACTCTTGTATCATTTCTTTTAAATTGTCATTTTTTTGTTTAAAATTATTTATAGTTTCTTGTTGGCTTAAAATTTGTCCATCTGCTATTGCTTTTGCCAATATTAAATTACTAATAGATTTATTATGATTATTAGATTTATTATGTATATTTAAAAACAAGTTAATATTGTTTTTAATTTCATCATTATATTTTGCATATGGAAAATAATTTACCAAATTTTCAAAACTCAGATGTGCTTGTACCGATGCATCTTTCATTTTTTTAATATCTGGGTTTTGTTTCGACGATTCTTCTGCAAAAATTTTCATGGCTCTATTAAAAATTTCATGATTTAAATCTATTATTTTATTTTTAATAATTACTTCTTGTGATGGATTTAGTTTTTTTTCTCTAATTTGTCGTTGTAAATAATATCTGTAACTATTCATAACTGATAGTTCTGCAAATTTATGTTCGGCGCTTTGAACAAGTACGGTTTCAAAAATAGGAATATACTTTTCAGGCATAGGTTTTCCGCCATTGTAAAGAAATTTGCTACAAAAAATATTATAAAATTTATATAATACATCTTTGTGAAATTTTTCATCATTTTTGGCTAATTCTTGTATTTTGTTTAAAGCAACTTTAAGTTCAAATTCACGATTTTCTGGTTGTAAGAAAATTATCGCTGCTGATTTAATATTTGCAAGGAATTCTTTTGCTGTTTCATCATTTGCTTTTTTAGCTTTGGCGATATCATCAGCAAATATATTTATATTATCAATATTTAATTGCTGATTATAATCAAATCTAATATTTTCAGTTTTTGGAGTTGCAAGATTATATAAAGCCGCGGCTAAATGCGCGCCTTCCTCATTGGTTTTTAGAGTTATAAAATGTTTTGCAATATCTGCAAAAGTTGGATATGACATAGTTTAATACCTCTTTGTTTTAATTAATGCTTTAAATTCTATTAAATAATATTTATTTTGTCAAATGTTTTATATATTTAGTGTTTTTGTTTTAATTTTGTTTAAAAAAAACATACAGGTATTTAGTTTTTAATTATTAGTAAATAAAAGAATAAAAATTTATCAAGAATTGTAGATTAAATGTTTTGCTAGTTGTGAATTATTCATCTTGGTTTTTATTGTTTTTTATACTTTTATCGTGCTTATCAAGTTTAATCCCTATTGTTGCATTGAAACTATTTAAACATTTTGCTAGTTCGTTTTTATTTATTTGACCCGCGTTTTTGCATGCGCTTTCTATCAAAGTATCATAACCTGTTTTATCGTAAAGTTGATACGCATCAAGTTCATTAACTAATTGTTTGCGAATGTTTGGCATATTTGATTCATTTCTCATTAAACTAATATTTCTTTGTATACATTTCAGTGTTTCTTTAATTGCGCCACTTTGTGTTAAACAATTTTGAGCCCCTGCAATAAATATTGCACTATCTTTGGATTTACCACTTCCAGAAGATTGTTCTTCTTTGGATGTCATACCTGCTGCTTCCATTTTTGCGGTTAATATTGCTTTTTCTAATTGAGTTTTTAATCTTTTTATAGTCATTTCCAAAATAGCATAGTTTTGGTACATTTGTTGAGTAATAATTGTAGATTTTAATGCAACAACATCATTTACCACGCTCATATTAGGTTTATTGTGTGACCATCCAGCATTATATGCATGTGTGCTGCAAAGCGCATACATTGGGTTTATATAATTGTTAAAATCACATTCTTTATCTGCATGTGCAAACATCGGCATCAAAAGTGCAAATATAAAAATAGAAAAGATTAAAGTTATTTTTTTCATTTTTAACTATGGGGCTGGTACATAACACACTCACCAGTGTCAAAATCATAATTTGATGGTGTTGATAGATTAGTACATGTGTGATTATTATTATTCCATTGCCCACCACATTTCTTACATTCCTGTTCCCAATATGTAAAGTTTTTTTTGCAACCGTTTATACTATCTTCCCCAGTGGCATAGTCTTTACATTTTACGCGCCCGTCAATATCGCTTACATAGGCTTCTATATTTTGCGGGGCTTGACAAGTTCCATTCGCAATTTGGGAAATATTGTTGTATGCGGATGCGGCAGCTTTCCATGTCCCTTTTAATGAACCTTGACCGCATGCGAATGCTCGTGCTAAACCCTTTTGTATATCCGCTTGGCAATAATCTGATGCATTTGAAGTAATTTTTGATACTCCTTTTATTTCTGTACCATCAATCCAGTATAAAGTTGCACCAGAGCAAGTACATGTATTATTATTAATATTAGGATTTGTGCACCATTTAAGTGGTATTTCAATTTCGGTCATTTCAGCTGGAAGGCGTTTAATATTATCTACACAGATTTCTTTGGGTAAGTTTTTACGTGCCGCGATGCGTTCAAGTTTTTCAAACATTGTATCATCTATGGCGCAATAGGCAATTGGTGCCACTACATCAGCACCGGTATCTGTTGTACGTGGATCATATCGTAAATTACTCGGCGCGTCTTGATCTAATAACATTTGCAAGGTATCAATATCTATTGCACCAGCGGCTTTCTTTGTTTTACGTGCAAGTATGGATCCATCCAAAATAGATGACATACATCCGATACGTTGTGTCCCGCTTGTTCCGTTTTCAGCATTTAACATTGCTTCTTGGACGGGTTCATCACCATCCAATGGTCCCAATGGCATGCATCCCCCAGCATTATATGGAATCATATCACCAATTTTACATTTTTTACCTTCAATAACAAATTTATTTACATCAGTGCCAGCCTTAGAAAGGTTTGTAGTTGTATCACAGTTTGATGCATCATAAACAAAGGCTTGGGATTTTATACAACCAGTATATGTGTCACTACTTTTTGTGTTTTCATCATCCACACATTGACATACATATCTGCCCCAGCGATTACATCCGCCTGAAAGCAACATGTAAATATCATTTATATCCACACCCAATGATTGTGCCAAGATTACAGCATCATAAATTTCGTCCAAAACACTTTCATACGGATCAAAAAATTTCTGCGCTTTGGCCTTAAATGTTTTTACTCGTTTTGGTCCTGCACAGTTATTTCCACGTGAATCACATTTTGCATAATCAAAAGTATCTTGCATTATGTTTTTTAATGATTTCATATTAATTTCAGCGTTTTCTATACTTGTTAATATTTGACCACCAATTTGTTCGCGTGCCAAAACATCAGTTGATACGCCGGCTTCTGCGGCATCTGCGATAACAGCATCAGTTGTTGTGGCAGCCGCAACTGCCGCGGCGGCTTGTTGTGCTGCCAATTGTTTTTGTTCTTCTAGTGCTTGTTGAACAGCGGCGACAGATTGGGCAGATTGTTCTTGCATCTGTTGTTGCATTTGCTGCATCTGTTGTTGCATTTGTTCCATTTG
>JBMNPL010000002.1:0-80903 GCA_050943575.1 Alphaproteobacteria bacterium
CAATGACAATTGATCACGATAAGAATATCTTTTTATCATATTCCACCAATTTTCATTTATTTCTTTAATTAATTTATTATTATGTCGTCTAAATATTATATTAGTTTCTAATAAACCATAATTTTTTGGCATATTATTCTTTTCTAAAAACTTTAAAACTTTATCAACATTACGCTGACTATCTTTTTGACATTCAACAACTGCCATACATTCAGCATAAATACAGTTGCGTTTAAAATGAACTGGTATTAAGATATTTTGTTTCGACTTAGCAAATCTTTTAAATAATGAATTTGTAAGAATATTTATATTACCATCAACCCAAACAGATTCAGAATATTCTGGAAACAAAACGTGCGGATGTGTTTTATGCCATTTAGCATTCCGAATTTTATCACTATTTGTATATTTTAAAGGTAAAATTTTCCAAGGTTTAATTTTTGATTTTAATAAAATATTATTATCTGTAAAACATACATAATCATATTCTGGATTTATATACGTATGTTTAATTAACTTATCATAATCACCAGTTATACAAGTATAAACTACCTTTTTTTTCATAATTTATCACCTTTTCCCAAATAAAAACTTTCGGCATACATATCGTATAAATGCAGGTCCAAAAATCCAATGTTTAATATATGTATTATCTCGCAGTCTCTTAATATTATCAAGTATAAAATTAGAATGAAGCTCTGGCAAGGATTTTAAAATATGCTTTATTTCACCTATATGAGAATGAGGTATTAAAACTGAATTTTTTTTCAAAAAAGGTAACCCAGCACGATAAAAATACAATAGATTACGTGTCATATGTAATTTTTTATCAAAAAAAATATGAATATGTTTTTACGTTATTTTGAATTAATAAATTGCTTAACCCCAGTTCATATTTTTCAACAATATCTTTTTTATTTTTTTCTTTTTTAACACTATTTATAAATTTATTAAACCAATCAGATAAAACTATTTTTTTTCGTAAACCTATAAACCAACTTTGTAAAAACTCTTGATTTTTTTTAATAGATTTAAACATTGCTATAGCATCCGCACCAGATGCTTCCATATTCTCTAATACCGGCTTTAATGATGAAAAAGGCCCATAAACAGAATCATTTACCAAATAAACCCAATTGTAATTTTTTATAATTTTTTTATTAATAGCCCATTTATATAAACGTTTATAACTACCAAAATCATATTCCCCGTGAGATCTCGTAGCATGATATAAAAGATTAGGAACAGAATTTAATTTTGCTTTTTCAGTTTTAGAAACAGGATTATCCATAAAAAATATTATATCACCAAGTTCAGATAAAGCATGTAGATAATAAAGCAAAGAATTATCAATAATTCCCTGCTTGTCATATCCTGCAAAAAGAAAAATTCGTTTATTTTTCATTTGTTCTATTTTTTCAACTCTTTTCGGGGATTATAGGCTTTTGTCCCTTTGCGTATTTCAAAATGTAATTGTGGTTCTGAAACTTTACCAGTTTTACCAATAGTTCCTATTTTTTCACCAATTGCTACCTTAACCCCACGACGAACACTCATAGTGTCTAAATGAGCATAAACTGTCATCCAACCATTTGCATGCTGAATAATTATTAAATTACCCATCCCTTTTAACTCATTTCCAGCATACGCAACAACCCCTGTTTCTGATGCTTTTACAGCTGTACCAAGTGCAGCACCAATATTAATTCCATCATTATAAAGTCCATTTTTCTTATAACCAAAATTTGAAAGAATTTTTCCACGAACGGGCCATGCAAATGATATTTTTCTTTGTGTAATAACTTTTGGTAAAGGTTTCGCCGGAGCGCTTGAAACTTTTTGTTTTTCTGTAATTAATTTAGGCTTTGGGGTCTTATCCTGAACAATAGGTGAAGTTTTTTTATCCGTTTTAACTGGTTTTATTATTGGTTGTTCAATCTTAACTGATGACTTAACAGGCGCAACAGGCGCTGATGGAGCAATCATGGCAGCCGATGAAACTTGAACTTGGGCCGGTAATCGTAATTTTTGTCCCACAGATAAAGAATAAGGTGCGGTAATTTTATTTTCTATCGCTAAAGAATTTAAATCAACCGAATATCTGCGACTAATAGAATAAAGAGTTTCACCAGCCGCAACTACATGAATTCGCTTATCCGGAGTTTTTAATTTTTGTCCTACAAAAATAGAAAATGGTGCACGTAAATTATTAGCATCAATTAAATCACGTAAAACAATATTATGTTTTTTAGACAAAGAATAAACTGTATCGCCCTTTTCTACCACTATTTCATCTGTATCTGGTTTTACAATAACTGGTTTTGGTTGAGTTTTTGCAATTTTTGCTGGAACTAATAAAGTATCGTCTGGTTCGGATTGTTGTATAACAACTTGTTTTTTAGGCCGAGGCTCTGGTTTTTTATCTTCTATTACTGATTGTGGTTCTTTTATACTTATTTGTTTTTTTTCTTGTACTTTATTATCTTTATATACTGTTTGAACAGGCATTACATAATCGCTCTTGCTTGTATATTGAATATAATCACTGTCAGATTCTGGAAAAATATAATCTTCTGTTGTAGCAGGCTGTATATAATCATTAACGCTAGTTTCTGATTGATTCGTAAAGTTTACATTCATAATTTTATCATGCAAATCACATGCGCATAAAGCACCAGCCAAAAAGCATAAAATATAAACTTTTTTCATATTAAAATATTATACCACAAAATAACTAACAAATAAACGAGATGAAAAATAAAATTAAACGACTTTATTTTCCAATTTTGGTTCTTTTTTCATAAATAATAAAGCCAATTCAAATAAAGCTATTAAAGGTATAGCCAACATACATTGAGAAACTACATCTGGCGGAGTTAAAACAGCCGCAATTATAAAAATAATAACAATGGCATAACGACGCGATTTTAATGCTGTACGTTTTGATAAAATACCCACCCTATTCAACAAAACCATAAATAATGGTAGTTGAAAAGCAATGCCAAAAATCTTTAATAACCCTATTGAAAAAGTTAAATAATCTTTTGTATTTGGTAAAAAGGCTGTTGGTACCGGCGAACTTTGATTTAAATTAATAAAAAACTTAAATACAACCGGAAATAAAATATAAAAAGCAAATGCTGCACCTATTAAAAACAAAACCGGAGATAAAACTAAAATCGGTGCAATAAAATGTTTTTCGTTTTTATGTAATCCTGGGGCAACAAATGCCCAAATATGCCATAAAATAAATGGAATTGTAATAAATATTGCAAATAAAGTAGCGAGATAAAACTGAATCATTAAACCATCAGTTAAACCAATATAAATCATTGAGCCATTTGGCCATACAGAAATTAATGGTTCAATTAAAAATTCTTGTATAAATGGTGCTGCAAACCAACCTAGTCCAAATGCTACAGCAAAAATTATTAAAATCCAAACTAGTCTGCGACGGAATTCAGCAAAATGTTGTAAAAGTGTCATCTTGCTTTTATTCATTTTTTATTCTTCTTTGTTGTTTGCTTATTTATTTTTGGTGATGAAAAAGAACCAATAACATCATCTGTAGTTTTCTTTATAATTTCATCCATCGGTAATTCACGCTCTACCCTTTCTTTTACACTTTCTGTAGCATCTGTTAATTTCCATATTAATTCACGAATAAATTTTACAATTTTTGCTAAAGCACGAAAAACATCTGGCCAATTCTTAGCTGGGATAACCGCTATGGCAACAATCGCTATTACTAAAAATTCTGCAAATGAAATTCCAAACATTATTTACTCGTAATACGAATCTCCACCACTTGTGGATGTTGTTTTATGTCGCGATATTTGAAAATAATTTTTTTCAAAATCTGTTTTAATTTTAAGATCTGAAAATTTAACATCTGTTTTAACACCTGTAGCATCTGTTACAACCCAAGAATTTAACGCGACCGGTTCTTTATCAAAAACAACAAGCATATTACCCAGCCCTTGATTATCTTTAAAATGCATCTTTAAACTAAAAGTATCTTTTGTAGATTTTGTTTCTGTAACAATAATATCTGCTTTATCCAAATCTATTTTTTTACGAATCAAAATTCCGGCAGGTGTACTTGTTAACGGAACAGTTGTAATTTGATCTAAATCCTTATCAAAAAAATATAAATCTTTGCCGTCAGCAATTAATTGCACAGGCGATTTATTATAATCTAAACGAACGCGCCCTGGACGCAACATTGAAAAATCACCACTATCTTTTTTCCCATTTGCAACCTGATAAAATTGTCCCGACAAACCAGTTATAGAATTTAAATAAACTTCAGCTTTTTTTACAAGTGCCTTGTCTATTGTGGCATTCGCCGAACTAAACGACAAAATAAATGTAAGAAAAATTAAAGTTGATAATAAAATCTTTTTCATTTTTTTAATCCCTATTTTATTATTTTTAAACCGCTATATCTTCTAAAACAAGTTGTACACTAACACGTTCTTTATATTCGTTTTCTTTTACACGCCCAAGTAATCTTATTTTACGATTTATATTCGCGTCGTCCAGTAAAAATTCCCCGACTGGTGTAGATGTTAAATTAAATCCAACAAATGGTAGAAAACTTCCACTATCTGTACGAATGTTGCCCCGTAAATGCGTCCCATTTCCCATAACACCTGTCCAAGCAATTGTTCCGCCGTCTAAAATCAAAAGTGGTTCCGGATTTCCCTGACCAAATGGGGCCAAAGATGATAATTTGCGAACTAATTCAATATTAGCGGCACTGGCATCCATACAAGCATCCGCGATAAATTCGTTTTTTGAAGAAATCCCATCAAGTTGTTCCAAAACCGCGTTTTCCAAAAATTCACGAAATATTGCCTCGTTTTCCGATGGTAAAGAAAATCCTGCAGCAGCCGCATGCCCACCACCTTCGGTTAAAATTTTAGCATCCAGCGCATCATGAATAATTTTACCCAAATCAACACCATTAACCGAACGACCACTACCATTTATTATACCATCAATACATGTTGCGATTAATGTCGGCATATTATATTTATCTTTTAATCTACCCGCAATAATTCCCATAACCCCACCATGCCAACCATCCTGACAAAGCATCAAACTACATTTACCAGATTTAACACATTTATCTGCTAAATTAATCGCATCCAACATTATTTGATTTTGAATTTCCATGCGCTCTTTATTCATAGTATTTAATTTTTCTGCCAAATCACGTGCTATTAAAACATTATCTGTAAGTAATAACTCTAAAGCAGGTGCGGCAGATTCTAGACGACCTGCAGCATTTAATCTGGGACCAATAGCAAATCCAACAGCATAAACTGAAGGTTTTTTTATACCAGCAACATTCATTAAAGCGCACAAGCCAATATTTTTACAAAGAGATAAAACTTTTAATCCTGTTGCAACAAATGCACGATTTAATCCGATTAATGGCATTGTGTCACAAATTGTTCCAAGCGCAACAAAATCTAAATAATCTAATAAATTAACCTCAATATTTTTACCCTGATTTCGTAACTCTCGATTTAGCGCGACTAAAAACATAAACGCGACACCAACACCAGCCAAATAATTCAAACCTGAAGTATCATCTGTACGTTTAGGATTTACAATCGCATCTGCATTAGGTAAAATATTTTCAGGAATATGATGATCCGTTATTATGACCTGCATACCTAATTCTTTTGCACGTTCAACCTCTTTAATACTACTAATTCCGCAATCTACAGAGATTAAAAGATTTACCCCTTTGCTTGCAAAATCTTCTATGGCTTGAACATTTAAACCATAACCATCAATTTCGCGATCTGGTAAATACCAAATTACATCAGCACCAGCAGCACGCAAATATTTAACTATTGCTGCTGTGCCAGTAATTCCATCAACATCATAATCGCCAAAAATCGCTATCTTTTTATTAGATAAAATAGCATTCACGGCAACCTTAACTGCAACCTCCATATCCTTTAATACAAAAGGATCTGGCATATATTCTTTAATTGTGGGATTTAAAAATTTTCTAATATTTTCCGAATCAGTTATTCCACGAGTAAACAAAATTTGATTTATCAAATTTGATTCATTACAACCTTCTGCCAACATCCATGCCCGCCCCAGCATGGAATTTTCTACTATCTTTTTCATCACTTTAATTCTTTATTTTATTATTAATATGATTATACAATAGTACTATTTAAAAAGCAAAGGCATGATACCATCCATAATCGCACCGGCTGTCGGGGCAGCATTCCATGCAGCCGTACGCAAACCCCAACTTTCTTTTGTACCTTGGGGTTCATCTAAAATAACCATCATAACATACTGTGGTGATTCAATCGGAAACACAGCCGTAAACGAAGTTAAATTCTTTTTAGTATCTATTTTACCATTTACACGTTTTTCTGCTGTTGCTGTTTTACCACCAATGTTAATTCCCGCAACACGAGCATTTTTTCCACTGGTTGTTTCAGCAATTTTAAATAATATTTTTCGAATAGCATCCGAAATTTCCGGAGATATAACCCGATCACCAAACATTTCACCAACAGAACGTTTTAATATTGTAGGCTGAACATAAAATCCATTTACAACTGCATTTACAGCCAATAAAACATGCATAGGTGTTACAGCAATCCCATGTCCAAAAGAAACTGTGGCAATTTCAACAGGTCCCCATTTAGCTGGCATAATTGGTTTTTCAGTTCGCCCAAACTCCAAATCTAATGCCTTATCCATGCGCAACCTTCTAAAAAATTCTTGCTGTGTTCCTGATGGTAATTCTAAAGCAATCTGTACAGATCCAACATTACAAGAATGTAACATTATTTCAGCAACAGTTAAATCTGGACGTGGGGGTTTAAATGACGCAACATCCCTTATTGTTGCGGCTGTTCTCCCATTTTTATCTAAAATCTTATACGGATCTTTTATATAATATTCTTTATCTAAACCAATACCTGTTTCAATCGCCATTGATGTATTAAATATTTTAAATACTGATCCCATTTCATACACACCACGAGTTGGATAAAAAGTACGATTTGAAACAGAGTCTATTTCTATATTTTCAGGATCAAAATCTGGTAAAGATACCATAGCAACCATTTCACCAGTTCTGGAATTCATCAATATTCCCATCGCGGCTTTTGCGCTATATTTTTGCATTGCGGTTGAAAGTTCACGATAAAATACAGCCTGAACACGAGAATCTATAGATAAAACAAGTGGATCTTTATTTTCACTTAAATATTTATTACGTAACCTTTCAACACCTTCTAAGCCTTGTCCATTATTACCAACGAAACCAACCACATGCGAGGTTAATCTGCGTTTTGGATATTTTCGCCATTCAACTTCTTCTATATCCAACCCTTCTATTTTAAAGGCTTTAATTGTTTCGCGCTCTGATTCTGATGCAAACTTTTTTAAATACAAAAACTTTTTATCTGATCTAATCATCGCCAAAGCATCTATTACTGAAATTTCTGGTAATACTTCATGAATTTTGGCAGCTGCAAAATCAATATCTTTAATTTTCTTGGGCCATAAAGCAATGTGTCCAGAGATAATATTTTTAGCCAATATTTCACCATTTCTATCAACAATATCTGCACGACTAGATTCCCACGAACTATTGCCAATATTTATTCGTGCACGATTTGTGCCATGAATACCCAAAGATAAAGTTCTGAAAATCATGATAATAAAAATAATTACAAATAATAAATAAACAAAACGTAGTCTATCGCCAAATACACCAATATTATTAATATTGGTACGACGTCGTTGCCCTTGTAAAATATCACGCCCTATTTCAAACATTATGACCCCAACGATTGTTCACGCATCGGAATATCAGTAACATTTATATTTTTTTTAAATCCTATAGATTCAAAATTCGGATACATTCCGGAAATTATATTTCTTAAAACTTCAGGACGAATTAATCCTGATAATTGAGCTTGAGCTTGGGCTATTTCTTGCTGTGTATGAACAATTGTTGAATTTGTTCGTGATAATGATCTTTTTTGAGCACGATAAATCAATTGCAAAGTTACACTGATGCAAAACATCACTATAATCATAGCTATACCAATTTTGAAAAGTTTTTCGTCATCTCTCATATTAAATATAATTATATCACAAAATTTTTGTTGTTTCTATCTAGGATACTTAATAATTATTAATCGCTTTTATAATACTTTCTATACCATTTAATCTTGATGCGCCAAACTTCAAATTCAAGGAATCAAATTCTGCTTTAATATTTTTAATTTTATCATTAGCTATTGAAAGAATAATAAATAAAATACCACGCACCAACGCAGAATCAGCCATACCAAAAAAATTATCATTAACTTTGCAAATTTGAACACGTGAAACACAACCTAAAACCTCTGTATATGCACATCCGTCAGGTATTGGGGATAATAATTTACCAAAATCCATAACCAATTCTAATTTTTGAACAGGGTCATCAATTTGTAATAATAAAGATTTTATTTCTTGATAATTCAACTTAATTTTACCAACCCATTTCTGTTAAATCTAATTCTATACGTGCAGATTCAGACATTCTTGATAAATCCCATGGTGGATTCCAAACTAATTCAACATCAACATCAGACACATTTTCAACCTTGCTTACAGCATCTTTTGCCATTTGTATTATTTGTTCCACCATCGGACAAGTTGGTGAAGTCATAGTCATTGTTAATTTAACTGTACTATTATCAATTTTAATATCATATATTAATCCCAAATCCCATATATTTACCGGAATTTCTGGATCAAAAACTTGCTTTAATGCTGTAATAATATTTTCTTTATCAATCAATTTATTACTTTTTTTATTATATCTATAACTTGTTGAATTTCAGATATTGTATTCCAAGGGCCTACGGAAATTCTAATTGTTGATTCTAGACCTAAACGTTCATGCAACCAAGAGGCACACATATTTCCAACCCGTAAACATATACCATATGCACTCATAAAAGCACCAAAATCCAGCGCATGCATATCATCTATTATAAATGTCACAACTGCCGCATTTGGTGGGGATACAAATTTAATCCGTGAAATTTTTGATAATTCATTTCTTAAAAATTTTATTTTTTCTGATGTTTTTTCTCTGTTATCAATCGTTTCTTTTATAGCGGCTGGTAATCCCGCAATTTGAGTTAAAGGAAGTGTGCCGGCTTCAAATATTGCGGGGCCATTTGCCATAAATTGTCCACCGCCAAATTTATCTGTTTTCCATTTATCTGGTTCTTTTAAATATAAAATTCCTAACCCTGTATCGGCACCAATTTTATGCCCCGAAAAAACTAAAGCATCACACCCCATTTCCATAACATTGATTTTTTTATGAACTACTAATTGAGATGCATCAACTATTACTATTTTTTTATTGTCTTTTATTATTTTTTGCGGAACACCCAAAACATTGGACATAGCAGTTAAAACAACAGCGTCACATTTTGGAATAGATTTATAATTAAGTTTATCGTCCAATGTACAAAGAGTTGTTTTATGTTTTTTTTCAAATGGTAATCTGGCTGAATGATGATCCAAATCAGAAACCGCAACTAATGAATTTACCGGCAGCATGTTTGCGATTCTATTCAAACCATCTGTTGCGCCAGATGTAAATATTATTTGATTTGGATGTGCACCAATAAATTTTGCCACAGATTCGCGTGCTGAACTTACCATTTTATCAGTATAATTTGATCGTTCACACACACCACGGCTAGAATTAGCATAATGATTTTGCAGAAAATCCAATTGTAAAGCTATTACTTCCTTGGATTTTAGAGCACTTGCAGCAGCATCTAAATATATAACACGTCTAGTTTTCATTGATGTATTATTTTCCTTGCTTTTTTATGACATTATAATACACTTTTACGACAAATCAAATTAAGGGAGATATAAATGGCAATACAACATGCGAATGATGCAAATTTTTCAGAATTAACCGCCAAAGGATTAACTTTGGTAGATTTTTGGGCACCTTGGTGCGGACCTTGTCGTATGTTTGGACCTATTTTTGAGGCTGTTTCAGAAAAGTATACAAATATCAAATTTATAAAATTTGAAATTGATGAAACTAATCGCAGAACACCTGCTCAATACGGAATTCGCTCTATTCCGTCTGTTTTAGCATTCAAAGATGGTGAATTAATTGAAGTTCGTACAGGATCAATGGACGAGGACACAATTGAAGATTGGATAAAGCAATTATCCAGTGTTAGTTAACATAAACAGGATTAAAAATGGCAAAAAACTATAAAGATATTAAACTTGAACCGAAATATGTTCCGAAAAAAAATGAAGAATATATGTCGGATAAACAAAAGGCTTATTTTTATAACCTTTTAATTTCTCAACGTGCGGAAGTTATCGCATCTATAGAAAACAGTATGTCTGAAATATCATCCAATATTAACATAGAATCTATGGATGGTATAAATGACGAGGCAGATAGCTCATCTTCTTCACAACAAGCTGATAATCAAATGAAATTTTTAAACAGAAATAAAAATCTGTTAAAAAAAATAGATACTATGCTGGAAAAATTAGAAGACGGTACATATGGTTATAGTGTAATTTCTGGCGAGGAAATTGGTTTAAAACGTTTATTAGCCAGACCATTGGCAACAATGACATTAGAAGAAACTGAAGAGATTGAAAATAAAGAAAGATAATTTTCTATATGCTATTTTTTATAAAAAATATTGTGCTCGGAATTAATTCTGGGCGCATTTTTTTTGTTATACGCCAAATATTTTCTATTATTTGCGGATTAAAATCTCTTGATACTATATGCAGGCTACCTTGAAAATCTGAGATATCAGAATCAATTATGCCGTAAAATTCGGCGCTTGTATCTTCGCTATTTTCTATAATTAAACCTAATCCTGTGGCACCAATTTTTTGTATATTTTGAAAAATTATTGAATAATCACTGGGAAATACATCTTTTAAATATAATGATAAAATTAATTCCTTATTAAAAAACAAATCCGAAGATATTGGTGCTAATAATGTTACCAACTTTTCATGTACTTCTGGTGTAGCAATTAAATGAACCCCATTTGCACCTTTTTTAAAAGCAGAATGTATCGCGGCTGTAATTTTTTGAATATCTGAATCAAATTCATCAGCTATAATACGTGCAAATATTTTTACATTGGATTTTTCCAACCATGTCCAAAGCATATTTACAGATTCCAAGTCACACAATACAGCCGACATATTATTGTGTACAGCAGCATCTGCTGTAAAAATAAGTGCACGAGCATCCATACCTTCAACACAATACAAAGCAATGTTGTCTTTTAATTCTTCAAAAGTTTCTTTAAAATCAATCACATTGATATGATACCATATTTTTTGATATAATATAAAGAGAATGAAAAAAAGATATGAAATTATTTTACTTGATTTATTATGGCTTTCCGCGATAGTCCTGTTTGCTAGCTTTTGGTTTGATATCAAGTTTAATTTTAATATCTTTTTCAAAGACCATTGGCACTATTTAATGCTGCAACAATTAAACCCCGGTAGTGTTTTACCATCATTTTATATATCGTTAATAATATTTATTATTGTTGGTGTATCAGGGCTTTATTTTATAAGTCGTCCGCGTACAAGAAAAATAAATTTTGCAAATTATAAAGAACAAACAAATACACAAACTTTATCCCAAGAAAATTCACAAGGTAAAATTAATCCTATTAAGCAAGATTCTGATAACGTACCATCAATTCCAACACCACCTATTCCACAACGCCCGCCAAAAATAATTAGACCATTACAGCAAATGATAACACCAATAACACCTGTACCTTCGGCACAAACAACTAGTTTTAATATAGATACAAGTAATCAAAATGAAAAATTAAAATCCATTTTTGAATCTGCTGGATATGTTGTTAAACAACCTCCTATAATTAATGGATTAAAAATAAATCTTTGGGCGATTGGTATGGATGAAACTTTATATATTGGCTTTGCGGATCCTCATGGTGGTGATATTGTTGCTTCTGAAGGTGGTGATTCAAAATGGCAATCTGATAAAGATTCATTTCTTAGCCCTGTTTGGAATCTAAACCAATCATTAATGAAAATACGTTCTTTGTTTAAAGAAACACTTGATGATGAAATACAAATAAATATTGAAGCTTTTGTTGTTATGAATAATGCAAATATAACAAATCGTGATGATTGGGAAAAAGTATGGCAAGCTTTCAATATATCTGTATTTGATTCAACAGATACACTGGCTGAATTTATGAATAATAATAAAAACCGTGAAATGGAATCTGAAGAACAAGAGGATTTTGACGCATATTCAGATTACATTGACACAGTGTCAAGTTATTTTAATAAAACTTAAAAATGCAATATAATCAAACGACTGCTCTTCGACGACTTACAGATCTTTTTATGGATGATTTACCTGTAATATCTGTTCAGGTAAAACCGCACTCAATGTCACCAGATTGGTTTATAAAATATAAAAGTTTACGTCGTGATTTTATTCGTAGTTTATCTGACTCAATAGAAGAAATTTCTTTTTTAAATTTATCACGTGAAGAATTTATGGCATTAATTATGGGGTATGCTTTGCCAGAAAACCTATCATTACGTTTTCGTATTCCTTTACAATTTGGTGGTAAATTAGAAATAAATAATATGTTTATGTGCAAAACATTCCCACATTCACAAAATATGGATAGATTTATTATTGAACAAGCCGGTAATAAAATAATCTGGTTGCCAAATCCAGCAAAAAAAATTTATATACCAGCACATACTACTGGTGGTGGACCTGGGGGCAATGCAACTAGTGGCAGATTAGAACAAATAGCGGCACAAATAGCCGCTGATAGAGGATTAGAATGACCAAAGAAGAATTTTTATCTTGGGCGAAATCTTCGGGTGCAATTATGTTACAAACAGCGAATGATAATGAAATCGCACAAACACAAAATGCACTGCAACAAATGCAGGCTGCAATAATTCCAATAACTTTGATAGAATTTTATAAAAATACAACAGGTGGAATTTTATTAGGCGATGCACAAATTTTTGGGCTTTCTGAAATAAAACGAGATAAAACCGGAATTTATTATATCCCATCTGTTTTACAAATAAATCGTGATTTTGCCGGGTTACCTAATATTTATGGGAAAACTATATTTGGTAGAAATGGTTTATTTTGGCTGGCATTTGATGCATTTGGAAAATGTTTTTTATTGAATAATATAACACTCGGATCAATGCGTAAATATGACAATATTTTTAAAGCAATGATTGATTGTTTGGCTGTTGGTAAAATATGAAAAAAATTTCTGTAAATATATCTGGGCATCTAACTTCACTTTCTCTGGAAGACGAGTTTTTTGACATATTAAAAAAATTATCTGCCAAGAAAAATAAATCGGTCGCACAAATAATACGTGAAATTGATGAAACACGAGAAAATAAAAATAATCTTTCTAGTGCTGTACGTATTTGGATATTAAAAGAAATTAAAAAATATTGCCCATTTATAAATTAATCAATTTAATTTTTATGTTTTCTAAATATAAAAATAGAAACCGCCGAAAATATCATAATAATAAACATCATGAAATTTAAACCAATGCGGCGAAATGGTGTTTGATGGGCGCCCCAAACTTGACCATCTAGAACATCAGAAACACCAATCGGAATATTTGAAATAATACGTCCATCTGCCCCGATAAATGCGGATATACCAGAATAATTTGCACGAACCACCGGTAGTCCTGTTTCAATGGCTTGACGACGAGTCATATCTAAATGCTGATAAGTACCCGGTGTATTACCAAACCAAGTATCGTTCGTAAGGTTTATTATCAAATGTGGATTTTTATTATATGGTATTAATGAATCTGAAAAAATAACCTCGTAACAAATTGCTGGAACAAAATTTAATTCTGCAAAAATAATTTCTTCTGGACCATCGCCTTTTTTCAATTGACCTGGTGTTGGGATTATATCCCCGAATGGCCGATATTCACCAAACGGAACTAAATGAGTTTTAGAATAAATTTTTTTAATTACACCATCTTTATCTGCGACAATCATTGAATTATAAAAATTTCCTGATTGCCAACTGGTTGCACCAATAATAACTGGTTGGTTTAAATTTTTAACAAAATCTAATTTATCTTTATCTTGTAATATTATAAACGGATACGATGTTTCTGGGAAAATAATTATATCTGGAGCACCTTTTTTAGATGCTAAATTTACCAATTTTTTTATATTTTCTTTTGCATTTGCTATTGCTTGTTCACGTGAATGACTTGCTTTTTGTTCACCAGTTTGTGCAGGCTGAACAATTCTAATTATTTTTGATTTATAAGTATCGTTTTCTGACTTTTTTATATTATAATTTCCATAAAACATTCCAATAATAATTAATATAGAAAAAATAATTATTGGAATCTTTTTTTTATTTTTAATCAGTTCAACTATACTGGCAATCAAACCAATAATTATAAAAGTCAAACCAATTGCGCCCCATAAAGACATAGAATTTGAAAGTATTGGTAGCCCTAGTGAAATATTTGAAATCGGATTCCATGGAAAACCCGTAAACAACCATTCTCGTAACCATAAAACAAATGTCCAAGATACAGAAAATATAAAAGGATAAATCTCTGTGGATGCATTTAACCGCCGCATACAATGATTTGTGATAATAAATGGTAATGAAAAAATTAATGCGCCGACGATACCTATTCCTATTATTCCTGGAATTACCCAAACCTTAAATTGATTGGCTAATTCTGGTACAACAAAGATAGAATTTAATACCCACCAAAATGATGTAATTGCATAAGCCATTCCGAACAACATTGAATCTTTAATAACTTTTTTTCGTTCTGAAATTAAATAATACATCCCCCCTATTCCAATAATTGTTAACCACCATAAATTAAATGGTGCAAATCCCAACGATGTAATTGCGCCCAATAATAATGAATAAATTGAAAATAAAATATTTTTATTTTTTGATTTTTGTTGTTTGTATGGATTACTAATTCCTATTTTTGATAAAACTTTTATTTCTACAGATTCCATTTTTTCAGCATCTTTTTTATTTAAATGATCATATCCCAATAAATGTAAAACACCATGAACTATTAAATGAGAAACATGTTCTATGAAATCTTTTTTTTGATATTTAGATTCATGCATTGTTGTATCAAAAGAAATATAAATATCACCCATTAATTCAATATCACCAGTTTCAAAAGATAAAACATTTGTTGGTTTATTTATATTTCTATATTTTTTATTTAATTTTTGAATTTCAAAATCGTTAGTTAAAATAATAGATACTTCACGCTTTATTTTATCTATATTGAGATTATTTGTAGATTTTTTTATTTTATTCTTAGTAGTTTTTTGTAAGGCAGTAATTATTGCTATATTAACTATATTAGCATAATCAATTTTATATTTTTTCCATCTGGAATCATGAATATCTATAAAAGTTTTTATCATAACAAATGTCTTTTGTTATTTGCGTCTGGACCAGATACAATACCTTCACGTTCCATACGTTCAATAAAGCCCGCTGCCTTGTTATATCCCACCCCTAGTCTGCGTTGAACATAAGATATTGTTGGTCTGTTATCACGAACAACACATTCAACTGCTTGACGATATTGATCTGCGTCTTTTGCTTCCTTGCTTGTCATCATACCTGGAATATCTGATACATCAACATTGCCATCAATTCCACTATTGTATTCATCATTCGATTCGCCAATACCATCTATATAATCTGGGCTGCCTTGGGTACGTAAAAAATCAGCAACCTTTTTTATTTCTTTATTTTCTATAAATGCACCATGGATTCTAATTGGAGTCCTTCCACTTTCACTAAATAACATATCACCAGCTTGTAATAATTGTTCTGCACCCTTTTCTCCCAAGGTGGTTATAGAGTCAATATTGGAGCGCGCCTGAAAAGAAATTCGTGTTGGTAAGTTTGCCTTGATTACACCGGTGATAACAGTGGTATCGGGTCTTTGTGTTGCAATAACTATATGTATACCAGCGGCACGTGCCTTTTGTGCTAAACGTTGAATACAGGCTTCAACTTCTTTACGTGCAACAGTCATTAAATCCCCAAACTCTTCAACAATTATCACTAAATGAGGTATATCAGATAAATCTAATTCTTGATCTTCATATTCTAATGCACCTGTTTCTGAATCTGTTCCAACTGGGACTTGCTTGATGACTTTTTCACCACGTGTACGTAATTCAGCAACTGTTTTATTATAATTTTCTAAATTTTGAACTTTTAAATCTTTTAATTTTTTATATCTATCTTCCATTTCACGGACAGCCCATTTGAGAGTATTTACCCCCATATTTGGATCTGATACAATTGGTGTAATCAGATGTGGAATATCTTGCCACAAGGCAAAGTCTACCCCTTTGGGATCAATAATAATTAATTTACATTTATCTGGGGTAAAATGATAAACAATGGACATAATAATAGATTGAATAAAAACCGATTTACCACTACCTGTACGTCCAGCAATTAAAAGATGCGGCATTTTTGATAAATCATAATAAACTGGAATTCCAGCGATATTAACACCCAATGCAAGAGGAATATGATATTTAGAGTTTATAAATGCATCATCTGTTACTAATGATCGGAAACGAATTAATTGACGATTTACATTTACTAATTCTACACCTACATAATTACTGCGTGGAATATGTGCGATACGAATACTTTCAGTCGCCATGGCGCGTGTCATATCTTTGACTGTATCGGTAATTTTAGCCATACGTTGACCTGCATCCGGTTCAAATTCATAAAGTGTAACAATTGGTCCTGGTTTAATCCCCACAACTTTTCCATAAACATTATAATCAGCAAAATTTGTTTCCAAATTAATCGCATGACGTTTTAAATCATTTGTAATTGTTAACTTGGCAAATTCCGATAATTCTAAAAATTCTGGTGGTGGTAATTTATAAATACTGGTAGATTGTTTATTTGTTTTATCTATTTGTTTTCGTCTTGGTTTTGATGTTTTTTCTTTTTCAACCACTTCTTCTATTTCTTCAACTTCTTCTGCCTCTTCTTCTATGTCTTTAATTTTTTTATATTTAATTGGTTGTAATTTTAAAATATTTAATAATACACCCATCCATTTTTTTATTATTTGCATAAAAGCTTTTACATCTTGCCATTTAATGTTTAAAAGAGTCCCAGCCATAAATAAAAATAAAGTAATAAAAATTATACCAAAAATAAAAGTCCACCCTTTTGCAAATATGCCAATATCGTGTGCAACTATTGCTCCAATCAAACCACCCCATGATTTAGATGGCAAAATTGTACCGAAACCAAATGAACCGATTATAGTTGTAATAAATGCGCGGATAATATTATATTCTGGGGCAAATTCTTCCCATTTTAACATCATTGAGACACCATTGCGTATTATAAAAAGAAAAACAAATAGCGCGGGTATAAAACCAATTCCATATAAAACAAAGCCGATAAAATTACCAATTAAACTTTGACGACCAAAAGTAGATGATGTTGCAAATCCATCCAGATACGGATTATGAAAAAACAAAGCTAAACAAAACCAAATACCAATAAACAGCAAAAGTACACCAATGCCGCGAAAAAATATGTCACGAACAATACCCCGAATTGATTCAGGTAAAAATTTTTGCTTTTTAGCCATGTTTATATTTTATCATAAAAAGAGTAAATTTGGTTAAATAATTTAAATAAAATTTAAAAATAAAAAAAAATAAAAAAAATCCGCGAATTGCGGAGTTTTTATTTCTTTCTTGTTACTGCCTTTTTCTTGGGCTTGGCTGTTTGCTTAACAGCCGATTTTTTTGAATTTTTGACTGATTTTACTTCAGTTTGTTCATCATCTTTTTTTATTTCTTTTTTAAATACTTTAATTCCAGCAGCTAAATTTTTCATAACTTCTGGAATTTTAGAATGTCCAAATAAAATTAATATTAATATTACTACTAAAAGTATTTCCCAAAAACCTGCTTTCATTTTTTATACCTTTTTTTGTTTTTATCTATTTATTATTTTGTAACATAACAATCTAGACCATCAGATTTTGCATTTCTACAAAAACCGTTAGCATCTTGGGAATTTTGGAAACCGATTCTTAACCGATATGCCACCTTTCCATTTGATAATACAGCCCTTTGAATTACAAAATCATGACCCGAGAATAAACTTGAATGGGTTGCAAGTAATCTTTTTTTTGATACTTCTGCACCTGAACGTGTTGCATAAGAACCAAATTGAACATAGAAATTACTAGTTACAGATGCCTGTGGTTTAACCGATGGTTTTGATACAGGTTTTTCTGCAACAATTTTATCACCGGACGTTGAAGTTTTAGTAATTGGTCTTGGTTTCGGCGGTTCTATTTTTTGTGTATCTTTAGCCGGTGCTGACGTTGCATCTGGTTTGAACATTACATCTTTTCTTTCTTCAACCACACGAACTGGGACACCTGCTTCTGATTGGGGTTGTTCCGCAACTGTTTTATTATCAGTATCTGTTTTGATTTCTGATGTTGGTTGATCTGTTACAACTTGTTCAGTTGTTGGTTGTTTTGACGGGGTATTTAAATCAATTTCAATAGAACTATTTTTGGCATCATGCATAACGATTCGCACAATAATATATGTAGCAAGTATAATGACTATTATTGCGGCACCGAATAATAGCCAAGGGCGACGCGGACGACTATAAGTCAGCACACCATCTTCTGGTAAATCTGGCAATTCAAGTTCATCATCTAAATCTAGTAAATCTTTATTTTCATCAGCTACTAATTCAGCCATTATATGCTCCCTTAATTTTATAAATGTATTATAGCATAAAAAACGCCATTTAGCAAAATTAAAAAACTTATATTTTTAAATTTAATTAAAAAATCCGGCGAATGCCGGATGTTATTTATTATTAATTACCACGTACCACCTACACAAGAGAGAAGTTTACCATTAGTTAAAAATGTAAGTATAATACCAACACTAAATAATAATGTAAATCCGACTATCATGGCGATTAAATGTTTTTTTCCATCTTCAGTCCACTTATATTCTTTTTTTATTATCGCATCCCAACCAATAGAAGCAATAACAAACGCTGCACCAACAAATGCTAGTGTTCGTAAAATATTAAACACACCCTTTAATTCATTTACTAATGTACATAAGCTATTTGTATCCATATCCGCATATGCGGTACTAGCGATTAAAATGGCAAACGCACCAAAACCAATTATTCTGATTAATTTTTTCATATCTTTCCCTTTGTTTATAAGTATATTATACCACAAAAAAACTATTCCTCCAATAATAATTTATTTAGGCTTATTACCAAAATTTGGTGGGATAATCAGAGCCTGATTTTCTTTTACAATTGGTTCATATTCGCAATTGCAACATCCAGCAATCGCTATTAATCCAACTAATGTAAACAATAAAAACATTTTTCTCATTTTAATCCTTTTTAAATTAAATTTTATTTTGGCATTTTTATAGCTTGTTCCATATCCAAAACAAAATCTGTTAATTTTTTAGTTTCTTGTTTTTCTATACCCAAACGACGCAGAGTAACTGTTTTATCTTGAACTTCTTTTTCCCCAACAATTGCTATTATCGGAGTTTTTGCCAAGGATAATTCGCGAATTTTATAATTTACTTTCTCTGAACGAATATCTGCACGAGCGTTTACACCAACATTGCGCAATTGTTCAACTATTAATTTTGCATAATCATTATATTTTTCAGAAATTGGTGCAACAACAACAGGCTCTGGCGATAACCATAAAGGTAAATTACCACCTGTACTTTCAATTAATATTCCTAAAAATCTTTCTATGGAACCCAACATCGCACGATGTAGCATAATTGGACGATGTTTCGCACCATCTTCACCTATATAAGATAAATCAAATCTTTCAGGTAAATTCATATCCAATTGAATTGTGCCACATTGCCAAATGCGTCCAATTGAATCGCGCAAATAAATATCAATTTTTGGGCCATAAAAAGTTGCATCACCAGCCGCAATTTCATATTTGATTTTATTGCTATCCATCGCGTGCTTTAATGCACCCTCGGTTAAATCCCAAATTTTATCATCGCCAATTCTAAATTCAGATTCTTTTCTGGTTGCTAATTTCATGCTAATATTATTAAAACCAAATTTAGAATAAATGTCTTTGATAAATTCAATAACTTTTACAACTTCATCTTCAAATTGTTCTTTGGTGCAAAAAATATGTGCATCATCTTGAGTAAATTCACGAACGCGCATAGTACCATGCAAACCACCCGCAGCCTCGTAACGATAAACTTTACCAAATTCACTAATATACATTGGTAAATCTTTATAAGATTTTATCCCTTGAGCAAATACTAGCATTCCACCTGGGCAACTCATGGGTTTTATACAAAATTGACGTCCATCTTCGGTTTTACCAGAATAATTATGTTCAGCATATTTCGCCCAATGTCCCGAAGTTTCCCATAAACATCTATCCATGATTGCTGGTGTAGATATTTCTAAATATCCCACACGTTCTTGACGCATACGAACATATTCAATTAATTTACGATAAAGTCGATAACCTTTATCATGCCAAAATACTGCACCTGGGGCATATTCTGGTTCAAAATGGAAAAGATTCATATCACGACCAATTTTACGATGATCGCGCTTGGCGGCTTCTTCCATCATCTTTAAATATTCATCCAATTCTTCTTTACTAGCAAATGCATCAACATATATACGTTGCAACATTTTGTTTTTAGAATCGCCTTTCCAATAAGCACCAGCAACGGAACGAATTTTAAATCCGTCACGTGGTAATTCTTTGGAATTTTCAACATGGGGACCACGACACAAATCTATAAAATCACGAAAAGTATAAATTGATAATTTTTCACCCGCTGAATCATATTCATTTAACCATTCTATTTTATATGGTTGATTTGAAAAAATTTCTTTCGCTTGGTCCAAAGAAATTTCACGTTTTTCAAAACGTCCTGCATTTTTAATTAATTCTCGCATTTCTTTTTCAATTTTTGGAAAGTCTTCTTCTGTAATTCTGTGTTCTAAATCAAAATCATAATAAAAACCATTTTCAATTGCGGGTCCACCGCCAAATTTTACATCTGGCCAAATTTTTTGAACCGCGGCTGCCATAACATGTGCAAGCGAATGCCGAATAATTTCTATATCATAAGACATAATAAAAACCTTTATTATTTAATTGTTAATTATTGTATATTGAAAGTGTGCAAAGTGCAATAAGATTTAGACCCCTGACGGGGTTGTGATTGTTGTAAAAAGAATAAATTTATTTTTCATAACAATTTAACTTTAAGTTATTTATTTATATATTGCAAATATTTTTAATAAAAATGGGCGCTTGATTTATATTTGCGCCCTATTCTTAATTAAAAATCTATTATTGAACCAAATAGTACTGAAAAGAAAAAACAAACACTGCCACCAATAACAAATAAATGCCAAATAGCATGAGAAAATTTTAATTTCCGCCATAAATAGAAAATCACACCTATTGAATAAGATAGCCCGCCTGCCAACATAAACCACAAACCACGTGGCGGTACTGTTTCAATAACTTTTGGTAAAATAAATATAATAGTCCAACCCATAATTAAATATAATGCAACAATCCATTTTGGCTGTTCTTTTGGGCGACGAAATTTCATTACAGCACCAAAAATAGTAACACCCCACAACAAACCAAAAATACTCCACCCCAAAGGTCCACGCATATTAACCAATAAAAATGGGGTATATGTTCCCGCAATTAACGCATAAATTGCAACACTATCCCAAATTTCAAAAAAACTTTCACTTTTTTGCCCAATCATTGCATGACAGAAAGTACTGCCAAAATAAAGCAAAAACATTGTTAGTCCAAAAATAGCACATGAAACAACAGCCCATGGATCACCTTTTAATACAGCGAATACACATAAAATTACTAATCCTGCAATTGCTAATCCAATACCAATACCATGTGTTAATACATCCGCAACCCATTCTGAATGAGTCGGTTCACGTTCCCAACGAAATAATCCAGTAGCACGTAAAGCACGTAATAATGCATTTGCACGTGGATGAGCTTTGATAGTTTTACTTTGTTTTTTTATTATTTTTCTCGGTTTTTTATTTTTTGTTTTTAACATTTTCTATCCTTTTTATTACTCGTTCTTTTCCCATAACCTGCATAATTGAATAAAGATCTGGAGTGTTTGTGCGTCCGGTTAATGCAACACGTAAAACCATTGCAGCATCACCATTTTTAATACCCAAATTACCGGCTATATCTTTGATTTTATTCCACCAAGAATCTTTATCATCAGATATATCAAAAGTCTTTATAAATTCTGTTAAAACTTGTTCGTTTAATTCTGGAATTTTTATCTTTAAGAATTCATCATCAAAAAAATAAGAAATTTCCCGCATTGTTTGTTCCCAAGTTATAAAATCTTTGCGAATACGTTTTGGGTCGTCTCGTTCTATAGAAAGAATTTCTTTTAAATATTTTTGATCTTTAATTTGTTCTTTTTGATTTTCCGTGCCATATTCATTTACCCAATTAACAACACGTTGTGTTAATTCATCAATACTAATTGTCGCAATAAATTCTTTGGACCACCATTCTAATTTTTTTATATCAAATAATGCACCACTGGTGGGCATTTTTTTAATCTTTATCGGATAATTCCAAATATTAGTTTCCGGCTTTTTTAATTTTTCTTCTTCATAACCACTGGCAATTAAATTAAATAAATATTCCAAAATCGCTTCGGCTGGCCAACCAGATGACCACCAATTAGCAACTGAAAATTCTGGGTCTTTACGTTTTGATAATTTGCGTCTATTACCGGTGTTTTCATCTATTTTATCCAATGTTGGAGTATGATAATATAATGGCACATTCCACCCCATCATTGTGAAAAGCATAACGTGTAAAGCAGCCGTCCCAAGCCATTCTTCACCACGAACTACGTGAGTTGTTCGCATAAAATGATCATCAACCAAATGTGCAAAATGATAAGTCGGTAAACTATCACCTGATTTAATTAAAACTTCATCTTTATTCCATTCTGGTATTGCTATGGATCCTCTTGCAACATCTTTTACAAAAACCTTTCTTGATTCATCGCCATTACAATACCATCTGATAGATGGAATTTTTCCAGCATCTAATAAAGTAATTATTTCTTGTTCACTTAAATCCCTATCACGTGCATATTCACCATAAATACCAGTTGGTAAATTTGCTTTTTCTTGCAGTTCGCGAATATCATCCATTTCTTGCTGAGTCATAAAACATGGATATGCTAAACCTTTCTCTAATAATTCTGCAATAACAGAATGATATATTTCACGACGTTGTGATTGATAATAAGGCCCATAATTTCCACCAATGATTGGACCTTCGTCAATATCGAGTCCTAATCTTTTTGCAACTGAATTTATAATTTCAACACCACCTTTGATAGTTCTGGCTGTATCGGTATCTTCTATACGTAAATAAAATATACCATTTGATTGATGTGCTAATTTTTTATCAATAAGCATCCCATAAACATTTCCAATATGCATAAAACCAGTTGGGCTGGGGGCAAACCTTGTTACCATTGCACCTTCGGGTAAATTACGTGGGGGATATTTTTTTTCTAGCTCGGCAATAGTCCATTTTGCATCTGGTACTAATCGTTGTATTAAAGATTTTGATAAACCTGTTCTCATTACTTATTGCCTTTTTAACCTTGGCATTTTATACTTAAATTTATGGAAAAGCAAGATATCAGAACATTTGGTAGAATTCATGGAAAGCGGCTATCTGCTCGTCAACAATATTTAATTGATAATTTACTACCAACCCTGATACCTTTATTTAAAGATAATTCAGAAAAAATTCTAGAAATTGGCTTTGGTGCAGGAGAACATTTATTAAAATTAGCATCAGAAAACCCCGATAAAATTATTATTGGTGCAGAACCTTTTATAAACGGTGTTGCCAGTTTATTATCAAAGATTACTGATAACAATAATAATATAAACTCAGAATTTAATAATATAAGAATTTGGCCAGATGATGTTAGAAAATTAATAAATAATAATGATTTTAAATTTCAACAAATATGGATTTTACATCCTGATCCGTGGCCCAAGGCACGACATGAAAAACGTAGATTATTATCCAGCGCATTTTTAAATCTTTTGTCCGCACGCCTTGAATCAAACGGAAAAATTATAATCGGAACAGATCATTATGAATATTATGATTGGATTATAGAACAGTTACAACAAACAAAATTATCTATTATTGATGATTGTTTGCCGATTATTAAAACTAGATATCAACAAAAAAATAAAGCCGGAACAATTGTTCCAAAGTATTTAATTTTATCGCTTTAACGTTTTTTATGACTTTTTATTTTATTATAGTTTTCATTAGATTGTTTTATGGTTGTCTTTACTGCAGCAACATCAAATTTTGATTTTTTTTGAATTGTATTTTGACTTTTATTAAAATTTTTCGAATTTTCTATTTGTTCCGATTGAATTTTATTAAAAACATCTTTGATATTATAATACACAGATTTATGTTCCGGCATTATTGATTTAGTTAATTCTAAATTAGTTGGTTTATAAAATTTTTTATTTTGTGGATCCCAATAAATTGGTGATTTTAACCATAATTTAAATGCAGCGGCAACTTTATAATTGATAACTTTATCTTCGTTTATCATATATACATTTTGTGCTTCTAAATACCTGCGAAATTCAAATACCCCACCGACTGGTACATTCATAATATCATCAGGATCTAAAATACCTGCGGTTAAACAAGCCTCGAACCATCTACGCCAAACCAATCCTTCGGCGCGCTTGCCACCAACACTCAGATAATTCGCCATATTCTGCCCTATTTCTGCACCTGACTTTCCATCTGACCAAGCTTTGAAAACACTACCTTGATTACCAACTGGATATTTTGTAAAAATTTCTTTTATATCATCACGAGATGTTTTGCCTTTATCGCGACGATAAATTTCTCGCAATTTTGCCCATCTTGTATCTCTGGTTTTATCAACCTCTCCCCCAACATCAGGTTCAAACATTTTTGGACCACCATTATAAACAAACGATGCTAACCCTAAAAATTCACCTGGATCCATTTCCAAATCAAATGCGCAACAATAACAATAAAGAATATAATATGTTTCAAGTTCTTCAATATGCCAACATGCATTTTTATATGCTTCGTCTATGGACATTTTTGGTGTGTTTTTATCAACTTTTTTGCCACTTTGTAGTATAGTACTCCCATACCCGATTGTCCAAATTCCACGCATATCTGGATACGGATTATCTTTAAAACCTTCGGGATTTGCTAGAAAACCGACAAGATATCGTGTCCAAGGACGACATTTAATTAAAAATTCTTCATATGTATTTGCAGGTTTAATTTTCAATTTATTTTTTCTGGCTTCTTTTCGTTGTTTTTCTGTTATTTTCTGAACAGATTTAAAACCGCCATAAAGAGCAATGGATGCGCATAAAACAATAATCCATTTTTTATTTTGAATTAAAATATTTTTCAATTTATCCATTTCTTGATTTACCTTTATTATTTGCTATTATTTTACCATAAAATGTCAATAAAAGAAAATTTTATCAAATTTGATTCTGCACCAATGCCACCACTGGCTGATCGTATGCGTCCACAAACAATTGATGAAATTGTTGGGCAAAAACAATTGCTGGGTGAAAATGGGTTAATACGACAAATGGTTAATTCAGGTAGATTATCAAATTTAATTTTATGGGGTCCCCCCGGATGTGGTAAAACAACAATTGCGCGCGCTTTGGCAAAATCAACAAATTATGAATTTATGCCTATGTCCGCTGTTTTTAGCGGAACTGCTGATATTAAAAAAGCAATGGAAACTGCAAAAATGAATCGCGCTATTGGACGCGGGACTTTATTATTTATTGATGAAATTCATCGCTTTAATAAAACACAACAAGATACTTTATTACCATATTTAGAGGATGGAACTTGTGTTTTTATTGGCGCAACAACTGAAAATCCCAGTTTTGAACTAAATAATGCCTTGCTTTCTCGCTGTCATATTGGTGTTTTATCTCCTCTTTCAACAGAAGATTTGATGGAATTATTAGAACGGGGTGAAAAAGAAGTTGGAAAATTACCACTAACAAATGAAGCTAAAATTCACTTATGTCAAATGGCGGATGGGGATGCGCGATTTTTATTAAATACTATTGAATATTTATCAAATACAAAATTTACAAAATCATTATCTGTTGATGAATTAAATACAGCGATACAAAAACGCGCACCTTTATCAGATAAATCTGGGGATGAACATTATAATTTAATTAGCGCCATTCATAAATCTTTACGCGCATCTGATACTGATGCCGCATTATATTGGACCGCAAGAATGATGCTGGGCGGACAAGATCCTAAATATTTATTCAGACGACTGACAAGATTTGCTGTTGAAGATATCGGGCTGGCGGATCCAAATGCTATGCAAGTTGCATTGACTGCATGGCAAATATACGAACGAATGGGCAGCCCCGAAGGAGATTTAGCATTAACTCAACTTGTTATTTATCTGGGAACTGCACCAAAAAGTACTGCAAATTATAAAGCCCAAATCGCCGCATGGAAATGCGCGCAACAAAATGGTAGCTTAATGCCGCCAAAAAACATTTTAAATGCACCAACAAAAATGATGAAGAATTTAGGATATGGGGCAGATTATATTTACGAACCTGATACAGAAAATGGTTTTAGCGGACAAAATTGTTTTCCTGAATCATTAAAACGTCAATCTTTTTATAAACCAATAGAACGCGGATTTGAACGCGAAATAAAAAAACGTCTGGACTATTGGGAATCATTAAGAAAAAAGATTAATAAAAATTAATTTATTATAAAAAACTATTTTTATAATCTTTTCTGATTTTTTAGGTATAATTGCATATTAATATTAATTGTGTTTAATTTATCTTTTAAAGATTTAATAGCATCTTCTTCCGAAGATCCTTCCCCCACAACTATTGGGATATCTAATGTATAATCTTCATCTTTTTCCCAAAATCTTTTTTCTCTATAAAGCTTAGCTGTAGACTCATACGCAATATATGTTGGTCTAACACTAACAGGTGCTGAAAATTCTTCCTCGTATTCATTAGAGCTGCTGTAATAATTAGAACTTTTTTTTGGAAAAACTGAGTCATATCCTCTTGATAAATAAAAATTTCCAAAAAAATCATATAAATTTATCGATTTACCAACAATTAATCTGCCATTAATATCTTTGTCAAATATTATTTTGTGTGCTGTTTGCACCAATGTAGTTGGTGAACCAATATGATTTTTGATATTAAATACAGATAATTTTTCCCCAGAAGGTAGAACTATTAAGGATAAATTAAAACACTTTGTTATAATAGCACCATTATCTTTTGCATTCCAAAGAGGAGATGTGGATTTAAAAACAATTTGTTTTAAATTCTTACAATTATGTATCCCACGAACTTCGATTTTATTAACATTTTTGGGGATTTCAAGAGTTTTAATTTCATCAATATTATAAAAAGCTTCGGTATTTATAACTTGCACTGAAGTCGGTATTTTAAAAGTTCCATCTTCTATGTTATTTTTTCTAACTTTTTTTAAAACTTTATTATCTTTAGATAGTATCGGTTTAGTATCTACTATTTTTAAGATCGCATCTTTGAATGACATAACCACCCTTTTAAAATGATATATTGACACGTGTGCCGAATTTCATATTATTTTGTTCAAAATCATATTCACCAAAGCCAACATATTGTGTGCGACCATATTGACGAACTAATTTCGCATTTACAATCGTTGTATCAAAAATTGGATTTGTTGATTTTCTAAAATCTGCACCCATACCAATACGCCAATTTGAACTTAATCTGAAATAAATATCTGGCATTATATCAATCCAAGCCATCCCATTTAATTCATCAAAAATCCAACTTGATTTTAAAGCGCCGGATAATGTAACCCAATCCCAACTGCGACCAATACGAACACCACCAAAATAAATATTTTTATCAAATCTGGGATCTGCATCACCAGAAACTTTTATTCCACCAAAAAGATCTGATTTAACTGCACCGTTTGACATACGATACATAGCATCAAAACCAAAATATGAAAACCCATCATAATCACGTTCATCATTAAAATCTTGTTGATATTTAACGGTTGTACCTAAAACAAATATATCATTTATTCCATAAGCAGCCTTGAGCCCGACATCCAAAATATCATCACCAAAAGATAATCCGCCACGCATTGTAAAATCACGCGCTTGTTCAAAATACATCGGATCTTCGGTATCAAATATTGCGGCACTGGCACTGGAAAACAAAGCTATAAGCCCACAAAAAGCAACCCCTGTTAAAACAATTTTGTTTTTAATACAACTCATTATAACAACTCTTTATTAGCTTAAAAATATAGCATTCCTTGGATACCAATTTGCATATCTTGATATTTGCTTAATTCAGCAACTCCTATAGGCTGTGGTATCAAGTCAGAATCATTAGTATAACATGGGGCATCAGGGCTACTACACCACACATATACACCAATATCTTTTACTGAATTAGCAGAATCCCATAAAGATGCTCTGCTGTATAATCCTAGAGCAAACATATCGTTTGGTTGCCAATAGATGCCTGCTTTGGCATAAAGTTGATTGTGCCAAGAATAACTACCAAAAATAGCCTCTAGATTAAATGACCATTGATCTGATAATTTTGTAAATACGCCCGCGCCGGCTTCCAGATAAAAACTTTTAGAAACATCATTTTCAAATGCCATATACAAAGTTTCACCACCATCAGTGATAACACCATTACCGTATGATGTGCCATCCCACATAATATAAGATAAGTTTGCCAGACCATATATTGTGGTGTCAGGCGTCATTTTAAATCCAAATTTACCAACAGCCATTATTAAATTTGCAATATCCGAAGATTGAAAATATATTCCCAAATTATCAATATTTGTATCATCTTCAAAAAACTTCCATTGACCACCAATACCCCATACTGCAATACCACTATCATCCATAGAAACCGATATTGGCGGCGTATCATAAACATTAACTTCATAGTCAGATTTTGAATATTTTAACATACCCATTAAAGCAAAATTATCTGTAATACCGAAACTTAAATCTTCTTTAAAGAAAACTTCACTTGCTTTCCAATCACTAGTAGCTGCTACAGATGGGATTTCAAAATCATAAGTATTTTTTGAATAACCTAAATCAGATAAACTTCCAAAACGACCCTTGGCTGGTTGAAAAAACGGATCTGCTAAAACTGTTTGATTAGATTTACGAGAAGTTTGTTTGCGAATCGGTTCATATTTAGGTGTTTCATTTTTTTCACACCCTGCATAATTACAACCTGTATAATTATAATACAATTCATGTCTTTTTGAATTGTTTGAATATCTTGTTGTAGCATCAGCACCAACAGATATAAAAGCAGCCCCCAGTGCTGCCGCAAAAACAAAATTAAGCTGTTTCATAGTTTAACCTTTATGCTTTAATTACAACTAATATTTTATCATAAAATGGAATAAGTATCAAATTATATTTTAGACTTTACAAAATCGGCTGTAATCATACCTATAAATGCGCCAAGTAAAACATCCGTTGGAAAATGAGCCCCAAAAGCAATACGCATTAACCCAATTAAAATTGCCAAAGTCCAAGTTAGCCATTTACATTTAGGATATATTAAACCAATCATTACCAATCCAGCAAAAGATGCAACTGTATGCCCAGATGGCATAGAATTAAATGCCCACTCTGTTGTAAATGGATAAAATCCCGTCAATCCCAACGCTTCTAAAAATATTGGACGCATGCGCCCTATGACAATTTTAAGAATCCAACCTATAAATCCTGCCAATAACACAGAACAAAAAATAGAAAATAAAGTAAATAATAATTCGTTATGAAAAATCTTTTTTCTATTTTTCCATAAATCATAAGGAAAATATTTTTTCAAACCAGATATTTGTTTAATACCATTTTTAATATTCAATATATAAACTATTGCCAATGCGATACCTAAAACTATTAACCATATTTTAAGCGAAAATACATTATCAACAAAACTTGCAATAACACCATTAAACCTGCGCATAAAAATAAATAATGGAACATCAAACCAAAATACACCAAGAAAACAAAGGGCAATTACAATACATGTTGCCCAAATAACAGATTTCCATTTAATTTGATTGTTTTTATTCAGAAACATTTTCTAGTAATTTTTTGTATACATTATTATCTGTTAGAATTTTTGTGGATACTGCTAACGCGGCGGCATCTTCGTCCTCACCAGATTTTATATTCGGACAACCTTTTCTGATTTTATCTGAATCTATGGATAAATCTGAATTAAAATTTTGAGCATTAAAATCACCATTAATAACATTTACAAAAAAAGCATCTTCTTGACTTTTATTTCTAATATTAGATAAACAAACTAATGGAAAAACACCACGTTTATCAATTAATACACCCTGCCCGCTTTTAATATGTCTGTTTCCCAGTTCAATAGTTGCACCATTTGATAATTCAATTTTTGTAATTAATTTTGCTTTACCAGCAGTTGGTGTTCCAACCAATACACCGCGTGAATTGTCATTAAATGCCAAGGCTATCGCTTCGGCTGACCCTTGGGTTTGATTTGATACAAGCACCACAACTGGTGCATTTGTTATAGCATCACCACCTGGAATTACTTCTAGTTTTTCCCCTGCTGTTTCTTCAATATGCATTATTGGTACCGCACCTAGAAATAATCCTGCCAATTTTGCTGCTGCGCGTTCATCACCGCCGCGTGCTGCACGCATATCCAGAACTATTCCTGTTGCGTCTGAATATTTATTCAATGCTTCATTTACTATGGCAACCGCATTTTCAGATACATTATAAATTATAATTTCAAGAATTTTAAATTCTTGTTGTTTATCCGAAGTACTTTGCCTCCATACAATATCGGCATCTGTCATAACAATACTTGCACGACGCAAAACTATTTTTTTTGTTCCTGTTGGTGTTGCCACACTTAATTTTAATGTCCCTGAATTTAATCCCCCAAACGCAGCGGCTAATTCCGCATCAGATAATGTTTTTACATCTTTACCATTAATGCCAACTATTAAATCGCCTTCGTTTATTCCAGCATCATCTGCTTGGGAGCCTTTGACCACGCCTTCTATGCGCCAATTGCCAATCTTGTCGCGTTTACCCTGAATGCCAGCACTGGTTAAAACCTTACCATCTTCTTCGTATATTGATGCAATATAACGTCCATACTGATCCAAAGAATGTATAATTGAATTAACCGCCATCAATCCCAAAATATCCCCCGATTGCGATGCAATCACTGGATCTGATGCACGAATTTTTAATAATAAAGCCGTCGTTATGTCCCCCAATCCTTTCCAGTCATTATCCAAAGGACGTGGCCAATTGCCAATAATATCACTATCATGAACAATTATTATACGATGATCAGTGGCCGCAATTTTAATTTTTGGAGATAATCTTTCCAAAGACTCTATTGCTACCCTAACATCTTTACCAGCAAAATTTATATCTGATAATTTTTGAAAAACTTCCGCAAAAAAGGCAGATGTTTCATGTACTTTAACACCTTCTATAACCGGTGTTTCTGCATCAAATAAATCAGCAGCCAATGTAATAAATGGTAAGAAAGAAAAAACAAATATTAAAAATAATTTTCTCATATTTTTCCCCTACCTTTTTATTATTAATTATCCTTTCTTAAATCAAAATGATAAAGAACAACATTAGAAATATAAATTGAAGTTATGGTTCCCATAATTACACAGAAAATCATCGCCAAAGCAAATTCCCGTAAAACTTCACCTGCAAAGAAATATAATGCAATCATTGATAATAATGTTGTTATACATGTTAAAATTGTCCTTAACATCATTTCATTAATAGAAAGATCTATCAATTCATCTTGTGGCATTTTATGATAACGTTTCGCATTTTCTTCTATTCTGTCGTAATTAACAACCTTATCATTTATTGAATAACCTATACCTATTAAAATAACAGCAATCGCAGTTTGATTAAATTCAAGCCCCATAATACTGAAAAATCCGAATATTAAAATAAAGTCCAAAACTAATGAAACCAAAGATCCAATTGCATACCCGCCCTTGTACCTAATCCATATATAAATACTCATCAAAATAAATGAAAATAATATAGCTAGTACGCCACCTTGAATTAATTCGCCACCTATTTTTGGACCAACAATTTGAACTTGATTATAAGTAACACGATCACCAAAAATATTCTTTATATCTGCAACCGCTTTGTTTTGTTGATCTTCTGTTGCGTCTTTTTCAAGACCTATGCGTACTAAAACATTACCTTTGGTATCTTCTTGTAATTCTGGCTTAAAATCAGCCAAATCACTACGCATTTTATCCAAAGTATAATCTGCAGAAATTGGTTTAACTTCCATCGCAATTCCGCCAGCAAAATCAATACCATAATTAAGCCCTTTAACAGCAAGCGAAATTATTGATAAAACAACCAATGCGGCTGAAATCCAATACGACAATTTTCTATATTTCATAAAATGCAGGGTCATTTTAATTTCCTTTCTTTTGACTAATAAAACTTATACGTTTGTTTTTTCCACCCATATAGATTTCTATCATCATGCGTGATAAAGAAACACAGGTAAATAATGTTGTAAGAACACCTATTGATAAAGTTACTGCAAAACCACGTATTGGTCCCGCGCCAAATTGAAATAACACCAGCGCACAAATCAATGTGGTTATATTTGCATCCAAAACAGTTTTCATTGCACGATCAAATCCAGCACTTACAGCATGCAATGAACTACTGCCGGCACGCACTTCATCACGCATTCGCTCAAACGGAAGCACATTCGCATCAACCGCCATACCAAGCGTTAATGCAATACCAGCAATTCCTGGTAAAGTTAATGTTGCGCCCAGCAATGCTGAAATACCAATAATCATACACAAGTTTACTAATAAAGCTATATCTGCAATTAATCCAAATTCACGATAAACTAATAACATAAATATCATAACAAATATAACACCTATTAAAGCACCCCTTTTACCATGTTCAATTGTATCTGCACCCAAACTTGCACCAACTGAACGTTCCTCGATAACTCGAAGTGGTGCGGGTAATGCACCGCTACGTAATAATACTGCTAAATCTTTTGCTTCTTGTAATGTAAATCCACCAGAAATTTGACCACGACCACCTGGGATAGGCTCGCGTATGCTTGGGGCAGATAAAACCTTGCCATCCAAAACAATTGCAAATCTTCTGCCAACATTTTCTGTTGTTAAACGTGCAAATTTACGTGCACCAGTTGAGTCAAAAACAGTTGTAACAACTGGCATATTATTTTGATCTAAATCTGCCTGAGAATCAGTTAATGATTCGCCCGAGATTTCTATACGAGAATAAACCGGAATAATTTGATTTGGCATGTCCATCAATGGTAAAAATTCTGTTCCACTGGGGGCATGTCCACGTGCAATTTGTTCCGCAGTAATATCTTCATTTACTAAATGAAATGTCATCTTGGCGGTTTGACCAATTAATTCTTTTATACGTTCAGGATTATCAACACCTGGTAATTGAACTAAAATATATTTTCCACCCTGTGATTGAATTGATGGTTCCTTTGTTCCTAATGCATCAATACGACGACGAACAATTTCAATACTGCGTGATAATGCATCTTCTATAATTTTTGCAATTTGTTTTTCTGAATAAGATAAAGTTATTACTTTACCATTTACACTTATATCAACATTATCCCCTAGCTCACTGCGTAAACGACCACGTGCTTTGGAAACATCATTTGAATCACGAACAACAAAAGATACCTTGTCATTTATATTTCGTAAATTTGAAAAACGAATAACACCTTTATCACGATTAATAAGTGCAGCACGTGCGCCATCATATAATTGAACTGATTTTTCACGCATCATAGTATCAGTATCAACTTCTAATAATAATTGCGCCCCGCCCTTTAAATCCAATCCCAAAGATATTGGTTGAATCCATGATGGAAAATATTTCGCCGAACTTGGAAAAATTGTTGGCACAGCCAACAATACGCCAAATACAGCAACTAGTGTTATTACAATTCTTTTCAACATAATATAAAACCTTGGTTTAAAATTTATTGTTCTATATTTGCAACCGCATTTTTAGATACTTCTATAACCACACCTTTGGCGACTTCTAAATCTATGGTCTTTTCATTGATTTTTTTAATTGTTCCATAAATTCCTGCCGCTAAAACACGATTACCAACTTTTAAACTATCTAACATTTTTTGATATTCTTTCATACGACGTTTGTTTGGTAAAATCATCAAGAAATAAATTATAGCGAAAATAATCGCACAATAAATAACTAAACCCCAAACATCATTTTTTGGCGCTGTATTTACAACATCTGTATTCATAATATTTTCTCCTTGGTTTATGAGTTATTTATAGTAAAAAATTAAACTTTTGTAAATAGAAAATCTGACTATTATTAAATTCTTTCAAACCAAGCGTCTAATTCAGTAAAAGGAATAATTTTATAAACTGGGCGACCATGATTGCATTCGCCACCTCTTTCGGTTTTTTCAACATCACGCAATAATGCGTTCATTGATTCCAAGGTTAACTTTTGCCCCGCCCTGACAGAATGATGACATGCATAATTTGCTAATTTTAAATGTAATTTTTCATGTAATTGTGATGAATGCCCATTTGATAAAACTTCAAACGCTATATCTTTTAACAAACCTGCCCAATCCAAATCCCAATCTGCTGGTTTTTCATTAATTGATATAGAATCCTCGCCAAACTCAGCAATATCTAGTCCAGATTCTTTTAATTCACTTGCGACTTCCAAGACTGCTAAAACTTCTTCGGGTTTTAATTTAATAACTATCGGAACTAATAAATTTTGAACTTTGATTTTATGAGTTCGTAATTGTTCATAAATAATTCTTTCGTGTGCGGCATGTTGATCGGTTATTACCAATCCGTTTTCATTTTGCGATAAAATATATTTATTACTAATTTGACCAATTACTTGCCCCAAAGGCAAAAATACAGATTGATTGTTAATAACCTCATTTTCTTTGGTATTTGTATTTGGTTGTATAATTTCTTGCTCGTGGATAAGAAAAAAATTGTTATTATTAAACACATTTTGTGGTTGATAATCTGGCATTGAAGTCGGGATATTTTTCTTGGCCGCAAATCCAGTCATTGGGATAGCCAATGCATCACGAATAGTTTTTATTATAAAACCACGAATGCGTGCTGGCTCTAGAAAATGAACTTCGGTTTTAGACGGAGAAACATTTACATCTACTTCGGATACAGGCATATCCAAATATAAAGCACATAATGGAAATTCGCGTGCATTCATAACATCCATATATGCAGCGCGTAATGCGCCGATTAAAACACGATCTTTAACAGGTCTGCCATTTACAAATAAATATTGATCAACTGATGAAGCCCTGCGTAATGTGGGTTCAGATATCCATCCAGAAAGTTTCAAGCCATTATTTTCACGTTCAATTTTTAACATACGATTTTTAACTTCGTCGCCCATAACAGCCACGATTCGTTCAATCAATGATTGTCCTTTTGGAAAACGCCATTTATTATTTAATGTAAAACCAATATCTGTACGCGCCATTGCTAAACGTTTTACAACTTCTACTATCGCCATCATTTCTCCACGATCACTGCGTAAGAATTTTAATCTTGCTGGAATTCTTGCAAATAAATTTTCTATACGAATACGTGTACCAGATTCCCAAGAACTTGGTTTAATTTCGCCCGTTGTGGCATTTAATTGCAAACCATTTGTATCAATTGTCATATCGCTGACACTGGCAATAGATGGTAAAGCTTCGCCCCGAAAACCCATAAAATTAATATTTAATAAATTATCTGATGGAAGTTTACTAGTTGCATGACGTTTTATACTATTTGCTAAATCATCACGATGCATACCACGTCCATTATCTATAACTGAAATCAGAGTTCTGCCGCCATCAATAACATCAATAACTATCTGGTCTGAACCTGCATCAATCGCATTTTCAATTAATTCTTTTACCACACTGGCGGGACGTTCTACTACTTCACCAGCGGCAATTTGATTAATTAAAAAATCGGGCAATATTCTAATCGGCATTTTATTTAAATTTTACCTCTATTATTTCGTATTCTTTTTCACCGCTGGGGGTTTGAACTGTGCAGATATCCCCAACACATTTTCCTATGAACGAGCGCCCGACAGGACTGGTGCAGGCTATAATTGTTTTTCCATCTGCTTCTACATCAGATAAAATTTTACATTGCATTAAATTACCATCGGAATCTTCGGCGACAACTGATGCACCAAATGTGATACGATTTCCAGATAAAGAATCTATATCTATAACATTTGCATCTTTGATATAATTTTCTAAGAATTTAATTCTTGAATCTATAATTCTTTGTTTTTCCTTGGCTCCGGTATAATCAGCGTTCTCGGATAAATCACCTAGTGATCTGGCCCATTGAATAACTTTTATAATTTCTGGGCGCTCAACTTCGCGTAAATGTTTTAATTCAGCATTAAGTGCTTCGAATCCTTGTTTTGATATTGGCTTTTTTTCCATAGATTTTCCTTTTGATGCAGATTATAATTAAAAAATCATGAGAATAAAGCCAAAAATTTTAACAACATTTCTGGCCAAGCGATTTTTAGCCAGTTTGGGATTAGTTTTATTAATTATTTCCGGCATTATATTTGCTATAACCTTTGTAGAAAAACTACCCCGCGAGGCAAGTTCGCTGATGGCGGCAAATGTTGCTTTTTTTAACTTATTGGAATATATCCCATTATTTTTACCCATAGCTGTATTTATGGGAACATTACTTACATCTTATAATTTAACAAAATCTTCCGAATCGGTAATTATTTCTGGGGCTGGGATATCACCATGGCAAAAGATGAAACCTTTTTTAATTACTGCTTTTATTATTGGAATTTTTACAACATGTATTGTAAATCCATATACTGTTAAAAAAAATGCAATTAATATAAATATTAAAAATTTTAACCTTTCTGATAATGCAATATGGATTCGGGAATCTAATGATGATGGATCTTTTATTATGCGTGCCAAAGGTGTTAAACAGGCAAAAGATGGTAATGTTATTTTTTCAGATGTATTTGTTTTATTACAAGATGCAAATGCAAGGTTTTTGCAAAGAGTTGAAACAAAAAAACTTGTATTATCTGATGGTAAGATTTCCACAAAATCAGCAACTGTATTTGGGTCAGATGGCATACCAACAGAAACTATAGATTGGTCGCATGCATCCAAAGCAACGCCTAAAAACTTTCTGGAAAAACATTTAAAACCTGATCAAATATCATTTTGGCAATTACCAAGAATGATAAGAAATATGCAACAAATGGGATTACCCGTTCGGGCACATTTAATTCAATTTTGGACATTGTTATTTTTACCATTAACTTTAATTGCGATGACGACTCTTGGGACTGCTTTTTCACAAACACGTGAACGTAGGAATTTTTCTTTTGGTATGAAATTTAGCATGGGAATTATGGTATGTTTTATATTATACTTTGTTATGAATGTATTTAGTGCATTGGGTGCCAGTGGGGCATTACCAACAATTCTGGCGGCGGGATTACCGCCACTGATTATAACTACATTTGCAGCAATGTGGATAGTATCGTTTGAGGCAATATAAAATGAAAAAAAATAAAAAAACTAATTTAAAAAAATGGATATGGATATCTTTGATTTTGATATTACTGGTTTTGATGATAATTTCATTTCCACCTGTTAGTAATGTATCAGAAGTTGTTTTACAATGAATCATATTGAAATTTTTTTAGAAATGATGACGGCTGAAAAAGGACGCAGTATTAAAACATTAGAAGCATACGGACGTGATTTACGTATGGCGGCAGAAGATATTGGGAATTTAACAACTGCAAATAAAAATCAATTACAAAAGTATTTATCCAGATTATCGGGAACAGCAACATCTATTGCCAGAAAAGCCAGCGCATTACGTGGATTTTATAAGTTTTTAATATCGGAAAAAATAATAACTGAAAATCCAACAGAAGGTTTAGAATTACCAAAAAGACAAAAAAAACTACCAAAATTTTTAACTGAACAAGAAGTAGAATTATTAATTTCAAATGCTGGTGATACCAGGAATTCTGTGCGATTACGGGCAATGTTAGAATTATTATACGCATCAGGTTTGCGTGTATCTGAATTATGCGGATTACCAATGACGGCAATTTTAGGTGATAGATTATTAATACATGGTAAAGGCGCCAAAGAACGAATTGTTCCGATACACGATGGTGCCCAAGAAGCGTTGGCAAAATGGTTAAAAGTGCGCGGGGATGTAAATTCCAAGTATGTTTTTCCATCTGCGTCAAAAACTGGATATATAACACGTGATGGTTTTTATAAAATCTTGAAAAAATGTGCTGTATTATCAGGTATTTCTCCGGATCGTGTGAGTCCGCATATTTTACGACATTCTTTTGCATCACATTTATTAGCAAATGGTGCAAATTTACGTGCGATTCAAACAATGTTGGGGCATGAAGATATTGCAACAACACAAATTTATACCCATATAATGCCAGATAAATTAAAAGAAGCTGTTTTTACACATCATCCTATGGCCAAGAAAAATACAAAATGATAAAAAAATGTGATTTCAAAGGTTGTACCAAAGCAGGTATTTGCCGCGCGCCAAAATCGCGTGAATTAAAAGAATATTATTGGTTTTGTAAAGAACATGCGGCTGAATATAATAAAAATTGGAATTATTACGAAGGCATGACTTATGATGAAGTTAATCAAGATTGGGAACGAGAAACATTTGGAATTTCAGATAAAGATCGTGAAATTCAAGCCGCAAAAAATACAGAGTATATAAATTTTCTACGTAATTTTTTAAATGATCGCAGTATGTTTGATTCGGCAATGCATCGCCCTGTTCGCATACCTGCGGTGATATCAAATGCGTTAAAAGTTTTTGGATTGCCCCCAACAACTAATTGGTGTGAAATTACTGCAAAATATAGAGTTTTAGCAAAAAAATATCATCCAGATACAGCGAAAAATAAAAATATAGCGACTTCTGAATTTACTAAAATTACACTTGCATACGATGATTTAAAAAAATGGTTTAATAAGTAAAAACCGGCAAATGCCGGTTTTTTTATTTAATTACCATTTCTTGACCATAGGATGCGACTTTTCTGCCACCGATATAACAATTTATATCTGTTTGTTTATTAAAGTCTTCTATGGCTTTTTGACGAGCTTCTTCTAGTGCTTGGGCTTCTTTTTGATTAATAGCATTTCCAGCAATCATTCCACCAGCAACAGCACTTACAACACCAGTAGTAATAGCACCGATATGAGCACCTTTGGTATCAAAATTTAATAAATGATTTTTTGGATTTTTTGTTTTTGATGTATAATTAGTATTAATATCATTATATGTACTTTGACAAAGTTTTAATGCTTTACTTCCGACTGGATCACAATTAGGTGTTTTGGTATTATCAATATAATCACATTCCTGACAAGGATTTTGTGTACTATAATTCTTACCTTTTTGTTCTATACATTGATGACACTTGTTATATAAAGTTATTTTATCTGCATTAATATTAGTTGAATATCCTCTAGTTGCGTTTTGTATCGCATTTCCTGCCATTACACCACCCAGACCACCGATAACCAAACTACCCAATGTTGCACCACCAATTCGTAATGTTTTTTGAAGTCCGGTTAATTTTTCTGAACAATTATGAGTTGATGGAGTTTTACCATCCTTACAAAATTCTATTTCTTCTGCTATCTTACGTTCTATTTTTTCTAGTTGTTCCGTTGTTAAACCTAAACATTGCATAGTTGTGCCTTTGGGATAATACCGCACAGAATTTTCATTTTCTTTCAATACTTCTTGTACTTTAGCATTATTAGAACGCATTGTTACTTTAACAGCACAAAAGCCATCAAATGGGTTATTAGTTGCTGTAACCTTATTCAATCCTTCATATTCATTATCTAACGATTCTATATCGGAAAGAGATGCCCAAATATAATCTTTGCTGGTGGAACCCTTGATATTGCTATTTTCACAAGCATTTTTGATATCATTGGCTTCGCGTTCTAATACGGAATTTGCACGTTTACCAATATCTGCTAATAATCCATCAAAGATACTTTGTTCTTGTGTCGCACAAATTTTTATCTTTGTTGATATCTTTACTGTCGGATCAATCACATTACCCGCATTATCTACTTTATCAAAATAAGTTTCAGACACACGACAAATATTGTCCGAAGTTTCGTTATTTGACGTAGCATCTAACCATGCATTACGAACATTGTTAGATGTTCCCCAAGAGTCAGCACTTGTACCTTTACTATTTCTTGCATATTGAACATCAAAATAATCTATACAATCTGTGAATTTTTTAACCTTTAACATACATAAATCACGTGCCATTTCTGTATCAAAACCACCAACAAATGAACCTGTCGAAGGTAAACCTTTTGATTTATTAATAAAACCTTTTTCAATAGTCAAATTATTAGTAGTATTATTGTTGGCGATTCTGCCTATCGCCGCAGAACTAGTAATAAAGCAACGTGAAAAATCATTTCCGCATTCGTCTTCTACACACTTTTCAACTTGTGCTTGACAACTGGTGCGCATACCAGCAACTGCTTGTTCATTAAATGCTTTTTGTAAATCTGTATCCAAACCAACAATAGCGCCAATTGAATCATTTGTCCAAACCGCATCCCAAACATCACCATCTGAACCTGAATCTTTATTACGAAATACATCTTTACAATATTGATTATTTTCAATTAAATTCTTACATTGCCCTGTAATATCATGCGCGGCTTTATTTTTTATACTTACCGTATTTCCAACTTTAGCCAACCCATAACAACGGGCACGCGACCCTTCACCACATGCATTAACTGCACAATCTGTTATAGCATTTTTACATTGCTCTACAGAATTTTTTGCTGCTAATGCCGCCCATTCTTTTATTTTAGATTGTGCCATTTTCCAACGCGCACCAACACCATTATACATAATATCTTGGTATACTTCCTGAATATTAAAACTATCTGTTAAATCAACTTCTTTGGCAGGTTTACCATTTGTAACCATAAAACACCATTCATTAGTACCAATAGTATCACGACATTGTTCTTTGATATAATTTTTAACATTGCTATCATCCCAACCCATATTATAAATCCAAGTTTCCAACATATCTGGATTTAAACGAAGCGTAGTTTCGCCAGATGTTGCAATATTAACCATTTCAGATGCATCTATATCTGAAAATCCAGTTAAAGATATACATTTATGCGGTGCACCTTTACAAGCATTTTGAATACAAGCATCTGCAGCCTTATTACAGGTTTTAACACTATTTGCAGCCGCCCAATTTTTACCATCTTTTATTGCTAAATCAATTCTACTCTCTGTAGCAACAGCAATATCACCTAATGCCGGTGTAAATGTTCTTTTGGTTAAAACAGATTCACCATCACACATTGTGCGATTTGCAGCCGCCATATCATCTGATGTTGTTACAGAATTTCCAAACAAAGCCTTGATCGCTTCAGCAGGACATTGAGCCAAAAATTCTTGGCACATAATACGAGATTTATTAAATTGTTTTAAGTTATAACAAAGTTCAAAATGTTCACCGCACACGTTATCTTGGCGCAAACATGATTCATATCTATCAATACAACGACCTGATGCCAAACGTTCAGGTAATGGATTTGCACATGTTGCCACCAAACCAGCATCCGCAGAAGGCTTGGTATTAATTACAGGTGCTATTTGCATTGTGTTTGGACGTGCCGTTGGTAATCGGCTTGTCGCGCTGGGACGTGATAAAGTCGCCATACCAATAGCCCTCGCCGGTACAGTGTAAATTCCTGATACCAAAGGTATCATTAAACTGATAATTATTGCTTTGTTTATTCTCATAACTCCCACCATTCTTGTCAATATTCTATCATAAAAATATAACAATATAAAGAGAAAAAAGTAAAAAATAGATTTTCACTTTTTCTCTAAAAGTTCTTGAACAGCGGCTGCAAAATCTGGGGCTTTTTTTAGAAAACTGCCAGCAACCAGAAAATCTGCACCTGCGACCCAACATTTTTTCGCGGTTTCCGGATTTATTCCGCCGTCAACACTTATTTTAAACTTTAATCCATGCTTGCGTCTAGTATTATTTAAAGAAGCAATTTTTGATATTGATTCTTCTATAAAAACTTGCCCCGATTTTCCTGGAATAACAGACATTATCATAACCTCATCAATATTTCGTAATATCGGAGCAATAACTTCTAAATCAGTATTTGGATGTAAAGCAACACCCCCACGTTTACCCGCTGCACGTATTTTATTTAATGCACGTCTTACACCATTTGTACCAGATGAAACAATAATAGTATCTGCCCCACCCGCAATAGCCTCGGTCGCCCAATTAACTGGATTTTCCGTCATTAAATGAACATGTAAATGTGATTTAGTCCGAGAACGAATAAAACGAAGTTCATCAATACCACTGGCAATATTATCAACATAAAAGCCATCCATTATATCAACATGAATCATATCTATGCCCGCAGATTCAAACATAGTATAAGTATCTAAATTTCGCATATCCCAAACCAAAGTGCTGGGCATAATTGGAATAAATTTTTTCCGGCGCGAAAAAATCCTCCATCTTAAAGGCGCGGTTAAAAATCCAAAAAATTTATCCCATTTTTTTCTACGTTCCAAGTATGCTTTAACCCGTGATGATTCAGAATTCCAAATAAATTCTGCAAATGAATTAACAATTCCAAATGCGCCCAAATTTTCAACCGGTATATTAAATTCTTTTTCTAAAACATCATCCAGTCCCATAATTCCAGACCCGCCGCCGCTTATATAAATTTTAATCGGATTATACTTTTCAATTACTGGAATAAGTATTTCTTGAACTTGACTTAAAATCTCAGAAAAAATACTTTCTGTAATTTCATTCAAATCAAATCTGGTTATATCATATTTTGCATCCGCCGGAGTAAACCTGTCCATATCTGTTTGTATTAAACTCATGCTGGAAACTTTTAACCTTTCTGCTTCGGATATCGGTAAATTAAAAGCCTGTGCAACTGATTTGGTTATATCAGCCCCGCCAATTGGTATTTTATTAATTAATATCGGACCACGTGCTGTCCATAAAGATACACTTGTAAATTCTGCACCAAAATCTATGAATATTGAATTTTCTGATGCCAATCGTGCAGTTGACCCCAATAAAAACATAGGATCAAAAAAACCACCAGATCTAAGATGTGCCGAATGTAATACAGATTTTATATAAGATAAATCTTGAGAATTATATGCTATCACATTAAATACAGAATGTAATGCCCTATCAGTATGTCCAAGTGGATTTGAAATGTTATGAAAACCACCTAAATCATAACGTAAAGGAATTATATGAAGAACTGAGTTTTCACCTTGGAAAAAATCAAAAATTTGCTCTAAAATATCGTTTTGTGTAATTTTATGTTCTGCAGACCATATACTTTTTTTTGAAACAATTTTTGATTCAATCTGACCAAAATTCCCCGTAACAAATGCTTTATCAAATCTTGTGCCAATTTGTTCTTCAAGACTATCAACCGCTGTTTTTATAGCATATGCTAAATCACTAGATTCTGTATATGCACTTGCAGATGTTTTAATCCGTCCAAAACAAACCCTTGTGGCGACAGCATGAACTCCGCTGGAGCCTATATCTAAACATAAAAAAGAACCCTCGGTTAAGTTCATGTTTATTAAATTTATAATTTTACCAATGGACGTGATAAATCACGCATATCTAATAATTTTATTTGCCTATCTAAAATCATATTTTGCTTATTCATATTATCTATTTTTGTTATCGCTTGTTCAAAATTTTCTTCGGGCAGCATAATCTTCATACCGTTTAATAAAAAAATATCCCAACGTCTGTCTTCTATAAACTCCATTCTATCAATAGAATAAAAAAGATTAGGAGTGTGTTTTACTATTTTTATCGTTTTTGATAAATCTTGTGGAACTTGCCCAGAAAAAACTAGTGTATTTTCCGGTCTTGTGGATGATGGTTTATTAATTGGTGCACCTGTATCATCCAAAGGATAATAATTTTCACCATCAGTCCAACTAGCAACAATAACACGCATATCTGCACGAATTTTAATTTCGCCATTTGGTAAACGACGAACAGCAACATTTGCAATATCTGGATCTGATGCAACACGAGCTAAAACATCATTTAAATCAATATGTTTATCTGTATGATCTATTCCCAATCTTGTAATTAAATCTGATGCTTTACCATTATCAGAATAAACCGAAACTTTTTTTACATCTGATAATATACCACCAATCCCCATTGATACCATGCTAATACGCACTGCTATATAAATCGCAAGCAAAATCGCAATGCAAAACATTAACCAAAATAAAAACTTATTCTTCATAATATTTAGATTATATCATAAAAGTAAAAAAGAGAAAGAATGAAAAAAATTAAATGTTTTTTAACTTGCTCGTAATAAATAACCACGACGCATCATACATTTACGATATGCGCCAATTGAACGAGCGCTGGAATTTGGGGGAACAGACATTAAAGCACGTTGTCCAATATCCGAATTTTCATTTGATTGAAAAGTTACCCACAAACCATCCCAATCGGGCATCAAACTAGATTGATTTGGGCTGATTAATTTTGCCAATCTGGAACGTGGCATATGTGAAGGCTTTTTTATACCAAGACAACTTTTATGATCACGAACAAATTGTTCTGTTGTAACCATATCGTTTTCCCAATTTAAAATTGTCGCATCATCAATAGAACCACGATTAGCAGATGAACACCCTGTTAAAAACACAATTGATAAAATAATAAGAATAAAACTTTTCTTCATATTTTTAATTATAACTGAAAAATTAATTTTTTTACAATATAAATTTCCTAAATACATTTAATTAATAATAAATCATCCTTTTACACTTGCGAAAACTGGCTTTTTAATTCTATAATGTAAGTACAGGAAGGAGCAAAAAATGACCGCTGAAGAAAGATATATTCGTATAGCCGGTTTTTACGAGGCTTTAAAAACATTGTCCGCTGCAATACGTACTCAAAAAGGTGGTATAGCAGCCGAAAATTATACAGGACGATTTTTTGAGGCAGATGTTCTGGAAATGCTAAATGCATATGGTGAAAAATTAAAGCCTAGTGATGCTAAACTAAAAGCCCTGATAAAAAAATATCAATCCGAATTTCAAGGTGTTAAAGATTTAGTCACACCCAGTAATAAACCTGTGCATGAAATGACTCTTGAAGAATTTCAACGTGTTATGAATATATAAAGGACATAAAATGAAAAAAATATATATACTCTTTGTGTTTTGTTCATTGTTTTTTATTAGCGCATGCCAATTTAGACAAGACACAGAGCAATTTGATGAAATACAAGTTATTGAAAATATAGTAATAGATGAATATTCTGTCCCTATTTTCCCACGCAAAGCCGCATTAACAACTGATACTGCACGTAGATTTGCTATAGATTTACCAAAACGTTGTAAAGTTGATTGGGATAATCATAATTTACTATCTGTTTTACCATCAAATCCTGTAGAAATTGTGCGATTAAATAAAGGTGATGATTTACCTAATTTTGTAGTAGAAGATTTTTCTTTTAAGAAAAAAAGCGTCCCTGAGGTTTTAGAAAAATTACTAATTGGTACTAAAATCAAAATCGTTGCTAGCGAAAAATTACCCGATTTAATTAGCGGGGAAATAAAATCTGGAACACTAGAAGATGCTGTTGAGCTTATTTGTAAACTAGGTAAAACCTATTATACGTATGACGATGATACAAAAGAAATTCGTATTTCTAGTCGTGGAAAATGGCTGATGAAAATGCCAAAGGATGAATATGTAATTATGGCTTTAATTGACGCAATGCATGGTTATAACTTGCGTAATTTAATGACCAACTGGAAAGATAAAACTTTGGTGTTTGAAGGTAATTATCAAACAGAAAAAAAAGTTCGAGATATAATTGCTGATATTGGAAATAAAAAATTCTTGATTGCTTGGGATATGGATATTTATCGTGTATATCCACGTACTGACAATCCAATTGTTTGGATGAATATGCTACCTGCGTTTGGTGAAAAAAATATCAGAATGTCAATCCCTGGGGTAGTCGGAAGATTGTTGGTTGTATCACCTGAAATAAATACAAAAACATTGCAATCGTTTTTAGCACAACAATCAAATGTAGTGTTAATTTCCCAAGGAACATTTGTAATACCAAATGGCTGGCAAAGTAGATTTGATATTGGACAATGTTCTCGTGAAGAAAGATTAGAAACAGATTTAATAATTGGTGCAACTGGTAAATATGGTAAATATGCAGATATGACTAAACTAGATGCAAAAATTGCATTACGTACAACAAATGGAGAATTGGCTAGTTTTAACGCACCAACAACTCTTGGGGATAACTATGTTATTATTGGAATACCCACACATAGTTTTGTAACTGGACCTGAAACATTAATAAACCCATTTGCAGAATTGGTGATATTTATGAGCCCACGTATTATTTCAATCGTAGAACCAGATAATGCAGATGACGCCACAGAACTTTCCGGTGATAAACTGCGTGAGTATTTAGATGAATAAAAGGACAAATAATGAAAGTGCTAAAATGGATAAAAATATGTATAAAAACTATAATTTCTCTTTTTATAGCAATCATTATTAGTAATCTTATAAGTGATGTGGTTTATAATTTGATACGAATATCATCACTTGAACGATTAACTTTTATTATCGTATTTTTATTTACCGGGTACAAAACTCTCCCAGAAACTGTTAAAAATGCTGTAAAAAATGGTATAAAAAATTGGTAGGTTAAAATGTTTAGTCGTTTGGAAAAGAAAATTGCATTTAGATATTTACGCGCACGCGGACGTGGATTCGGTAGTGTTATTTCATGGGTATCATTACTGGGTATTGCACTGGGGGTTGCAACACTTATTGTTGTTATGTCTGTTATGGGTGGTTTTCATGATACCCTGCTTTCACGTATTGTTGGTATGAATGGACATGTTGTTGTTTATCACCAAGATGGTGCAATTAAAGATTTTGATTACTTAATTGAAAAAATAAAATCAAATAAAATTGTTATAGAAAATACTAACAATATTATCCCTGTTCTAGAAGGACAAGCAATGGTATCTGCAAATGGTAAAAATTCTGGAACAATGGTTCGTGGTATTAGAATGAACGATTTAGAACGCAAATTTCAAAAAGGTACAAAAATTTATGGAACACCCCTTTCAAAAATTCAAAGTGGACAATTAATAATGGGTGCCCCATTGGCAAGAATGTTGCGCCTTACTATAAATAATAATGCAACACTTATAAGTGCAAATGGTGGAACAGCAACAGCATTTGGAACTATGCCACGAATACAATCATATCCTGTCGCAACAACATTTTTCGTAGGTATGTATGAATATGATTCTGGTTATATCTTTATGCCCTTGGAAACCGCGCAAAAGTTTTTAAATTCCCCTGATGGTGTTTCGCATATAGATTTATTCTTAAAAAATTCAGAAAAAACAGATGTTGTTCGCAATGCTTTATCAGATAGTCTGCCAAATGGATTTGTAGTTCGTGATTGGCGTGATTTAAATCGTAGTTTTGTCGGTGCATTACAAGTTGAATCAAATGTAATGTTTTTAATTTTATTATTAATAGTAATCGTTGCAGCATTTAATATTGTATCTAGCTTGGTTATGCTGGTTAAAGATAAATCACGAGATATTGCAGTATTGCGAACATTTGGTGTTTCACGAAATAGTATGATGAAAATATTTATTTTATGCGGTACAAGTATTGGAATTATTGGTGCTGTAATTGGAACAATTGTGGGTGTCTTGGTTGCAAAATATATTGAACCAATACGACAGTTTTTTCAATGGATAACTGGTCGTGATTTGTTCCCATCAGAACTATACTTTCTTTCTGAATTACCATCTAGAATAGAATTTTGGAATGTTTTTGGAATTGCTTTTATCGCAATCGCATTAGCATTTTTGGCAACTCTTTACCCAGCATGGAAAGCAGCTAAAACAGATCCAGTAGAAGTTTTAAGGAATGAATAAAATGGCAGCACCAATATTAAAATCTTTATCTTCTGTAAAAAAACGAGCAACTGTTATGTCAGTTGTTGGTATTAAAAAATCTTTTATGGAAGGTGGACAACCATTAAATATTTTACGTGGCGGAGGATTTGAATTAATGCGTGGTGAAATTGTCGCTCTGGTCGGTCCATCAGGATGTGGTAAATCTACCCTGATACAATGTGTTGGATTGCTGGATCAACCAAGTGGGGGGCAAATTACTATTACCGGTATTCCAGTTCATAAAATGAACGAAGATCAACGCACATTAATCCGCAGAACTAAACTCGGTTTCGTTTATCAACGTCATAATTTATTGGAAGATTTTACAGCTCTTGAAAATGTGATGATGCCTATGCTGGCAAATAATATGAATGAAGATGATGCGCGTATTCGTGCAAAAAAATTACTAAAAGCTACAAATATTTTACACCGCGCAAATCATAGACCTGCAGAAATGTCCGGTGGCGAACAACAACGTACTGCTGTGGCACGTGCGCTTGCTAATAAACCTGAGATTGTTCTGGCAGACGAACCAACAGGATCACTTGATCCAACACACGCATCAAATGTTTTTGACTTGCTATTATCTTTAGCAAAAAAAACACGTATGTCTATGTTATTCGTAACACATGATATGAATCTAGCAAAACGTGCCGATAGAATAATTACTATAAAAAATGGAATTGTTGGATGAAAATAAATTTAAAATACCTATCTGAAACTTGGCGGAAATTTTCGCAATTCTCTAAACATCAAATTTCAACATCCATATTAAAAATTCAAGAGATTGAACAAGCGACTATTATGCCGCATCAACCAAATATTAAAATAGGAATCCCTCAAAAAGTTCGTGGTGTTCGTATTCGTAAATATGGGCAACAATCAGCAAATTATATTGATAAAGAAGTAATTCTTTTAGGGGCTGCAGATCCATTTTTTGGACACTTTTTAGCAGATGGGCTTTCTCGCGCTTGGCCTATTTTAGATAAAAAATTTATTAATTATACTTTCGTAGTAGTTCAAGGACGCGGGGGGGTGAATTAAAAAATTTTGCTAAACAACTTTATAAACTTGTAGGTATAAAGAAATTACTTTTTATAACAAAACCAACAAGGTTTAAAAAAATACTCATTCCTGATTTATCTTTTAATTATACGCGCGGTATAGCACATAAAAAATACACCGATACTTTTGCAAAAATCGCATCAACAGTTCCAACAGATAAATCTTTACCGAATAAAATTTATCTATCGCGAACAAAACTTGGGTATAATGAAACATTTGGTGAAAAAACAATTGAAAATATTTTTGCAAAAAATGGATTTACTATTATTTATCCAGAACAATTATCCCTAGAAAAACAAATACAATTAATGAAAGCTGCACAAACAATTGCTGGAGTTAGCGGAACAGCACTACATTTATCTCTATTCGCACAAAATGGAATAAAATTAATTTGTATTCATAAAAGAAATTATATTTTAAAAATGCAGATTCTAATTGATAAATTAAAAAATATAAATGGAACATATATTGATGCATTTTTAACTATTGGAAATTTGAAAAAATGTGATGGAAAATCTTCAGCCGCTTTAATCGGAATAAATAAAAATTTGCAGAATTTTTTTAATGATAATAATTTTATATATTCACTTGATAAAAATAATAATACAAAAGAATATAAACAATTTATACAATCATTTAATAAACAACGAAGAATAATCCCAAAATGGTTAGGTGGAATTATACTTTCATTTGTTCCATCCCATAATTTACGACATTCTTTAAGAAAAAAATGGAGATTAAAATAATTAATCTTTAACACGCGCTAGATCATCATACGATTTATATCTTTGATTGCTTGTTTCATAATACTCATAAGCTTCAAAATCTTTCCCATATCTGCCAAATAATTCTGATATTTTTTGAACAGATGCATCTATCATTGTTTGTAATTGTTCATCTGAATACTCTATCAATTTTATATCATTATTTTTCAATTGTAAAAATTGAATTGTTTTTGCACCACACATATATGCTTCTAGTGGTAATTGAGGCATATTGCCCTGCTCTAATTGTGTTTTATTGGGGACTGTGTTTGTTTTTATATCCATAACTATATCACCCCAAACACGATCTGCTCGTGCACGAACAATGCGACCTGCAATTTTTGTTTCCAATTCTATTTCTGATTGACCACCTGCTGAATCTTTCAACATTTGTTGTATTATCGGTTCCATTTCAACAAATCTTTTGTGCCAAAAATGAAACAACACACTGCCACCTGATAAATCCTTTAATATATTCAATGCTTTTTCATCCATTAATTTAACTAAATTTTTCGCTTCAGCCGGATTTTTAGAAACATATTCTATAACATCATGAACTAATATTCCAAAATCTCTGATACTGGCAGTTTCCCACCAATCATCTTTTGGTTTTAATCCCAAAATATGATCTGCATAAAAAGCATATGGATTATGTATTAATAAATCTAATTTAGTTACATAAACAGGACTTCTATCTGCTGGTGGTTTAGGAGGCAAGTTATCCAATTCGTTTAACTTAATTACATCAAACCCACGCACTGTACTTAAAATATCATCAGCTTTTTTATTTTCTAAATCTGTATGTTTTAGTGCAACTGCTATTCTTGATAAAAATCTAGATTCAGTTGTTTGTAATCCACCAGCTATTTCAGAACGCAACCAATAAACTTCTGGACCACAAGACAAAGTTATAAAATCTAAAGCCATCAAAGATATTTTGCGTTGCGGTGATGGTAAACCAATTTGTTCTGCAATACGACGTGGCAACCAAGAATTTTCATATCCCATTGTGGGAAACATGCCTTCATTTAAACCAGTCAATATTACAACATCTGCTGTTTGCATACGTGACTCTATAGTCCCCAAAACATTTATTTTTACATCGTTATTTAATACATTACGAATTTTAACACCAGATAAAGCATCTGTAATAACAACTTGAATATCTGATTTATCTAAAACAATTCCATGTCGTAATAAAATATCTGAAACTTCCTTGATTTTTTCAATAATTGGTAAATCAGATTCTGTAAATTCCAAATCAAAACTATTAATAAATTCAAACAAATTTTCAATTTTATCAAAATCCAAATCTTCAATTTTATTTAATATTGCACGACCAAGTAAAGTCATGCTACCTGATATTCCACCTGAAAAATCAGCAGATAAATTATATTTTGTAAATTCTTCTTTTAATCTTTGATTACCAGCCGAATCAGGTGTAATAACTAAAACAGATTTGCCATCTTGTATTGAACGATTTGCAATTTCTGCCACGGCTAATGCTTCTTCTGATTCACGTGCACAATCTATACGTGTAAATCTTATATCTTGAATTTCAAACTTATTATTTACAGAATTATTAAATGCGTTATTAAAAAAATCTATATTTGATTTACCAACATTAATTTCTATTACTTCATTTGGTTCTATACCAACTTTTTGTAAAAATTTATATTCTGAATAATATGGATTACAAATATTTATCTTTGCAGGATTTATATCAGAAACTTTACCTGGTAAAATAATCTTTCCATTTGGTAAAGATGCAATATAAGTCATTAAATCTGATGTTGCTGGAACAGATGCTGTACTGCCACAAACAATAACTTGACCGGAAAACTCATATCCAATCCAATTACGAATATCTATATTTCTTTTAGCAGATTCTGTAATTTTATTATTAAATATTGATGGTAAAACATTATCAATCAATGATAAAAATTTAGCCTTTTTTTGAAAATGAACCGCATATTTTTCATCTATTAATGCATCCCAATTTACCGGTTGTTTATTATTACCTTGCTCATTTTCTATATAATCTTGCATTCGGATTAAATCATGTGCAACTGGCAAAACTGATGCAAAAGACCGGTTTTCAGCAACAGATATTAACTTTGCTAAAACTAAAACACGTTCTGTGTTTGATACAACATCATCACTGTTAATCATATCTTCTTCATCATCTGGACTTTCGCCTAGGGCAACTAATTTTGGTAATAAAACCGCCGATCCAGATTTTAAAGTTATAAATTTTTCAACAGTACGAATTGCGCGCCTGCTTGGTAAAAATACTACATCATTTGAAAAATCATGATCTGATAAAAAAGACCACAATGCTTCTGTTAATTTTGTGGGATCTGATGCATAAAAAATATTTTTTTTATTTAATACCAATTATTTTCCTAATGTCTTCTATACCTGTTTGTTTATTTGCAGATGTTTCTAATATCTCTGTAGATGCAGCTGGATGAGGAACACAAAATATCTCTGATTTTAATTCTGTAATTTTGGATTTATTTGATTTATCAATTTTTGTTAAAACAATTTGATAACGAATAGCATTAAAATCACAAAAATTCATAATTTCCAAATCTGATTGTTTTAATTCATGTCGAGAATCTATTAAAATAAATAACAACTTTAACTGATCGCGATTCAATAAATACTCTTCTAGCCTTAACATCCATCTTTCAATCTCGGTTTTTGATACTTTTGCATAACCATATCCTGGTAAATCCATTATTGTTAATTTATCATAAAAATTAAAAAGATTTAATGATTGTGTGCGCCCCGGAGTTTTAGAAGTTCTGGCGATAACCCTGCCTGCAATCGCATTTATTAATGATGATTTACCAACATTACTACGCCCAATAAACGCATATTCGGAAAAATGTGTTCGTGGTAAAGATTTAACAGTTTCAAAACTGCCAATAAATTTTATCATTTTTTATCCAATAATTTTTTATACGCTTCTTTTTTTGATATTCCACTGCGAGCTGCTATTTGCGCCGCAGCCGATTTTGTTGATTCAAATACAACATCACAAACTATTTCAGAAATTTCATCATCACTCATTTTTATATCTGGAGCTGGTTCAACAACAATAACTATTTCCCCGCACCAATTATCACGATTTTTTAATTCTGAAGGATAACCAATAATTGTCTCTTCATGAACTTTTGTAATCTCACGAATAATTGCAACTCGACGCTCTGGCATTACTTTAGCAATAATACCCAATGTGTCTCGTAATCTATTAGGACTTTCATAATATATCAAAGTATGTCTGATTTTATTGTCGTTTCGTAAATATTTTTCATCCTTAAAAAAACCACAAAAAGTAAATTTATCCGTCGGAAACCCGGAAAGTGCCAAAGCACTAACTGCCGCAATAGGACCCGGAACAACAAAAACATCCAATCCTTGGGCGCGACATTCACGAACTAAACGAAATCCTGGATCACTAATTGTAGGCATACCCGAATCAGACACTAATGCAATCGCAGCACCTGAAATTGTGCCTTCTAAAACCGCAGTACCATCAATACTACGACGACCAGCAATCATATCTGTAATCTTATCTGTCATTTTACGTTCATTATGATCATGAAATGCTATACGTTTAGTTTTAATATCAAAACGAGTTGCCAGTTTGCCAAACACCCTAGTGTCTTCAGCGGCAATTAAATCTACCCCTTGTAATACCTCAATTGCCCGATTTGACATATCACCTAAATTGCCAATTGGAGTTCCAACAATATAAAGACCTGATTGCATTTTAACCCCTTTTATTTTATTATTACATTGAAACTAGGATTTTTCAATGTTTATAAATAAATTAAAAAACTTTTTTTATATATTATTTACACTTGGTGTTTTATATTCTTGCACCTCTGTAAAACCCGTTCAAATAAGGGATGCGACTGATTTAGATGCACCTATTTTTGAAATCGGAACAACAAAAAATATTGCTGTTTTGTTGCCCGAATCAAATTGGGGAGAATCAATTAAAACAAGTATTCAAATGGCATTTATACAAAGTAAATCTAATGATATAAATGTTAGATTTACAGATTTATCCGGTTCATCAGAAGAAAAATCTCAACAAATAAAATCAGCATTACTAAATAAACCAGATTTAATTATAGGACCAATTTTTTCAGAAGAAGTTGAAATACTGCGCCAACAAATAAATTCAAATATACCTGTTTTATCTTTTAGTTCTGATACCAATGTTTTAGGAAATGGAATTTTAACAATGTCTTTGATACCAACCCAAAGCGTTGAAACAATTGTGCGCCATATAATTACTGATGGTAAAAAAGAAATAATGATTATAACCCCAGATAATAAAACTGGATATATAATGGGTAATGCTGCACTAGATGCTGCAAATATTTATGGACTAGATGTTGCCGGATTTTATTATTATAAACCCGGAAATATGGAAAATATGAAAAATGTATCTGAAAATATGGCAATGTTTAACGCACGAAATAATGCAAATACACGTGCAAAAGAAATCTTGTCCGATATACTTAACAAACAAATAATTTCAGAATCAGATAAAATATACGTAAATGAACTTTTAGAAAATAGAAAAAAATCTGACACTATTGGTGATGTACCATATGACGCTATATTATTTTTAGGCAATGCATCCGATTCTAAAGCACTTGGATCATTTATGCGATATTTTGATGTGCCCGCTAAAAAAGTTAAATTCTATGGAACAGCAATGTGGGATAATTCAGAAATGTTTCGTGATATAACAATGTCCGGTGCTAGTTTTGCAGCAATGCCCGCAATTTCACCAGAATTCACAAATGCATATCGCACAATTACAGATAAAGAACCTGAAAGAATTAGCACAATGGGATATGATGCGGCAATGCTCGCAAAAAAAGCATTGTTATCCGGACGTAATGTATCCGAATTTTTATCGGACCCATCAGGGTTTAGAGGATTAGATGGACTGATGAGATTGCAAGCGAATGGTATATCAGAACGTGCTTTACAAATAATGGTATTAGATGGTAGCGGGACACCCAAAATAATAAAAACATCAGCAACTAACTTTATAAAACCATTATATCAAATTACAAAACAAAATAATAATAAACCAAACGAAATAAAAATATCTGCCGGTATAAATCCAATGTATTATTTACAATTACCAGAAAGTGTTCGTGGAAAATATAGCGCAAAAACTTACAGAGAAAATGAATATATTAAATCAAAAATAGAAATAAAATCTGAAGAAATTACAATATTACCTGAAGATAGTTCTGAACCTATTATAGATCCAGATTTTCAACCAATAGAATTAAATCAAGTAAATAGAACAATGGTTGATGAAATAGAAATACACTAACTTAAAATCTCTTGTAATTCTTTCATATCATCCGGTAATTTAGATTTAAACTTTATAAATTCGTCAGTTATCGGATGTTTTAATTCCAAAACTTCAGCATGTAACATTTGTCCATGATGTGTTTTTATAAATTCTAATAATTCCGGATCTTTTACACTACCCAACCGAGAACTACCACGACCATAAACAGGATCACATACAACAGGAAAACCATGAGCAGATAAATGAACGCGTATTTGATGTGTTCGTCCCGTTAGTAAAGTACAACGAAGTTTAGCAATACCAACATCAGACCAAACATTAATCGCTTCAACTTTGGTTTCAGCCGGCTTTCCACCAACTTTTAAAATAGTCATTTTTTGGCGATTTCTGGAACTGCGACCAATATTACCAACTATATCTGCCTCTAACCAATTCGGAATTCCCCAAACAAAAGCAATATATTTTCTTGTTAAATTATGGCTGGCAAATGTTTTTGTTAATGCTTTATACGCCATATCTGATTTAGCAAAAATTACTATCCCACTTGTATCTTTATCCAAACGATGAACAACCCCCGGACGCATTAAACCACCATGTATAGATAAATTGGTGTGTGATAAAACACGATGAACTAATGTATCCGTTTCACGTCCTGCACCCGGATACATCGCAATACCACGCGGTTTATTTACAACAATAATATCCTTATCTTCAAATAAAATATCTAGATCAAATTTAATTCTATTATTTATAAATAATGATTGTTGTTGTTCTTTTTTTGGAATAATAACACTTATTTGATCATCAAATTTTATTTTATCAGAAAATTTTATTTCGCCTGTGTTTGGCATTTTTTTTACAACAAATTTTTGTATCTCACTACGTGAAAATTCCGGCATTTTATCTACTAAAAACTTATCCAGACGCAGACCAATATCTGACTCTTTAGCAACAAAAGTTCTTGTATCATTCATTCCAATTTTTTCCCTTGATACAATCATTTAATATGATTTTTATTTCACGTCCGTTCCCAGTTATTTGACAATTTATTATACCTGTTGTTTTTTTCTGAGAATCATTTCTGGACGCTTCGCGCCATGCAAACCGAATCTGATCAGGACGTTTTACACAAGTAATATTCATAACAGCTTTTTTATCTTCGGCTGAAAACTTACTTGGAGAAATCCATACTCGTGCGGTTTCTGCCTGCCCTATACATGGAAAACTATCCAAAAAATAAAGTTCCATACCATTATTCCCAATAGATTTATCGCGAATAAAAGAAATGTCATATTGACTATAACGAAGACCAGTAACACTTTCCCAGTCTGTACTGGTAGAAAATAAATTTACTGAATTTGCATCATATACAGAAACACAAATCAAAAAAAATAAAGAAAATAAAAATAATAATCTTTTCATATTTAACTTCCTTATTAATCACTTAATTCTACTGAAACTTTTACAAAACCCGTCGGCACATTATGAACTTGAACTGAAAAGTTTGCTTTTTCACCAGAACCTAATAATGGTACTGGAGGTGTAAATTTTTGCGATGATACTTCTATGTTTTTATCGTTTTTAATAATAACTATTAAATCTGGCACACCATGTAATTTTTCCGATTTATTTTCAATAATACCAGAAACAACTAAAACATCATCAACTGGATGTGCTGATTTCATATGAATAAATAATGGACCTTGTTTATCTAATGGTGCCCATAAAACCAGCGCAATTAAAGAAAAAGCAGCCAATAATAAAACCAAAACAGATAATAAAAAAACTAAAAAATTTCTATTTTTTCGTATAATTGGTTTACGCCAAACATGACCACATACAGCACATTTGAATATGTTATTACTTATACTATTAATAGAATAACTTACTTTGCAAAAAGGGCATGTTATTTTCATTTTTTATTCATTTATCGTTGTTAATAATATCTATATTATATTTTGTATTACTCTAAATTCAAGTTATTATATTTTTGAGTCACACGATTTTTAATTTCATTTATTGCCTTGGTATAATCTGAAATTGTAGCATTATTGTTTGCCGCAACACTTCTTATTATTGTTTCCGTTTCAGTTTTTATAGTTTTTGATTCTTTGTTAATCGCTGATTTTAATAATGGATTCAACACGCCACATAAAATGTCTGATAGGTGTGCCACATCTGTTTGTAAATCCCAATAATATGAAGAATCTGCAGGATCTTCTATACGTTCAGTTATATTTATTTTTGGTGCAACAGAACCAGTATATCCAACAGTTACCGTTCTGGCAGTAACTCTACCTCTTGTTACATCCATAATATTACTAATTTTTAAAGTTGCAGATTTATCGCTACCATTAACTGATAACCAATTTAAATTTAAATCTCTAACCCATAATTCATTAGCTTCAAGTCTGGAAAATCTACCTGTGTCACCTAATAATAATTCTCCAGAAATTTCCGCGTTTCTTGAATCTGATGTAAGTGTACCCATCACCAATGTTTCCCCTGTAATTTTTAATTGTGTATCTAATTCTGTCCGTGGTGAAATTTGAACTTTTTGAGCAACAATCGAATCAGATTTAAGAATTTCTGTAAAATCTGAATTACGTGCATCTATTGATAAAATATTGTTTATATTATTTCCACCCATTAGTAAATTTGAAGACATGGAAGAATCAAAGGAATTTTTAGAAGGTGTGCGCCATAAAAAATCACCACCAGATAAAAGTGTTTTCGTCCCACCAACAATAGAATTTTTACCCAATTGAGCATCAAAAATATTTGTCCTAGAACGCCATGTACCAAATGCACCATGTGCATGATTTTTATCTATAAATCCTGATGATACACCACCAAGCTCTGCTATTTCACGAGTGCGTAATGGGGATATATCTGCAGAATTATATATAACCATACCAGATAATACAGAATGCCCCGCCATATCCCGAGATTTTATTATGCGCGCCTGAAATTTATCATGATCTTTTGGAATATTCCCATATTTAGCTAAATCACGAATTTTAACCTTGGTAATCACACGCCCCGTTGGTTCAAATAATTTGATTTTATGTGCAATCATATATCTTTCTAATGCATCTTTAGTTATATCAATATCTCTTGCTATACGAACATTTTCAGCACGTTTAGCACGATCATTTAACTCGCGCATAACAAACGGTAAAATAGAAGCAGCAATTGCTAAAGATAAAAGAATTTCTAGCAACATCCCGCCAAATTCATTCTTAAAAAATTTATTTTTATTCATCATGTTTTATTACTTGTAAATTACATATCTTGCCATCCACTGGTAATTATTGGCAAAAAATCGTTATTATTTGGTACAATAAGCGTTTCACCAATTTCATTATTATTTACCTTTTTTAAAAACAAATTAGAAAATCTGGGACCATTAATCGATGGGAAATACCATCTCCCTAACCTAATTGGAGCACCGCCTGTACTAGAATATAATAATTCACCCGAGATTGTTATTCCGAAATCTTTTTGAAAAATTAAATTATCAGTGGATAAAAAAGGTGTCGCAATAGATTGAGCGCGAATACCCGCAAAGCTTGTAATTATCCTTGAACTTTCGGACCGAACAATCATATCATTTTGAACATGTATTGGGCCATTTATATTTACCATATCTACAATTATATCTCCGCGAGAAGACCATGATGATCCGGATGATGTACCAATACCTTTTAATTTATCCGCTGTAATATTTCTGAAACCAGAAATATCATCGCTTACATTTATCGATTCAAACTCTGCATTAGATGCATCTATTGACATACCTTCGGGAAAAAAGATCTCTTTTGTTTTAATAATTCCCGATTCAACAAACCATGTTTTTACATTTGTTGAATTTAAAGTTTTGGCATTTATTTTTCCAATATCAAAAATATTATTCTTTACCATATCTATATCTCGATACATAGTATTCAATTCTATATTATCTAAATATATTCTATGTAAATATTTATACGAATCATCTTTTCCTAAAATGTCAGATATTCTAAAAATTAAATCGCCTTCGCTAAATAATTCTGATGAAATACCCCATCCCGCAGAACTAATAGCTTCACCACCAGATTCTACAATTGCAGCATCTGTACCTAAATTCCTTACAATATTTGCTACTCTAATTTTTTTTATTTTAATCGGTCTAAATGCAATATATGCATTTATAGAAGTTCCACTAGAATCTTCGCGTTTCTCAATAAATCCGGCATAAGGGTCTAATAAACGATTATCACCTTTATTAAGAATTTTTAGTTGATTTTGATTAAATTCTACTTGTGCATTTGATGGCCAATCAGATTGATTTTTACGAACATAAGCCATAATAGGATCGCCCCAAGCTATAATATGCTTTGATTCGCTAATATCCGCAATCTGATTACTCATATTTATCGCACCATTATATGCAAATGGTATTATTGCACCAACAATTGCTATAGCCAGCAGAGTTTCTATCAACCCTGCACCTTTTTGTTCTTTATAAAAATCTCTGTTTTTGTTTTTCAATTAATCACTCACAATTAGTTTGTCCATTTATTTTACATTGCTTTATGTTTATACGACGCTCTAATCTTTGCCAAAAAACGAACTGACAAACAATGTTTTGAGATATGGAATTTGAATTATATGCCGGGGCTGAAGGTAAAGAAGAAATTATTGTTTTACAACTAACTACTTCACCATCATCTAGATCTGGATTTTTAAGTATTTGAAATTCATCATTATTTATTGTATCAGATAAAACATCCGGCAAAACAGAAACACCAGCCGGTCTAATATCCATAACTATTGCGCCATCAATACCAGATAATAAAGCACTTGAAACCTGATCTCGTAAAGTTATAAATGCTGTGCTTATTTTTTGTGCCTCTATCCCACTTTTTGTCGCATATGTTAATTCATATTCATCAATAAATACATCTTGACCACGTGATGCGTTTATAAATCCATTTATTTCTATATGTTCTGTATCTATAGAAATATTATTTAAAATAACATCACTATGAACATTCCAATCATACATCCCATAAAATCCAGTTCTTCCGACAGACATTGATAAAGAATTTATTAAAGCTGTATTAACATAAACATAACCTGGTAATCCATATTTAAACAAATATCGCCCTGATAACGAATTAGTTTTTAAATTACCACGATAAATATTTAATGGATTATCGCCATTGTTTGATTGAAATACTGCACGATCAGAAGTTAAATAATTTATTTTATTTTTAAATCTTCTGTTATCACTAGAACCAACAATAGAAAGAGTATTAAAATTTCCATTATTTAAGTCTGCGTTTTTAGATACTAATGATGTGATATTTTTTATAGAAAAATTTCCCATATTTAAATCTGTATAAAATTTTGACCTATCAGGATCATTCGTTTTTCGACGAACCAATTCTGAAAAATCATCATTAGTTGATACCAAAACATAAATAGCAGAAATATCCGGTTTTATCCCATAATCTTTTAAATTCTTATTCCATCCGCCTACCCCTTGTAAAACACCATTCTTATCCGATGTTGCAGCATTAGGCCCAATACGCGATATTAACTCTCTACGTTTTACTTCTGAAAGATCTCCATTATGCAAAATTATTAAACTTAATATTTCAGATTCATTTTTCACTGTTAAAAGTGATATTTTTTGTCCTATAATTGTTTGAGGAATAAACCCTAATGGTAATCCAAATGGTTCTAATAAATCTGAAAAGTCTTCACCAGCAATATTTTGTTGACCATAAGCAAGATTATCTTTACTTACTCTAATAAATTCTCGAGCAGCACGTACCGCACTATTAGTTTGCTGTGCAATCGCATTTAACGAATAGTCATTTTTTCTTGATGATAGTTTTTGTGCCAAAAAAGGCATAAAAATCATAACTAAAGCAACTGCTAACAAAGCTTGCAGTAAAAAATTTCCACGGGATTCGCTTTGCAAAATATGTCCCCCCTACGTATTTGATAATAACTATAAAAAAATTTTATTGCAATTGGTTTTAACACGTTGTAATATCAAAATATCGTGAAGTGATTTAATGATTTACTTACGACTTATTTCCATTATATAAAAAAGAAACAATATGCAAAACAATAATAATAAAAAACAAATGTCAGTTGGGCTTATGATTCAACGTTGTCATAGATTGCGTCAAAAACGGAAACAATATATGGACCAAGCCCGCCAAACAAGCGATTCTATTGAACGTGAAAGAATATTACAAATGGCGGAACATTATGGACGTGTTGTAAACGAAGAACAATCTAAAATAGATACCTCGCGTGATCCACGTGATAAATGTAATACAACTTCTGAATCTGTAGAAGAAAAATTAGACGAAGAAGAAAACGGATTTCCCGACTTTATTTCTCAACTATAAGGTTATAATATGCTAGATATAAAATTTATTCGCGAAAATCCAAATAAAGTTAAATGGGCTTGTAAGGTTAAAGGGTTTGACGATAATATTGATAAAATTTTAGAATTAGATAAACGTGTTCGTGCATTAAAAACCAGTACGCAAACAAAAGTTGCTGAAAAAAATAAAATCACTGCACAAATTGCAAATGCGACACAAGACACACGAACAACTCTGATTACACAATCAAAACAAATTAATGAACAAATATCTAATGAATTGCAAGAGCTTACAAATGCTGAAACTATACTAAATGAATTACTTTTATCTATACCCCAAATTCCTAGTGATAATGCCCCAATTGGTAAAGATGATAATGACAATATAGAAGTTAAACGTATCGGGACACCACGTGAATTTTCTGGATTTACACTACGTCCACAGTGGGAATTATTAGATATGAACAATTGGTGGATCCCAGAAAAAATCTCCGAAATATGTGGAACCAGAACTTATGCATTAATGGGTGAAGCAGCAGAACTAGATCTTGCTATACAAACATTTGTTATACAAAAATTAATAACCAAAGGTTTTAAATTTATTCAAGTTCCTGCAATTGTAAAAACTAAACCGATTTTTGATGCTGGGCATTTTAAAGGTTCCGACCCCAAAATTATGGAAAATGATGTATTTCAATTAACTAGTTTTGATAGATGTTTAGGCGGAACTGCAGAAATTGTTTTAAACTCATTACATAATAATGAAATTTTAAACGAAAAACAATTGCCTATTAAATATGTGGGTTTTAGCGAATGTTTCCGTAAAGAAGCCGGTGCTGCCGGTCGCGATACTCGCGGAATTATGCGTATTCATGAATTTCATAAAGTTGAACAATATGTTTTTTGCACACCTGAACAATCTGACGAAATGCACGAACATTTACTAAATAATCTATGTGAAGTTATGGAAGATTTTGAGTTACCTTATCGTGTTTTGGAATGTTGTACTGGTGATATGGGATTTAATAAAATTAAAATGAATGATGTTGAGGCTTGGGTTCCAAGTGAAGGTCGATATCGAGAATTAGGTAGTTGTTCGTCAATTGGAGAATTTCAAGCACGCAGAACCAATACTCGTTATCGTGAAAATAGTACAAACGAAATTAAATTCTGCGCAACATTAAACAATACAGGAATTGCACTGCCACGCGCAATTGTGCCAATTATTGAAAATCATCAAAACGCGGATGGATCTGTTAATATTCCAAAAGCTTTACAACCTTTAATGAGTGGAAGAACTAAAATAGGTGGATAAAAATGGAAAAAGATAATTTTCAAAGATTATCTTTTTTCAGAATTATTAATAAATATATAAAACCCTTACACCTATTGAATTAAAAAGATTAGAACAAATAATAAAAACTAAAGTTTTAAGTAAATAACCGTAGTAATAAAAAATGAAAATTAGAAACATAGCAATTATTGCACACGTTGATCATGGAAAAACAACCCTTGTTGATAATATGTTAAAACAAGCCGGAACTTTTCGCGATAATGAACGTGTAAATGAACGAGTAATGGATAGCGGTGATATAGAACGCGAACGTGGGATTACTATTTCCGCAAAACCAACTAGTATTCTATGGAAAGATTACAAAATCAATATTGTTGATACACCTGGGCATGCTGATTTTGGCGGTGAAGTTGAACGTATTTTAAATATGGTTGATGGTGTAGTATTGTTAGTAGATGCATCAGAAGGCCCCATGCCACAAACTAAATTTGTATTATCTAAAGCATTGAAACTAGGACTCCGCCCCATCGTTTGTATAAACAAAATTGATAAACAAGATGCACGCCCAGACGAAGTTCTTAGTGAAACTTTTGATCTGTTTGATAAACTAGGTGCAACTGATGCTCAGCTTGATTTTCCATATGTTTATGCCGCCGGTCGTGATGGTTGGGCTGTTCGTGATTTAAAAAATGATAAAGGTAAAAATTTAATACCTTTATTTCAATTGATTATTGATCATGTCCCAGCACCCGATTGTGGTGAATCAGGTAAATGTGATATAAATGCCCCATTTCGTATGCTGGTAACAACATTAGAAGCAGACCCATATGTAGGTAGAATTTTAACTGGAAAAATTGAATCTGGAACAATACGTGTTGGTCAATCAGTTAAAGCAATTAATATGCAAGGTGAATTTATCGAGAATGCTAAAATAACAAAAATTATAGAACATTGTGGTATTGAAAAATCATCTCTGGAATCTGCTAATGCCGGAGATATTGTTGTTATTGCTGGTTTTAATAAAGCAACAGTTGCTGATACTTTATGCGATCCATCAATAAACGAACCCATTGATGCATTACCAATAGATCCACCAACATTAACTATGACATTTTTTGTTAATACTAGCCCATTAGCCGGTAAAAGTGGTGGTAAAAAACTAACCAGCCGAATGATTGGTGAAAGATTGTTTAAAGAAGCTGAAACAAATATCGCATTGCGTGTAACACAAAGTACAAACAACGAAGCTTTTGAAGTATCTGGTCGAGGTGAATTACAGCTTGGTATTTTGATTGAAACAATGCGTCGTGAAGGGTTTGAACTTTCTGTATCCAGACCACATGTTGTGTTTCAAAAAGATAAAGATGGAAATGACCTGGAACCAATTGAAGATGTTGTAATTGATGTTGATGATGAATTTTCAGGTATCGTTATTGAAAAAATGACTAAACGTAAAGCTGTAATTACAGAAATGAAACCATCTGGTATCGGTAAAACACGTATTGTTTTTTCAGCCCCTTCACGCGGATTGATAGGTTATTTATCAGAATTTAGAACTGATACTCGTGGCACTGGGATTATGAATCGCATATTTAATAAATACGATTTTTATCGCGGAGATATAGAAACATATAGACCTGGTGTTTTAGTATCTATGGAAAATGGTACAGCAACAACTTATGCTTTATTTAATTTGCAACCACGCGGAACATTATTTATTAAACCACAAACTTTAGTATACAATGGAATGATTATCGGTGAACATACCAAAGAAAATGATCTGGAAGTAAATCCAGTTAAAGGTAAAGAATTAACAAATGTGCGCAGTGTTATAGCAGATGAAAAATTATTCTTATCACCACCCAGACAAATATCATTAGAAGAAGCCTTATCTTATATTCAAGATGATGAACTAGTGGAAGTAACACCACAAATTATCAGACTTAGAAAAAAAGAATTAAACGCAACATTAAGAAAAAAAGATAGAAAAAATTAAAAAAGCCGGTTAAGACCAGCTTTTTTAAATAATTATTAAATTAGATTTAGCAATTTCATCTATTTGTTTCCAGATTTTCAATTCTTTTTCCATATCTGAAAGTTTAATCATATTTGGTCCATCACATGGTGCAGAATCTGGATTATCATGAACCTCTGTAAATACTGCCGCTACACCAATTGCTAATGCGGCACGTGCAATAACAGGGGCAAGACGTCTATCACCACCACTGGTACAACCACTACTTGCTGGCTGTTGAATTCCGTGTGTTGCATCAATCACGACAGGTACACCCAACGATGACATCCATGGAATACTGCGCATATCAACAACATAATTATTATAACCAAAACTAGTACCACGTTCACATAATAAAATATTTTCATTCCCAGAATCATACATTTTACCTAATGTAGATTTCATATCATGTGGTGCAGACCATTGTGGTTTTTTTATATTTATCGGTTTTCCTGTTTTAGCCGCTGACACTAATAAATCTGTCTGTCGTGCTAAAAAAGCCGGTATTTGTAAAATATCAACATGTGGTGCAACAATCTCAGCTTGATCAGGTAAATGAATATCTGTAATACACGCACATCCAATTTTTTCACGAATTTCATCAAATACTTTCATTGAATAATCTAAACCTGCCCCGCGCTTTGATGAAATTGATGTTCTGTTTGCTTTATCAAAACTAGTTTTAAATACAAATGGTATTCCTAATTTATTAGTTATTTTTGTTAAATTTTCAGCCATAAACATTGCATGATCTCGTGATTCCAGTGCACATGGTCCAGCAATTAAAACAAATGGTAAATCATTTCCAAAAACAACTTTATCTGAAATTTTTATGTGTTTCATTTTATATATTTCCTTATTTCTTCCAAATCCTCTGCAGTATTTACATCTGCTGGTGCACATTTATCTATTCGAGTATCATCCAAAATAACTGCGAAAACACTCATACCATTTTCCAAAAATCGTAATTGTTCTAAACTTTCTGTTTTTTCCAATTCGCCAACTGGTAATTCAATAAATTTGCGTAAAGATTTTAAATTATACGCATACATTCCAATATGCCAAAAAGCTTTGTCAGTACACCCTTCTTTACGATTGAACGGAATCGGACTGCGTGAAAAATACAAACAACGTCCGCTTGATTGAACTATTGCCACCTTTACAACAGAGGAATTCATAATTAATTTTTCATCATCTATTGGTTGAACTACCGTTACTAAGTCTGCATTATTTTTTTCTAATATTTCTGCCAAATGTTGACTTATTTTTGGATTTACATTTACATCATCACCTTGAAAATTTATAACAAAGTCGTATTTATCACCATTTGGATCAATTATATCTAATGCTTGAGCAATACGATCTGTACCAGATGGACAATTTGGATCTGTCATAATTGCTTGTGCACCAAAACTAATTGCATGTTGAAAATATTCATCATTATCAATAGCAATATAAACATCATTTGGATTAAATTCTGTAATAACTGATTCATAAACCCGCTGCATTAATGATTTTCCATTAATATCAACCAAATGCTTTTTTGCCAATCTTTCAGATCCTGCACGACAAGGAATTATTACACATGTTTTCATAATCCATTTTCCTTTTTTATATATTTTATCAAATCAGTATAATTATAAAATTCAGGAACTTTTAAATCTTTAGGTGTATCAGTAGTAAATTCACTACGAAATCGTATTGGTTTGACCTCAGCGCGAATCGCCGCGCGCAAATTATAAGGCCGATCATCAACTAGTATAGTTTCTGAAGGATTCCAATTATTTTCCACCATATATTTTAACATATTTTCTTCTTTGGTATCACCATGCGGAGTAATTTTTATATCAATTGGTAAATCCCCAATAAGTTTTTTAAGCAAATTAATCTTACGCGTACCTGCTCCTGTTGCTGACATTGTAGTTTGATTAATTTTCATATTGTGTAATTGCAAAATCGTATCGCGTGCACCATAATATAAAGGACGATCGTCAAAAAATTCGGAAGTTATAAAATCATTATTCATAGCATCGCCATAAAGCGGATGGATAGATAATTCTAAACCAGCATATTCAGAATTAGTCGGGAGAGCTTTTGCAAGATCTTTATATTTAAGATCTACAAACATTTCACGCCAATTTTTATGTTGTGTCAAAAATTTATAATACGCATGATTTAAATTTGCAAGAACACCATCTACATCCCAAAATATGTTTTTTATTTTCATAATTATTCTGCAATTTCATCTTCTGAATCTGGCCCAACTGTCATTTCTTGGGCTAATCCAGCAGATTTTTCCATAATCTTTTCCAATAATTCTTTTTGAACATCTTGATTATCTTTCAGCCATTGACGAGCATTTGCTTCACCTTGACCAATACGTTCCGAATTATAAGAATAATAAGAACCGGCTTTTTCAATCAAATTCATTTTTACACCTAGATCTAAAATTTCAGATTCACGAGAAATTCCTTCACCATACATAATTTTAAAATCAACTGTACGAAAAGGTGGCGCAACTTTATTTTTTACAACTTTAACACGTGTTTCATTTCCAACAACCTCATCTTTATCTTTAATTGCACCTGTACGACGAATATCTAAACGAACTGATGCGTAAAATTTAAGTGCATTACCACCAGAAGTTGTTTCTGGATTTCCAAACATAACACCTATTTTCATACGAATTTGATTAATGAAAATTAATAAAGTATTACTACGCGAAACACTACCAGCTAATTTTTTCAACGATTGAGACATTAAACGTGCTGTAGTTCCAACAAAACTATCACCCATATTTCCTTCAAGCTCTGCTTTAGTTACAAGTGCAGCAACAGAATCAACCACAACTACATCAACTGCGCCAGATTTAATAAGCGTATCTGCAATTTCTAATGCTTGCTCTCCTGAATCTGGTTGTGAAATAATTAAATTTGCAACATCTACCCCTAATTTTCTAGCATAACTAGGATCTAAAGCATTCTCAGCATCAATATAAGCACAAGTGCCACCTTTTTTTTGTGCCTCGGCAACAGCATGAAGTGCCAATGTTGTTTTACCAGAACTTTCAGGACCATAAATTTCAACTATGCGACCTTTGGGATAACCACCAATTCCTAAAGCAATATCTAGTCCCAAACTACCTGAAGATATAGCCTCTATATTTTGTTGAGAGCCATCACCCATTTTCATAATCGCTTCTTTACCAAATTGTTTTTGAATTTGGGCAAGAGCTGCTTCTAATGCTGGATTTTTCTTTTGAGATAATGTTTCTTTTTGAACTTCTTTTTTCGCCATAAAATTCTCCTTAATTATCAAAATGATATTAATAATTTAAGCAAAAATTAGCAATGATTATTTTTTACTAGAATATGACATTGCGACAATAGCTGATATAACCGCAACTATTGCGGATACAATCCATACTAAACTGGTTACACCAGTAATAGCAATTACCCCTGCACACACCATAGGAAATATAAATCTGGGGACATTATTACCTGTTTTATAAACACCAATTAAACGTGATGTATTAAATTTATTAACCGATTCGAAAAATAATAAATCACGTAGAGGTTCTATCATTGCTCTAGCAAAATCCCAAGCAACAAAAATACCTAGTAATGCATAACCCTTTACAAATGAAGCAAATACAGCCAAAACAGCAGAAATTAAAAAACCGGCCGCGATACAAATTTTTTTATCTATTTTTTTTGTAATTATTGGCATTATTGTTGCCATAAAAATATATGGCAAAGTACATGCAGCTAAAAGGTATCCTAAAACCTCTTTTGAAAACCCATTTTCTCCAACAATAATTATTGGAATATAAATACTAGATATAATCGTTGAAGCAAAATACCCACAATTAATCAAATATGCTTTACGTAAATTAGAATTTTTAAAAAACAAACGAACATTATTCAAAATACTTCGCACAGTTCTTTTCGGGATAAGTTTTTTTACCGGCTTTTCCTGTGAAACTAAATGATAACTACCATAATAAAGAAAACCTATAAACATAACTGCACTAGTAACAAAATAAGCTGATCGATTACCAAAATTTTCCGCAAAAAACATTGCAATAATTGGTGCCAAGGCCGCACCAATATTTAACCAAGTATAATATCTTCCACTTAAACGATTCATACCAACATCTTTAGAAAAATCAGCTAAAAATAATGGTATCGAATATCCAATTAATAACCAAGGTAGCCTTGATAACTGATCTAAAACAATAAAAGTTACAGGCTTTATTGAAAAAGCCATCATAAATGCAAAAATTCCTGCAGTTAAAATAGATACATAAAAAATTCTAGTTTTGGTAAATCTTCTAAAAAACTCCCCTGTAGATAAAGCTAATAATGTAACTAACCCATATGATAATGAAGTATAAACACCAACAATAGAGCTATTTTGAAAAATATCAAACAAAACAAGTGAATAAACTGCATTAATAATAGCATTCCCAAAACCATAAAAAAAACCTAAATTTGCAAATGAAAAACCATTTACTGATTTTTTCATTGAAACATATTTTTCTGATGACATTTTTCCTATTCCTTACAATCTTTATATTTTACCACAAAAAATAGAAAAGAATAATGAAATACTTAATATTTAAATATTATATATTTTAAATAAGTGTTATTTACCCAAGCATAGTTTATCAAATAATTTATTAGCAACTTCACTTGTATCAATAACACCTAACACTTGCCCAATTTCATCAGCAGCAATTCGCACATGTTCAGAAAATAGATCCATATTATTAATTTGTTTTTCTGCATTTATCAATTCTTGTTTTACCACAATTAAATGAGATTTAATGCGTTCATTAACAGCTATATCAGATTCTGTCCCGTCCAACATTTTATGTAATTTTTCTTTTATTAAATTTAATAAACTATCTATACCATCACCAGTCAAAGCAGAAACATATAAACCATTTTTATTAATATTTTTATTTAAATCTGATTTATTAATCACAATTATTTCATTATATTTATTTGTTGTCTGAACTTCATCATCTATGCTTTGAACTCTTAATACTAAATCTGCATTTTGAATTTCTTTATTAGTCAATTGAATTCCTATTTTTTCAATTTCATCATCTGTTTCTCTGAGTCCTGCCGTATCAGAAATTCTAACTAGATATCCATCTATATCAATATCTGCAGAAACAACATCACGTGTAGTACCAGGAATATCACTAACTATTGCGCGTGTTGCACCAATTAAACGATTAAACAATGATGATTTTCCTGAATTAACAGGCCCAACGATTGTAATATTAAATCCACTTTGAATTGCGCGAACTGCACTACTTTTATAGATAGAATTTGAAATTTTTGTACGTAAATTTTGGGTTTGTTTTAATAATTTTTCAACAATATTTTCTGGTAATTCATCTGATGAATAATCCAAAACAGCAGCAGCATAAGCAGAAATTTCAATCATTTGTGCGCGCCAATTTTCTAACTTTATACTATCATCACCAGACATGGATTTTAATGCTAATTTACGTTGATGTTCAGTTTGTGCATCTAATAAAGCGCTTAACCCATCTACTTCAATTAAATCCATTTTATTATTGTCAAATGCACGACGTGAAAATTCCCCAGGACGAGCCATGCGAGCACCATATATAGTAAGTGTTGAAAACAATTTTTGTAAAACAGCTTCACTGCCATGAACATGTAATTCTATAACATCCTCACCAGTAAAAGAATGAGGGGCAGAAAAATAAATAGCTATTGCTTTATCTATTAATTCATCATTTTCATCTATTAAATCTGTTAAATAAGCATAACGATTTTTAATTTGTGATTTTTTATTTGTAATTTTATTAAATAATTTTTGTAAAGAATTTCCAGATATACGCACAACTGCAACGCCTGCTTTACCGCGTCCCGAAGATAATGCGAAAATTGTATCCATATTTATTAACCTTATATTAAGTTATCTTAAAATTAAAAAAAATAGTATTTTATTTAATCTTTTTTAATGCTAATTTGACTAATGTACCAATATCTGCATCTGGATTTTCACGAATTAATTTTTGTGCTAGCTCCGCAACATCTACACGTTTATACCCTAACGATTCCAGCGCAGCTAATAAATCTCCTATCGTATTATTTATAAACTCACCACTACTTGAACTTTGTGTTTTAAATTCAGCGCACTTGCCTTTTAATTCTAAAATTATTTTTTCCGCAACTTTTTTACCAACTCCTGGTGCCGCAGTTATAGTTTTTGCATCTCCGCAAGTTATTGCTGTTATTAAAACATCAGTTTTGAATGTGCCTAATATACTCATCGCAAGCTTTGGTCCAACCCCGCTAACTGTTGTTAATTTATTAAACAAATCTTGTGCAACAATATTTTCAAAACCAAATAAACGAAAAGAATCTTCACGAACAATTGTTTCTATCCATAAAGTAACCATGTCCCCCACACGCAGATTTGCGGTGGTAAAAACTTTATATCCCACATTTTCCACCATAATTATAACGTAATCATCGTTAATATAATCAACAATACCTTGCAATTTTCCAATCATTTGTTATCCTTTTAAATATATTATAAATCAAATAAATAAAAAGGTAAAGTATGAGCGGACATTCTAAATGGCATAATATTATGCATAAAAAAGGTGCAGCTGATGCGGCACGCAGTGGTCTTTTTACTAAACTAGCACGTGAAATAACAATGGCTGCTAAATTAGGTGATATAAACCCTGATAACAACCCACGTCTGCGTTTAGCAATACTTAATGCACGAAAAAATTCTATGCCGAATGATAATATTAAACGCGCAATCGAGAGATCTCAAGGCGCAACTACAGAAAATTATACTGCTGTTCGATATGAAGGTTATGGTCCAGGTAATGTACCGGTTATTGTAGAAGCTATGACCGATAATCCACGCAGAACAGTGCCAGAAATTCGTAACATTTTTGCAAAAAATGGTGGAAATATGGGAGAAGAAGGTTCAGTTGTGTTTTTATTCACACGGGCTGGATTAATTTATTATCCATTATCTGTTATTAAAAATGAAGATGCTATGACTGAAGCTATTATAGAAGCTGGTGCTGATGATTTAGAAACTAGTGAAGAAGGATATATTGTCAAAACAAAACCTGATGATTTTATGCAGATTCAAAAAACATTATCAGATAAATTGGGAGAACCTGAAAAAGCTGAACTAACATGGATTCCAAATATGCCTATAGATTTAGATGATGAAACTTATGCCGAGTTAGAAAAATTAGTAGATGCACTAGAAGATAATGATGATGTTCAACAGGTAATTACAGCAGCAGAATAATATGGCAAAAATAATTTTAGGAATTGATCCAGGACTTTTACATACAGGTTGGGCGATTATTGAATCCGCAGGACAAACACGTAAATATATTTCAAGTGGAGTAATTTTACCAAAAGTAAAAGATCCATTAGAAGTACGTCTAACAAGAATTTTTAATGAAATAATTAAAGTCTGTGAAACTTTTCGCCCAGATGAATGCGCTATAGAAATTACTTTTGTAAATAATAATCCAACTAGCACTTTACTTTTAGGACACGCACGTGCAGCAGCTATTGTTGCTGTTGGGACTAAAAAAATTCCGATATTTGAAATTCAACCAAATGTCATTAAAAAAGCAATCACCGGATCTGGTCATGCGGACAAATCACAAATCACATCTATGTTAAAAATTTTATTACCGAACGCTAAACCACAAACAACTGATGAAGCTGACGCTATAGCAATCGCATTAGCACATAGCAATATTATTAGATATTAATTTATTTTCTAATTATTATTTTTTCAACAGCTTCGTAACCAAAATATTTATTTATTTTTAAACAAAACTCTTTAGTGCGATAAGAAATTTCTGTCGCCATTGCTGGAACAATTGGCTTTATTGAAACATTTATCTTTTTATTTTTTGTTTTTCTAACACCAGATAACTTTCCGATGCGCGCTAAATCCGGACCAACTATTTCATCCCATCTGTTTGCTAAATCGGCGCTTGATGTACGTATTCCAAATTTTTTTAATAGTCCACCAAATACTCCACCCAAGTTTTGAGGTCTAAAAATTCTTTCGGAAAAATTCAGTTTGTTTTTCATATTATTTTGGCATTAAAATATATAGCTCGCCTTGAGAACGTTGACCATGCGCATATTTATAAGCTTCATCTCCATTTCCAAAGAATATATCTCCGCGTATCCAACCACGAATCGCACCACCTGTATCTTGGGCAACCATCAGTCTTTGAAATTTACGTCCATCAACTGATAAATTAGTATTTATAAATACAGGCAATCCTAAAGTATATAAACTATCATCCATAGCAATACTTCGAATCTTGGATAATGGGGTTCCTAGTTTCCCAATTACATCATGTGATTTAGCAACTTGAAAATAAACATATCTTGGATTTTTATAAATTACTTCTCGTGCTAAAGATTCATTTTTTCTTAAATAACTCCAAACAGCTTCAGATGAATATCCCCCGCTTGGTCTTATTCCACGCTTTTTAAGTTGATCACCGATAGATTTAAATGGCAAATCATTTACACCAGCAAAATTTAATTTTACCATACTCCCATCTTCCAACCTTAACATTCCACTTCCCTGAATTTGAATATTTTGGACATCAACTATATTTGCCCAATATAAAACTCGTCCTATTTTATTTTCAACAATTGTCTTTTTATCTACACCTTTATATGTTCTACCATCAGTTGGAACACCCATTAACGGTTCATTACATTGTGAAGTTCTTGTTCGACACGCAGGTATAACCGGAGAATAATATCCAGTATAAACCCCTTGAGATTTACCAGAATCATCAAAAACTTTATATGGTTGAAAATTGTTCTCAAACCAAATTCTTGCAGAACTTGCACTTATTGTAGCACGTGGCAACATATTGCATTTTTCTTCTAATAATTTGCGATTCGGAATTACACGCCCAGAATATTGAATTTTTGCTTTACATGTATTTCTAAAAGCTTGTAGAGCATATCTATGATCATCTCCATACCAACCAGGGATTGAATTAAATGATATTCTTTTTAAATTTGATGGTATAACAGCACCACCATCAGAATAACTAAAATCTGTCAAATCACCACAACCTGATAAAATGCCCAGACCAATAATTAAAAATAAAAGATGTTTTTTCATATTTTTTTCCTTCAATACTTGAAAAAAGTCGTATATGTATTATATTATCATAAAACGACTGCTAAAAAAAGGAGCAATCATAATGGCTAAATTTCAACTTATATCACAATTTTTAAAAGATTTTTCTTTTGAATCCCCAAATGTTCCGGAACTGTTCTTTAAACAAGAGAATGGTCAAGCAAAAATGGATATAAATTTAGATATTCAAATCAAAGGGACAGAAAATAATATATATATGGTAGATTTATTAACTAAACTGCATACTAAGTTAGATGAAAAAGATAAATCTATGTTTATGATTGAATCTACTTATTCAGGTTTAGTTCAGATTGAAAAATCAGAAAATGAAGAAGATTTAAAGAAAACTCTTTTAATTGAGGTTCCAAAGTTATTATTCCCAAGTGTTCGTGCAATTATACTTCGTATTACTGGTGAATCAGGATTTCCACCGTTTGCGATGCAACAAATTGATTTTGAAAAATTGTATGAAGAAAAAAATAAAAAATAAAAAACGCCCTTTCGGGCGTTTTTTAATTGCAATATTCGGAATATTCACCAGCGATTAACTTTTCGCGCACCACATGGTGTCTGATTTTTTGTGTACTGGTCACTGGTAAATCCTTTTTTGTCATTGCAAAATGTGTAACCCATTTATAACTAGCTACTTTTTTATTAGCATTTGCAACTGCTTTTTTAAGCTTGTCAAATGTCATATCTTCTTCAACTTGGAAAACACCATAAGAAACCGTTTTGTCTTTTACAACATGTTCAAAAACAGCAACGTTTTTAACCCCTGGTATTTCCATAAATAAAGCCTCTAATTCAACTGGATAAACATTTTTTCCAGAATCTAGAACAATAACTTGTTTTTGACGTCCATGAAAATGTAATTCTCCATTTTTATCCATAGATACAAGATCGCCAGTATTAAAAAAGCCTTTTTCATCAAAAACTTCTTTATTTGCTTCTGGATTATTCAGATAACCATCAAAAACTTGATGTCCACGTACCCACAAAGTTCCAATTCCTTCATTATCTTTATTACGAATTTCAACTTCATTATTTGTGGTTGGTCCACCAAATGAAAATGGTTCACGATGTTTAACTGGCTTTGATATACAAATTGGCCCAACTGTTTCAGTTAATCCATACCCTTGAATAAAGGTTAAACCTAATCGTTCATAAAATGTTTCAACTTCTGGTTTAACAACTGCACCACCAGCAATTAACAAACGCGCACGACCACCAAATACTGCTAAAACAGGTTCTTGGACTTTTCTAACTAAAAATCCTAATCCTATTTTTTTAAGTATCGGACCATATTTCAAAACAAATGAGGCCAATAACCACATTTTCTTCTGTTTAAGACCATCTATAATTTTATTGCGAAATACTTCCCATAAACGCGGAACTGCGGGAATAATTTGAGGTCGAAACTCCTTGAAATCATTTAAAATCTCTTTTGGATTAATAGTAGATTGTAAAAGAATATTTGCACGATAATGCAACGTTGCTAATATTTCAACCGCAAATCCAAATACATGATACATTGGTAAAAAACCATAAAGTGTATCACCTTTCATTAACCATTGCTTCATATCGTCTAAAGATTCTGCACATTCCACCAAATTATAATGTGTTAATGGAACAATTTTTGGTGTTCCTGTTGAACCAGATGTGAATGATAAGGTTGCAATATCCTTAGATTCTACTGGTGCAGGGGTTAAATCAGGATTAATACCTTTATCTTTTTCTGTAATATCATAAAATTTAAAATTTGCATTTTTATAGAAAAAGCTTTTTTCTGCTAATACCAACTTACATTTAGTAAGTTTAGTCATATTATTATACTCAAATGGTGTCAAATTAGTATCTAACATCAGAACTTGTCCGCCTAAATACCAAATTGCAAATAATGATATTGGAAATTCTGGTATATTGTGTGACAATATTCCAACAACATTACCTTTCTTTACACCTAATTTTGCTAAAGTATTCGCTCTTTTCTTAACCAAATCAAGAAAAGCCGAGTATGTGATTTTTTCACGTGTTAAAAATAAGTCGTTCGGTACATCCGATACAACTGTTTCTAGAAACTGATACATATTCATTTTAAAAATTCCCTATTGTTTTTATACTGGACAATGATTATTATAGACATGAAAAATATAAATGGCAAGAAAAAGGCTAAAGGGGGTTCTGGTGAAATTATTGACTTTAAATATCAATTCAATTCGTGCTCGCATAGATAGCTTTTTAAAAATTGCTGAAAGTGGAGAATATGATACAATCTTGCTTCAAGAATTAAAAGTCGAAGAACATATTTTTCCACATATAGTTTTCGAACATTTAGGTTATAATATTAAAACCTATGGGCAAAAATCTTGGAATGGGGTTGCTATATTTTCTAAATATTCTATCGAAGACACTATACGCGGCTTACCAGGATACACTGATCAAAATGCGCGTATGATTGAATGTGTTATTGATGGGCGTATTCGTGTTATAAATGTTTATATGCCCAACGGTGAAAGTATTGATAGTCCAAAATTTCCATATAAAATTGAATGGATGCAATATTTTACCAAATATATTATGCCGTTATTAAATAGCGAAGAACCAATTTTAATTGGTGGTGATTTTAATGTCGCTATTGAAGATCGAGATATGTGGAATCCAAAATTGTATGAAGGTAGTAGTATGTCTGCGCCAGATGCACGAGCAATTATGAAATCGTGGCTGGATGCTGGTTGGCAGGATTGTTATAGAAAATTTAATCCAGATACTGAAAATGCATGGACTTGGATAGATTATAGAAAAAATAGTTTAGAAAAAAATCATGGCTTACGTTTAGATTATTGGCTAGCGAATTATGCTGCTCAAAAATTAGTTTCATACTGCGATATTGATAAACGCCCAAGATTGCATAAAAAGCCAACTGACCATTGCGGATTATTTTTGAAACTTTAATTTACGTCCATTGTTAAATTCGGTTATATAAATATGTATAGTATCTTTTGGTAAAAAATCTATTGATATTTCTGGCCACTCTATCAATGTTATATCATTCGCAATCGCGTGTTGTAACCCTATTTCTTCTAATTCTGATTTGTCAGTAACTCTATATAAATCAAAATGAGAAATCCCATCATAATTTTGAACAAGTGTAAATGTTGGACTTGGAACAATTGTATCATCACCACGTAAAGTTTTAATAATAGTGCGTGCTATTTCAGATTTACCCATTCCTAAATCACCATGTAAAGCAACAACAACTGGTGCACGCAAAGTTGTTGCAAATTCTCTTGCCCATTTTTGTGTTTCATTTAAATCTTTTAAAATTATTTCCATTTACTTACTCTAATAGCAATAAATCATCTTCTATTTTTCGAATTGTATCTCGAATTATACTAGCTTCTTCAAATTCTAAATTTTCAGCATGCTTAAACATTTTTTTTCTAAGTATTGTTATTTCTTTTTCTAAATCTTGACGAGATTGAACTTCGCCAGATTTACTATATATAAACTGTCGGTTTTCATCTGTTTTTTCTATACTATCGCTAATTTCTGAAAATACTGATTTAACAATTGTTTTAGGTATTATACCATGCGCAGTATTATAAGCCATTTGTTTTTCACGTCTGCGCGCAGTTTCATCTATTGCGTCACGCATGCTATTAGTAATAGTATCTGCATATAAAATTACGCGACCATTAGCATTACGTGCTGCACGCCCAATTGTTTGAATTAATGAACGTGCACTTCGTAAAAAACCTTCTTTATCTGCATCCATAATTACAACAAGCTCGCATTCAGGCACATCTAAACCTTCTCTTAATAAATTAATCCCGACCAAAACATCAAATTTTCCAATTCGCAGTTCACGCAATAATTCAATACGTTCCAGTGTTTCAATATCACTATGCATATATTTTGCACGTACATCATGTTCATTTAAATAATCTGTTAATTGCTCGGACATTTTTTTAGTCAGAGTTGTTATCAAAACACGCCCTTTGATTAATTTTATTTCTGATAACAAATCATCAATTTGATTTTTAGTTGGGCGAACTTCTACCGATGGATCCAATAATCCAGTTGGGCGAATTACCTGTTCTACCACTATACCATTTGTTTGTTTTAATTCCCATTCTGCTGGGGTTGCGGAAACAAATATTGTTTGCGGGCGCATTTTATCCCATTCTTCAAACTTTAAAGGGCGATTATCAGCACATGATGGTAAACGAAATCCATACTGCGATAAAGTAGTTTTTCGTGCCGCATCTCCTTTATACATTGCTATAATTTGTGGAATAGAAACATGTGATTCATCAACAAATAAAATCGCATCTTTTGGTAAATATTCAAATAAGGTTGGTGGGGGCTCACCTGGTTTACGACCTGATAAATATCTAGAATAATTTTCAATTCCACGACATGTTCCGGTTGCTTCAATCATTTCAATATCAAAGTTTGTTCGTTCACGCAATCGCTGTTCTTCTATAAATTTCATATTTTTATGAAAATAATCTAGACGTAGATCCAAATCTTTCCTAATTTCTCTGATGGCTTGTCTGATTGTTGGTAAAGGTGTTGCGTAATGAGTATTCGGATAGATTACAATTCTATCTAACTTTTTATTTTTCGCGCCTGTTAAAGTATCAAATTCCCAAATATCTTCTATTTCATCACCAAAAAAAGAAAGCTTCCATGCATAGTCTATCGCATGAGATGGGAAAATATCCATAATATCACCACGAATACGAAAATCACCACGTTCAAATCCAATATCATTTCGTTTATATTGAATATTAACTAAAGCAAGCATAACATCTTTGATGTTAATTTGATCACCTTTTCTAAAAATCTGTTTCATGCTTGCATATTGTTCAGGGCTGCCTAAACCATAAATACTAGATACAGATGACACAACTATAACATCACGCTCTTCCAACATAGCACGTGTTGCAGAATGTCGCATACGATCCAACTGATCATTTATTGATGCGTCCTTATCTATATATGTATCAGTTGTTGGCATATATGCTTCGGGTTGATAATAATCATAATAAGAAACAAAATATTCAACATAGTTCTTTGGGAAAAAAGCTTTCATTTCTGTATAAAGTTGAGCAGCCAATATTTTATTTGGTGCCATAATCATTGCAGGACGCCCCATTTGCGCAATTACATTAGCCATTGTGAATGTTTTACCAGTTCCAGTTGCCCCTAGTAAAACTTGATTACGATTACCATTTATCAAACCATTTAATAATTCAGAAATAGCATTCGGTTGATCACCGGATGGTTTATAATCAGATTCAAGATTGAAAACTTTTTTATTCACCATTTCAATATAATTCATTATAATAAAAAAGCAAGGGAGAGCAGAATATGAAAGCACGTCATCGTCGCACTTTATTTTTAAGTGTTTTATCAGTGTTTTTAACAATATTTTTAGCAATCATAATTGTTCCATCTATGTTAAATTTAAAACATCTGCGTTCAAATTTCGAACAAGTTATAAAAAACCAGACTGGGATTGATGCGAAAATAAACGGTAGAATAAATATGAGTATATTACAACGTGTACATATAATTGCTCATAATGTTGATATACCTAATGGAAATATAGATTCTGTTATTTTCACAATTCCATTTTTTAAAATATTTAACATCAGTAGCGCGGAGATTTCCGGAAGAATTTATGTAAAAGGCGCTAATATTAAAATTCAAGAACTGACTCAATCTAAAATGGCAAGAACTATCGAAATTTCGGACTCCAACATAAATTTTATGGGAAGAAACTTTAATATAATAAATGGGATTTTATATAATGGAAATATAAATATGCAAGTACGTGAAAAAAAACATAAATATATATTAACAACAAATGGAAATAATTTTTTAATCACTAATAAAAACGAGGAATTAAAAATCGATGGAACTTTAATTTCAAATGGTGGTGCAAAAGCCAATTTATCAATAAATACTAATAATATAAATTCTTGGTTTGAATTTTTTGAACCTAAAATTTACAAAAATGTATCTTTAGAAATGAATCTCGATTGGGATGGGAAAAAAGGTTTTCATTTTTCTGATATATCAGGAATTATCGACAATGAT
>JBMNPL010000003.1:0-55151 GCA_050943575.1 Alphaproteobacteria bacterium
ATTGGAAAAAAGTTTTACGTACATTTGAAAATGGCTATAATGCCAATTAAAAACATAACTAATAAAAAGTGTAAAAACCCCAAGATTTTTATCTTGGGGTTTTTATCCGTCTGCATCCCTAATATAATAAAAAACTTAACAGGTCTATTTTATTATTCTGGCGGACAGAGAGGGATTCGAACCCTCGATACCCTTGCGAGTATGCCTGATTTCGAGTCAGGTACGTTCAACCACTCCGCCACCTGTCCGCACAAAAGATTATACAAAAACTGATTTAATTTGCAAGTTTTTAGAAAGTAAAATTATTACTTAATTAAATTAATTTTCGTGCAAGCGGAAGTTCTTTTCCACCCTGCTCTATTATAATTTTTTCTAAAAACTTTTTAGTTATATCCAAATTTACAGGCAAGGTATAAAGTTTATCCAAATAAGGAGTTGCACATTCACCACACACTGCACGCGCAGTACGTGGTGATAAATGTGTTAAATTATTTGTTTTTCCGCAACTTGCACATTTACCTAAATCCAAAGCATACCCCAATGCCCCAAGTAAATTTATTTCCCAATTTAAGTAATGTTCATTTGCATTTTTATCTAAATTTTCAAGCATGTTTATAGTTTGATGCCATAGTATTTCATATTTTTCACGTTCTGGTAATAAAGTATACAGCAACGCAAATGAAGAATTCATAAAACTTAAAGTTATCGGATTAATCATCAATGACACACTTAGATTTTTTTCAGATTCCCAATGAAATACACCTAATTGAGATTCTAATCTGGCATTCCATGAAACTGCACCAAATTGCCCAACCAAAGGTTTATTTTTCTTTGCAATAGCCCCGCCTTTTATCATTCCTGATAAAATACCATAATCTTTTGTAAAAATACGGGCTAAACAATCACGTTCGCCAAATGATTTAATATCTATTAATATTCCAACAGAATCAAATTTCATAATTGCATTATAACAAAATCGCGCCTTGATGGCGCGATTTTTTATTCGGCGGTTTTTTCTGCTTTCGCTTTTTTTACCTTTGCCGGTTTTTCGGCTGGTTTTTCTTTCTCGTCCGAATCTTCTGAGCTTTCAACTTCTTCCGGTTTTTCAGATTCTTCTGATTTTTCAGTATTCTCTGATTCTGGTGTTATTTCTTCGTCTTCAGCTTTCTTTATCCCATAAGTTAAAACTTTACCAGCAACCAGTGCATCAATTTCATCTTGTGTTTGAGCAACATAAACTTTAATTGGCACAACTACATCAGGATGCAAAGCAATTTCTGTATCAAATGTACCAATTTCTTTAATCGGGTTACCTAATAAAACTTGGGATGATTCAATAATAACACCTGTCAATTCTTTTAACAAACGTGCAATATCACGACTAGAAACACTTCCATATAAATGACCTGTATCACCTGCTTGCCTGATCATATGGAATTTAGCAGATTCTACTATTTTACGATTAGATTCCGCAGATTTAATCGCTGCTTCATGTCTTGCTGCAAGTTCCGCTTTCTTGGATTCGAATAAAGCCACATTTTCACGTGAGAAACGTAAAGCTTTGCCCTTTGGTAATAAATAGTTGCGCGCATAACCAGTTGCAACTTCAACTTGATCACCAATGTTTCCCAATTTATTAATTTTTTCTGTAAGTATAACTTTCATAATCTGTCCTTTTTCAAGTTAGGGATAATTCCCAAATAAATATTAATTTATCCTAGATGATTACGCACAAACGGCAATAATCCCAGATGACGAGCACGTTTAATAGCGATTGCCAATTTACGTTGATCTTTGGCAGAAACACCGCTTATACGAGACGGGATAATTTTTCCACGTTCTGAAATATAATATCCCAATAATTTAACATCTTTATAATCAATAATCTTGCCCTTTAATGGGTTAGATTTTTTACGATAAATTGCTGCACGAACTGCCATTTTATTCCGCCTCCTCTGCGCTTTTTTTCATCATGATTGAAGGACCTTTTTCCAAGGCATCTACGCGAACATTCAAGAAACGAATAACATCTTCGTCCATACGATAGCGACGTTCCAATTCTGTAATTTGTTTACCATCCAGTTCTATACCCAACATAACATAATGAGCCTTGCGGTTTTTACGAATGACATAAGCCAATCCTTTGAGCCCCCAGAATTCTGTGGTTTTTACTTTACCGCCCAATTCTTTAATTATTTCTGAAAATTTAGCCGCTTTTTCTTTAACCTGCGGTTCGGTTAAATCTTGGCGAAATACCAAGACGCTTTCATAAAATACCATTTTATCTCCTTATGGACTATGGGCTGTTGCACCATGCAACAACCAAGAAGCGACTTTATTATGATTATTTTTTTTATAAATGCAAGAAAAAACTTATTTTTTAAAATAAATTTTTATTGACGCGATTTATATAAATTTATTATGATGTAATCACTGAGGGATTTTACATGAGCAATAAGTTTCATAGTTCATTAAATAGAATGGCTCTTTTTACAGCCGTAATTTTAATCGGCGTTATTTTATTTCATCAAGAAATAATTCAAGTAGCAACTGTAAATATCTGGTTAAATGGCATTATACTAGGAACTACTCTTTTTGGTATTATTATTTGTTTTGTTAATGTTTTACGTTTAGTCCCAGAATATAAATGGATGAAAAATTTTTTCAATAATAATAAAACTGATAAATTACCACCAGATGTTTTGCGCCCCATAGCCATTGTTCTTGATCGCGCAAAATCACAAAAAAAGAATTTTATAAGCGCCCAAGCAATGAACACTTTATTAAATTTAATTGCGGGACGTTTTGAAGATCAACGCGATCAATTACATTATATTACAAATGTTTTAATATTCTTGGGCTTGCTTGGAACATTTTGGGGATTAATTCATACAATCGGCGGATTTTCAAATTTAGTTTCGGTATTAGATTTTAATGATGAAAATGTTATGACTGCAATGCAGCAAAATCTGGCACATCCATTAGCAGGTATGGGGACAGCTTTTTCTTCATCTTTGTTTGGATTGGCTGGTTCTTTAATTGTTGGATTCCTGGGGTTACAAAATATAATCGCTCAAAATTCTTTATATCGTGAACTAGAAGAAAATTTAGCCGACAAAACCAGACTAGCAAAACAAGTTGATGCTGATGATTCCGCAGGCAACGTAAATGCGGCTGTAAAAGATTTAACCATTGCAATTTCAAGGCTGGAACGAGCAGTTACAAAAATAAAATAATTTTTATCTAAGGAGAGAGAAATGTTAAAAATCAGATTTAAAGAAAAAAATAATTCATGGCCAGGGTTTGTAGATTTATTTTCTAACCTTGTAATCATTCTGGTATTTTTATTAATTGTTTTTGTTTTTCTTTGGACAACAACAAATGTTTTTAATACAAAAAGTACTGATAAAAAAGTGGCTGCCTTGCGTCAACAAAATAGCGAGCAAACCGAGCAAATCGCACAAATGATAGAAGATGAAGCCGAAGCAAAAAGATTACTAATTTTATCTCGTGAAAAATTAGAAACTTTGGAAAATGATGAAGCCGAAGCAAAAAGACTATTAATATTATCTCGCGAAAAATTAGAAACTTTGGAAAAAGAAAAGGCAGAACTAAGCCAACGTCTAGATGTTGCGAACGAATCTATGAATTATCTTCAATCTCAACTTGCAGAATTATCCGAAGAGTATCATAAAACTGCGGCTGTAACTGAAGAAGAACGCAGAGTATTAAAATCACAAATTCAACAATTGCGCTATCAATTAGCAGATACTGAAGAAATGAGTACAGCACAACAACAATCTTTGACGACAGAAATAGTTAGATTAAATAAATTATTAAATATATCAGAACAACGTGCCAAAGATCAGGAAGCACAATATGTTGAAATGTCAACTCGTTTAAACAAAGCGATGGCGGATAAAATAGCGGAACTTGGTCAATATCAATCTGAATTCTATACTGCTATAAAGCAAGCTTTACAATATTCTAATAAAGTAGACACCAGCACTGATAGATTTATTGTCCCAAGTGATATTTTATTTGCACAAGGATCCTATTCTTTATCCCAAGAAGGCAAACGTCAATTACAATTAATTGCAAAGGCTATCATCAGTCTTGAAACAATTATCCCTGCTAATATTGCATGGATAATACGTGTAGACGGACATACTGATAAAATACCTGTTGTGCCTGGTACGCATAAATTTAAAAACAATACTGAATTATCATTACTTCGGGCACAAGCTGTAGTAAAAAAATTAATTAGTTATGGAGTTGCCCCAAGACGTTTGGTTCCAAGTGGTTTTGGTGAAACTCATCCCGTAGATACAGGAAATAGCGTTGAATCTTTACAAAAGAACCGCAGGATAGAATTAAGGCTGACAAATCCGTAAAATAAAAGCAATGGTGTTTTGGTGGGGACGGGGGGACTTGAACCCCCAAGGATTTCTCCACAGCATCCTTAGTGCTGCGCGTCTACCAGTTCCGCCACGACCCCAAATTGCAAAAATTTTACATTATAAGTTATTTTTTTCAAGTATTTTAATTCAGCTTTTAATAAATACAAATAATTTCGTTTTATTAAGTTTGTTTTTATGATAAAATTAATAAAAGTAAATAAGCAGGATAATTTATGAAAAAATCAATATTTATTATTTCTTTGATTGTTATGCCTTTTGCTGTAAATGCTACGGGGACTTATTATACTGGAAATTATCAATCTCCACAATACAGATATGCACAACCAAATTCTATGCAACATGCCAGATATCAAAACTCTGGTTCGCAAAACAGCACATGGCCCCCCTATCCTGTTGCTACAAATTATTATCAACCAAAATCTGTAAATACGAAAAAAACTAATTCCGTTCAAAACAAATTTAATATTTCTGGCGGCTTATCACGTGAAGTTGCCAACTGGCAAATGGAGATGAAAAATTCCGGAAGTATTTTACATTATGATAATATTTCTTGGAATGTTCTTGATGTAAACGCGGATTATAATTTTGGTATGGTAAAATTAGATGCTGGTATAAAATATGGTATGCAAGCTGGCGAATCTCATATGATTGATGATGATATAACTAATGGTGGTTATTATATTGATACTCTTTACTATGATCATGACAATAATCCATTAACTGAAGATGAAATATTGGGGGATGTTTACGGAAAGACAATTTCTGCTGGTATTAGCGAAGGTGGCAATATGCTCGGGTTTAATATCGGATTAAGTTTAACTGATAAATTTAATATCGGTAAAGCTAAATTAACCCCATCTATTGGTTATCGTCATTTTTCTTATACATTAGAAACAAATAAAAATAATGGTTTATCATTGCAATCTGGATATTGTTTTGTTGTTCCAGGTTCTGATGAAACACAATGTAATCCTTTGATTATGATTGATGAAGATAATGATGGTAATATAGATTCTGTAATTTGGGATGATTACACTTTACCGATCGGGGAAGTATACTTTGGTAACACATTTGAATTTAATCAACCAAGGACTTCTCATTTATACAAAACATCTTGGTCGGGTCCTTATGTTGCATTGGATTTAGATTACGAAATTAATCAAGACAATGCGTTAAATGCACGTTTAGAAATCGGATTACCAGCATATAAATCAATAGGTGATCAACCATATCGTACTGATTGGGCACACCCAAAAAGTGTTAAAGACTCCGCCGGTATAGGTAATGCTTGGCATATAGGTTTGGGGGCTGATTTTCTAACTGCAATAATAGATAATGTAAAATTATCTTTGGGATTCACTTATGATTATTATAGTGTTAATAATGCCGATGCAAAAACCTTTTTAAATAAAAATATAGATATTGAATCAGACCCAGAACTACAAGCACAATGTCCAAATTGGGTATGTACACAAAAAGGCGAAATAAGTTCGTTCTATAAATCAATGGGTATTCGTATCGGGCTTAATTCACAATTTTAATAAAAATGAAAATAAATAAAAAATCTTTTTATAAAAATATTATAAAACATGTTTTTATACTATTTGCTTGTATAATTATTTTTGAAAATAATGGGTATTCTATTCAAATTGAAAGAACTGCTGAAACTGCCGCGGCTGCAAAAACAAGTGCAATAAATGATGCTCGCAGGACCGCATTTGCAAAAATTTTGCAAGAACATATTTCAGAAAATGAGGCAAAAAAAATATCCGAAAAAATTATGGATAATGAATTAGCAACTATGATTTATTCTATATCCATAGAAAATGAAAAATTTGATGCGACAAATTATTCTGCTGATATTGCGGTAGATTTTGACGAAGATGCTGTAAATAAATGGCTGGCGAACAATGGGATAGGTAAAATTACTGAAATATCTGATAAAAACGATAGAGCCCCTATATTTTTTGAATTAAATAATATATATGAATTTTCTAAACTTATGCATGCTTCTCGTGAAACTAGTGCCGATTTAAAAATTACGGCTATTTCTGGTGAACGTATTTCGGCAAATGTACGTGTAAGTGCATATCAACCATTTGTATCACTTGTTCGCAACGCGGGCATTACAATTTCTTATTAAAAGAGGTAAAAAAATGAAAATAAAATTTTTATCTGGTATTTTAACAATAACATTTTTTCTTTCACCTGCCCTAGCAGATGATAAAGCAATTGAAATTTCTGAACCTTCAACAGAAATTGTTGCAGATAATCAAAACAAAGAACCTGTATCTGTAAAACTACGCGAAAAAGAAAAAAAAGAAAAAGATTCTCGTAAAACTGGCAATAAAGCCGCAAGAATATCTATTGCTGGTGCTGCAACACAAATTCGTAGCCCGGCGGCTATGCCTGTACCTGTGATTACACCAAAAGTTGTCATAGAAGAAGTTGAATGTGGCATAGGAGAATATTCAAAACTTGGAAAATGTACCCCTTGTGATCAAAAAAATAATCCGGGGGTAAAATGGGCTAATCCAGGGAAAGATTGTAAAATTTCAGAATGTATTTCTGATGAATATGTATTAGTTGATAAAGACAAAGAACAACCACAATGTTTACAAATATGCAACGTTTGGGGCGGTGTTGCATCACGTGAATGGAAACGAGATGATGCTGAATTTTCATTTTGTGGTAGTGGTAAACATCTAGAATGTGAAAAAGGTTTTGCCAAAACTCGTGAGCAAACTGGTAGCAGCGGAACTGAATTTGGTCATTGTGTACTAGAAGGTACCATGACTGGCGAATGCAAGAAAAAAGGTGATATGAAACCAGGCAAGTTTTCAAATGGTCGTTGTATGCAAGTATGCGAAAACGGATTTTGGAGTGGTTGCACATTACAAAGATTTTGTGAAGAAGGATTTAAAGAAGATAATTTTAGGGATGTTATTTTTGTAAAAGATAAAAAAGATAAAACAACTTCTGTATTTGATTGTGTGCCAAAAAAATAAAATCTGGATAAAATAACATGGGGCTTGTAGCCCCATTTTATTTTTTAACAATTTTGTTTAATAAAGTTATTATTTGCTCTCTATTGAATTTTTACTAAAAGGCACTAAATCTATATTAGATAATAAAACGATAATAAAAAGGTATAAATATGAATCCAGAAGATATGAAAGAAACACCCGAAGGGGCAATAAAAAAATATACGACTGATTTTACCGAATTGGCTGCCAATGGTAAACTAGATCCTGTTATTGGTCGTGACGAAGAAATTCGTCGTGCGATTCAGGTTTTATCTCGTCGCACGAAAAACAATCCTGTGTTAATTGGAAATGCGGGTGTTGGCAAAACTGCAATTGTTGAAGGATTGGCGAATAGAATTATCGCAGGTGATGTACCAGAAAATTTATTGAATAAAAAATTATTATCTTTGGATATGGGTGCATTAATGGCGGGGGCTTCATTTCGTGGTCAATTTGAAGACAGATTAAAAGCAGTTTTAAAAGCTGTCAAAGATTCTAATGGTGGAATTATATTATTTATTGATGAATTACATACAATGGTTGGTGCTGGTAAAGGTGAAGGCAGTATGGATGCTGGAAACTTGATGAAACCAATGTTGGCACGCGGAGAATTACATGCAATGGGTGCAACTACTTTGGATGAATACAGACAATATATTGAAAAAGACCCTGCCCTGGCGCGTCGTTTTCAACCAGTATTTGTTGATGAACCATCTGTGGATGATACAATTTCTATTTTACGCGGATTAAAAGAAAAATATGAAGCTCATCATGGTGTTCGTATTTCCGACACGGCTATTGTTTCTGCTGTTCGTTTATCTGAACGTTATATCACAGACAGATTTTTACCAGATAAAGCGATTGATTTAATGGACGAAGCAGCCGCACGTGTTCGTATAGAAGTTTCTAGCAAACCAGAAAAATTAGATGAGGTTGATCGTCGTTTAATGCAATTAAAAATTGAGCAACAAGCATTAAAAAAAGAAAAAGATCCTGATAGCAAAAAACGTTTAATTGATTTGGAAAAATTAATCGCGGATGTAAGTGCAGAATCAGAAACATTAACAAATGAATGGCAAGCCGAGCAGAAAAAAATGCGTGGTTTATCAGATGCGATGGCTGCACTGGATGCCGCCAAGGCCGAAGTTGCATCCGCAACACGTGCTGGTGATTTTGAAAAAGCATCTACTTTACAATATGGAAAAATTCCAGAATTAGAAAAACAAATTGAATCTGCACGTGTTGAAAAAGAATATAAAACTGTTTTGCCAGAACATATTGCCGCAGTGGTTAGCCGTTGGACAGGTGTTCCTGCAGAAAAATTAACTGGGGATGAACAATCAAAATTATTAAATTTAGAACAAGATTTGCAAAAACGGGTGGTTGGACAAGACAATGCAATTAATGCAGTTGCACGTGCAATTCGTCGTTCACGTGCGGGACTTTCAGACCCACATCGTCCATCTGGTAGTTTTATGTTTTTAGGACCAACAGGTGTTGGAAAAACTGAATTGGTGAAAGCATTGGCCGAACAATTATTTAATGATGAAACTGCAATGACCAGAATTGATATGAGTGAATATATGGAACCACACAGCGTTTCACGTTTGATTGGCAGTCCCCCTGGATATGTGGGGTATGAACAAGGTGGCGCATTAACAGAATCAATTCGTCGTCGTCCATATCAAGTAATTTTATTTGATGAAATTGAAAAAGCTCATCCAGATGTATTTAACATATTTTTACAAATATTGGATGATGGGCGATTAACAGATGGTCAGGGGCGCGTTGTAAATTTTACAAATACAATAATTATTATGACTAGTAATCTAAGGGATGAAGCATCTGTAAAAAAACATTTTCGCCCAGAATTTATAAATCGCATAGATGAAATAATTTGGTTTAATCCACTTGGTAAAAATGTTATGCCAGAGATTGTCAAAATCCAACTTCGTAATTTAGAAAAACGTTTAATACAACGCAGAATAACATTAAATGTTTCAGATAAAGCGATTTCTTGGCTGGGGGAACATGGATACGATCCAAATTATGGTGCACGTCCATTAAAACGTTTAATTATGTCAACACTAGAAGATCCGATAGCAGATAAAATATTATCTGGTAAAATTAAAGATGGTGATACAGTAAACGTTGATGTACAAGGTAAAAAACTTATAATATCATAATAAAAAAAATCCCGCAAGTATGCGGGTTTTTTATTTTGGTGCCAATGTAAATCTGGCATTTAATGGATCAGTTGATACTATTTCTATTCGTAAAATATTTCCATCACGGGTAAAGATTTGCATTTTGCGTTCATCTGTTATATTTTTCCATCCCAATTCATCCAAAGCATCACGATAAAAACGTTGAAATTGACGTCTGGAAATTTCATCACTGGCAACTGTTGTTTGTGCGATTTTTCCATCTGGCTGAGAATACACAAACCCATCATCTTCAATTATATAAGTTTTTTCCATTTTTGGAATATCTTCAAAATTGGGCAACCATTCATCAGCATTTGCCACACCTATACATAAAGCAAAAATCAAAGAACTAAAAGCAATTATTTTCTTCATTATTTATATAATATCATAAATAAAAAACACGTGCAATCGTATTTATAAAATGATATAATAAAATATGAAAAATATAGAGATGAGAATGAGAACATTAATTAATATTGCTATAATTTCGACTGTTTTTTTAGGGACAAATGTTTTTGCGGCAAATATTTCACCAAATAACCGCGCACGTCCAGGTTCTGTTAAAGGTTTTATAATTACCAATCAAACACAACAAGTCAAAACCATTACTGAACAAGGTCCTTATACAACACCAGGGTTAGATATCCATAATTGTCCAGGGTGCAGACCTGCACCACATATTACTGGGATCCCAAATTCTGAATGTGGTGAAATATTACCAACATTGGGTGTTGATATATGTATTGCACGTAAAGCATGTTCAGGTATTCAAATTAATGGACATAGTGGTATTTTTGACGAAACAACAACAACATGTAAAATTCCTGTTTGTGCATATAATTGGTCTGGGATAATAAAAAAAGATACAGAAGACGTCTGCACTTATGTTGATATGAATAAAGTTATTACTTGTAATGCTGATTTATTTGAACAAATAGATTCCATGCGCAGAACCAGTCAATGGGTTGTTCCTTTGGCAGTTGCAGGTGGTGCTGGCATAGGTACAGGTGTTGGTGCACTTATTGATAACAAACAAAATAAAAAAGCGGAAAATTTAGCATTAATTGCTGATGAAGTCGGGGCCAAATTTGATAAAACTATTACATTTGCTGGAAAAAATTATAAACTTCCCGAAGATGCTGATGAATTAAAAGTTGCTATAAAAGCTAATCATGATTTAAAAGCAAAAATAAATAAAGTAAATACTTTGATTGATGAATGCACTAAAAATATGTTTGTAGAATTAACATCTAATACAGTAAACGGCAAACCTAAATGGGGTCGTATAAAATTAACCAATGGTTCAGATTGTGCATCTAGTGATCATGATGTTAATAAAGTTAAGTATTGTCAATTTCAAAATCCTCATAGTGGCACCAATAGTAAAGCTGATTGTGCAAAAAATTTATATAAAGAAACACCTTTTAATGACGACTATCTTAAAAGTGTAAATAGCACAAATCCGATAAGTAGCTATTTTAACTCTTGGGGAAATTGGGGACGTGACGCAACATGTTATTTTCGTGATAGTTTAGGTTCTGGCGAAGCTAATGTTCATGCAACAATTCAATCTGATTTAGCAACTATAGAATTTTTGAAAAATTATATACAAACTTTTTCAAATGATCCTGATAGACAAATTTTGGTTAATTTGCTAAAAAAATTTAAATTTGAATCTAATTTTTCAACTTCTGGTGCAAGTAATGTGAATAAAGATATTTTAAATTGGGTTATTGTTAAAAGTGAAGACAATACAAAATTTAATATTATCTCTGGTGGAAGTTGTAATACTAGAGAACTAGATAATATTTTAAATATTAATAACACAAACTCTATGTCAAGTGGTGCATCAAGTAATATTTTATTCGAAGCATTTGGTGCATTAAGTGTGTTAAAAAGCATCGGGGTTTCTTTAAGTGATGATTTAAATACATTATTAAACACTTTAATATTAAGCGATGAAATTTTAGAAATTAAAGGTTTGGGAGATAGTATCAGAAGTGAACTTGGAGCAGATCGCCCATTCTTTAAAACAGCCAAGGGACGTGGGTTATTAATCGGTTCTGGTGTCGGTGCAGTTGCAGGACTGGGATACTGGTTCGCCGAAGGTGCAGGAACTTTCTGTGATGTAGGCGGATTAGAACAAGTAAAATTGAAAAAAAGTTATTCTATACCATCATTCCGCGATTACTTAATAAATAAAGGGTTTATAAAATAGTGGTTAGTGTAGTTCATAAAATAATATCTCTTTCTTTACAAATATAAATCCGTGCACTCCTGCGTAGGCAGGAGCGAGTCTTTTAACCTTTTAATTTCTTGATTTATGATATATTCGTAATTAGATATGGATATTCTATCCCCCCTAACCACAAACACTAACACTGGCCACTAACCAATAAGTTTCTGCCAGATTGTTTTTTTCTGAACTGGCTTTTGTATCGATTTGCGTTTTTTACGACGCGGTGCATTTTGAGTTGTTTTTCTAGCCTCGATATGTTCAGCATTTTTCTTTTTTACATCTGTACTGGGGGCATGAATATTTAATACTTCATCAGTTTTAACAATTTCCGGTTGAACACGTTGTATTGAATATTGATCTATATTCATCAAACTATCATCGCCAATTATAACAATTTCAGTATTAAATTCTTGCTCCATCGCGGACAATTCAGATTTTTTCGCATTTAATAAATAAATTGCAACATCAGTTGGAACATTTATTATTATTTTTTGCGCTGATTTTGCTAATAATTTCTCTTGTAAATGTCTGAATAAAATAATCGCCGCAGTTTGAATACTGGGAACAACCCCTGCCCCCATACAATGTGGACATTGCACATAACTACTTTCTATAAAACTACTGCGTAAACGTTGACGCGATAACATTAAAACTCCAAAATTATTTATCCTAGAAATTTGTATTCGGGCGCGATCTTTTTTCATAACTTCCCGCATTTTCATTTCTAATTTACGATTATGACGCTCTTCTTCCATATCAATAAAGTCAATCGCTATAATCCCTGCTAAATCACGTAAACGTAATTGTAACGCGATTTCTTCAGCGGCTTCCATATTTGTATTTAATGCGGTTGCTTCTATATCTTTTTCTTTAATAGCACGTGATGAATTAACATCAATTGTAACCATTGCTTCTGTGGAGTTTATTACAAGGCTACCGCCAGATTTTAATTGCACATATGGTCCGTGTAATCCTTCAAGTTGTTGTTCTACACCAGCCTTTACAAATAAAGGAACAGCTTTATCTTTGTATTCAGTAATCTGTCCTTTGGGTATACGACGACCATGCATTTGCTTGTAATAACTTATCGCGGCATCGTATGCTTCATCACCCTGCACTACTAGCGTATCTTCGGCATCACTAATAAAATCACGAACGACGCGACGCAATAATGAATCTTCAGTATGAATAGCCGCAGGTGCCACAGATTCCAAAGTTGTTGTTCTGATTTCATTCCATAATTTAACTAAATAATCATAATCTTTGACAATTTCTTCACCTGTTGCCCCGAATGCAGCAGTACGTAAAACAACAGTCATACCACGTGGAATTTTCAAACTATGTAAAATCTCACGCAAACGTGCACGTTCGGGTCTATCGCCAATTTTTTTAGAAATACCATAAGAATTACGTTTTCTGCTATTTGGCATCAAAACTGCAAAACGACCCGCTAATGACAAATATGTTGTCATTGCCGCACCTTTTTGCCCACGTTCTTCTTTGACCCCTTGGATTAATAAAATCTGTTTAGGTTTAATTACATCTTGAATTTTAAATTCTTGTGCGCGTTTTTGAAATTCTTTATTATCTTCACCCGCATCGTTATCATCATATTCTATAACTTCAGCATCTTCATTTGGATCATCGTCATAATCAACAACAGGTACATGATCCATTTCCATCAGCTTTTTTTTCTGTTCCGCTGAAACTTGATAATAATCTGGATGAATTTCAGAAAATGGTAAGAATCCGTTTTTACCCGTCCCGTAATCAACAAAAGCAGCCTGTAATGAAGGTTCAACCCTGATTACTTTTGCTAGGTAAATATTGCCTTTAATCTGTGGTTTAGTTGTTGTTTCTACATCAAACTCGGAAACACGATTGTTTGTCGAATCTACAACCACAACCCTTGTTTCTTCCGGGTGGGCTGCATCCACGTATATTTTTTTGCTCATTTATAAATCCTTTTGTATTTGTGGCAAACATAAATATGGTTTCAATCTGTCCCCATGAGCCTGTGGCCATTCCAGAGGAACGCATAAATAAAATAACACAAAATGCGACACAAATTGAAAAAATTAGAGATAAAAATAACATCCCAATTCACCCATTTTTAAGTTGCAATATTGATGGTATCATGGAAAATTATAACAGACAAGTAATTTATTTTTTTCGCAGTTTTTTCGGTATTTTTGGACGTGGTAATTTATGAACAAATGCGGATGCTTCGGCTGCCCATTTTTTCATTTTAACACGCAACCAGTTTTCATAAATAAAGAACAGACCGCCTGCCCCAATTAATGGTAAAACATTATAAATTATGCGATATGCTAATAATACGCCAAAAACAGTAGCACGATCAATATCGCTGGGTAATGCTAATAAAAATATACTTTCAAAAACTCCAATTCCTGCGGGAACTTGACTAAATACCCCCGCAACCTGAGAAATTACAAAAACACCTATGAAGAAAGTAATTGGAATTTTTACAAATGGTATTAAACAAAAATACAGAACCATTCCCGCTAAAACTGTATCTAACATCCCGATTAACATTTGATAAAATGCTTCTTTTGTTTTAGGAATTTGAAAATGTATTTCACCTATTTTTACTACTTTATTTCTAAAAAATATAGTCATTGCAAAATATAAAATTACAGATACAAGACAAAAAATAAATAACCCATTTAGACCAATGCTAACACCAACAGAATCTGCAAATAAATCTCGTGGAACTAAAAAATATCCCAGAATAACAATCGCAGAGCAGCCTAAAAAGTAAGTAAATCCATTAAAAGTCAGCATTTTTACTATATCGCCTGCATTAATGCGCCAACGCGTATAAAGTCTGTATCTGATTGCACCACCAGAAACAACAGCATGTCCAGCATTATTTGATATAGCAAATCCCAACATGCCAGCCAGCATCCATTTCCACCAACTGACCATTTTTCCAACATAACGCAATGCCAGATAGTCATAAAAACTAAGAGCAACATACCCCAACAAGCATGCAACAGATGCCCAAACTAGATTTATAAATGGAATTTGTAACAATGAGTTTATTATTTCAGATAATGAATAATTGCGTAATTGCCAATAAAGCATCCCGACCGCAATAATAAAAAAGAAAATACCCGACCAAGAAATAATTTTTTTAATTAATCTTTTCGCTTTTGCTGACAAATTTTATCCTTTTTATACGACAGAACAAAATAATACCTTGTTTTATTACTCAGGTCAAGAAGTGTAAATTTGTGATTAGTGATAGTGTTTGTGGTTAATAATTATTTAAATTAATTAATGTTTAATAAACTCATTTCGTTTTTTATTTATTATTTTTGCAATTAATACATTTCCCCCTTGTGTCATTCCTGCGTAAGCAGAAATATAAGGACTTAACTTTTATTCATAATGCAAAATCAATATACTAAATTAAAAACACAAACCGCTATTTATAGTCCATAATTACCACGTGGATGACCAAATCTATTAATATACTGGGAATATCTTTCATCCTGTTTTTGTCTTTCTTTTTCTAAATCAGAAAATTGGGCTTTTCCAGCTTTGCGTTTTTTTAATTGTTCTAATTCTTGTTTTGCTTTTTCTATTCTTTTTTTATCTTTTTCTGCCATTATTTACTCCTTTGATACACTTAGTATTTTATATAAAAAAGGCATATTTTTCAATAAAATTATATTTACAATACAATTTGACATATATATAATAACAAAATAGTGAAAAAGGAATTTTAATGAGACCAAGTTTAAGACAAAATAATCAAATTCGCCCTGTAACAATTGAAACAAATATTAATAAATGGGCCGAAGGTTCATGTTTAATTAAAATTGGCGGAACTCATGTTATTTGCACCGCATCAATAGATTTTAATCAACCATTATGGAAACGTCAGCAAAATAAAACAGGTGGTTGGATTACAGCAGAATATAATATGTTGCCACGCGCTGTTGAAACTCGTAAAGGACGCGAGCAAATATTGCGTGATCATCGCAGTGCAGAAATTACTCGTTTAATTGGCCGTGCTTTTCGCAGTGTTTGCGATATGGAAAAATTAGGCAAACATACAATAACTATTGATTGCGATGTAATTCAAGCGGATGGAGGAACACGTTGCGCGGCAATTACTGGTGGCTTTATTGCATTATCTCAGGCTGTAAATTGGTTGTTAAATAAAGGGCGCATAAATGAAAACCCTATTTCAGATTTTGTTGCTGCCATTAGTGCCGGTATTTATAATAATGAATTAGTTTTAGATTTAGATTTTGAAGAAGATTCCATAGCAGAATTGGACGCAAATTTTGTTATAAGTGGTAATGGTAAATTTATAGAAATACAAGCGACCGGTGAAGAACATCCGTTTGATGCTGATAAAATGCCTGAATTGATGAAATTAGCCGCCACAGGTTGTGCGAAATTAATTGAATTACAAAAACAAGTATTAGTATAAATAGTTAGTGTTTGTGATTTGTAGAGATATTTTTTACATATCTAATTACCACAAACACCAAGCACTAATTTACATCATCCCAGGCATACCACCACCAGCCATTTGTGGCATTGGTTTTTCTTCTGGAATTTCGGTTAATACTGCACCAGTTGTCAGCACCGCACCCGCGACAGATGCCGCTGATTGTAATGCGATTTTTACAACCTTGGCTGGATCAATAATACCCATTTTCAGCATATCACCATATTCACCAGTTTGTGCGTTATATCCATGATTATAGTCTTTGGATGATAATGCACGATCTGCGATTACTTCTCCGGATATACCAGCATTATTAGAAATCTGAATCATTGGTGCAGATAAAGCCGCCGATACAACGGAAACACCTGCGATTTGATCAGTATTCATATTTGCTGTAAATTTATCATCTAATACAGACTTTGCGCGTGCCAATGCAACACCACCACCTGGGACAATTCCTTCGGCAACTGCCGCACGTGTTGCGGATAATGCATCATCAACGCGATCTTTTTTCTCTTTAACTTCTATTTCGGTCATGCCACCAACTTTGATAACTGCAACACCACCGACTAAACGTGCCAAACGTTCGCTTAATTTTTCACGATCGTATTCTGAAGTAGTTTTTTCCAAGGCAATTCTGATTTCATCTGCACGCGCCTTGATTTTATCTTTATCACCTGCCCCATCAACGATTAAAGTTGCATCTTTGGAAACAACGATTCGTTTTGCACTTCCCAAAACAGCAGTAGTTATATTTTCAAAAGACATTCCTAAATCATCAGAAACTACTTGAGCACCTGTTAAAACGGCGATATCTTTTAACATTTCTTTACGACGATCGCCAAATCCTGGGGCCTTGACCGCACAAACTTTTAATCCGCCACGTAAACGATTTAGAATTAAAGTTGCTAATGCTTCTGATTCAACATCATCAGCAATAATTAATAATGGTTTACCACTTTGTGCAACAGGTTCTAGAATTGGCAATAATGATTGCAATCCTGTAATTTTCTTTTCAGAAACTAATATTTGCGCATTTTCTAGTTCCGCCAGCATTTTTTCGCTATTAGTTACAAAATAAGGTGATAAAAACCCTTGATCAAATTGCATACCTTCTACGACATCAATTGTTGTTTCTAAACCTTTGGCTTCTTCAACGGTTATGACACCTTCTTTACCAACACGTTCCATAGCATCAGCAATTTGGCGTCCTAGATCTTCGTCACCATTTGCAGATATAGTTGCAACTTGCGCAATTTCTTTATCATCTTTGACAGGTTTTGCATTTTTTTCAATATCTGCAACAACTGCAACAACTGCCGCATCAATACCACGTTTAACATCCATCGGATTTGAACCAGTTGCGACAATTTTGCGTCCTTCCTTGATTAATTTTTGTGCAAGAAGTGTTGCTGTGGTTGTTCCATCACCGGCTTTATCTCCGGCTTTCTTGGCTGCTTCTTGGACAAGTTTTGCACCAATATTTTCTTGGGGATCTTTTAATGAAACTTCTTTTGCTACAGATACACCATCTTTGGTTGCAACAGGCGCACCATAAGATTTTTCAATCACAACTGTGCGTCCTTTTGGACCCATAGTAATTTTTACAGCATTTGCAAGTTTATCAACACCCATAACTAATTTATCAGTATCAAAATTTATTTCTTTCGCCATTTGTTTTACTCCTTGTTTATCTTTTCGCGTTACGCATTACGATTAGCGCATCACACCCAACACATCCGTTTCTTTAATCAACACATAATCTTTACCATTTATTTTTACTTCATTTGCTGTTGATGCCCATTTAGCAAACAGAACAACATCATTTGGTTTAACAGTCATTGGGATTTTTTTATCTCCGTCATAAGCACCATCACCAACGGCAATAACTTTACCACGCGATGGTTTTTCTTTTGCACTATCTGGGATTATAATACCGGATGCGGTTTTATTATCTTCTTCCATACGTTCTAACAAAACATAATTATGTAAAGGTTTTAACATTTATATCTCCTTGAATAATTTATACTACAAAGATTTATATAGTTTATTATTGTATAATTTCAAGTGGTGGCGTTATAATTTTGTGGCTAATTACGCGAAAGGAGGAAAAATATGATTTATAATATTCGTGTTATTACAAATGCTAAAGAATCAAAAGTAATTATGGGCGAATCAATCAAGGTTTATACAACTGCTGTTCCAGAAGATGGCAAGGCTAATAAAGAAGTGATTAAAATTTTGGCAAAACATTTTAATATTGCAAAATCAAAAATTAAAATAATTCGCGGCGAAACCAAGCGAGATAAAACTATTGAAATTATGAATTAGGAGTGTTAATTATATAGCCCTTGTCTGCGCAGGAATGATACAAACCACTATTATTAACCATTAATTTTTTCGCGCCCTATATTCCGTGAGATGCGATTTCTTTTAAAGAATTTTGCTTGTCGCAAAGCATCTTCATATTTTCTAACTGCTTGTCTTGCTTTTATATATGTTTCATAATGTTTCAAAGCGTTTTGTCCGCTTTTTTCAACAGGAACTAAAACATTATAAATTTCAAGATTTGGGCGTTCTTGCTGTTTCAATAAACCTAATACATCATTAACTTTTATTACTAATGTATATACTGAATCTATCTTGGATGTATTTGCTGGCAATCTGGAAAAAATACTATTTCTTATCCGTTCGGGCATTTCATTACCATAAAAATATAAACAAGAATCAGCACTAATTTTATAATTATTAAAAGCAGTTGTCTTTTTATTTTCAGCCCTTTGTAAATCTGCTTTGACATGCTTTAAACTTTGACAAGACATTGTAAGTATCATCAAAGCACAAATACTTAAAATAACCCTAGTATTAGAATTTATTAAAAATCTATTTACTTTAATCATTACCATAACCTTTATATTGTTGCACAATAATATAAATTAAAACTATTATTTGTCAAGAATAATAAATAATGGTTAGTAATTAGTGGTTAATGTTTGTGAGGTTGTGTCATTCCTGCGTAGGCAGGAATAAGGCTTATCTAGTGTTAGTGGTTTGTGTTTGTGATAATTGATTGTATAAAAATATATTTTTACTAATTACGAATATATTACAAATCAAGAAATTAAAGATTTTTAAGACCCTCTCCTGCCTACGCAGGAGTGACACAATGGAGATTGCGAGGAGTGATACTAACCACTAATAACTTATAAACAAATTATTATTATCGGCTGATGGCCAACCATCAATTTTATCACAACCAGATACATTACAATCACCTGTGCCATTTAATCTCCAACACTCTGCGGCAAAATCAAATATACAAGTTGTGCCGGTTAAAATATTCAAAGAGTAATAATTGTTTGGCTCAGCAGGTGGTGTACCTGACGAATAATTTGGATTTCTGTATGTACCATTTGTTTTATTTATAACAACCCAACGACCAGAACAATTTATAGTATCACCATAGGGATATTCATTTGTTGATGGACTTCCTGAAATTATTCCACCAACACAAACTAAAAAGTTCATCCCTGGTTTATACCCTGGTATTGATGATGCTTCAGGAATCAAGAAAGCGACTGCAAATTCATTGTCATCACTTGATGAACATATCTTATATTCTCCCTGCTCATCAGATTCACCTGAATAACTTGCAGTGGCAGCAAAATTTAAGTTCGAAACTGATTTACTATTATTTGCACCGCAACAATTATTAAAATAATCCGTACTATTATTACCTGCACAACAATTTGACCAACCTGCACCCTCCACCCAATCTCCTGTAGAGTAATTAACCGGATCTGAGAAGGATGATTCGGGATTAACAATATTAAATAAATTTAAAGGACTATCATTAGAGTTTACACAATATGTAATATCACTGGCTAATTGATCATCTGTAGAGCACCCATTGTTAGAAAGTATATATCCTGGATTACACGTTGAACCATTACAAGATTGATTAGTATTTTCTGCAAACCATGCTAATAAACTATCACTTTGCAAACCGGTATTTAAAATTAAACTGTCGCTAATACTAGGACTCTTTGAACAATTACCCCAAATACGTTCTGTAATACGACACAAATCTGCATAAATATTAGAATTATTTGCGCACCATAAATGCATACTTGTCGATTGTGCAAGAGTTGTAGTGCCTGATATTGGATCACGAGTATAACTTCCATTACCAACAAAAGTTTCAACATATACACCATTTTCATTTAAGGAACCAAATTTACCAATATTTGTCATAATATTTGAAATAACTGGTGTACCGGCGGCTGCAACACATTCTTGTACTTCACCCCAACAAGGATTATCAATATTAAGATTTAAAAGATTTGTTCGTATAATTGATGTTTCGGATTGACATAAACCAAACTTGGATTCCAAATTCATACAATTACGGATTATACAATTTTTACCAACTTCAGTACATGTAGTAATAATTTGATCCAAAGTTTTAGCCGTAGCTATATTTCCAATCGCTTCACCCCAATAACCATCTGTTTCCTGACCATTTATTAATGCAGTACAAGCAGTTTTAACATCCGCACAAACTTGATTAACATTCTTATCATAGCTAACACCAAAAATTGAAAGTGCACGAGAATCAAAATCAACCAAAGAGCCCGAAGTATTCATCATACATTGTGTTGTGATTGTTGTGCAACTTTGCCGCATATCTTCTAATTTTTGTTCCTGTGCTAATTTTATTTGTGCCAACGCATCTTCTAAAAAAGATGCCCAAACAACAGACCCCAACGATTCACAATTTTTCATTGATGGTTCTAAGTATTTTTTCTTGGATTCTAAAAATGTTACAAATTTTTTATTTTGACCCGCTTTACTCCATTTTTCATTACCAGTCGGACGAGTAATCATATCCCCCAATTGACTTAAATCACTTGTTAATATCGCTGAACCAGTCGCAGGATTAATATATTTACCCGACCAATCTAAACATTTACCCATATCCTTGCCACAAACTGATGAATCAGATAAGGCATCCAGCATTTTTTTCTTGCATGCTAAAATATCATCAGAATTGCGAGTTTGCTGATTGTTTAATCTTGACATTTCCAGCAATGCGCCGCCTTCGCGAACCTTTTCTAAAGTTTTATCTTTTAATCCAGCATAAGTTTTTGAAACAGTATTACAATCTTGTTCTATAGCAGCAGTATAAGCATTTTGAGCAATTGGAATTTCGTCCGGTTCACAAACTTCCGCTGCCATTTCTAGACATGTTGGCAATGCCGCTTTATAAAGATTTTCACCTTCTTTAACCGTTGTTTCAATTCCCATTTCTGGATCAATCGTATCAAAAACATTTGTGTCCATTGATAAACTCATCGCAGAAAAATTATTTGCAGATTGAGTATCCGCATTTGCAGATTTTAATTTTTTCATAATCGTGTTTAATATATTTTTTGAATCTGATTTATCATCTTGCTGAAATGCTAATTCACCTTCGGTAGCAATAGACATTGCAGCAGCATCTTCTTTATCCATATTAACAGCCAACAAGCGCTCATTAAAATCTAATAATTTTTGCTCCACCGTATTCAAAGTTTTTTTAATATTATCAAATTCATGTATTCGTGCTGAACAAGCACAACGTTTTAATTGTGCATCTTTATTAGCACAAAATTCATCCATACATTGAAAAAAAGTGTCGCGACATAATTTATATCCCGTTGCAGGCTTGCCAATTGTGCGCGTTGAACTAACACCCGAACGTGCAACCATTGCACTGCGTGGAACCGATAATGTGCCAACACGAGTAGGATTTTTAATAGCACGTCCACCAACATGTGTGCTTGCAATATTAGTATCAGGGTTACGTGATTTAACCGATGGATTAACTGCTGATCGTGATAAAACTTCACGCGGTTGAGCCACCTGTGCAACCGCAGCGCGCGTTTTTACATTCGCAGCCGCACGTGGTACCGTGCCACGCACTGATGTTTGTTGATTTGATTTTGTTGTTGATGATTGTTGATGTGCCCTTTGTTCACGACTATCCGCCCTGCTGGATGTAGTTGATGTATTTATAATTGATGCACCACGCACTGCTGCACGTGCTGAATCAACATCTTCGGCACGCACAAAACCTGTGCAAAACAGCATTGCACAAAAAGCAAAGACTAACGGCTTTTTCATCATACTACTAAAATATTAGCAAAAATAAAGATTTGGGTGCAAGGGTTAAATACCAACAGAATGTTTTATTTTTAACATAAATATAGATTCATCCCCGAATTGATTAGTATGGTCTGGATTTATACGATAAACAAAACCAAGTGCGCCTGTTGTTGCTCTGCCTAACTGGCTGCGATATGCTAATGAAAATCTTGTTTCACGAACATTGGGCGCTAAATCAAAACTTGCTATATAAGGCGTTGTATTTAATTCATACCCACCATCATTTTCAGTAATTTCATAATCCATTGTGGCATATTGCATATTACCAGAACGCACCGCCAAAGGTTGTGTAATTGCAAAAGACCAATTTTTATAATCAGCAGAGATTGCGAACGAATTTGATTGAATTTCTGATAATCCTAAAATTATATCTCCGTTTGGATTTGCACGAGTATTTACAAATGTAGAACGTGCAGTTAAAGTTAGCGAATCGGATGGTGAAAACATCAAAGTAGTATCAAGATAAATTGTATTTCCTCCGCCCAGTTCTAATAACCCATTTGAGTATGCACCCAGCAATGTATTGTTTTCATGTGCTGTTCCGAAAGAGGTTTTAATAGCGAACTTTTCACCAGTGAAGCCGACCGTGCTTTCGGCGCCTTGGATTAAGCCTAATTTTTGTGATTCATACATTCCAGAAATTGCAGGGTCTGATTCTAATAATTGTTCGTCTGTGATTTTTCCGCTAAATGCTTTCATACCCACATTCCACGCGCCACTAATCCAATTTGCGCCGGTTGATATTGCGTCTGATGCCAATGATAGCACTGGATTTGAGCCGTCTCCGCGTAATACAATATTATCCGAATCGTTTAAATGATGTTTATATTCGGCGTTTAGTTTCCAATTACCCAATTCATAACCAAATGACATTTCAGATAACCCATTCATATTGATTGTTCTGTTCGATTCGGAAAATTTCATACTGGTTGAAAATCCATTTAAATTTTGCTCTATTTTATTATTTTTTTGAGTTTCAAAATCACCCAAAACATCACCCAGATAAATTCCACGACGATTTCCCGATAATGCAAAATTATTTTCAAATATACGCGGTAAAGTCAAACTACCATCTGCTGATTGTATATAATCCCAAGTTGGTACCGATATAGATGCACCGCGAGCACCAAAAGCACCCGATAAAGAAAGTCCAGTTTGATGAGCAGTTCCCGCACTAGCAGAACGCCATTGTCCGCCAGTAATAGATGTTGTTCCAGTTGAATAATATATAGTTGTTCCTGGTTTTGTTGCGCGTTCTAGATTTACCAATCCGTATCCAAATACTTCGGCAAAAACATCTAGATAATCTTCTCCATTTGTAACCCGCATATTAAATTCTGGTGGTAATACATATTTATTAGATAAAAAGTCTATTAATTCTTCTTTGGTTTTTGGGGTATTATTTGTATTTGTCGGCGCTAATAAAGTTCCATCACTAGTTAATGCTAGAAGTGTGAAAATTTGATTAGAATTCATATATGGGAATGCACCCTTTATCGTGGCAACAGCGCCAGCCATTGCTGATACGGCTTGCTCGCCCGTACTGCCAGCGGCTGCGAAACACCAAGGATCTATATTGCCGGTACCCTTGCCTGCCATACCACATGCACGCGAAGCATACTCGTTTCCATCAGTCCCTTGTTGATACGAAGCCAAAGTTATTTTTCCTGTGGTAGTATTTCCCTCTATCCCTGAAACAGAATCAATACCAGATGTTCCATTTAGCGTTTGAACCGCAACAACTGACATAAATTTGTGATTCAAATTAGTCCATAATGCTGGTGCAAGATTTTCAAATGTGGGGCCTAGAATACTTAAACTTTTACCTTCGCCAAGTCCCCAATTAAATTCACCAGTTGAGTAAATTAAAATTGGCGACCAAAAACCACCCATACCACCAAATAAATTACCCGCATCATTTCCTGGAATAGATGTATCTGAGGTGTTTTGATTATAATAACTATTTATAAGACTCAAAAAAATAGATTGTTTCGCAGAAATAGTTTCACCAACAGAAATTGCTACCAGCGCATCATTTATTGTTGCCGCATTATTATTACGTAATGGCTGAATTATTGATGAATTTGCAATTACATCTACGACTCTATTTCCACTCTCACTTAAACTTGCAGAATTTAACATTGCTTGATAATTTAAATAATCTGCGGTTGTTAATTGACCAGAAATAACCAAGTTATTTGTATCTGTATCTAAAGAATAAATATTTGTTGCCCCGCCCCCTGCATCAATATATAACAAGTTATCAATACCAACAATACCTGTAAATCCATGTGCTCCTGTCGCGGTAAAAGTTTTGGTATTTGAATCATAAATTACTGTATGTTCTTCTCCGTCTATATCTAGAAAAGCAATTGTTTCAAAAGAATTATTATCTGCGGTACCCAGAATTGTTCCAGTGTCATCCTCGGTCCAGAGTTTTCCAGCACCTGTTCTATAAACAAGCAATTGGCTATTTGGTGCAAATCCATAATAATCACCAGACGCACGGCCGCCAAATTCCCAACCAGCAATGATTTTTGCCAACGAAGAATCTATATCTGATGCATATTGATTAAATACAGTGCCATATCCAGATAAATCATATATAGGATTTTCAGAACCACCATCTTTTTCATTATTATAATATTTATCAACAGCATAAGTTGTTGAATCTGCAGCCGCACTGGTTGCATAATCTATATTTCCACGAACCGCACTACCACCCGTCGAATTAATTCCATTACTTGTTATTAATGCTGTTAAAACTGGACGACCACCACCTGTATCATTTAACATAGCAACAGGTGCATATTTACCAGATGCCCCCAAACGAAATGTTCTTTGTCCCAAGTATCCACGTGCTAATGGGGAATAACCGCGCATTAATAATAAATAATTTTGTCTGTTATCCGAGGACATAAAATTAAAATCTTCATAATATGGATGATTATCAGAATTGCTATAAAAATCTAGTTCATAATTTGTTCCACTGGGACCTGACGGCAATGCACCCAATTCCCATGCTGTTGTTGTTGGGGTTGTTGTTCCGCCACTGGAACCACTACCATGCCCGCCTGAATTTCCAGCACCTGTATTTTTTGAACTGCCAGATGATGATGAAGATAACATTGCCACACCACCAATTACTGCCGCGGCACCACCTGCCATTAATACCATATTTTGTGGTGTTGATAATCCGCTAAAAAAACCTTTGGAAGATTTACCAGCTGATTGTTTTTGATGATATTTTTTTATTTGTTGATCACAATTTGACGCGTCTGCACCATAGGCTTGTAAAATTTGAGCGGTATGAATATCATTATTATTTATTGCGGTACAAACTATTGATAATCCTGTACTATCTATATAATTTATATTTACACCCGAACGAACCAAGGCATCAACTGTTCTGGTATCACCTGCCCTGGCGGCTGCTAATAATCGTGCGGCATCTGAAAATTCTGCACGCGCATGATTTGGCATAAAAAATAATATGCTGTTAATAATTAAAAACGAATAAATAAAGGGTTTAATTTTCATTAAACATTCTCTCTTTTGACATTATAGTAAAAAAATCAAAAATAAGTAAAGAGAAAAGTTGCTTTTAGTGTTAGTGATAATGGTTTGTGTTTGTGGGGTTGGAGAAGTAAAGAATACTAACACTAATCACGAACACAAACACTAATCAGGTTTTAAGCCCTATTTCTGCCTGCGCAGGAATGACACAGAGTTTTATCCTAACCACTAACCACAAACACTAACACTAATAATTAACACTAATCACTATTTTGCGACTATTACCATTGCTGTTCTTAAAATATTATCCCCCAGCATATAACCAGATTGAAATTCGCTAATTATTGTGCCAGATGGTTTATCAGATGCTTCGGTTTGAATTGCATTATGTAATTTTGGATTTAATATCTGCCCTATGGTTTCTATCTTTTTTATATTGGCACTTTCCAACGAACCATTTGCCGCCAACATCAAAGATTGAAAATCTTTATTATTTGGCTGTTGTTCCAACGCTACACAAATCGCATCAACTAATGGTAAAAATTTTTCCGCAATAGAAATTGCACGAACACGTGCTGCGGATTGAGCATCCATAGTTGCACGACGTCTGGTGTTTTCTAATTCCGCCATTGCACGTAAATACTTGTCATTTAATTCCGCTATTTTTAATTGTAATTCTTCGGCTTCAGAAATTTTTTTATCTGTTTTTTCTGTTTTATCTTCTTTTGGAGTATTTTTTTTATCTTTCATATTTTATACCTTCATAAATTTATTATTTAATTAATCTATACTATTTATTATAGATACAAACTCGTCTATTTTCAAGGATGCCCCACCAATTAATACACCACTTACATTTTTAATAGATAAAATTTGCCCAGAATTTGAAGCATTTACAGACCCACCATATAAAATTGGCGCGCTTGTCAATTCAGCAATTCGTGTATGTATTTGTTCTATTTCTGGGACAGATGGAACAAACCCTGTTCCAATTGCCCAAACAGGCTCGTAAGCAATTATAAAATTTGATAATCCCGCAGGGATAGAATTTTTAATTTGTGTTTCAATAATCTTTAATGTTTGTCCGTTTTCTTTATTTGTTAAATCTTCCCCAACACAAATAATTGGTATTAAACCAGCCTGAGTTGCCCTTGTGCTGCTGATAGCAACCGTTTCATTAGTTTCATCATGATATTTTCGCCGTTCACTATGCCCAATAATTACGTATTTTGCGCCTGTATCCGCAATCATTGTGGCTGAAATATCACCAGTATATGCCCCATTTTCATTTATACTGCAATTTTGAGCACCCAAATCTATATTATTTGGTTTATTTAATCCCGTATTTAATAATGTAAAAGGTGGGCAAATTATAATTTTATTATTTGTTTGAATATCGCCCAATTTATCGTAAAATTCACGCAGCATAGAAACACTGCCGTTCATTTTCCAATTCCCTATGATAAATTTCATTTGCATTTCCCCCGCTTTGTTTGCTATCTTAGCCCAAAAGGGAAAAAAATGCTAGAATATTTAAGACAAGCGTCAGATAAACCATTAGCAAAAATTTTAGTTGTAATATTAATTTTTAGCTTTGTTGGTTGGGGTGTTGCCAGCTGGATTCTCGGCGGAAATCAAATGGATGATTCAATATTACGAGTTGGTGGCGCACCGCTTAAAATACAAAGTTTTGATGCGGAACGTGGACGTATTATAAATGCAATGAGTCGTGATGAGCAAAAAAAGATTTATTCTGATAAGGCTGCTCAAAAAGTATTTTCAGAACAAATTTTATCACGTATGACAACTGAACTTATGTTGCAACAACGGGCGATTGACTTAGATTTTACTGTATCTGATTCTTATGTTGCCATGATATTACGAATGGAACCTGTATTTCAAACAAATGGAAAATTTGATTTAGGACGCTATAACGCTATTTTAAGCCAATCACAAATAACCGAAGAACAATTATCAAATTCTATACGTAATGAGATTTTACGTAGAATGGTTTTATCTGGGGTTAATACTGGGGTTAAAGCGCCAAAATTTATGACTGACGTAATGTATCAATCCAGATATATAAAACGTGAGATTGAGTTCGCCACTGTAAAGTTTTCTGATTTTAAAATTTCAGAAAATCCAACAGAACAACAATTACGCGAAACTTATGCAAAAAATCCAAAAATAATTCCAGAATCTAGAAAAGTTTCTTATGTTTTAATACCTGCGAAAATGTCGCAACCTGATAGTTATGATGCAGGATATAAAACCGCACAAAAATTAGAGGATGATTTAATCGGTGGTGAACCTATGGCAAAAGCCGCCGCCAAAGTAAAAGCAAAATTTGTTTCATTACCTGAAATTTCAATGGGGCAAAAATCTTTGGATCCTATAATTGCTGACATAAATATATTCGCAATGGAACAAGGTATAGAAAGCGAGATTATTGAAACAAAATCAGGTTTTGTAATTGTTCGTGTTGATAATATAACTGCTCAACATAATGCACCATTTGAATCTGTAAAAAAAGATTTAGTATCAAAATGGCGAATTGAACAACAAGAAAAAATGGCTTATAAAAAAGCAAATGAATTATTAATAAAATTAAAAGATGAAAAAAAATTAATCGGTGGCAAAACCGCAGTTATTGGGCGGGCAAATGGTGCACCAGTTGAAGTATTAAATTTTGCTTTTGCAAATAATATTGGAACAAAAACTATTGTTCCGGCAACAAATGCTTTTTATGTTTTGAATATAAAAAAGGAAATTCCTGCTGATATAAATAAAGAAAAACAAACAGCCATAGCGAAAGAATCTGATATATTAATAAATCGTGCAATTGTGGATGATTATATGTCGTTTTTACAACGTAAATATAAAGTGAAAATAAACGAAAGAGTTTATAAAAGATTGATTAATTAGTTATTAGTGTTTGTGTTAGTGGTTAGGGGTTAGTGGGATTAGAGAAGTAAAGAATACTATAAACACTAATATTGTTTCATTAAAATTTTGAACTTTTTGTCACTCCTGCGTAGGCAGGAGGGGGTCTTGATAGTATGTGATTATGATAGAATTTGTAGTTTATGAATTTTATTTACAACTTACACTAACACTAATCAGGTTTTTAAGCCCTATTCCTGCCTGCGCAGGAATGACACGATGAAAAAAGAACACAGGGATGATACGATGATAGCGTAAATAATTAAATATCTGAGAATTTTACATCATTTAAATCAGGAGTTGCGCCAATTGTAAAAAAACCTTCTGATAAATCTAACCAATTCGGGTTCATAGTTTCTATCAGTCTATATTTCCAAGCCCGTTTCCATTTTTTTAATTGCTTTTCACAATGTATAGCATCTGTTATTTCATTATAGACTTCAAAATATCCCAACTTGTTCGTATTATACTTGGATGTATAACTATCCGAAAATTTTCCTTGTTTATGTTGATATACTCGTTTAATCAAGTCCCCTGTTACACCGATATAAGTCGCTTTTGCACGATTATTAAACATAATATAAACATAGTATCTTCCAACTTTACGAACCATTGTTAATATTTGTATTACTTCGAATTATTTAGCATAGTTCCAATTTCTTCATATATATTTTGATTATTAATTGCTGCATTTGTTTTTAATTCTATGTCAGCAAATTGTTGCGCCACAGTTGGATTTGCAGGGTTCGCTCCTTGCCATGAAGCCGTTGAAACCAGATTGTTTTGAATGTTTATTTCTTTGCCAGAAGGTTGCTCCATATTCGAGTTTTTATCTTTATTAACTGTCTGTTTTTGTAGATCTTTATCAATCTTGTTAAAAACTTCTTGTGGTATTTCAGGATCATTAACATCATCTATTATTTTTAATGATGAATTTAGATTATCAGTTCCTGTTAGGGTTGGGGTTTCAGTAGATTGAGAATCGTAGTATTGTCCCCCCCCTTCATTCTCAACGAAGTCTTCCTGTAATAATGATGTATCATCATTCGTTTTATTTGCTTCTTGTTCGGCTTTTTTCTTTGCGACGGCATTTACTAATGCATGACCACCAATTGATGTAACCACACCTGCACCAAGTGCAATTGCACCACCGGTTACACGTTTTTGACTGGTGGCTTGTTGTTCTGCCAGCATTTGAGCATCACGACTGTTTTCATCTAATAAAGCCTCGCTTAATCTGCCAAAAGTGCTGGATGCACGACCTAAATCTTGATATTCATATAAACCAGTTGTTTTTTCATCCAAAATAACTTCGGATTCTATTCCTGCTTTTAATCCTAGTTGTTCTTTTGTATTTTTTAATTCCGCGGCTTTATTAAAATATTCTTCACGTAATAAATCTAGCCTATGTTCAGCATCAAGTGTAATATTTACATCGCCATAATTTGCCCTTTTGTTTGAATAAGAACAATATAGTTTTGATAAATAATCTTGCATATCTCTGATGGCTTCTTTATCTGCTTTCTTTTCAGCTAAACCTTGGGCTAATTGCATGCTACCAATACCTATGGCAGCAGTTGAAACACTGGAAATAGCCTTGTTCATGCCACTTTGACCAATCTTGTCGTCAGATTTATCTTCTTCAGCATCAACAATATTGGTATCACCGGTATTATTAAAATTATCTATTTCTTCCCCAGATTGTTCAGATTGTCGAAGTTTTGCATAAAGATTGGCAGATTTTTCATTAGTAGAACTTATTTCTTTTTCCATTTTTTTAATAATTTTGTCAGAATTTTTATTAGCATAACTATTATTTGCAATAAGGTCTTTTATTGTATTTTCGTAATCGTTAGCGGCAACATCTAATTTGCTAGTTAATGACTTTACAGTATCTATTGTAGAATCTGTCAAAATTTTATTAACTGAGTTTACATAATTACTTTTTGCGTTTTCTATCAACCTATCAGCAGTATGACGGTCAGTGTTGGCGATTACAGGTGTCGCAACAAAAATTCCAATACTAAATAAAATTACAAATGTTTTTTTCATTTTTTATTCCCCAATTGGAACATTTCACCCAATGCTTTACCAGCCTGTTCACCTGCGCCACTACCCGCACCAATCGCAGGAGTTACTTTATTTAATACCGTTCCGCCCATCGTGCCAACACCTGCGCCCATTAATGCACTGGTGGCTGCTTTTTGTTCGCGTGTTAAACGCGCAGCGTCTTCTTTATAAGTTGTTACATCAATATTAAACCATTCTTGTGTGCAATTAAATGGTTGTCCTGCGTATAATTTCCTGCTGGCAAATGGACCAGAACTGCCCGCAACCCAAAATTCAGCCGTATAAACACAACTAAATGAACGTTCATCAAACATTGCACCAATAGCCTTGCATTGTTCTGCCATTTTATCGCGTAATTCATAAAGTTCTTTCTCATCTGCTGCAACTTGTTTTTCAACATCTTGACGTAATGTGCCCAAAACATCCATAGCACGCGCAGCCAATCCAGAATCAGCAGTTTTGCATTTGTCAGCAATTGTAGAACAATCAGAAATTACTTTATCGCCCGCCGCTTTATTTAAACATCCGCGTAATTGTTTGCCACACCCAGAAATAAAACATTCGTTATATTCAGAACCACACATCTGAACATCTGCAAAATCACCAATTAACCTGTAAGCATCACGATCGGCTTTAATCTCTGGTGCAAAAGCAGCATATTCCGCACCCGTACACTTAGATTTCAAACGACAAGATTCTATTTTTTCACCCCATAATAAATCTGTATCTAGTGCACAATTTTTAAAATTATCACCGCATTTTTCTTGCATACATTTACGTAAATTTTCATCACATAAATTTCGTCCGCTGTTCGCAACAGCCGCTGTGCGTGCAGTTCCCACAGAAGTTTTTATTGACGATTCGTCCGCCATACGTTGCGCTTTTATCATGTCTTTTAAATCTGAACCGGCTGCTTCGCCAGATGATTGCCCATCCAATGCCGCAGAAAACTTGCTGATTTTTTCAGCATCTATTATTGGAGTTTCTTCCTTAACTTCTTGGACTTCTTCTTTAACAGGTTCTGGAACAACTTCTTTAATAGCCGGTTGAGGAGTCGCAACTGGGCGACGAGCACGACTGACTGCTGGCACTTCACTGGTGGATGATACTGTTGGACGTGCAACTACACCCGCAGCATTTGCAAAGCCGGAAATTAAAATTGATAATAAAGAGCAAAAAATAATATTTTTCATTCTTTTTTACCTTAACCTTTCACACGCGGTTTTTTGAAATTTACATAATTGTTGCGCCATTACCTTTTCGCTTGGAAATTCGGGAGCACAACCATTTTTCATATTTTGAGCACATACATTTGAAACACATTTATCATAAGCAGAATTATTTGCACAACCTGATTTGGCAGATTCCAGTTTTGCCTGACGTTCAGATTTATACCTTTCAACTAGTTTAGTTATTGCCAATTCAGAATTTTTTACAGCATTATCACGCGCGGTTAAATTAGCCGTGCGAATATCATTGGTAAATTCTGAACATCCAGATGAAGCAACACTACATTCTGAAAAAACACGATTAAAATCAGTATCATCACGACATAATGAAAAATCTGTATTGCATTTTTTTTCATCACGAATACAGATGTTAATTTCAGATTCGCATACTTGTTTGTCTTTTTTACTTGTAACAGATTTTTGCGCGCTTGCCATTTTGATTTCTATGGATGCCGCACGACAAGATTGTTCAATTAATTTATCATATTCATCAGTATCATCCGCAGTACATTCATTAATTTTTTTAGAACACTCTTTTATCGCCCATGCGTATCTTTCTGCTGGGGATGATGGTGCAGATTTTAATTGCGCAGCAGTTAAAGTGTTTTTTGCAGACATACCCAATGTAATCGCAGACATACCACTGGTATCTTTTCCAGCATCAGATGTTCCGCATAATTGACATCGGGCAGCTGGATTTGTTCCGATATTAATTGCACATGCAGAATCAAGACATTGATTAAAGTTTTGTTTCAAGCAAGCAGCATGCGCACCAGCGCAAAAACAAAAAGCGAAAATTCCGCTAAAAAAAATGCTTATTGATTTTTTCATACTCTCTCTATTTAATATATTTTATCATAAAAGAGAGTTTGTTAAAAGCAAAAGTTGTCTGAAATTTTTTTAATTGTATTATTTATTATTTCTAAATCTTCGGATGAAAAGCGCCCCAAAACCCAATCAGATGTATCCATAGGCTGATTGCTTCGCCCAACACCAATACGAATACGATGATAATCACGACCAACAGCAGCATCTATGCTTTTAATCCCGTTATGCCCCGCACTGCCCCCACCTGTTTTTTCGCGAACATCGCCGATTTTCAAATCAATATCATCATGAATTACCACAAGATTTTCCAATGGGATTTTATAAAAAGTCATCAATGCCTGAACCGCTAAGCCTGATAAATTCATAAAAGTTTGAGGTTTTGCAAAAATTACATTTTCAGTTTTTGATACCAATGATTTTTTTTCTTTTTTCCATACCGCATCTGTACCAGCCAGCGCATCAACAGCCATAAAACCGACATTATGACGTGTATTTAAATAAGCAGTCCCTGGATTTCCCAATCCAACAATCAATATAGGTTTATTTTTTTGCATTTATAATCTTTTTCTATTATAATTAATAATATCATCAAAGGAGAAAAATATGAACTTAAAAAAACTAATTACCCCTGCATTATTTTCTATGTTGTGTATTGGCAGTGCAAATGCATCATTGGTTGATATGTATGTCGGTGCAACCGGTGGTATCGGAAGCCAAAGATATATAGTTGATGGTGTTATGTCCCCTATTGGAAACTTTAATAAATCTGCAACGTCTTATGGCGCATTAATTGGACTGGATGTTCCAGTTGTTCGTGTAGAAGCAGAATATAATAAGTTAGATACCAAAGCATTAAAAACAAATTTAGCAATGGCAAATGTAATATTTAAATTATTACCAACACCTGTTGTTACCCCATATTTAGGTATAGGTGCAGGTATGCAATTTAATGGAAGTATGGAAACAGTTGATTCTGATAATAACTGGGCTGCACAAGGAATGCTTGGATTAACATTTTCAATTCCTGCAACTAGTATGAAAATTGATGCCGAAGCACGTGCAGTTTATATGCCAGATGTATTTGAAGATTGCCTTAATATTATCCATTACGAAGGACGTATCAAGATTAGATATCAATTTTAACATCCGTATATAAATATAAATAAAGAAGTTAAAAATGAATTTAAAAAAATTAATTGTTCCAGCATTGTTTCTATATTGTGTATTTGGTGGTGCAAACGCATCATTGTATATAGGTGCAACTGGTGGTATAGGAAGTCAACAATATAAATATGATGGGGTAGTATCATTATATGTTGAAGATTTTGACGAATCGGTAAAATCTTATGGTGTATTAATTGGACTAGATGTTCCAATTTTTCGTATAGAAGCAGAATATAATCGATTAGATTCGAAATTTGTCAAAACAAATTTGGCAATGGTAAATGTATTATTAAAAGTATTTCCAACGTCTGTTATTACACCATATTTAGGTGTCGGTACAGGTATGCAATTTGGCGGAGAAGTAGAACAACCTGGTGGTATGATATACGATGCTAATAACACCCGAGCTATACAAGGAATGCTTGGATTAACATTTTCAATTCCTGAAACTAGTATGAAAATTGATGCCGAAGCACGTGCAGTTTATATGTCAGATTTTATTCCTGTAGAAGAAGTAACACCTGTATCAGGTTCTGTAGATACGGTAAATTACGAAGGACGTATCAAGATTAGATATCAATTTTAATGCTTACACTAATTGATGGGAATTCTTTATTATTTCGTGCATATTACGGCGTTCGTGGGCGTTTAAGTCGCAGTGATGGGACACCTGTTAACGCCGTATATGGTTTTTGTAATATGATATTACCATTATTAGCAGATGCAAAATCCACAGATAGATTCTTTTGCGTCTTTGATGCTACACGAAAAAATTTCCGCAATGATATTTACCCAGAATACAAAGCAAATCGCAGTGATGTTCCCGAGGATTTGCTTGCTCAAATTGAATTAACTCATGAAGCCGTCCGTGCAATGGGAATGCCAGTATTGGCAATTGCTGGGGTTGAAGCAGACGATGTTATTGCAACACTTGCGGCACGTGAATGTAATACAGGTAAAACAAGAATTGTTACCAGTGATAAAGATTTAATGCAGTTGGTTTCACCCTGCTCTTTTTTATATGACGGGATGAAATCAATGGAAATTCACGAGGAACAAGTTTTTGAAAAATTCGGTGTTCGCCCAGATCAAGTTATTGATGTTCAATCTTTGATGGGAGATTCCAGCGATAATGTCCCTGGGGTTCCTGGAATTGGCCCAAAAAAAGCAGCAGAACTTATTAATGAATTTGATAACTTGGATAAATTATATGCAAATCTAGATAATGTAAAAAATGAACGCATTCGGGGATTGTTGAACGATAATCGCGATAAAGCATATCTGTCGCGTCAGTTAGTTATGCTTAAAGACGATGTAGAATTACCAGATTTCAAAGATGAATACTTTAAATTTAATTTACCCGCATTTCTTGAATTTGCAAAAATAAAATTAGAAAGTAATTCTTTGCAAACAAGAGCAAAAAAATTATTTGCTGATAAAACTGAAACGGAAAACTTATCTGAACAAAAACAAACAATTATCATTACAACAGAACAAGAATTAGAAAAATTCTTGACTGGTATCAATGATATTTTAGCAATTGATACAGAAACAACTGGCTTGGATCAAATGACTGATAAAGTTGTTGGTATTTCTTTGGCGATAAATTCTAAATCTGGGGCTTATATTCCAATTAGGCATAAAGAAAAACAAAATGATTTATTCGGAACAGAAAGTGATAATTCATCTGTGCCACAACTTTCTTTAGAAATTGTTCATAATAAATTATGGCCTGTGCTGGTCAATCCAAACATAATAAAAATTGGGCATAATCTAAAATATGATTTTCATATATTGTCAAACGAAGGTTGGGATGTAAACGCGATAAATCCAATAGATGATACAATGCTATTATCTTATATTTTGCATGGAACTGGGCATGCGCACAATTTGGATGAATTGGCAAAAATTTATCTTGATTATGAAACTATAAAATTTTCTTCTTTGTTTCCTGCAAAAACAAAATCAAAAGATATGCATTTTAACACCTTGCCAATAGAAACAGCCGCACCGTATGCTGCCGAAGATTCTTTTATATGTTTTGAACTTTATCAAATATTTCGTGAAAAATTAAATAAAAATGAGAAATTAAAAAAACTTTATGAAAATTGTGATTTGCCGTTATTAAAAGTTTTATTAAATATGGAGCGCACTGGGGTTATGGTAAATCAATCTAAATTAGGTGATTTATCTGAAATTTTTCATAAAGATATGAAAGAATTAGAAAAACAAATTTGGTATTTAGCAGGACGTGAATTTAATATTGCCAGCCCCCAACAATTAGCAATCGTTTTATATGAAGAAATGGGATTACCAAAACGTAAATCAACCAATGCGGATACACTGGCGGAAATAGATCATCCGATTGCTGATAAAATTTTAGAATGGCGATCATTATCAAAACTGGCGGGAACTTATACGGATGCTTTGCCCCAACAAGTTGCATCTGATGGACGTATTCATACGACTTACTTACAAACAAGCACAAATACTGGACGATTATCTTCACGTGAACCAAATTTACAAAATATTCCCATAAAAACAGATTTAGGCGAAAAAATTAGAAGATGTTTTATTGCACCACAAGGACGAGTTTTAATATCAACAGATTATTCGCAAATTCAGTTGAGGTTATTAGCAGATATTGCAGATGTAAAATCATTCAAAGAAACTTTTGCACGCGGGGAAGATATTCATTCTAAAACTGCACGAACTATTTTCAAAATTCCAGACGATGAACCATTGTCAAAAGATTTAAGAGCCAAGGCAAAAACATTAAACTTTTCAATTATTTATGGAATTTCTTCATTTGGATTAGCAAATCAATTAGGAGTTTCCAGAACCGAGGCACAATTAATCATAGATTCTTATTTAGATGGTTTGCCAGAAATTAAAAATTATTTTGATAAAATAAAACAATTTGCTTTGGATAATGGTTGTGTTTATACACCATGGGGCAGACGCATAGAATTACCAGAAGTTAAAAATCCCAGATTGCGCGCATATGCATTACGAGCCGCGATTAACGCACCCATACAAGGATTTGAAGCCGATATAATGCGACTGGCAATGGTAAAAATTTCTGCTATTGAATCTGAATCGGCAAAAATGATTATGCAAGTTCATGATGAAATAGTTTGTGAATGTGATATTGCAGAAGCATTAAGTTTTTCTGATAAAGTAAAAAATACTATGGAGAATGTGGCAAAATTATCTGTGCCATTAATTGCAGAAACAAATATAAGTACAAGTTGGGGAAAATAATAAAAATCAACTTTATTTTATTTTAAGTTTCTGATAAAATACTTATTAAGTATTAAATTAGGTGTTTGCCAAATGAAGAAAAAAATTTTACTGATTACAGGTTTATTATTCTTGGGTCAAGCAGTTGAAGCCGCACCGGCTGTACGAGGACGACCTGCTCCTGCGAATGCAACACAATCAAATACGACAACGGTGGCACGTTCTGGTAGAATTGTACCAAAAGCAGCAGCGACAGCACCAAAGCCAAGTGGAAATGTTGTGGCAGCACGTTCTGCAACAAAACAAAATGTTGTTCAATCGGGTGTTGCTATTCAGGCGGCAACTACTAATACAATTGTAAGTGATGAATGCAAAACTAAATATTATGGCTGTATGGATAGTTTTTGTATGTTAGACAATGCTAGTGGTGGACGTTGTTATTGCAGTGATAAAAATTCTGAATTTGATAATATACTGGCGCAAATAAAGAAATTGGATGATCAATCACGAGATATGGCAACCGTTGGTGTTGAAAAAATAGAATTAAGAAGTGCTGATAAAGATAAAGCAGATTATATTTCAGAAACTGTACAAGCTGTGGCTGACGAATTTACAACGGATTCTTCTCAACCTAAAAAAACTACCAGAACTCGCGCTTCTTTGGATTTAAGTATTTTTGATAGTCAACCGACATTTGGTTTTGATGCAGAAGAAACTGTTGAAAATGCAGATCTTAGTTTAATTCAAGGTAAAACTGGTGATGTATTACACAATACTGTTCGCAATATTTGCACTAAACAAATTCCAGAATGTTCAAAAGATATTCAAATGCTGCAAATGATGTATGCGCAAACAATACAATCTGATTGTCGTAGTTATGAAAATTATTTGCAAAAAATGAAAGATGAATCTACGAAAAAATTACGAGTAGCACAACAAGCCATGCGTGATAAAGCATTAGAGGTTTATGAAGAATCAAATAAATGGGATTTGGGGCAATGTGTGGGTGAGATGCGTAAATGTATGCAGGATACAGCGCGCGGTGGATGTGGTAATGATTGGACTGGATGTGTTGGTATTGTTGCCGCTGAAAATGCACGTTCGGGGTTATCTTCACGTACCAGAACTAGATCTGGGATGGTTAGCATAGAAGGAAGTGCGACAAAGATTTCAATCGCTGCGAGTACTTATGATGCATTATTATCAAAAAAACCATTATGTGAATCAGTAACTAAAAATTGTGTTGCTGCTGTTAGCAAGGATAAAGATGCGGTATGGAATATATTTTTGCGTGAAATTGCACCGGCTTTGAAATCTGCGGAATTATTGGCGGAATCAAATCGCAGAACTGATTGTATTGGTAATATTTCAGAATGCTTTAGAAAAGGTTGTGCGGATACTATGACAGATGAAGCAAGTTTTGATTTATGTATAACCAGACCCGAAGCAATGTTAAATATATGTAAAGTTCAATTAAACGAATGTGGAATTTCAACTAATTCTGCTGCAGAAGCACAAAAATCTGAAATATGGAGTTTTGTCTTGGCAAGGCTTGCATCAATGCGTGTTGATTCTTGTACAAGAGATGTTAAACAATGCTTGCAATCTGAAGATCGTTGTGGTGAAAATTATTCACAATGTGTTGGATTAGATATGGATGATGTAATGGCAATGTGTCCACAAGAAAAATTAGTTGGATGTGCTGCTGATACCCCACAATCCTTTATTGATAGACTTGATGAAATAGTATCTGGTGTATTACTGGGTATAGATAACGCGATGCAATTGAAATGTCAAGCGGCAGTGGATGAAAAGTTAAATGAATTACGTGGTGAAAAAGGTGGTTATAAAGCATTTAGTGCAGAAACTTTTGGAACAGAAGGAATTATTCTTGATGAATCTCATCCAGAATATGTAACCATTCGTGGACTAATTGATTTTGAAAAACTTACCCATGATGATAATAAAACTGTAGTTGCGGGTACTATGGATGGGACATCTGCCAGTATTTCTAATGCAAATCTAAAAACAATTGCAAATAGTATAAATAATGTAATCACTCAATTAAAATCAGATCCAAAAATAAATGATTGCGTAAATGGTAGAGACATGACTAATATCCGTAAATCTGGTGGACAATCAGGTGGTAGATTCCCAAATTTATTAGATACGTTTATTCTTGAAATTATAAATACCGGAATAGATACTGCAAGAAATAATTATAATACAAAAGTTAATGAATTAAAAACTCAGGCTATGAAAACAGCGCAAGAAAGATTGGTAGCAGCACAAGCAAAACAAGCAGCAGAAAAAAATGCTAAGCCACCTGTTAATTGTATAAGTCCTGGGATACTTTTTAGCATAGATTATTATAAAAATAAATACCCAAACGTTACTAAGAAATAAGGAAAATACACAATGAATATAAATAAAATTTTTTATACCCTATTTTTAGGATTTATGATTTCCGTATTTTATAATCCTTTGGCGATTGCTAAATGTAAAGGTAATGATATAGCAACTGATATTATACGAGGTGTGTATGGATGTAATTGTAAAAATGGGGATCCTACGGATTATAATAAAAAAGATGGCGTAAAGGGAAATTTTAGAATTTTTGTAGATTTTCCTGATATGTATTATTGTTATACAAGTTTGGTAGATGACGATCGATGGAGAGATGCTAAGGAGTATTTATGTCCTGGATTTAAATATAATAATTATAATGAAGAAACCATGATACCAAAAGCACAACATAATGGTCCTTTGGATGGAAATGGTTGTTGGAAATGGGAATGTAAAGAAGGTTTTATTTTGGATAATCCTATTACTAAAACATGTAAACCTAAACCAGCAGAAGCACCAACAGCAGAAAATACCGTATTATGTGATGATACATCAAGAATGAATAATATTACTATAGGTGAAACCACATATAACAATGTTCCAAAAAATGTAGTATTTGATGGAAAATGTGTTAAAGTATGTGAAAAATCAGCTGAAGTAAATGAAAAATCAAATATAATAATCGCAGACGAAACAGAGTTTTCAATAAGGTTGCAATAAAAACTTTAACATAATTAAATACCCGCCAAAGCGGGTATTATTTTTATATTTATAATAAAGATTGACAAATGAAAATTTATAGTTATAATTTGTCAAAAGAGGATATTATTATGGCAAATAAAAAATCAAAAATTATTAATAAAACTGCGGGATTTTCCGCTGCGGCACAAAATACAAAAAATAAAGAAATTGCAGATCGTCCTTATTTAATTGTAAGAGCAATGCGATGGTTGTTTGTGCGTATGCCCCGTGCTGTATGGCGCTGGCTTTGCAATATTGAAATTAATGGACTTTGTAGTTTGACATTAATGTTAATGATAATTATTCTGTTTTCATTTTTAATCGGTCAAATGTTAAGCCCACGCTATGATGATAAAAATACCGAAGCAGTAATAGTTACAAATACCCCAGAAATTACCAAAAATGACAATGTTCGTATTTTAAATAATTCTTTTACTGACGAAATAGTCGCAAATAATAATATTGTTATTAAAACTGAGTATAAAAATAAACCTATGTTTGTTCCAAGAAAAAAAACAACAATAATATTACCATTAAAACAACCTGTTAAAACAAGTATATCAAAACCAGAATTTATAAAAATTAATGGAAATATTATTATTGATGGAACACAAATTGGAAAACGTCTGGGAAACCACACAAGAATTAATGGAAACCTTGTTTTGCAAAATATGCGTGGATTTACCCTGCCCTGTGGAATCAGAATTAATGGAAATTTAATCATTCGTAATGTAAATTCATTAAATTTTTGTGGAAACTTTACAGTCAATGGTGATATATACGTATCATCCAATTCATCATTTGGACCAATTCCGCGAAATGCAAATGTAATGGGACAAGTGATATTCTAAAATAAAAAAACACCGCAAAATGCGGTGTTTTTTTGGTTAGTGTTTGTGGTTTGTATTAGTGGGGTTGGAGAGATTAAAAACACTATCACTAATCACGAACACTTACACTATTTCATTAAAACTTTGAACTTTTTGTCACTCCTGCGTAGGCAGGAGGGGGTCTTGATAATTATTAATAACAAATTTAAAAAAAACACTATCACTAGCCACTTACACTAGCACTAATAGGTTTTAAGCCTTATTCCTGCCTGCGCAGGAATGACACGAGAAAAACGCGGGGAGTGATACTAACCACAAACCACTAATCACTAAAAATCTCTACACAACCTCGGTAACTGCGCGTAAACTACCATCACGAGCCAATTGAACTACTCGTATTTTCTTCTTCATTTCTTCTATTAACTCACTGCGATTATATGCCGGTTGAGTATGTAAAATCCTATCCGCAAATGCAGCATAAGCAGCCTCAGCCGATTCGGCATGAATCGTTGTATAAAAATGATCGTGCCCTGTTCCCAACATTTCCCATAATACAGACGCATTGTCCGTAGAAATCTCGCCACCAATAATTACATCCGGAGTCATACGAACAACCAAATCTAATAACCTTGCATAGTTAAATTTATTAGTTTGCTCTGTTCTGGATAAAATAAAATGAACCCGATTTTTCTGAGGAACCTTAATCTCACGAGCATCCTCAACCGTTATAACACGCGCATTCTGATCAATCAAAGTCAAAATGTGATTCAAAACTGTTGTTTTCCCAGTACTAGTCGCACCAGAAATTAAAATAGGACTGCCGTCATTAATCGCAGCCATAACCCTTTCATACGGATCATCAGGTTTCTTTTTACCACGAGGTTTTATCTCCATCAATTTATGACCGCGTTTCAAATGATAGTTTTCAAACCCAACATCCGGCGCACCACTGCCACGAATGTTCATCGCAACACCACCCGTCACATCATTATCATCATACATAACATTAGGACCAGCAATCGCAGTAAACCTATGATTCCCTGGTAAAGTAGCATAAACAACAGGCATGCCACGAATCGGATCAAATGGACGTTCATAAACATTTGCAACCGTATGAATTAAATCAATCAGATATTGCTTGCTTAGTTTTTCAGATTGATACGCCACCCACGGAACTCGCGCGCCATGTAAACGCATCCAAACCTCGCCTGCACGATTAATCGCTATTTCCTCCACAAAAGATGGAGTAAAAAATTCTTCCAAAGGTTTTATTAAAGAATCTAAAACAATATCTGCCATATTTTATATTTTATCATAAATAGCCCCTTGAATCAAAAAGCATAATTTGTTAAAATTATATAAAAAGAGTTTAATATGAAAAAATATATTTATTTATCCCTTGTAATTCTATTAGGTGCTTGTACCACTACAAACAATGCCCAAGATTTTGAACAACCTTGTGAAACAACACCATTTTATAATGAACAATCAGCCGGACTTATGGGGCCACATAATCAATACGCAAATATTGATTCTCTCCGTCCAAAAACACCCGAAGAAGCCGCACATATGGATTCAAAATGGAATACTTCACGTAAAGAAACAACTTGGCAAGAATATCATGGCACAATGGTCAGGATTGAAGTTCTATTAGGTTCAGACGATTTAAGAGAAATGCGGTTGCGTTTAATTCAAAATGCAAACGGAATGGATGTTGATGGAGATTTTCGCAGCGTTCTGGATAAAGTATCAGAATTTGAAATGAAACGTGTATGTGGACGAAATTCCACATCATATGTCATTGTATATGATAAACCATCTTTTGAAGTATTACGCCCAACGCCATATTTTGACTACCGAATTCAAGATGATGGTGTAAATATGCGTGAATATGGTTTCAGATGTATTTATAATAATTAAACAAAAAGGATATAAAATGAGAAAATTATTCGCAGCAATAGTTATGGGTTCTGCAATTTTTGTCGGTGCATGTGATAGTGGTGCAAAACAAGGTGATACAGTTATAATTAATTTTGCCGGATTCCTAAACGGACAACAATTCCCTGGTGGAACCGCAGAAAACTTTCCATTAAAACTAGGTGATGGACAATTTGTCCCTGGATTTGAAGATCAATTAGTCGGAATGAAAAAAGGTGAAGAACGCGAAATAAAAATTAAATTCCCAGATCAATATGTTCCTGGATTAGCAGGTGAAAATGTCGTGTTCAAAGTTAAACTAATAGATATTAAATAATCTAAACCGGCAAATCGCCGGTTTTATTTTTTAGCACGAGGATGTGCGTGATTATAAATAGCGGTTATTTGCGACATATCAACCTTGGTATATAACTGTGTAGTAGATAAAGATGAATGTCCTAACAATTCCTGTAATGACCTTAAATCAATCCCGTCAGCCAATAATGCCGTTGCAAAAGTATGTCGTAAAGCATGAGGTGTAACATAATCAGGTAATTGTAAAAAATTACGAACTTTTTCAATCTGTTTTTCAGCCATACGCGCAGACATCGGCAACCCACGAACACTTTTAAATAAATTACCATCTGTACTATAAGGACAAAGTTCTAAATACTTATCAATCGCATCCCATACTGCTGGAATTACAGGAACTAAACGCTCTTTTCTACCCTTGCCAATAATTTTTAAAACTTGAGGTCTGCCAGATATATCATTGATGGTAATTGATAAAGCCTCGGAAATACGGAGTCCACAACCAAAAATTAAAACTATTAATGCCCAATCGCGTGCCGCAATCCATGGCTCGTTATTTAATTCTTTTACAGCATTGTACATATTTTCCACATCTTGAGCGCTTATCGCTTTTGATAATGTTTTCGGGATTTTTGGTGAAGATATTAATCCTATGGACGTATTCTTGATATCAAACTTGTAATCTAGAAATTTATAAAAACTACGTAAAGAAGATAAAGCACGTGCAGTAGATTTTGCCGACAAACCACGTTTTGCTCGATTCGCAAGCCATGATCTGAATATTAAAACATCCGCACGTGCTAAATCTGATAACTTACACGAATCGCCATTATATTCACCAGCAAACTTTATAAAATCTTCTATATCAGATCTGTACGCAACAATCGTATGATTGGAATACTTTTTAGTATTCAAAAGATAATTAATAAAAGATTCTAACTCATTGTTCATTTGCCAATATTAATTTTATAATCTCTTCAGGAGTCTGACTTATATTTATATTATAATCAGCCATATCAGCAATAAAACCTTCGTTTTGCATGTGTGTAAAAACACCGCCAAAAAACTCCCAATAATTTGCCGTATTTAAAAAATACATCGGCTTCTTAATCTCACCAATTTGTTGCATGGTTAAAATATCAGTCAATTCATTTAATGTGCCCATGCCACCTGGTAAAATACAAAAAGCATCTGATAGTTCAATCATACGTTGCTTGCGTTCATTAACACCAGCAACTATTTCTATTTTAGCGCCCTCATGAGCAGGTTCTTGACGAGCAATAACATGATGAGTTGATATACCAATTACTTCACCACCATTATCAAGCGCCGCACTGGCAACCGTACCCATCAATCCAACATCACCACCACCAAATACTAAACGTATTTTATTACGTGCTAGTAATTCACCCATTTTTTTCGCATCCCTAGCATAAGCAGGATCTGTTCCAAATCTATGCCCACAATATACCGCAACTGATTTCATTCTGGCTCCCTTTTTTTATTACCAAATAGTTGATTTATATTAATTATAGCATAAAATACAAAATTATATGAACTTTAAGTTTTTTAATTTTATTCAAAAATATAAAAATACACCAGTTGCTTTGGCCGTCAGTGGTGGGGCAGATTCTATGGTTTTAATGCATTGGTACGCAATATCCAAATTACCCGCTGTTATTCTACATGTAAATCATAACCTGCGTCCAGAAAGCAATATAGAAGCCGAATATGTTAAAAATGAAGCAGAAAAACTAGGGTTAAAATGTGAAATCTTAAATTGGGATGGTAAAAAAATTACTTCTGGAATAGAAGCAGCCGCACGCACTGCACGATATAAATTGATGATTAATTGGTGTAAAAAAAATAATATTAGTACCCTGATGACCGCACACCAAGCAGACGATCAAATTGAAACTTTCTTGATGAACCTAAAACGTGGTAGTGGTGTTTATGGTTTAGGCGGAATTCGCGCAGAAATTGAACATGATGGGGTTATAATTACCAGACCATTATTAAATATATTTAGAGCCGATTTAGAAAATTGGTGCGATTTAAACAATATTAAATATTTTAAAGATTCAATGAATGACGATGAAAAATTCACACGTGTCAAAATTAGAAAAAATAGATATGTATTAAAATCAAGTCTGGGGATTGATGATGAAAGAATATTGCTGGCAATAGAAAATTTATCGCGAGCCAGAGATGCCCTTGAAAAAATCATCAATCAACAATTAGCAAATGTTAAGTTTGATGGTAAACGAGCATTTTTCTCTTATAACACACTAGCTGCATTATCTGATGAAATCAGACTCAAATTCTTGGGAGAATTAATTAAAATTGTATCCAAGGCAAAATATCCGCCAAGATTAATTGAAATTGAACGCTTGCAAGAAAGACTTTCAAATGATAGTATTTCAACACTTTCAAATTGTACTATCAGACGATTGGGAAATAAAATGCTTATTGCACCAATCGGAGAATCAATAAGTTTCAGGAATAAAAAATGAAAAATAGAATTTTAAAAAATAAAATTAATCAAACAAAACAAGCCGTCCAGAAAAAAAATCGTGATGGATCATTAACTTATCTTTTTATCTTTACAATATTACTAATACTAGTTGTTGGACGCGCTTTTATGCTGGAACAACCACAAAATAAAACCGCGCCTGAAAAAAATTTATCTTTTTCAGATGTTATAAAAAGTGATATCGCAACAATGAATATTCGCGGTAGTAAAGCAACCGGAGAATTAAAAGATGGAACAAAATATAATGCAACTATTGCATATGACCCCGAATTATTAACAAAAATATCTAAATCAGGTGCGATTGTAAAAATTGATGATTCTAAATCTTGGATGGAACTTTTAGCAACTTGGTTGCCTTTATTAATTGGTGTTTTATTTATTTGGTGGATTTTCCGCGGTATTCGCGGCGGTGGAATGCCACGTGCAAGTTCCTTTAACCCAACAAAAATTACAACCGGAAAAACAAAAACTTCGTTTTCAGATGTTGCAGGAATTGAAACTGAAAAAAAAGAAGTTATGGAAATTGTTGATTTCCTTAAAAATCCAAAGAAATTTAAAAATCTAGGCGCACGTGTGCCACGTGGAATTTTATTATCCGGAGAACCTGGAACTGGAAAAACATTACTTGCACGCGCAATAGCCGGTGAAGCAAATGTCCCCTTTTTTGCTACATCAGGGTCTGATTTTTCCGGAATAATTGTCGGTTTAGGTGTGGCAAAAATTAAAGAAATTTTTGAAATGGCAAAACGTAATGCGCCATGTATTTTATTTATTGATGAAATTGACGCAATCGGACAACGTCGTAGTCAACACAGCTTTAACGATCAAGATCGTGAACAAACATTAAATCAATTACTAATAGAAATGGACGGATTCCAAAATGAAAATGGAATTATTGTCATAGGTGCAACGAATCGCCCAGATATGCTGGATGCAGCCCTGCTTCGCCCTGGACGATTTGATCGCCAAGTTTATATAGAACTGCCTGATTTAACAGGTCGTAAAGAAATTTTAGATTTATATGCAAAGAAAATTAAAATTGCTAAAGATGTTAATCTAAAAGATGTTGCACGTGGGACAACCGGATTTTCCGGAGCCGATCTTGAAAACTTATTAAATGAAGCAGCATTGCATGCAGCAGGTGCAAATAAAAAAGAAATAGGAAAAGAAGATATTGAAGAAGCACGTGATAAAACTTTAATGGGACCGAAAAAAAATCGTAGAATGCGCCCCCAAGATATTAAATTAACTGCATACCACGAAGCCGGACATGCATTTATGTCAATACATTATCGTGATTTAACTGATCCAATACATAAAGCAACAATTATACCCCGAGGACGTTCATTAGGTATGGTTCAACACTTGCCTATTGACGACAAAGTTTCAATGACTTTGTCCGAAATTCGTGCAAATATCTCTATTTACCTAGCCGGTCGTGCCGCCGAAGAAATATTCTTTGGTGCAGATAAAATTACAACTGGTGCAGAAAGTGATATTGCAGCCGCAACAAGATTAGCAAGACATTCAATCACAATCGCAGGATTATCTAAAAAAATCGGATTGCCAGCAATTAATCAAATAACTTCTTTTGGTTCAAGGACTGCATTGGAAAACGCATCTGAAAAAACCGCCGAAGCCGTAGATAATGAAGTAAAAGCATGGTTAGATGTTGGACATAAAGATGCAATTAAAGTTTTAACTAAAAATAAAACTTTGGTTAAAAAATTAGCAGAAGAATTATTAAAACGAGAAACATTAACTCGCGAAGAAATTGAAAAAATTGTATTAAAAAAACGCGTCGTAAAAAAATAAAATAAAAAATAATGCCAGCAAAAATTGAAATTATTTTTATGCAACCTCAAAACACCAACTCGGTTCTGGTGCATAATGATGAATTAGCCGCAATTTTTGATCCATGGGGATGTGCTGAAGATTGGTTAAAATTATTAGATGAACGTAAATTAAAACTTTATTCTATCTATTGCACTCATGGACACTATGATCATATATCTGCTATAGCAGAATTACCCAAAGTCCCTTGGTTTGTACATCCAGATGAAATAGAAATGATTAATTGGAGTAATCAAATCTTAAAAACAATGAATATGCCACAAATAGATTTAATAAAAAATCCCCCGCAAGTATTACAAATGGGTAAAAATGAAATTTTACCAAAAGTTTTTGCCGATACAATTCATTGCCCTGGACACAGCCCTGGATGTGTAGCCTATTATTTCAAACCTGAAAAAACTTTATTAATCGGGGATACTTTATTTCAAGAAACTGTCGGGGCCTACCACTTTCCTGGAGGAAATGAACAACAATTAAAAGAATCTATCGCAAAAATTTATAATATGAATTTGTCAGATGATACTATTGTAATTCATGGGCACGGAATGCATACAACAATCGGTTGGTTAAAGGAAAATAACCCCTTTTTCACAAATAATTTAAAGGAGAAAAAATGAAAAAACTTTTAATAATCACCGCAATTATCGGACTTGCAGCATGTCAAACAAATCAAGATCCTGCAAATACATTACCTGCGCAAGCAATAACAGGAACCGTTCAACAAATTACAACCGAAGCAAAACTCACAAAAGAAAATATGAAAACTAGCGCAGTAAATACCAAAGAAATGGTTAAAACATCAGTTAAAAATTCTAAAGCAGCAGTCGTAAATACTTATACCGATACAAAAACAGAAGTAGAAGAAACTGTTAATGAAGTTAAAACTATTATTACTGAATAAAAAATCGCCGTAATTTACGGCGATTTTTTATATCAATTTTCCAATTAAATTTGCAACATCACACATACGATTTGAAAATCCCCATTCGTTATCATACCAACTTGTAACATGTAATAATTTATCCCCAATCATAATTGTTTGAGTCGCATCAAATATGCTGCTGTGCGCATCATGTATAAAATCTACACTAACCAAAGGTTTCTCATTAAAGCCCAATATGCCAGATAATTTACCCTTGCTGGCAGATAACATTGCAGAATTTATATCTGATGCTTTTGCAGATTTTTTCAAATTCACAATTAATTCAACAACTGAAACATCAGGAGTCGGAACACGCAAAGATGTCCCGTTTAATTTCCCCGCCAATTTCGGCAATACTAACCCTATGGCTTTGGCTGCACCTGTGCTGGTCGGTATAATAGACAAGTTCGCTGCACGAGCACGTCTGGAATCGCGATGATTTTTATCCAGTAATTGTTGATCCCCTGTATAAGAATGGATTGTTGTCATCCAACCGCTGGTAATACCAAATTTTTCATCTAATACTTGAACAATCGGTGCTAAACAATTTGTTGTGCAACTGCCATTAGAAATTATCTTTGCGCTTTTCTTTAATGTTTTGTCATTAACACCAAAAACAATTGTTGCATCAGCACCATCTGATGGTGCAGAAACTAAAACACGTTTTGCGCCCGCTTGTAAATGAACTTGTGCTTTGTCAGCAGATGTAAAAACACCCGTGCATTCCATAACAACATCAATATCTAATTTATCCCAAGGTAATTTTGCCGGATTGCTTTCCGCAAAAACCTTGATGCTTTTCCCACCAATTTTAATAATATTTTTATTAATGCTTACAGGCTTTGTTAATTTTCCATGCACAGAATCATATTCTAGTAAAAATGCAGATTGTTCCGCAGGCATTAAATCATTAATTGCTACAAACTCTAAATCTTTACGACCTGATTCTATTGCTGCCCTTAAAATTAAACGCCCTATGCGACCGAAACCATTTATTGCTACACGTGTTTTTTTCATATTCCCCTTCCCTTGTTATACTTTAAATATAATTTTAACATTAAACCGCATTAAAACAAACTTAAAAATATTTATAAAATTAAATCAACAACCGGTTTTTCAACCGATAAACTTGATTGATGAAAATAAATCACGTATAATTCATTTTATGACGCATCAGTGCTATATCGTTGCTGGACCAACGGCCAGTGGTAAATCTAATTTTGCGTGCGAACTAGCACGTAAAATAAATGGTATTATTATAAATTGTGATAGCGTTCAAATTTACAAAGGTATGGAAAACATCAGCGCAAGTCCATTACCCGAAGGACTGGATAAAATTGTCCCTCATAAACTTTTTTCAATACTGCCATTAACAGAACAAATTAGCGTTTCAGATTATTTAGAATTAGCAAGGACTGAATATAACACAGCAATAAATGCTGGGCATCCAGTTGTGTTTGTTGGTGGAACAGGATTTTATATCAATGCGATTCTCAAAGGAATGTCCCCTGTACCAGAAATTTCAAATGAAAATCGTGATAAAGCACGAGCAATTGTTCAAGAATATCCCGATGCTGCAAAAAAACTATTAATAAACGCAGATTCAAAATTTGATAGTTTTGATCCACAACGAATGGCACGAGCATTAGAAGTATTTTTGGAAACTGGACGACCATTATCAGAATGGCAATCCCTGCCCCGTAAAGGTGCAATTGCGCCAGATGCTTTGAAAATTTTTATCAACCCACATAAAGATATATTAATTTCCAGAATTGCAAAACGCATTCCTATTATGATTGAAAATGGCGCAATGGACGAAGCACGAACCGCCATACAAGCAGGATGGAATTTAAATCGCGCTATTGGTGCATCCGAAGCTGCACGATTTATACGCGGTGAAATAAGTAAAAGTGAAATGATGCAAAATTGGATTATTAGAACTAATCAATATGCAAAACGTCAAAGAACTTGGTTCAGGCATCAATTTGGTGCTGATATTGAAATTGGACATATACCAACAAATACGGATCTAGAAAATGTTTTGCAAAAATGATATTGTAAAAGTTTTGCTGCCAATAGCTGTTGGTGATGGATACGATTACCAATTAAATGCGCCTGCTGAAATCGGAACTTTTGTTAATGCTTCTGTTATGAATAGAAAATTAATCGGAGTAATTATTGGCGCAGGAGATTCAGGATTACCCCTTGAAAAAATAAAACCTGCAATACCATTACAATTTCGTATTACACAATCAACATTAAATTGGATTCAAAAAATGTCCGAATGGACAATGATGCCTATCGGAATGGTTTTAAAATTAATTATTAATGTACCCGAAGCCTTTAACCCGCCAAAAACTGAACAACTTTATTTATTTGAAGAAAATAAAAAAATAAAAATGACTGATTCCAGACAAGCCATAGCCGACGCTTTTACAAGTAATTATAACGAACCGATGACTATATCAGATATTAAAAACATTACTCATGTTAGTTATGCAGTTATTCGTTCAATGATAAACAATAAAACTTTAAAACCAGTTAGCCAACAAATTAAAAAAACAGGCTTGGAAGAAATAAATTATTTTGATACAAAAAAAGTAAAATTAAATTCTGAACAAAAATGCGCTGCTGACTCTATTAAACTAGGAGATTTTTCTGTTTATTTACTGGATGGAATAACTGGTAGTGGAAAAACACAAGTTTATTTTGATGCGGTTTTGCGTGCTTATGCTACAGGAAAATCTGTTTTATTAATGATGCCTGAAATTGCTTTAACAGCGCAATTTATGAATAGATTTGAATCAAGATTTGGAGCAAAACCTGTTGTGTGGCACAGCAATTTAACCGCTGCTAGACGGCGAGATATTTGGCGCGGAGTCGCAAATGGTGAAATAAAAATAATTGTCGGAACACGCTCGGCATTATTTCTACCATGGTCAAATCTGGGGCTTGTTGTTATTGATGAAGAACATGATGGATCGTATAAACAAGAAGATATGGGAAATTATCATGCTCGTGATATGGCGATTTTACGCGGAAAAATAGAAAATTTTCCAATAATATTGGCATCAGCAACACCAGCAATGGAGACTTTGCGTAATGCATCAGATGGTAAATACAAACATCTAAAATTAAAATCTAGATTTGGTGGTGCTTCAATGCCTGTTATAGAAACTATAGATTTTAGAAAACCCGAAGAACATACAGATAGTGGACATATTTCAACAACTTTATTTAATGCTCTAAAACAAACACTGGCAGATGGGCAGCAAGCAATGCTGTTTATCAATCGTCGTGGATATGCGCCTATTGTTCAATGTAAAAAATGTGGATGGCATGCAGATTGCCCTGATTGTTCTGTTGGAATGACACATCATAAAAAAAATAATTCTTTGTTATGCCATATTTGTGGGCGCACGCAGCCAATGCAAAAAAAATGCCCTATTTGTGATGATGAAGAATTATCAATGTCTGGGATCGGGTTAGAAAAAATACAAGAAGAAATATTAGCAAAATTTCCAAATGCCAGAACTGCCCTTGTTTCATCAGATACAATAATGTCACGCCAAGCATTAGAACGATTGGTAAATAAAATGGAATCTGGTGAAATTGATATAGTTATCGGAACTCAAATTCTAGCCAAAGGACACCATTTTCCAAATTTAACCTTGGTCGGTGTAATTGATGCAGATATGGGATTATTCAGCACAGATTTTCGTTCTGGTGAAAAAACATTTCAACAACTATTTCAAGTTGCAGGTCGAGCAGGACGTGCTGAATTACCCGGACGAGTATTGTTGCAAACATACCAACCTGAACATTCTGTATTTAATGCGATTTGCACATATAATCGGGATGATTTTATGGCAAATGATATGGCAGGACGACGCGTAGCAAAAATGCCTCCTTTTGGTCAATTAATCGCTATTATCGTAGAATCTGAAAAAGAACATATATTAAAAAAATTCTGTGAAAATTTAGCAGCAGTTACGCCGAAAATTAAAAATGCGAAAATTTTTGGACCAATTCCTGCACAACTTTATAAAATTAGAACTTGGTACAGAATGAGATTTTTAGTTGCCGGAGATGAGCGCGCTAATTTACAATCAGCTGTTAAGCATTGGTTGAGTAAAATCAAGCAACCTGCAAACGTTCGTATAAAAATTGATGTAAATCCACAGAATTTTATGTAATTTTATTTGATTTTCTGCTTCATTTTAGCCCACATTTTTTCAAATTCTTTATTTCTTGCTAATCCGCGTAAATTTGGATATTTATTAAAAATCGGATCTGTATCCCATAAATCAAATATACTTTTACCAACTTGTTTTTCTAGTTTTATTATATCTTTTTTATTTTTATCAATATATTTATCACCAATTAAAACCTTGATAATTCTATCAAAATCAGATTTTGATATAAATATATTTGTTACCCATTTTGCCACTTGCTCTATTTGATTTCCTTTTAACCAGCGTGCACTTGTAGTTTTTTTAGATTCGCATAATAACATCAGCCATGAATGCAAACGACTATCAAATCTTAAAATCAAATAACAAAAAACTGCTCGCTTAAATTTCACCTTATAATTATGGTATAATTATGAAAAAGGAGCAAGATTATGTTTTCGTTAAATCAATTTCCACTAAACTTTGCCCGTAATTCTTTGGAACCATATATTTCAGAACGAGCAATTGGATTTCATTATGATAAACATCTGGGTGGTTATATAAATAATTTAAATGGGTTAATTAATGATACTGAATTCCAAGATAAAGACTTAATAGAAATTATAAAAAAATCTTCTGGTAAAATTTTTAATAATGCGGCGCAAACTTTTAACCATGATTTTTTCTTTAAATGCTTGAAAAAAGATTGTGATAAATCTGCACCTGATGAAATTGCAGAATTATTGCCTGAGTTTAAAGCCGCCGCAGCCGGATTATTCGGTAGTGGGTGGGCATGGATTTGCAGAGATAAAAATGGGAAATTAATAGTAGAAACAACCGTAAATGCTGATACACCGATTGCGCACGAACATAAACCTATTTTAACAATTGATGTTTGGGAACATGCTTATTATTTGGACTATCAAAATCGTCGTGCAGATTTTATAGATGCATTTGTAAAATATCTGATTAATTGGGATTTTATCATGGAAAATTTAAAATAAAATTTTATCCTTTATATATTCAACAGATATTTTAAATAATCAGGGGGTTATTATAATAATAACCCCATAATCCCAAATATTATTTAGTAAGATCTATATCTTTCTGGTTTAAATATGTTGCATTAATACGATTTTTCTCTATTTTTAACTTGATTTATAACATGATCTCTAGCTTCTAATTCATATCTTACGTCACGAATTTGCAGATCATTATATTCTTGTTCAAATTTTTTTAATTCTTTCTCTTGCTTTTTCTTAAACTCTTGTAAATCTTTCTCTTGCTTTTTATTAAACTCTTGTAAATCTTCCATTTGTTTTTTATAAAGATTTGCTGAACCTGTAATATATTTCTCTTGCAGATCTTTGTCATATTTTTTCTTTTTTTTACCCACATTTTTTAGTTCTGCATTTGCTTGCTTGAACGCTTCTTCTGAAGCTTTTTCATATTTTGCATAATCTTTTAATAATTCTATAAGATTACCATTACGTTCGGATTTTGGGTTTTCAATTGTAGCTATCTTACTAATTTTAAATAGCTTATCATACATATAATCCATGACATTAATTGCGTGATTTAAAGTTCTGAAATCCTCAAAACGGTAATAATGTAAATCGTTCAATAAATTTTTAAAATTTTGCCTCTCATTTTTCTTTATTGTTATACGAAATTCATTATTTAAAGGTATCCTAGGATAGTAAAGACGATTTTTATTACATTTAAATAAACCTTTATATTTATTGGGTAATTTTTCATATTCATCAATAGATAATTCAAAAATAAGTTCTGGTGGGAAATCCCGATCTTTCATATCGTAAAGCATATAAATATCAGTTATACAATTAGATAAATTTAATAAATCATAATACCACTGCTTTTTATTTATCGTATAATAAAGATTATTAGAACGAGACTTTATCTGATCAATTAGTTTTTGTTC
>JBMNPL010000004.1:0-46741 GCA_050943575.1 Alphaproteobacteria bacterium
TTATTGCAAAGAGTTTTTTAATGGGTATAATATCCGCGAATTTTGGGGCATCATCTAATTGGTAGGATACCGGATTCTGATTCCGTTCATGTTGGTTCGAGTCCAGCTGCCCCAACCAAGATGTACGACCGTTCGAATTTTTAAGTAAATCGAACGGTTTTTTCAAGGAAATCCAAGCTTTTTTATCAACGATGGTCGAGTTCGAAAGTATCAATTTCAAAAGTGCCCGTTTTTGGTCTGTTTTCGAACTCCGTATTAGATTTCCGGCATTTGCAGCGATTTCGATGATATTTTCAATAATTTCACCAATTTCATTAAAATCGTCAGAAAATTTGTTTAATTCTGATTCAATTTCGGCTATTTCATTGTCCAATTGATGTTTTTTTGTTTCATATGTTTCTTTGGTTATAACACCGTCTAATAACATATTAACGGCATTATCCAATCGGTTTTTTGCATCTCTCAATCGTTTTTGCAATTCCTGTTTATGCATACGATTAAAACCATTTTCGTTTTGGATATATTCACGAATACTTGATTTTAATGCATTTAATGCTTTGTCTGAAAAATGAAAAGAACCTACCAATTCGTCTTCAATCTGTTGAAACACCAATTGTTCGTTTATGGGCTTTTGGTCGCAATTACCATGTGTATGACTGCATTTTAAATAAGAATATTGTTTGCCGCTTTTCTTTGTGTGTAATTCTGGTGTCATTGTGCAACCACATTTGCCACAGCGAAATAACCCACGTAAAGCAAAATCCATACTACCGTATTCTGTTTTGGTATGTATAGTTGCTTTTCCTGATAACTGTTCTTGAACCTTGTTGAATAAATCTTCATCAATTAAAGGTTCGTATATATGTTTTATATAATTACCTTTGATGTACATAATCCCACAATAAAACGGGTTTTGTAAAATTGCGTGTATTGCAGCACGACATAATGTTTTATTTGAAAATTTGGATTTTAAATTATGTGTTCTTGCCCAAACTACCATATCTTTTAACGAATATAGTCCAGTTGCATATTCTTCAAACATTTTCTTAACCAATGGTCCGCGTTCGTCATCTATAACAACCGTTTTTTTCTTGTTTTTTGTAATATTTAAATATCCGGTTGGGGCTTTATTTTGCAGAATTCCCTCCTTCCAGTTATATTCCATACTTCTTTTAACATTGTCTCTTAGTGCATCAACATACATTTTTGCTGCTAATATTCCCATATTCCAACGGGTAATATCTGATGCTGGACTATTTTTAGTCAAAACAAGAGAATCTTTCCAAAAATGCACTTCAATTATATCTGCTTTCAACAACGCTTCTATTTCGGCTGATTCTTTAAAACTTCGTTGAAACCTGTCAACACAATATACAACTATCGCTGTTTTGTTTTTTTGTTTTTTTACAAATTCTAACATTTTATGAAATTCTTTTCTGCTACCGCGTGTTGAACTTTCGGTCAATTTAATTTCTTGAATTACTGTGAAATCATGACTATTGCAATATTCTTTTATCTTTTTTATCTGTGCGTCCAAAGAAACGCCTTCAGATTGATGCTCTTTGGATACCCTAGCGAACGCTATGGCCTGTTTGCATGGTCTTAATTTGTTAAAATTAACTTCTGTATTTTGATTTATCAACATGGTTTGGTCTCTTATTTATTTGATTTTAGCGTGTTTGTTTGGTTTTGTACGCGTTTATTTTCACTTTTTGCTTCGTATATATACAGTGTACCTGTTGCAAAGAATTTAATTAAATCACGAACCGCATTGTTTAACTCTTCGTCTGTAAAAGCATAATCAGGATACCAAGATACAATTTCCTGCTTTAACACATCAACATTTGACATTTTTTAACATCTTTTTTGTTTCATACTGACATCACAACCGTGTCAGAGATGTTATATAGAATTTGGACCGAAAATTTTTCTCACGAACTAAACTTCCAATTCGGACAGCTATTTTCCAATTCTTATAAAAAAATATAAAAATTGTGGTTTGACCGACTGGGCATACCACAAATTACCAATCCTTGTGGCTTTGTATTTTTTTATTTAATTCATCCAGAATATAAATTCCAAAGATATTCAAAACGAATTATATATTCCTTAGCTAGACTATCAAGAAAAACACAGTTTTCACTATTGCTTTTGGTGGCAGCATCGGTCCAATTATATGAACCAGTTACGATGTTAGAGCCATCAAACACAGCGAATTTGTTGTGTTCTATTTTATATTTTTTATTTTTACGTAAAGGAACACCCGAGTGGACTAGAACATCATCCATAGAATGTTTGTTTCCTGCCATGGTTCTGTCTGTAATTATACGAATTTTTGCACCGCGTTTTTGGGCTTTTAATAATGCTTCAACAATCTTTTTATTAGTAATGGAGTAAACTGCAACATCAATAGTTTGAGCCTCACTGATTTTCTCCACAATACGATTTTCACATTCAACCCCTGGTGTAAAATAAACCTCATTACTATATACTACATGATTTTGTTCGGACGATTTTGACTTGCCTGTATAATAACCAACAATAAAAGCGGAAATAATAATAAAAAATAAGGCTGTGTTTTTCATAATTTATATGCAAAAATTCTATCAGAAATAAAATCACCCAAAAAAATCTTTGACATTACCTTTTATTATTTACCGTTTGTTTTCATATTGGCTATAAAATAAAACAAAGTTGCAATGTTTAATATTGTCCACACTCCACGAACTAAACTAACAGTGAAAATGGGATTGTAGAGTATAGCAATAAGACAAAGTCCTACCGGTAAAGAAGATGACTTATTGTATGATGTTAATATCTGCCATAAACAAACACCAAAAATAACCACCCTTAATAGCATATAATAACCGTATGGCATTATCGGCAAAATAGCCAAACCCAACATAATAGAGCAAATAACATACCAAGTATTTTTATCCATGTTCACCCCCTAAAATTATTCAGCAAATGCCGCTATAAGCAAAAATAACCATATCCACCAAGTAGCAATAAAGAAATTCAATATCTTAGTTCCAACATTAAACATTGGCATTGAATGTTCTTGTATCTGTTCTGGGAACTCTACTTTTTTAGCCGCTTTTGCTTCTTCTTTTGTCACACCAAAGGTCTGACTTATTGAGCTACTTGGTCCTTTTTCCATAAACAAGTTCAACAATATGTACATCACAATTGCATTCTCAACCAACATCAAAGACCATTCTAACTTATATCTTGGAGAGCTTTTTGAGCTAATAATAACCTTACCATCACTGGCCTTTACTGAAATGTCGGACCATTTGAATTTCTTATAATCGTAATAATAATCATCCCTTAATTTCATACCATCATCATACAGAACACCATACACCGATTTTCCAAGTGCCAACTGATTTAACATATTTGTTATAATTTGCGGACCAACAGCTTTCCACAAGGCCGCGGTAAATCTATTGTATGGTAAAGTTTGTGTATAAATACTGCCTTTCAACCATTTTATTTCTACGTCTTCGCTTTCAGTTCCAAAACCAACCAAAGACACTATCCCACCGGAATCACCTTTAAGGCCATATCGTATATTTGTAATATCTTCTAATTTATACAACGAACCATTATATTCAATGCCTTTCTTTGACATTGAAAGAGTTTCCTGCCCAAATGCACCATCATGTGTAAAACTACATTCAATCTCTTTTTCTTGGCGTACCTTTGCCTCCCTAATATCCTTAATAGCAATTAAATCTTCTGACAAATGTTCTGATGATGTGCTTACCTCTGCAAACAATTCTTTTGCTTTTTTGACTATTTTTTCTGAAAGGTCTAACGCATTGGCTTTTGCCCCAACATGTATAGCCAACTTACGAACTTCTTCGGCCATATCATGGCTTATCTCGTGTTCTAAACCACGATTTTGCATACTAACCTGCAAAGGTTGCATTATGTTGTCGTAATCTTCCAACTCTTCTAAAAAGTCATCTATCAACTTTGTCAAATACGATTTTGACACATTTTTGCGAACAGATTCTTTTTTTATGTTTTCAATAGATGTTTTGATTTTTCCGTTTATGCTTTCCAAGTCTTTTTGAACCGCCATTGCATAAATTTTATCAATATAATCTTGAACCAACTCTAATGTTAAACCGCTTTTTTCTTCTCGTTTCAAGACACCCATCATAATGTGGTTAAGAGATGTAAGCGTACGTCCAGACACCATTTCTTGAATAGATTGAATCGCCTGAACACGAATATTTTCCATTTCTTCTGCAATAGTAGATGTATCGGAAATTTCAGAAAAGCCGGAAATACTGCGTTCTTCGTTTATTACTTTTAATAAGTTCTCTATGTTTATAGACTCATACGATTGCGCCATTTCAAACAAAGTTTTTTCAAGAGCCGTATCACTTGGTTTTCTCATACTACTTAACAGCATACCCAAAGACAAATTAAAACGCACTAGCGGCGGCAATTTAGCCACAAACTCATCTTCCAACACACCAAATTTCAATTTACTCAATATAGTAGATGTGTCTTTCAAACTTACCCCTGGAAACCACGACAATTCGGCCGATAAACGCCGTCTAGGATTCGTTAAAACCATACGAGCCTCAGAACAAATGCTTTCATCTATTTCAAGGCTTTTTTCTTCAGCCAAAGACATAAGTTTTTGGCGATTATCTCTAAGAGTAGCACCTAAAATATAAAACGGGTTTTCTTTAATTTTCATTGTTAAATCCTATGCGTCTTTTGGGTTTGTCGGTAGCCGATTTTAAGGCTTTTGCTTCAAGAGCGTCATCAATCTCTTGTTGTGATATTTTATCCTTGCCACGAAAAGCAGTTAAACGAGCAGCCTCTTTAACAACGAATGCGACATCAGACCGTGGCTTATCAGTTAATGCCTCAATCACTTTATCTAAATTCAAATTATCATCTTTGGGTAATTTAGCCAAAGATGTATCCAACATACTTTTTATATCTTCTGCTGTCGGCATTTTGACTTCAATCTTATGGTCAAAACGGCCGGTACGAAGAATTGCTGGGTCTATATTGTCAATCAAATTTGTCATGCCAACTACTAAAACTTTATTTTTGGGTGCTTCTGGTATTAAACGCAGAAACTCACCAATTTCTTCAACTTTGAAATCCTGCGCTCCATCTCGTTTCGAAAGATAGGCCTCCATTTCATCTATAATCACGATTGATGGTGAAGTATCAAAAGCCTTATTAAATACCTCGGCAATCTTTTGTCCTGTTTGATGAATATAAGGACTTCCAATACTGCTCGAATTTATGCTGTACACTGGCCAATCTAAAAATTCTGCCAATTTTTCAACTGCATAAGTCTTACCTGTTCCAGGTTTTCCGTACAAAATAATCGGGGACGGAAATCCAATTCCCAAACTTTCATATCGTTCTGAATTTTGAACAATATCGATAACATTTTCATAGAAAAAGTTTTCAAGATATGTCGCCCCAGGCAAAGAAAATTTACTTGGTTTTGTATGAGCTGTTTTTCTTGGTTCATAATCATCAAGAAAAGCGCCATCAGAATCCAGTTGACCATCTAAAATCTTCTGTTCAATACCGGCCGCCTCAATAATTTCTTCTAAATCCTGTTTAGAAAAATTGGCTGTTAAACTTTTTAATCTGCGAATAGATGTTGTTGGAACAGCGACACCGCCAGTTAACCAAGTTCCCAACAACATACTATCATCAACATCACCACCAGACAATTCATTTACCGGCAATAAACGAGCATATTGCTCAACATAGATAGCATTATCTAATGGAAGATTTTTAACAATATTTCTGGTTTCTTTCAAACTTTTTGCAAATGCAAGAGCAGAAACCTTATCTACCTCAAAAAACTTATAACTTAATGGTGCCAATAGGAAACGGTCTGAAGACAATAAGCAACTAAAATTATCGCCTCCAAAATCGCACTTAAAAAACACCTCTGGATTCAATAACCCTTGGTCCACCCATTTATCAACTAATGGTTGACGACTTACCAACAAATTTTTATTGTTGTTTGTTTTATAAATTTGCCATGTATCATTTGAAAAGATTAAATTCTTAATCTCTACATCTTGTGCAATTTTATATTCTTTTGGCAACCAAGGGTCTATCATATCTTATCCTCTTACAATATTTGTGATACTCATATCATCAAAGCTTACACCACCACTAATGCACGACATTTCCAGCTCTGCAACAATTTGTCTCAAGCGGTCAATGTTATCGTGTTCCATGGCATTATTACCGGCGGCAACCAAACTATTGAACTTTTCTCTATCAGATACAGATTGTGGACGAGTTGCTAGATTCTTAAAGCGAGCAACAATAAACCAATCCTGTTTCCACAAAATACCAAATATCTTGATACGAATTTCTTTGATATATTCTTCAAAAGCATTTGTATCTTTTTCGATTGTTCGTTTTGCGCTTGTAATAAGGTTGTCTATTGTGCTGACTTCAGTAGTACTTGCGGCCTTACGCAACGGTTCAAAGAATTCGATAACCTTATCCAATTCCATTTGACGGATTGTTTTTAAGTGTTTCTTACGAACTTTTGCAAGTTCTTTCTTTGCTTGCTGGACTTGCTGTTCTGCAACTTTTGCTTTTTCAGGGTCTTTTTCATCAGCAGACAAAGATGCTGCACTATTTAATTTTGAGATAGCATCATCTAAATCTGGGTCATCTATCTTTTCTGCCATATCATCTGCGCGCTCACGAGTTGATTCAGCTTCTGCTAAAATTTCGCTGGCCGCCTCTGTATAATCTTTTTGTCCATCTTGTCTAGAATAAAAATTCTTAGCCGAATTAAATGAACCACGAATACAAGGGATAGAAACTTCTAACTTAATATTTCCATCATCAGACATCTCATAAATACATTCTATATCCGAACCAGCAGGAATAACCCCATCATCAAAGTCTGTACCGGAAATCTTGAAACTACCAATATACTCATTATCATCTATCGGATTTACAATATCGCCTTGCCACAACTTAAAGTTTAACGATGCCATATCACCGGCTTTCAATGTTTCGGCGGCTTTCAATTTAATAGAGCCACGTTTAGGCAATATATCACCGGCCTTAACCAAATATTCTGGCACAGGTGTTCCGCCCAATTTATCCAATACCCCCAAGAATACAGTATGCGATGCTGGAATAGAATCAATTGTTGCGGCGGTTTTTACGATAACAATTTTATTTGTTTCTAATGGAACAATATCGCCAACACCATTAAATACAAATACTTTAAATGTGTTTTCGCCATTTTTAGACAACAATACATCTACTGGAGTTTTTTCTGAAAGTGCTATTTTACCAGACGACCAACCTGTATCTAATGAATCAATCTGGAATTCATAATTATCCTTGTTAGCCGTATCTAATGTGACAACCAACTTAGTCTTTGAATCTGGTGTGCGTGCTATGTAATCAAATTTTACATTAACTGCACCTTTTGATTCAATAGAACCACGAACATTCTTTTTTGCATGGGCTTGTGATGACCAATCAATGGATTCAGCATAAATACTTGCACCCTCTGAAACTGCTGTCATAGGATTAACATCTGTATTTGCAGGTATGCCTAACTCAGAAGAAACTTTATCGCGTAATGGTTTGTAGTTAGTTGGTCCACCGACAAACACAATACGAACAACATCTTCTGTTTTCAAACCGGCCGAATCCAAAGTATCCAAAACAGATTTAATAGTATCTTGAATCTGATTTTCAATCAAAGGATTATACATATCACGATTGATTTCTATATCTAAATACATATCTTCGCCGGTGTCATCTTGGGCGCGTAAGTATGATTCAGAAGCAGAAATAGTCGCACTATGCCTATCTGATAATGCAATTTTTGCCTTTTCTGTTGCATAGTTGATAACTCCTATCATAGATTTATATTTATCAAGAGTCCAAAATTCATCCGGCAACTTAAATCTATTTTTCATCCAAGGATAAACCACTTTTTCAATTAAAACTCGGTCAAAATCACGCCCCCCACAAGCAGGTATCCCACCATGGCTCATTAAACTTACACGACCATTTATACTTTCTGCAACAGCAACGTCTAATGTACCACCACCCAAGTCATAAACCAAGAAAATGCCATCTTCTGGACGAGTTTTCATAATACTCATAACTGCTGCAACAGGTTCTTGCATAAGGGCAACTTTACCAATGCCTGCCATATTAGCGGCAGCCAACGTAGCGTCTTTTGCTTTTTGGTCAAATGCCGCAGGAACAGTAATAACCGTACCCAAATCTGGGTCATTTCTGATTTCATCTGGCAAGTAATTAAACATTGTCTTCAGGATTTCGGCCGAGCATTCTTCTGGAGACAAATCTTTGCCTAAATTAGGGATTTTTACCATAGTGCTTGTACCCATCATTCGCTTAAAACGAACTGCTACATTTTCTGGGTCTCTGGCCATTTCCTCATAAGCATCATTTCCAACATACTTATTACCTCGCGCATCTACCAAAATTGCAGATGGAGTAACATCATAACCACGAGAATTTTTCCAAATTTTTACATTTTCACCATCATACGAAGAAATCGCACTATTGGTTGTACCTAAGTCAATACCTATAAAGTTTGTCATTCTGCTTTACCTTTTGTGTTTTTTATGCTTGTTCTTTTTTTTATCATTTTGATTATTCTGATTGTTTTGACTGTTCTCTGGGATATCGCCTAAACTAACGGTTTCCGAACTAGAAAAATCAATATCTACAAATTTAATTGTCGGCTCTATAATTTCGGCCTCTGTTTCAACAATATTACAATCTTGATTGTCTGAAACAGGTTCAATTTCGGGTTCAATAATTTCTACTACTGGCTCTGGAGCTTTCGTTGATTTCAACAACACAACACCAGACTTTACAACCTTGCCTTGGAACATGACAATAGGTTCTATAACTTGGTCAATTAACAATTCTTCATCTTTATCAAAATCAGACAAATTTAATGGGGTGGCGGCAACACCAACATCATACACACCCTCTGGAACAACAAAAGAATAACCAGATTTATTTACAAAATCTTGACACTTTTTCACAAACCAATTTACTTGACCTAAATATCGTTTTTGTTCATCTGGGGATAAATGGTTTATTAACTTTTGAAAAAGTTTTGGCACATTATACAATTCTAAAATAAAATCTAAATTTTGCTCATCCATAATAATACTCCAATGACTAATTTTTATTCTTAAAAAAATCTTCCAACATAAACCTTAATTTAGCTAATTCACATGAATAACTTGAATGCATAGCATTTAAAAATATAGCCATTTGTTTTGCAATACTATTTTTTTGCGTTTCTGATAAAGATAAATATGTTTGTCTATCAAATTCTTTACCGGATATAATTTTTTCTTTAATTATATGTTTATCATTTAATTTTTTAATCTCTATTAATTCTGGTAACAATACACCTGTATTGTTATTGTGTGATTTGATAAAGTCAATTATTTCATAACCACGACTTTGTCTACGAATATAATCAGAGTTTTTTTCAGGATTATTTTGTTCTTTTATAACAATGCCAGGTTCTGTATCATCAATAAAAACAACTGAATGAGCACCTTTATTCAAAAAAATACGCATATAATTCCCTTTTTGGTAATTATATCATACAGGTATTAGAAGAGTAATATTTTATTTTGTTTAAATCCGAAACCCTATTAATCTATACATTCCATCTCATCAATTTTTTATTTAATTTCAATTAACTTAGCTTACGAACCACGCATGCTGGACATAAACAAATTTTTATATTAATATAAAAAAGATTTTTAAATAGGTAATATAAAAAATAATTTAGTAATTTAATACTTTTCTTTATACTTGAAGTTATAATTTTTTATAATCTTTAAACTTATATCAAGGAGAATGTATATATGGAGATAAAAATCAGAAATGCTGTTCCAGAAGATGCAACAGCGATCCAGCAAATTATTGCTATTGGCTACAAACGTTCTTTTGCTAAACTTCATACCAATGAATATTTGGAAAGCAAAATTCAGGAATATTTAAGTCCTGCCAAAATAGAAAAACTAGCGAATGTAATTCGTGATAAAAACTCTATAAATATAGTTACTGAAAATGCTGATGGTAAAATTGTTGGGTTTGTTGGCGGTATAAGAGATAAAAATAATGATTGGCAATTAATAACATTATATGTAGATGAATCTGTTATTGGTGATATAAAATTTGCATTAAGTTTAGTTAAAGAGTTTTCACAACGTGTTAAAAATAATGGTGCAAATAAATTTACCACAGGAACATTAACTGGCAGTCGTGTTTACAAATTATATGAATTATTAGGTGGAAAAAAGATAAGAGAATTTATAAATAAAAAACGTGATTCTGTGTCAGAAACTGAATTTGAATTTAATGTGGATAAATTTATTTAAACCAAATTCGCCAAGTATAATTTACAAAACTATTTCGGCAGGTATTTTCTATATATTAAATATGTTATTTATCCGTGTATTAAAACTTTTTTTAATATTATGTAAAAATTATTCCGTTAAAGTAATATTTGCTTTTTTTAACTCTTCTTTTCCTTTTTTATCATATTTATAGTAATATAATAATTCACGTTTATTAATATTATCAGCATCTATAGCGGCTTCTGGAACGCCCCATAAAATTGAAGTCGGCCAAAATAATAAATTTAAAACACCGTATAGTATATGAGATGAATCTGCCGCATTACCTGTCCCAAGATAAAAGTTTCCAAATCCTGGTAATAAATTTAATGTACCAGCAACAACCCCAGAAACCGGTTTTTCATAATTTCCGATAGGGTGATCAACAGTTACCCCTTGACTTTGTAATTCTCTCAATTGATTATTCTCTTGCCTTGTTAATGATGTACAACCTGATGAAAATATGCCAAATAAAATGAAAACAAATATTATATTTTTCAAGTCTTACCCCTTTTGTTAAAATTTTAACATATTTTCATATCCATTTTATATTATACGAGTATTTTATCATATTTATTATATTATCAAAATTATATAATTTGGCGATTGATTAAAGTTTTAATAAACGTTTATAATTGTTAAATGATATAAAAAGGGTTAGGGTGTTTTTTAAATGAGTAATATAAAAAACAATATTCAAATATGTGGTTATCATGGGTGTAATGTTATCCCAGATAATAATGGATGTGAATGCACAAAATGCAATCCTTGTACAAATAGCTGTAAATCATGTGATGAACCACAAAAACGTGCTGATGAACAATTATTATTGGGAATATATGATTTTGAAATTCTAAAATGTAAAGAATGCATGTTACGATTTTCAAATGCTTATAAATCAAAATAATTAGTAATCTAATACTTTCTTTATACTTGCAGTTATAATTTTTTTAATTATAATCTTTAAACTTAATATCAAGGAGAATATATATGAAAATAAAACCGTTCAAAGGTGTACGCCCACCAAAAAATCTTGCAAAGGAAGTTGCCTCTCGTCCTTATGATGTTTTAAATTCAGTAGAAGCAAAAAAAGAAGCAGGGGAAAAATCATTATTACATATAATAAAGCCTGAAATTGATTTTGATCCTATTATTGATGAACATTCTGCGGCCGCATACGACAAAGCAGTGGAAAATTTCAAATTATGGCAAGAACGTGGCTGGTTAGTCCAAGATCCACGTGAAATGTATTACATATATGCTCAAACTATGGATGGACGAACTCAATATGGTTTAGTTGCTGCTGCAAGTGTTGAAGATTATATGACCGGTAAAATCAAAAAACATGAATTAACCCGCAAGGATAAAGAAGAAGATCGTATGATTCATGTCCGTATTCAAGATGCTAATATAGAACCTGTATTTTTTGCTTATCCTGATGTAGCCGAAATGAACGAAATTGTAAAAAACTTGATTGAATCTAAATCACCTGAATATGATTTTGTAGCCGAAGATGGATTTGGTCATCATTTTTGGGTTATCGAAGATGAAGCCGTAAACAAACGTATTACAGAAATATTTGCAGAAATTCCAGCTTTGTATGTTGCGGACGGACATCATCGCACTGCCGCTGCGGCACTAGTTGGCGAAGAAAAACGTAAAGCAAATCCAAACCATACGGGAAACGAAGAGTATAATTTTTTCTTGGCTGTTATATTTCCAGAAAGTCAATTAAAAATTATCGATTATAATCGTGTAGTCAAAGATTTAAATGGTCTTACATCTGCCGAATTTATTGAAAAATTAAAAGAAAATTTTGATATAATCGAACATGGCACAGAAATTTATAAACCGAACGCATTGCATAATTTTGCAATGTATATTGATGGCAAATGGTATTCATTGACTGCGAAAGCCGGTACTTATGATGATAATGACCCAATTGGCGTGTTGGATGTAACTGTTTTATCTAATCTAGTGTTTGATAAAATATTGAATTTGGGTGATTTGCGTACCAGTAAACGCATTGATTTTGTTGGCGGAATTCGCGGATTAGAAGAATTAGCACGTCGTGTTGATTCAGGGGAAATGGCTGCGGCATTTGCGCTGTATCCAGTATCTATGAAGCAATTGATTGATATTGCTGACACTGGTAATATTATGCCACCAAAAACAACTTGGTTTGAACCAAAATTGCGTAGTGGTTTAGTTATACATAAATTGTCATGATTAAAAATTACTTTTTTTCCTAATTTTATCTTGACAATTAGTGAGTTTGCACTTATAGTATATGCGCTTTCCGTGTAAACAAGGACAAGCAAAAAACACAAAAATCTGCAATTTTGACAGATTTATAATCACGCAAAATTGCGTTGAAATAAGTCTGGAAGGCAGATTTTATATGCAAAAATTGTTGAAAAAACAAAGAGATTGATTGATGCCAACAATAAACCAATTGATTCGGAAACCTCGTGCGAAAGTTGCGAATCGTTCTAAATCACCAGCTATGAAAGGGTGCCCACAAAAACGTGGCGTTTGCACTCGTGTTTATACTACTACCCCTAAAAAACCTAACTCGGCTCAACGTAAAGTTGCCCGTGTAAAGTTATCTAATGGACACGAAGTGACTGCTTATATCCCAGGTGAAGGTCATAATTTACAAGAACACTCTGTTGTAATGATTCGTGGTGGTCGTGTAAGAGACTTACCAGGTGTTAAATATCATATTGTGCGCGGTGTTTTAGATACACAGGGTGTTAATGCAAGAAAACAAAGTCGTTCTTTGTATGGGGCAAAAACAAAAAAGGCTTAATTTAAAACGTACAGCATTGCTGTGCGAGTAATCCGCCAAGGGTGAAGAAATAAGGAAAAACAAATGTCAAGACGTAATAGAGCAACCAAACGTGAAATTTTACCTGATTCCAAATATAATAATTTGGTAGTTGCCAAGGCTATTAATACAGTTATGTGGGATGGTAAAAAAGAAGTTGCTGAAAATATCGTTTATAGTGCATTAGAAAAATTAAAGAAAGTTGCTAAAGATCAAAATGAATTAGCAGCTTTTTTAGAAGTTGTTGATGTATTAAAACCTGTAGTAGAAGTTAGAAGTCGTCGTGTTGGTGGCGCAACTTATCAGGTTCCAGTTGAAGTTCGTAAAGAACGTCAACAAACATTGGCTTTGCGCTGGTTAGTTGAGTATTCGCGCAAACGCAGTGAACGTTCTATGGAAGATCGTTTATTTGCGGAAATGCGCGATGCTTTAAACGGGCAGGGTGCAGCACTAAAGAAAAAGGTAGACACTCATAAAATGGCAGAAGCCAACAAAGCTTTTGCTCATTTCAGATGGTAAAAAAACAAGGATAAAAAATTATGGCAGAAGGAAAAACCGCACCTTTACATATGTATCGCAATATTGGCATTATGGCTCATATTGATGCTGGTAAAACCACAGTATCCGAGCGTATTCTTTTTTATACTGGTAAATCTTATAAACTTGGGGAAGTTCACGAAGGTGCTGCCACTATGGATTGGATGGCTCAGGAACAAGAACGCGGAATTACAATTACATCTGCTGCCACAACTTGTTTTTGGCGTGATCATCGTATTAATTTGATTGATACCCCAGGGCACGTTGATTTTACAATGGAAGTAGAACGTTCTTTGCGTGTTCTAGACGGAGCGGTTGCGGTATTTGAATCTGTTTCTGGTGTTCAGCCACAAACTGAAACTGTATGGCGTCAAGCTGACAGATATAGTGTTCCACGTATTTGCTTTATTAATAAAATGGATCGTGTTGGTGCAAATTTCTTTCGTTGTGTAGATATGATTCGTGAAAGATTGGGTGCAAATCCATTAGTTATTAATTTTCCAATCGGGAGCGAAGCAGATTTTATAGGTGTCGTAGATGTTGTTGAAATGAGGGGAATTACTTGGGCAGATGAAATGGGAAGTAATCCTATTGTTGGTGAAATTCCAGAAGATTTACGTGCAAAAGCTGAAGAATTACATGAAAAATTAATTGAAGAAGTTGTAACACTTGATGAAAGTGTTATGGAAGCGTATATGGAAGGTACCAAGCCAGATGTTGCGACAATAAAAAAGTTATTACGCAAAGGGACAATTGATCAGGCTTTTAATCCAATTTTGTGTGGAAGTGCATTTAAAAACAAAGGTGTTCAACCATTATTGGATGCGATTATAGATTATTTACCATCTCCATTGGATGTTCCTGCTATTAAGGGGACAAAAATGGATGGTGAAACTGCGGACGAACGTCATCCCAGCAATGATGAACCATTTAGTGCAATTGCGTTTAAAGTTGCGAATGATCCATTTGTTGGTAATTTAATGTTTATACGTATTTATTCTGGTAAATTATCTTCTGGTTCTTATATTTATAATTCAACACGTGATAAACGCGAACGTGTTGGTCGTATGTTATTGATGCATGCAAATAGTCGTGAAGAAATTAAAGAAGCCGCAACTGGTGATATTGTAACATTAGTTGGTATGAAAGAAACCATAACAGGTGATACTTTATGTGAAGAATCTAAACCAATTTTATTAGAATCAATTCATGTTCCAGAACCGGTTATCAGTGTTGCTGTTGAACCCAAGACCAAGGTTGATATTGAAAAAATGTCTTTGGGATTACAAGCTTTGGCAAAAGAAGATCCTTCTTTCCGTGTATCTGTTGATCAAGAATCTGGTCAAACTATTTTGGCTGGTGTTGGTGAATTACACTTGGAAATTTTAGTTGATAGATTATTGCGTGAATTTAAAGTAGATGTTAATGTTGGCGAACCACGAATTGCTTATCGTGAAACATTCTGTCGTCCGGTTGTTGAAGAATATACACATAAAAAACAATCTGGTGGTTCTGGACAATATGCTCAGGTTAAAATAGAATTTGCACCGCTTGAAGCAGGCAAGGGCTACGAGTTTGAAAATAAAATCGTTGGTGGTGCTATTCCAAAAGAATATATTCCAGGGGTTGAAAAAGGATTAAAGATAGCGCAACAAACAGGTGTTTTGATTGGCTATCCAACTGTAGATTTCAAAGCAACATTAGTTGACGGAAAATATCATGAAGTTGACTCAAATGTTTTATGTTTTGAAATAGCTGCGCGAGCTTGTTTTCGCGAAGCGATGAAAAAGGCATCACCAAAGTTATTGGAACCCATTATGAAACTTTCAATAACTACCCCCGAAGAATATGTTGGTGATATTATTGGTGATTTAAACAGCCGTCGTGGTCAAATAAACGGTATTGATACTCAATTTGGTAATCAGCTGATATCTGCATATGTACCGTTAGCAAACTTGTTTGGATATGTTAAAACTCTGCGTTCTTTATCTCAGGGTCGTGCAAATCCTTACATGGAGTTATCTCATTATGACGACGTCCCACAAAATGTTGCGGATGAAGTTATAAAGAAAATGACAAAATAAAATTAACAACTAACCGCCAAAGGAGAAAATAATGGCAAAAGAAAAGTTCGTAAGAAGTAAGCCGCATGTCAATATTGGTACTATTGGTCACGTTGACCATGGTAAAACTACATTGACCGCAGCTATCGTACACTACTATGGAGTAGGTGAAGATAAAGGTAAAGACGTAAGTAAAATTGATAATGCTCCAGAAGAAAGAGCACGTGGAATAACAATTAGCACAACACACGTGGAGTATGAAACAGATTCACGTCACTATGCACACGTTGATTGTCCAGGACACGCGGACTATGTTAAAAATATGATTACTGGTGCCGCTCAAATGGACGGTGCAATTTTGGTTTGTGCAGCAACTGATGGTCCGATGCCTCAAACACGTGAACACATCTTGTTGGCTCGCCAAGTTGGTATTCCAAAGATTGTTGTTTACTTAAACAAATGTGATTTAGCAAAAGATCAAGAATTGTTGGAATTAGTTGAAATGGAATTGCGTGAATTATTGTCAGCAAATAATTTTGATGGCGAAAATACACCAATTATTCGTGGTTCTGCTATTTCTGCACTTGAAGGTAAAAGTGATGGTTTGGGCAAAGAATCCATTGATGCTTTGTTAAACGCATGTGATACATATATTCCAATGCCAGAACGTCCGGTTGATAAACCATTTTTGATGCCGATTGAAGACGTATTTTCAATTACAGGTCGTGGAACAGTTGCTACTGGCCGTATTGAATCTGGTATTGTTAAAGTTGGTGACGAAGTTGAAATTGTTGGTTTACGTCCAACAACAAAAACAACAGTTACTGGTGTTGAAATGTTCCGCAAATTGTTGGATCAAGGTGAAGCCGGTGATAATGTTGGTTTGTTATTACGTGGAACCAAAAAGGAAGAAATTGAACGTGGTCAAATTATCTGTAAACCAGGGTCAATTACCCCTCATACAGACTTTGAAGCCGAAGTTTATATTTTGACGAAAGACGAAGGTGGCCGTCATACAGCTTTCTTCTCTAATTATCGTCCACAATTCTACTTCAATACAACTGATGTTACTGGGACTATAACTTTGCCAAAAGACAAAGAAATGGTATTACCAGGGGACAACGTTCGTATAACAGTATCTTTGATTGCACCAATTGCTATGGGTGAAGGTCGTCGTTTTGCTATTCGCGAAGGCGGTCGCACAGTTGGCGCGGGTGTTATATCAAAGATTATTAAATAAGTCTGATAAAAATCGAAGTTTGATTTATTTTTCAAACTTCGATTTTTTAGGCTTGGGAAAGAAACTAAATAAAACAGGAAAAAGCAGATGGTACCAGCATCCAAAATTCGTATTAAATTAACAGCGTTTGACCACCGTGTTTTGGTGGAGTCTGTTGATGAAATCGTAAAAACAGCAAAGCGCACAGGTGCGTCTGTTGTCGGACCGGTTCGTTTGCCGACACTGATAAAGAAATTTACAGTCAATCGTTCGCCTCACGTTGATAAAAAATCACGCGAACAATTTGAAATCCGCAATCATAAAGCGGTTGTTGATATTGTTGATCCAACCCCTCAGACAGTTGATGCCCTGATGAAGTTGGATTTGGCGTCTGGTGTTGATGTGAAAATTAAATTGTAAAAGGCATAAAAATGAAACGTTCGGGACTTATTACAACTAAAATAGGAATGACTCGTTTATATGATGACGCGGGTGTTTCTCATGCGGTAACGGTTTTATCTGTTGGTGATTGTAGTGTTATTGGTAATCGCACTATGGATAAAAATGGTTATGTTGCTAATGTTTTAGGAATGCGTGAAGCCAAGGCAAAACATGTTGCAAAACCTCAATTAATTGCGGCACAAAAATCAGGTGTAAAACCATTTCGCAAGATAGCTGAGTTTCGTGTTTCTGATGATTGTCTTATCCCTGTTGGCACCAAATTATCTGCGGGACATTTTGTTGTTGGTCAATTTGTTGATGTTCAAGGTACCAGCAAAGGAAAAGGTTTTCAGGGTGGAATAAAACGTCATAATTTTGCTGGTAAAGAAGCATCTCATGGTGTATTAAAAGCGCATCGTTCAATAGGATCAGTCGGAAGTCGTGAAAGTCCAGGGCGTGTATTTAAGGGCAAAAAAATGCCGGGGCAAATGGGTAATGAGGTTGTATCAGTCCAGAATTTAAAAGTATTTGATATTGATTTGGAAGAAAACTTGATTTTTGTTGCTGGTGCGGTACCGGGTGCGAACGGGACATTTGTTTTAATTACAGATGCGATTAAGAAAGAGCATAAAGATTTGCCAATCCCAACAATGCAAGCAAAAACTGAACAAGTAAAAACTGATGATCAACAACAGCCAGTTCAAGAATTGGCAGAGCCTGTTGCAGAAGAAACTCCAGAAGAAGCACAGGGAGAATAAAAAATGCGAATAGATATTATAAATTTTGAAGGTAAAAAAACAGGCACCATTGATTTAAATCCTGCGATTTTTGGTCTAGAACCTCGTGCAGATATTTTACATCGAATAGTTGTATGGCAACGTGCAAATGCGCGTGCTGGCACACATTTGGTGAAAACAGTTTCCGAAGTTGCCGGTAGTGGTAAAAAAGCATTCAAACAAAAGAAAACAGGCAGGGCACGTCAAGGTGAGAAAACTAATGTTCATATGCGTGGCGGTGGTGTTGTTCATGGACCAGTTTTACGTGATCATAAAATTGATTTACCAAAAAAGATTCGCAGTTTGGGCTTAAAAATGGCTATTTCAAGCAAGGTTAAAGAGGGTAATTTAATAATTATTGATAGCGAAAAAATGTCTACTATTAAAACTGCAAATGTTGTTAAGGTGTTAAAAAACATGAAACTGGATTCAGCTTTATTTGTTGGCGGTGATTCTTTGGATACTAACTTTAAAAAATCTATAGCGAACATTGCTAATATTAACGCATTACCGACTATTGGTTTGAATGTTTTAGATATTTTAAAGCATAAAAATTTAGTTTTGACAGCGGATGCTGTTAAAGCGATGGAAAAAAGGTTGGCGTGAGATGGTAAAAAAGAAAACTATTGAAAAGAAAACAATTGCGACACCGGGGATGTATGATATTCTTCGTCGTCCAATTATTTCAGAAAAATCTGCAAAACTGGCAGAAACTAACGCGATAGCGTTTGAAATTGATCCACGTTTTGGCAAGAAAGATGTTGCAAACGCGATTAAAGCGATTTATAATATCACGCCTGAAAAAATTAATATTATTAATCAAAAAGGGAAAGTAAAAACTTTTCGTGGAAGAGTAAAAGGGACGCAAAAAACAATTAAAAAAGCGTACATTACTTTAAAGCAGGGCGACAAAATAGAAATCGCCAATGTATAACTTGGCTTTGACAGATAATCCAAACAGAGATGCTATTGTCAAAGTTTAATATTAAGGTAAGAAGATATGGCATTAAAGCAATATAAATCAATTACACCAGGAACACGTGGCCTCGTATTAATAGATAAATCTGAATTACATCGTGGCAAGCCTGAAAAATCTTTAACTCATGGTAAAAAATCCAAGGGTGGACGTAATAATTTTGGGCATGTTGTTGTTCCTCATCAGGGTGGTGGTCATAAACGAAAATATCGTTTAATTGATTTTAAACGTAAAAAGTTTGATATACCTGCAACGGTTGTAAGGTTAGAATATGATCCAAATCGTACAGGATTTATTGCCTTGATTGAGTATAAAGATGGTGAAAAGTCATATATTTTAGCACCACGTAATTTAAGTTCAGGTGATATTGTAATTTCTGGTGAACGTCAAGATATTAAACCGGGAAATGCGATGCCATTGAAAAATATGCCAATTGGAACAATTGTGCATAATGTGGAATTAAAACCGGGTGCTGGTGGTCAGTTAGCACGTTCTGCGGGGTGTTATGCTCAATTAATGGGTAAAGATGGTGTTTATGCTCAAATTAAAATGAACAGCGGCGAATTACGCAAGGTTCATTCTGATTGTATGGCGACAGTTGGTAGTGTATCAAATCCGGATCAATCTAATATTAATTTGGGTAAAGCGGGTCGTGCACGTTGGTTGGGTATTCGTCCCAGTACACGTGGTGTGGCACAGAATCCATGCGATCATCCAATGGGTGGTGGAAACGGTAAATCCAAGGGTCATACACCTGTTTCTCGGACTGGTATTCCATCCAAGGGTTATCGTACTCGCACAAACAAGCGCACGAATCGGATGATAATTCGTTCACGGCATTTGAACAAAAAGAAAAAATAATAAGGAATAAATTATGGCACGCAGTGTATGGAAAGGTCCTTTTGTTCATCCAAGTATTTTGAAAAAGGTGAGCAAAGCAAATGAAACAAATGATCGCAAGCCTATTAAAACTTGGGCAAGGGGTAGCACTATTGTTCCCCCGATGGTTGGATTAACTTTCGAGGTGCATAACGGGCACAAATTCATTCCGGTATTGGTTGTAGAAGATATGATTGGTCATAAATTGGGTGAATTTGCACCAACTCGTACCTTCAAAGGGCATGCAGCGAATAAAAAAGCCGCTGCTAAAGGTGGAAAGAAATAATTAGGGTATTATCATGACCGAAAGAAGATATAATTTAAAAGATAATCAGGTTCGCGCATTTAACAAGATGATTCGCATTAGTCATCAAAAATTATGCTTGGTTACGGATTTGATTCGTGGTTTACCGGTTGCTCGTGCAATTGATATTTTGAAATTTTCAAAAAAACGTGTTGCGGGTGAGGTTTTAAAAACTTTGATGTCAGCGGTTGCTAATGCTGAACACAATCAAAAATTATCGGTAGACAGTTTGTATGTGAAAGAAATTTGGTGTGGAAAATCTTTAACTATGAAGCGTATTTTCCCAGGACCGCGTGGCAGTGCGCGTCCAATATTAAAACCTTTTTCTAATTTGACAATCATTTTAGAAAGCGGTGCACCAACATTGAAAGCCAAGGCTAAACCAAAGGCTGACAATAAAGAAACCAAAAAAGAAACAAAGAAGAAATAATCCGAAAAGGAAGTACCTATGGGACAGAAAGTATCGCCAATTTCATTACGTGCGTTTATAAACAAGATAACAGATTCTCGCTGGATTGCGAGCAAGTTTGAGTATGCTGGATTACTGGCCGAAGATTTAAGAATTCGTCGGTTTATTGAAAAGAGGCTTAAAAAAGCTGGTCTGGCTAAGGTTGTTATAGAACGTTTTGCAAAAAAAATAGTTGTCACGATTCATACCAGTCGTCCAGGAATGATTATTGGTAAAAATGGTGCTGACATTGAAGCTTTACGTAATGAGATTAAAAAACTGACTAAAAATGATCAAGTTGTTGTAAATATATTCGAGGTTCGTCGTCCTGATTTGAATGCTAAATTAGTTGCACAAAATATTGCTCAACAGATTGAAGGTCGTGTTTCTTTTAAGCGTGCGATGAAAAAAGCGGTTCAAAACACTCAAAAGGCTGGTGCGCTGGGTATTAAAGTTATGGTATCTGGTCGTTTAAATGGTGCTGAAATTGCTCGTAGCGAGCAAATTCGCGAAGGTCGTATTCCATTACACACTTTACGTGCAGATATTGATTATGCATCTATTCAGGCAAAAACCACATATGGTGTTATTGGTGTAAAGGTTTGGATTTATACAGGTGATGTTGTAAACAAGGAAAAACTGGCGAACGAGCGTGCTCGTCCGACTGAATATGCTGGAACTAGCGAAAAGAAAACAGGTAAATAATAAAGGTATGTTAAAATGTTAATGCCGAAAAAGACAAAGTTTAGAAAACAGCACAAAGGTCGCATTCGCGGAAATGCCAAGGGCGGAAGTGAATTGGCATTTGGTTCTTTTGGACTTAAAGCGATGTCTCCGGAACGTGTTACGGCTCGTCAGATAGAATCAGCGCGTCGTGCTATTACCCGTCATATGAAACGTTTAGGTAAATTATGGATTCGCATATTTCCGGATGTTCCAGTTAGTAAAAAACCTGCGGAAGTTCGTATGGGTAAAGGTAAGGGTAGTGTAGAATATTGGATTTGTCGTGTAAAACCGGGCAGAATAATGTTTGAAATAGATGGTGTAAAACCCGAGGTTGCTATCCAAGCATTAACATTGGCTGCTGCGAAATTACCAGTTAAAACCAAGATTGTCGAGAGAAAGGCGAATTAAAATGGCAGAAAAAAAGAAAGTCAAAACGACTAAAACTATTAAGAAAGACGAGGCTTTGACCAAGGATGCTTTAACAAGCAAATTGACAGATTTGAAAAAAGAAGCGATGGAGCAACGTTTTCAACATGCGGCTGGTCAATTACCAAAAACTCATATTATGCGTAAAACTCGTCGTGAAATAGCACGTGTAAAAACACAGTTGAACAAGAAAGGGAATTAAAAATGCCAAGACACGTATTACAAGGAATTATTAAAAGTGCTGCTAACGATAAAACCGTTGTAGTAGAAGTAGAACGCAAGTTTCGTCATCCTTTGTATGGTAAATTTGTTAAACAGAACAAAAAATACAAAGCTCATGATGAAAAGAACGAATACAAAGTTGGTGAAATTGTTACGATTGAAGAGCATCGTCCAATTTCTAAAACCAAAGCTTGGGTAGTCAAGGGACGCGTTGGCGTTGCAAAAGATACAGATGTTGTGGAGTAAAAATCATGATTCAAGTCGAAACAGTTATGACAGTTGCGGATAATTCTGGTGCTAAAAAAGCCATGTGCATCAAGGTTCTAGGTGGCAGTCATCGTCGTTATGCGTCGGTTGGCGACAAAGTTGTTGTTGCGATCAAGGATGCGATTCCACGTGGCAAGGTTCAAAAAGGAACAGTACAACGTGCAATTATTGTACGGACCAAGTTTCCTGTTAAACGCGAAGATGGCAGTATTATTCGCTTTGACGACAATGCATGTGTTTTAATAAACAAAAATAACTTTGAACCGATAGGGACACGTATTTTCGGACCGGTTGCTCGCGAGGCTCGTCGTAAATACGATATCCAGAAAATTATGTCATTGGCTCCGGAAGTTTTGTAATAAAAGGTTGTTAAAATGAAGATTAAAAAGGGTGATGAAGTAATTGTTATTTCAGGCAAATACAAGGGCGTAAAAGGCAAAGTTTTAGAAGCTCGTCCGTCTGAATCACGTGTTGTTGTTGCGGGTGTAAATCGTCGCAAATGGCATATTAAGCCAACGCAGGAGAAACCGGGGCATATCGAAGATCGCGAGGCTCCAATACATGTTTCTAATGTTGCGATTTTAGATCCCAAGACAAAAAAGGCGACACGTGTTGGGTATAAAATAGAGGGCGATAAGAAAATTCGTATTGCCAAGAAGTCTGGTGAAAAATTGAATTAACTTAAAAACTTGATTTTCCGTTGATACGGAAATCCAAAAGGATGAAAAAATGCAAAGTAGATTGCGCACAGTTTATGAAAAAGAAGTTATTCCAATGTTGGAAAAAGAATTTGGTTACAAGAACAAATTGGCTGTTCCTCGTTTAACTAAAATTGTTTTGAACATGGGTGTTGGTGCGGCTGCTCAGGACAAGAAAAAGCTTGATGCGGCTGTTAGTGATTTGACAGCGATTGCTGCACAGAAACCAGTTATTACCAAGGCTAAAAAATCAATTGCGACTTATCGTTTACGCGAAGGTCAATCAATTGGTGCCAAGGTTACATTACGTGGCAAGCGTATGTATGATTTTTTGGATAAATTGATTACGGTTGCTTTACCACGTATTAAAGATTTCCAAGGTTTATCAAAATCAAGTTTTGATGGTCATGGGAATTATGCATTTGGCATTAAAGAACATTTAATTTTCCCAGAAATTTCGGTTGATAAAATTGAAAACATAATTGGGATGGATATTGTTATTGCAACGACTGCAAAAACAGATGATGAAGCAAGGGCATTACTGATAAAATTAGGTATGCCATTGGTTCTTAAATAATAAAGAGAAAAAATATGGCAAAATTAGCATTGATTAATCAACAAGCACGGCGCGAAAAAATGGTTGCTAAATATGCAAAAAAGCGTGATGCATTAAAAGCAAAGATGTCGGTAAATTCCACACCAGATGAGCGTATAGATGCTATGAAGAAAATGGCGAAATTACCACGTAATGCGAGCAAGACACGGTTACGCAATCGTTGTTCTGTTACGGGGCGTTCACGTGGTGTTATAAGATTTTTTGGATTGTGTCGTCAACAAATTCGCACATTGGCTTCCGAGGGGAAATTGCCGGGTGTAAGAAAATCAAGCTGGTAAAAATTATACGGAGAAATAAAATGTCATTGACTCATCCGATTGGAGATTTATTAACTAGAATTCGCAATGGGCAGAACGCTGGTAAAGAATTTGTACGTGTTCCTGCGTCTAAATTGCGCACGGCGGTTTTATCTGTTTTAAAAGACGAAGGTTATATAACAGATTTTCGTGAAGAGCAGGTTGATTCACGTCGTAAAAATATTTTAATAGAATTAAAATATATTGATGGCAATGGTGCGATTCAGGAAATATCTGTAATATCAAAGCCGGGTCGTCGTGTATATTCAGGCTGTTTCAAAATGCCAAAAATTATGAATGGTCTGGGTATTGCTATTGTTAGCACTCCTCATGGGGTGATGACAGATCACAAGGCTCGTTTAATGAATGTTGGTGGCGAAGTATTGTGTCGCGTGGTATAAATAATAAAAGGTTGTTAAAATGTCTCGTGCAGGAAAATATCCAGTTGAAATAGTAAGCGGTGTAAACGTTACGATTACTGATACTGCTGTTATTGTTAAAGGTCCCAAAGGTGAATTAAGAGTCCCGTTGGATACTAGAAACGCAGATTTAGTTGATGTAAAAGTTGACGGGGACAAAGTTGTTGTTACACCCAGAAAAAATGCGGATGAAAAACAATCTAGGGTTATGTGGGGAACAATGACTCGTAATATTAAAAACGCTGTTATTGGTGTAACCGAAGGTTTTTGTAAAAATATTTGCATGAAAGGTGTTGGATTTAAAGCATCTGTAAAAGATAATGATTTAGTTTTAATTGCTGGATATTCGCATGATGTTGTTTTACCAATTCCGGATGGAATATCTGTTGAAATAGGTGCGATAGAAAATGGGATTGTAAATTTTGCTATCAAAGGAATTGATAAGCATTTAGTTGGGCAATTTGCGGATAAAGTTTGTAAAGTTCGCAAAGTTGAACCTTATAAAGGCAAGGGTATTTATTATAAAGGGCAAAAAATTATTCGTAAAGAAGGCAAAAAGAAATAATTAATTATAAGTACAGGCATTAAAAGGAAAAAAGATGTTAAAACATTTGACCACAAAAGAGCGTAGGGTTTTATCAAATCGCAGTGCGGCAAAACGTAAGAATTTTGAAAAAATTCGTTTATCTGTTTTTCGTTCTGGTCGTCATATTGAAATCCAAGCAATTGATGATGTTAAGGGGCATACGATTTGTGCGGCATCAAGTAAAGAAAAAGATTTTCAAGGCAAGGGTTGGAATATTGCGGGTGCAGAAATGGTTGGTTCTATTTTTGCGGAACGCGCAAAAAAGTCCAAATTAACAGATAATTGTTATTTTGATCGCGGTGGTTATCGTTATCATGGTCGTGTAAAAGCCTTATGCGAAGCGATTCGCAAAGGTGGAATAAAGATTTAATCTTAGGGAGTACATAATGGCTCGTTTCGAAGACAAGAAAAATTTACAAGATAAAGATATGGGATTAGTTGATAAACTGGTATCTATTAATCGCGTATCTAAAACTGTCAAGGGCGGACGTAATATGTCATTTAGCGCCTTGGTTGTTGTTGGTGATAAAGCCGGCAGAGTTGGTTTTGGTAAAGGCAAGGCACTAGAAGTTCAATCTGCTGTTCAAAAAGCAACCAAAGCCGCAAAGGCTCGGATGATTCGTGTACCATTAAAAGAGGGTCGTACTTTACATCATGACATTGAATCTAAATTTGGTGCGAGCAGGCTAGTTATTCGCAGTGCAGTTCCAGGAACAGGAATAATTGCGGGTGGTGCATTACGTGCGGTATTTGAATGTTTGGGTGTTCAGGACGTTGTTGTAAAATCTTATGGCAGCAACAATCCGAACAATATGATTCGCGCTGCTTTTAATGCTTTAGCAAGGGTAAATTCTCCAAAATTGGTTGCTGCACGTCGTGGCAAATCGGTTGCGGAAATTATTGCTGGTCGCGATGGGAAAAAGATTGAAGAATCGGCGGAGTAAGAAATGGCAAAGATAAAGATTAGACAAGTAAAGAGTTGTATTGGTCGTCCAGAATCACAAGTTAAGATTTTAAAGGCTTTGAAACTGGGTGGCAATGTTGGTAAGGTTTCGGAATTACCAGATACAGATTCTGTACGTGGCATGATAGCCAAGGTTAAACACCTTGTTGTTGTAGAATAATTATATAGAGAGGCATAAACGATGAAATTAAATGCACTAATAGATAATACAGGCGCGACTCACAGCAAAAAACGTGTTGGTCGTGGTATTGGATCTGGGACGGGCAAAACTGCTGGTCGCGGTCACAAGGGTCAAAAAGCACGTTCAGGTTCTCGTAAACAGGCTACTTTCCAAGGTGGTCAAATGCCGATTTTGCGTAGATTTCCAAAATTTGGTTTTAACAATATTTTTGCAAAAAAATATGCGACTATAAATTTGGGTGACATTGAAAAATTTATAAAATCTGGCAAAATTGATGCTAAAAAGGCTATAACTATTGATTCTTTATTTGACTCAAAAATTTTAAATCGTAAATATAACGGCTTGAAAGTTTTAGCCAAGGGCGAAATTAAAACAGCTGTTAATATTAAAGCAATTAAATGGTCTAAAAGTGCAGAAGATGCGATTAAAAAAGCAGGCGGAAGCATTGTTCAGGCTTAATTTAGCAAAATAATAAAAAACAAGGGGAAGGGAAATGACCAAAAAAAACAAAAAACTTATTTTACAAATTATTGTTAGTTTAGCAATACTTGTTATATCTTGGTTTATTATAAATATTATTGGACAATTCTTGTCAAATTTGTGGGTTCAAGGTATATTGGCTGCGATTATCACTTGGGTTATAATCAGCATGGGTGATAGAATTGGATTACCAGGTTTTTCTGATAAAAAAAATATCAAGAAAAGCAAAAAATAAAGTATGGCTTAATAATTTAATAACATGAATTTTATAAAGAACTTTTTTACTAATTTATCAGATTTGCAAAAGCGGATATTGTTTACTTTAGGCGCTTTGATAATTTATCGTGTGGGTTCTTTTATTCCATTACCGGGTGTTAATGCTTCGGCGGTTTTACATTTATTCCAAGGCGAAGGTGGCATGCTTGGGATGTTTGACATGTTTTCGGGTGGTTCTTTATCTCGTATGTCTATTTTAGCATTAAATATTTTCCCTTATATTTCGGCATCTATTATAATTCAGTTATTAACTGCGACCAGTAAATCACTGAACGAATTGCGTAAAGAGGGTGAATCTGGGCGTATAAAAATCAATCAATATACCAGATATTTGGCTGTTTTATTGGCTATTGTTCAAGGTTGGGCCGTAGTAAAAGGTTTAGAAGTAATGGCACCGGTTAATGGTGTTCCGGCGGTTATTAATCCAGGATTATCATTTGAATTATCGGCGGTGATTGCACTAGTTGGCGGAACAGTTTTTGTTATGTGGCTGGCAGAGCAAATTACTGCACGTGGATTGGGGCAGGGTGCATCTTTATTGATTTTTGCGGGTATTATTGCCGAGGTCCCAGGTGGAATAGCAAAGATGTTTTCTTTGGGCAGTGTTGGTCAAATTTCTCCGGCTATGATTGCGCTTATTATTGGTTTTGTTGTTGGTATTATTGCTTTGATTGCGTTTATGGAACAGGCTCAACGTCGTATACAAATACTTTACCCAAGGCAAGTTATGGCAAATGGTGTTACGAATACAAATGCTTCATATTTACCGATTAAAGTAAATATGTCGGGTGTTATGGGTCCTGTTTTTGCATCTTCTATTATGATGTTGCCTGCTTTTTTACAACGTTTTGTTCAAAGTGAAAATCATATAGTTCAAAGTATAATGGGATTTTTTACTTATGGCACATGGTCATATATGGCATTGTACACGATTTTGATAATTTTCTTTGCTTATTTTCAAACGGCGGTTGTATTTAATTCTGAAGAAACTGCGAATAATTTGAAAAATGCGGGTGGTTATATTCCCAGTGTTCGTCCAGGGGAACAAACTTCTAAATTTTTGGATGGTATTGTATCTCGGACAACAGCGATAGGTGTTGTGTATTTAGTAGTTGTATGTGTACTTCCGATTATTTTGAACACTCAATTGGGTATGCCACTGGCGATTGGTGGGACTAGTGTATTGATTGTTGCTGGGGTTGTATTAGATACGATGAATCAGGTTCAATCTTATATGGTTGCGAAACAATATAGCAGTGTTATTAAGAAAGCACAGAAAAAAGGCAGATTTAGGGTTTGACATTTGCATTGTTTGTTATAAAATGGTGCAGCAATTAACAAAGGGAAACATAGAATGGCACGTATAGCAGGTGTAAATATTCCGGAAAACAAACGCGTTGAAATTGCGTTACAATCAATTTATGGGATTGGTCCGGCTAAAGCTAATCAAATTGTAAAAGCCTTGAAATTCAAGGATAGTTTGCGTACAAAAGATTTAACAGATGCGGAAATTGTTGATATTTCAAATTACATTGAAGAGAATTTCAAAGTAGAGGGTGATGTTCGTCGTGATATTTCAATGAATATTAAACGTTTACAAGATTTGAAATCATATCGCGGTATTCGTCATCGCAATCGTTTACCGGTTCGTGGTCAACGCACTCAGACAAATGCCAGAACTCGCAAGGGTAAGCGTATAGTTGTCGCAGGTTCAGCATCAAAAGGAAAGTAAAAAATGGCAGTAAAATCTACAAAAAAGAAAGTTGTTAAAAAAGTTTCGCATGGCATTGCTCATGTTTTGGCTACAAACAATAACACTCGTATAACTATTACTGATCAATCGGGTGCGGTATTAGCATGGGGGACTGCTGGTGCAAATAATTTCAAGGGTGCAAAAAAATCAACTCCTTATGCGGCATCTGTTGTTGCAGAATCAGTTGGCAAAAAGGTTGCTGACATGGGCATGAAAACGGTTGATGTTTTAATGCGTGGAATTGGTCAGGGTCGTGAATCTGCGGTTCGTGCATTGGGAAACACTGGATTGATAGTTCAGTCAATTACTGATACAACACGCATTCCTCATAATGGATGCAGACCGAAAAAAGTTCGCCGCGTTTAAATTATTTATAGTTTTGCGGTTTTACTAGGTGAAAATAATAAACTAAGCCTCAGGAGCAAAAAATGATTGAAAAAAATTGGATGACATTAATCAAGCCAAAAAAAATATTTGTTAAAGTTAATGAAAAAAATCCTAATGAAGCAGAAGTAATTGCTGAACCTTTGGAAAAAGGTTTTGGTTTGACACTTGGGACAGCATTGCGTCGTGTATTATTATCTTCTTTACAAGGTTGTGCCCCAATATATGTAAAAATTGATGGTGTTCAGCATGAATTTCAAAGTATACCGGGGGTTCGTGAAGATGTTACAGATATTATTCTTAATTTAAAAAGTGTTTATTTTAAGGCTATTAACGAGGGTCAGCATAAAGCTGTATTAAAAGTCAATGGGCCTGCTGTTGTAACTGCTGGTATGATAGAAACAGTTGGTGGAATTGAAGTTATGAACAAAGATGCTGAAATTTGTAATTTAGATAAAGGTGCATCTTTGGATATGGAAATTATGTTGGATACGGGTCGTGGTTATGTTCCTGCAAGTTCTAGGAACGAAGATTTACCATTGGGTGTTATTCCGGTTGATTCTATATTTTCACCAATTTTGAATGTATCTACATCTGTTAGTGAAACTCGTGTTGGTCAAAGCACTGATTATGATAAACTAGAAATGGTTGTTAAAACAAATGGTACGGTTTCTCCCGAAGATGCGGTTGCATTGGCATCCAGAATATTGACTGATCAACTAGTTGTCTTTATTAACTTTGAAGACCCTACACAATACATACAGTCCGAGGAAGAAAAGGATAAAGAGGCATTACCATTTGATCCAAAATTATTAAAACATGTTGATGAATTAGAATTATCAGTTCGTGCCAGCAATTGTTTGAAAAACGATAAAATTAATTGGTTGGGTGAATTGGTTCAAAAAACTGAAACAGACATGTTAAAAACTCCTAATTTTGGTCGCAAGAGTTTGAATGAGATCAAGGCTCAATTAGAAGCAATGGGTTTAAGTTTAGGTATGGAAGTCCAAGGTTGGCCACCAGAAAACATTGTAGAATTGGCTAAAAAATACGAAGATCCGTATAAATAATAATTTTCTTGTTTCTGAAATTTTCAGGGCACAGAAAGATGTTTAATCCCCGATTATATATTTTTGGGGCAACAGCACAAAAGGAGCGCAAAAATGAGGCACATGAAAGCAAAACGCAAATTTAATCGCGATATTAATGCACGCAAGGCTTTATTTCGTGGTTTAGCAAAAAGTTTGATTGAAAAAGAACAGATTAAAACGACATTACCCAAAGCAAAAGATTTGCGCGGTGTTGTTGAAAAACTAATTACTCGTGCCAAGGTTGATTCTGTTGCAAATCGTCGTTTGACATCTGCTGATTTAGGCAGCAATAGTGCAGATGCGGTTAAAAAATTATTTACAATTTTGGGTCCTCGTTATGCAAAGCGTCCGGGGGGATATACTCGTGTATTAAAAGCTGGTTTTCGTTATGGTGATGCTGCTCCGATGGCAATTATTGAATTAGTTGATCGTGATGAATCTGCAAAAAAATCAAAAGAAACAAAAGAAGTCAAAGAAAAGTTAGCTGACAAGAAAACAGAACAAACAAAATCAGAAGCAGAAAAGACAAAACCGGCAAAAGCAAAGGCTACAAAAGTTGTAAAAGATGTTGCTGGAAAAACTAAAACGACAGGTGCTACAAAATCTGTCGCGATTAAACGTCGTGCGACTGGTAAATAAAACAGCGGGCATTTGCCCGCATTCTTTTTTATTTTAATAGTATTCATGTGATTTTATATTATTGTTTATAATTCGGATATATCTTTAATTATTTTTATTCCGTTTGCTTTCCAATTTGGAATTAATATTTCTAAATCCATAATATTGTCAGTTTTTAATAATAACACAGGTATTGCATTTTCATTTTTTGCGGCTGTAATAACTGCATTTATGGGGGATGGTTTTTGTTTTCCTGTGGCGAACCAGTTATCTTCATCTGCCACCCAAAAATCAGAATCGTCATGAGTTATGATGGCGAATTTTTTATTATTAATAGTTTTTATTTCTATTTTATTTTCATCTGGTTTATTAAATTCTGTTTTATTATTAGGGACGTCATCCCAATTTAATTCTTTGAATACTGGGATATTGGGATCTTCTATTTTATCAATATCAAAACTTTCTGGTAACATCATTGACATTTCATCTATGTTTTGATTACATTCTGCTGATAGATTAACAGGTGGTTTATTTGGAACGATTTTGCAGTTCATTACTCCACGTGATAATTGTCCACGTATCATTCTTGTGTATGGCACATGCATTTCTTCGGGCATTTCGGATGGAAATATTATTTCAGTTTCTTTATCATTGATTTTTTCTGATTCTGTTTTATTTTCTTTTTCTTCTTTTTCTTTTTTTAATGTTATTAATGGTTTACTTGTTTTTATTATAGTTATACATCCTGCCAGCCATATAGGAATCCATGCGACAAGTGCGATTATAAAACTAAATTTGGCAAATCCATGCAGAACAATTTTTGATAATCCAATCCAACTGGATAAGTATAAAATATTAAAATTAAAAAGCATTAAAAAAATTAAACCAGAGACGATAAAATACCCCATCGTCCAAACAATAATATACTTTAACGGAAAAGACTTTTTTACTTCTTTTGACATTATATAAACATAATATGACTATCTACCAGTTTTGTCAAGTATTTATTTAATTTTGATTTTTATTTTGAATTTAAAAATTTATTATAAAAAGTATTTTTTTTATTTTTATTATATTTATAATATGATATAATGAAACAAAACAGGGAGAATTAAATATGAGAAAATTACTCGGATTTCTAGGCTTTTTTGCTTTTACATCAGTTTTAGCAATTTCTGCAGATGCTGCTCCAGGACAAAATTTACGTGGTTGGGCTGGTGCTGATACTTCTCGGGCAACTGCTATATCATCCAGTCGTATGCCTACTATGCCGGCTGGAATGGGTGGTGTGGTTTCTGCTGGGATAGGTGGTGGAAATATGTCTCCCAGCCAAAATCTTCCTAATCCTACTGTTATGGCTTGTATACCGGGTGCAACTCAGGCTTGTGTAACGACTACTGGTCAATCAGGAACACAAGTATGTGAAGAAAATGGCACATGGGGTCAATGTATTGCGACGGTTACACCTCCAAAAGTATTTTCTGTTGAAGAATGTATGAATTCTTTGATGGCGTGTGTAAATAGTGGTGGATTACCAAACGGTGTTGCTGATATGTATGATCAAAGTATACGGAATTCTATAATTAGTGGAATGGGTTTATGTAAATCTGTTGTTGATAGATGTATTGCTGACATTAATTTTTATCATAGTTCATCAGATGTTTGGATTGATTTTAATTCTCGCGTTGTTCAACCAGAATATTATAGTTTTGTTTTACGTAAAACTGGATTGACTCCGAATCAGGCTGAAAACACATGTAATTTATTAGATAAAAATGTTTATGGTAAATCATTCGCTGCAGTGGGCGGCACTAAGAATAATAAGCAAGTCAGAGGCGAATATGATCAAGATATAAATGCATATAATAATTTAGCAAAAGAAGCAAAAACTAAAGATAATCCTTTAGGGGCAACGGTTAATAACGATGCTAATTATGACGGTGGTCGTGGTCATTATGCACGTTGGGATGCAACCAAAGGGGAATGTTTAGTTCGTGTTGCTGCATATAATAAAGATAAATTAATTACTAATAAATGGCTGGGAATTGGTGATGATAAAGCTGCTGAAGTTTGGCAACCAGCCGGCAGTAGTTTTACTTGTAATAAAGAATTGTTTGAATTTGGATTAATGAATCAAACAAAGAAAATGGCTGTATTAGGAACCACGGGTGGCGCAGTTGCGGGTGGATTATTGGGTTTAGCAGGTGGTGCCGCCAAAGATAAAAAATTAGCATCAATGGATTATTGTGATTCCAGAGAAAATTTGATAAAAATGAACGAGGAATTAAAAGATAATGAAGCGCGTGCAATACTTAATGAATACTTGGGTGGTCCAAGTGCAACTTCTATTTCTAAGTATCAACCTGAGCAACCATTGGCTGTAACTACTGTTTTAAAGTCGGGCAAACAAATAACTAAAAAAGAATGTGAAAAAATTCAAAAATTATATAACAGTTATCAACAATGGAAAGTTATAACAATTGCCGCAGGTACAGACCATAAAGAATTACCAGCCGTAGCAGAATATTGTGTCAGTTGTGATAAAGCATGTGATGGAGTTATAGAAGCAGGTCAAGAAGCATATAAAACAAAATATGATCAAAATAGTAATATACCTTATTGTTCTATTTTAACTTTTGCTAAACAAGCTATGAAATCAAAAGCAGGTGATACTTGTTCAGAATTGCTAACTGCATTTGATGATTATATGGAATCCATAGGATGTGATAATGAGGAAATACAAGATTGCACAAATCAGGAATTAGCAAATGGGAAAAGATTATATCATAACCCAAATAGGATGTATGCTAACTTAAATAAAGAAGTTTATTGTAATGCTGGAGAACAAAATTGTATATCAGGAAATGAATTTAAAAAACAAGTCGCGCGTCTTGGTTCAGTTCTTGAAAACTTAGATATTGCTAATACAATAGATCAAGGAATGAGCCATAAAGCCAAGGGCGCATTAATTGGTGCAGGTGTCGGTGCAGGTGTTGGTGGATTGGCAACCGCTATTACGGCTTTTGTTGAAAAGAATAATATTAGCTGTCGTGTAGGGGATGATTTAAATAGAATTCAAATGGGTAAATCCGGAACCATAGATACATTAAAAAATTATTATGTAAAATGGGGTCTAAATTTACCAGATATTGTTACTACACCAACAGTACATGTTACAGATTGTGAAACTTGGAGAGCCGCATGTTCAGCAATAACAAATATTGAAGAATGTGTAACCGCAAGTGTTCATTATAAAAAAACAATTGAAAGTGTTACTACTACACAACTTGTTCATAATGCATGTGCTGTAAATGTAGCAGATGGAACATGTCAAGAAAACTTGCCGGTTGCAACCAGTCAAGGTGCATGTCCATAATCAAGTGATTAAAAATTAACCCGCCTAAATGGCGGGTTTTTATTTATTTATTTTTGATGTGCTTTTCTGTCCTCAATAATAAAATATATACATTTATTATTAGTATTTGAATTATTTTTACCAGAATATACCCTTATACAAGAATTGTTAGAAACAATTTTTCGTGATCGAGAGTTTTGTATGTTCATAGTCACACTATCTTGATGCGTAACAACAGTTGAATCTGATTGTACCTGTTGATTTTGTGCAAAACTATTTTTGCCAACTAATAACATTATCGCTGGTATTCCACCAAACATTAAAATATTTTTTACCCAATTTGGTATTCTTTTTGACATTTTTGCCTCCGTCTAGTTTAAGAATTTTATTTATTGTAATATAATTATAAGACATAAACATTGTTTGTCAAGCATAATATTAAAAAAATAATATCTGGGTCAGGTTTTAATATTTTAACAATAAAAAATCGCCCTGATGGGCGATTTTATGCGACTTTTTTATTTTTCTTATAAACTTCAATTGGTTCTTTTTTATTTTCAACAACGTCTGCATCAATTATAATTTCGGCTAAATCTTGTTTATCTGGAATATCAAACATTGGTTGTAATAATAATTTTTCTAAAATACTACGCAATCCACGCGCACCGCTTTTTCTAGCAAGTGCTTTTTTTGCAATTAACTTTAATGCGTCTTCTTTGATTGTTAATTTTACACCTTCCATTTCTAATAACGCTTGATATTGACGAACAATAGCATTTTTAGGCTTGGTTAAAATTTCAACCAGTGCATCTTCATCCAATTCATTTAAAGTTGTAATAACTGGTAATCGCCCGATTAATTCAGGAATAATTCCAAAACGAACTAAATCTTCGGGTTGAACATCTGGTAAGTTATTTTTCGCATCACGTTCTTTTTTACTTGCCACATTTGCACCAAATCCAATTCCTGCGCGTTCATTTGTTCGTGTTCCTATAATTTTATTTAATCCATCAAAAGCACCACCACAAATAAATAAAATCTTGCTGGTATCCAGTGTTAATGTGCTTCCACTTGGGTGTTTGCGTTCACCGCCTTGGGGGGAAACATTTGCGATTGTTCCTTCAATTAATTTTAATAAAGCCTGTTGAACACCTTCACCAGAAACATCACGTGTTAAACTGGGATTTTCGCTTTTACGCGCAATTTTATCAATTTCATCAATATAAATAATTCCACGTTGTGCGCGTTCAATATCAAAATTAGCGGCTTGAACAAGTCGTGTTAAAATATTTTCAACATCTTCGCCAACATAACCAGCCTCGGTAAGTGTGGTCGCATCAGCAATTGCAAATGGAACATCCAATATTTTTGCCAAAGTCTGTGCAAATAATGTTTTACCAGTCCCCGTTGGCCCAATTATTAAAATATTTGATTTTTGAACTTCTATATCTGATCGTAATCCCGCACTATGACGTTTATAATGATTATAAACTGCAACTGCTAGTGTTTTTTTTGCTTCGTCTTGACCGATAATATACTCGTTTAAAATTTCATAAATTTTACTGGGTGTTGGTAAAGCCGCAGCATCTTTTGTAATTTTCTGTCTATCATCATCGGCTAAAATATCATTACATAAATTTATACATTCATCACAAATACAAACATTTTTACCGGTTACAATTCTACGAACTTCGTGCATTGCTTTACCGCAAAAACTACAAATTTGTTGTTCTGATATTTTTTTATCTTCGTTTTCAGACATATTTTACGCCTTTTTAATCATAACTTCGTCAATTAAACCAAATTCTTTGGCTTCGGTTGCGGACATAAAATTATCGCGCTCCATAGCATCATGTAATTCTTTTTCTGTTTTTCCGGTAAATTCAGCCATCATTTTAGCGGATTCTTTTTTTAATTTAGAAAATTCCGCAATATGAATTTCCATATCGGTAACTTGTCCTTGGGTTCCTGCCAAAGGTTGATGAATCATTATACGTGAATGAGGCAGGGCAAAGCGTTTTCCTTTTTCACCCGCTGCTAAAAGTATTGCCCCCATTGATGCAACTAAACCCATTCCAATAGTAGAAACATTTGCCTTGATATATTGCATAGTATCTAATATTGCACGTCCTGCATCAACTTCACCACCAGGGCTTTGAATATACATTGAAATATCTGCATTTGGATTTTCAGATTCCAAAAGAAGTAATTGGGCAATTATACTATTTGCCATTTGCGAGTTAATTTCACCTTGCAACATTACAATTCTATCCCGCAACAAACGACTATAAATATCAAAACTGCGTTCGCCTCTGGGGGTTTCTTCTATAACCATTGGTATTAAAGCCATAATTCATCCTTTATGTAAGTGTTTTTTATTATAACATTGAAATTTCCGATTCGCGAGTTTTCCCCTTGCGCCTTGGTATAAAAATAATGTAAAATCTATTTAAGGAATTTCAAGGGTAAAATTGTATAAATTTCTGCGTTTTTGCGGTATTGTTTTTGTGTGCATATTATCTGCACCTGTATTTTCTGCGCAAAATCAACGATCTGTTGTTCAATCTATCGCCAGCCGAACTCCCAGTTCAACAAATCAATCAATTGAAACACGTTCTAATAGAAAATCAAATTCTATAAATTCTGTTTCATCTCGTAATTCCGCGCAACCTGCCAGAACGGCGGCAAATGTTATTGTAAATAGAAGTGGGACAACAAATAATGTTCGTTCTGCGGTGCGTCAAAATCCATCCATCAGTGCAAGTAATATATCACGATCTGCTATTGCCTCATCAAGCACATCAATGGGCGATGGGTATAATACTTGCAGAGAGGCTTATTTTGCATGTATGGATCAATTTTGTGCGTATAAAGATGAAACATATCGTCGTTGTGTTTGCAGTTCCAGACTTGATGGTTTAAGAGAAATGGCAAATAAAGTTGGTCAAACTCAACATCAACTAGAAAATTTTGCTGATTATAATATTGATGCTATTTCTAAAACTGCCAAAGAAGTTTCCGCATCACTTACTGCAAGTGCGGGTGAAAGTAGTGTTTTGGCTGATAAATCTGAAAGTGCTCAAAAATTAGCTGGCATATCTGCAATTTTAAGCAATACAAAAACAAAATCTTTATCTACTTCTGGCACATTGGATATTGCGGGTGATATTGGTGCTATATGGAGCACACCTGATTTTATTGGCAGTTCAGATATTGCAAATATGGAGGGTGAAAAACTATATTCCCAGGTTCACGGTCAATGTTTAGATATGGTTGCAAATGTATGCCCCCGCGAAGCGACATTAAATATGGTTGTATCTGCGTATGGTATGTATATAGAACAAGATTGTAATATTATCCAAGCATCATTAGAGGGCAGAAAAACAACCGCCGCCGCTGCTGTTAGAATGACAAATCGCAATATGGAATTGGCAAGATTGGAAAATTATGATGCGCATAATTCTACCGAAATAAATGATTGTATTGCCCAAGTACGCAAAGATATAACTTCGGATACAGCATGCGGTGCAAATTTTGTTCATTGTTTGGATGTTACGGGTTTATATCTAGATTTTAATACTGGTGAACCTATATATTCTCCGGATTTTTTTAAATTGGAAAATCAAACGACTTTGGATGGGGATTTTTTAAATTCAAACACGAATCGTTTATTAATTGCAAAACTAGAAGAATATAAAGCATCCGCATCACGTGGATTGGATACTTGTCGTGATGTTGCCGATGATGTTTGGGCAGAATTTAAACGTCAGGCTGTAATAGAAATTTATCAAGCACAACAAGCACGGGTAAAGCAAGTCCGAGACGAATGTCTTTCTGTTGTTAATCAATGTTATGATGAAAAAATTGGTCAGTTAAAAAACTTTGCAAATCTAGATTCTCAAATGATGATTGGTCAATCAGTTGCCACAGCCGAAGCATTATGCCAAGAAAAATTAAATTCATGTAGTAATGTTTTTGGTGGTGGATCAGCAGGATTGGAATCATTATTAACATTTGTTAAAGATGTTGGTTCATCAAAAATCTCAGAAAATTGTAAAGAAAATCTTGATAAATATATTCATGAAGTATGTGCAACTACGGGGGATTTATCACATAGCTATCCATATTCTTGTCGTGTAAGAAATCCAGGTTCTTATGAATGTGAAATGCAACGTTGGGTACAAGAGGGATCGGCATCATGCTCTGCAACACAATCTGGGTCTGTTTATGAATTATTGGTAAAATACGCGCGTGAAAATTGTGTTCGTTCTGATTATCCGGCGAACACACCATTACCATCGGACGTTATGGAATATGTTAATAGTATATTTGACACAGTTTTATATGACATGCGATTGGTATTAAAATCTGAATGTGAATTATATTCTGGTGAATGGATTGATAGTGGTTCAAAATCTAATATTGAACTTTATACACAATTGGTAACAGCATCAGATTTATGGGGTTCTTGTATAAAACCTTATTGTGTTTTCCAAGGGGACGCATACTTGGATGATAATGGTGTTAAACGTTGTTGCCCACCAAATTCAATTTATGACGAAACTTGTTCCACAGATAATCCTTGTATACCAGGAACAAAATGCAGACTAATAACTTGTCCAGCAAATGCAACTATTAATACATCTATATGCGATACCCCTGAAAAAATAATAAGTTCAGATCCACCTATACTGGGGGGGTGTATAAATAATACTAATACATCAAATTCATCATATTGTAAATGTTCATCAAATTATTATAGTATTCCAACAGATTATAATGATGTTGTTGAAGGTTTTAATTTTGAAGATTTTAATTTTGAAGATGGACAAGGAGTATGCTGGCCAAAATGTCCGACAAATTCACATTGGGTTTCTAAAAACGATTGTGGTGCTTCTGGTGCCGTTGGAGTACATCAAGGATGTGTATCAAAATATTGTCAGTGTGATATAGGTTATAAAGTTGGCGAGATAGCCGGTAGCTTTGATCAACAAGAAGTAGGTGGTATGGTACAACCAGGTGGCGCGGCGGTTTTACCAATTACATTACAAAAAGGTAATATAAATATAACGAAAAAAAATAAGTCAAATATTCCAAATAATAAAAAAGCAGGTGATAAAATAGCCCGAGCAGGTGGTACGATGCCAGGTGGTTTAACACCTTATACAACAAAGATATGTATATCCTATTGCCCACCAAATTCAACATATAGCACCTCTTGTACTGGTCCAGGTCCTCTTCATATTAGTTGTTTCGCTAATAGTGAATATGCAGGTTGTAAATGTAATTATGGTTATCACGCCTCGGGTGATAATTGTGTTCCAAATAATTTTGACAATGGGTATTAAGGTCCGATTGTTAATCCTTAAAAAAATAAAAAACAAATCAAAAACTCTGATTTTCCTTGCTTTTTTTATATTTGACGAATAAGATGCTTTTAATTAAATACAAAGGTAAAATATGGCAAAAGATGATGTAATTGTTTTTAATGGTGTTGTAGAAGATAAATTACCAAATACAATGTTTCGTGTTCGGTTGGAAAACGGACATGAAATTTTAGCAACTGTATCTGGCAAAATGCGTAAATCCAGAATATGGGTAAATGTTGGTGAAAAGGTCAGGGTGGAAATGACCCCGTATGATTTAAATAAAGGGCGAATAGTTTATGCCGAACGCGTTCGCACCCCCACAACATCATCACAAGAATAAAAAATCCGCAAACACAAACTCTCATCTTTTGACCACAACAAAAAATAAAATGACCAAAAAAGGTCATTTAATTTTTTGGCGCGCCCAGAAAGATGGCACATTCCCATTTTATGGGTCCCTTTCGCGTCGTAAGGTTCAAACTTCACAATGTTTGTTTTCACCAACTTCCCGCTCCGAACTCTACGCCACTTTGTGGCTTTTACCGAGTTCTCATCTTTCATTGACCACAGCAAAAAACAAAATGACCAAAAAGGTCATTTAATTTTTTGGCGCGCCCAGAAAGATTCGAACTCTCAGTCTTCTGATCCGTAGTCAGATGCTTTATCCAGTTAAGCTATGGGCGCTTGCGGGTAAAATAATAAACCCACAACTGCTTAAAATCAAGTAATTTTTATATATTGTGAAAAATTACTTGCAAATTACAGGGTAAAAGTTTATATTTTTAGCAAAATTCAAAGGATAGTTTATGTTTTCTGTATTACTTGTTTTACTAGTTATCGTTACTATTATGATGATTGGTGTGATTTTATTACAAAAATCAGAAGGGTCCGGTATGTCCGGCAGCAGTGCAGCATCAATGTTTGGTGGTGCATTAACTGGTGCGGCTGCGGGAAATTTTTTAACAAAAACTACAACTATTCTTGCAATAATTTTCTTTGTTTTATGTGGGGCTTTGGCAATTGTATCCAGTCGTACGGCAAATAAACCGGCAGTCAGTGAATTACAACAAGAACTTGCACATCCAACTATACCTGAACCAGCAAATGTTCCTGTAAATTAAAAATCGCCTTGGTGGCGATTTTTTTAATTATTTTATTTTTCATATTTTTATAAGATTTTTTAATTGCTGTAATCGCTAATATCTGATAAAATTAGATTAATAGTAAGAGTTGGAGATGAGAAAAGTTTTCGCAATCGCGTTTGCTGTTATTTTTGCTTTGCCTGCATTTGCCGCAGAAAAGCCCGCGTCAACCACACGTGTTGGTGCAATCAGATCAACCGCTTCACGTGCCCCAGCCACAGTGGCTGCTGTTAAAAAACTACAGGCATCAGATATAAATCCATCATCACCAGCAGTAAAATCATCCACATCTGTTAAAACAGAAAATACAAAAACCCAAGAAGAAACAGATTGCAGAACTGAATATCGTAAATGTATGGATGATTTTTGTTTACTAGATGAACCCGAAGGGTTGCGTTGCGCTTGTTCTGATAACATTGATGCGTCCAAATCAATAATTAAAGAAATTCAAAAAATTCAAAAAGATGCTGAAAAACTATTTAGCGAGGGTGTAGAACGTGAAAAACTTGGCGCTCGTGCAGAATTGGCTTTTGCGGAAAATAAAAATAATAAAGCGAAAAGCAATCGTTTTGCGGCTTGGTTGGAATCAGGAAGTCTCATCGGTGAAGAACAAGAACTTGATGAAGATTTGGAAATAGGTGCTGATTTATTTAATATGGCGTCCGAGCATTGCGCAAGTAAACTAGATGCTTGTCCTGATACTGCTGAAATGGAAAAACTATTATATTCACGTATGATTACAGCAGATTGTAAATCTTTCAGTCAATATCTTGATACGCAAAAAATCGCCGCAGAACAAAATAAAGCCGCCGCTGAAAAAGCAGTTCGTACCGCACGAGTAGAAATGTTAGATACGACAAATAAATATAATCGTGGCGAATGTTTATTGGCTTACAAGGCTTGTATCTCGGACAAGGGCGGTTGCGGGGTTAATTTTGAAAATTGTATGGATGAATCTTTATTACAACGTCGCGCCAATGCATGCTCGGATGTTTTGGATCAATGTATGGCGGTTAAACAAGATGTATTAAAAGATTGGGCAGAAGAAACCAAAGTTGTATTAGCACAGGCTGCCGAATACGAGCGCACAAATAAACCATTAATGTGTCGTTCAAAAATTCGTGCTTGTTTGGAAGAAGGGTGCAACACATCAACAAATGTTATGTGTTTAACAGATATTAATGTTGCGGCGGGAATATGCCCAATAATTGATGATTGTGATGCATTAGTGCCAGGATTAAAAGAGGCGTATAAAGACGAATTAGCAGCATTACGTGTGAATTTTTGTCAGAATGATGTAACAAAATGTATGCAAGACAAATGCGGTTCTAATTTTACAGCACCAGAATGTGTGGGACAAAAGATAAGCGATTTACAACACATGTGTCCACAATCAATGTTTCCATCTTGTAAAGATATTCAAAATTATGATGCGATTAAAGCTGCGGTTGCATTACGCGTAGATTATAATTTATTAAATGGGTGTGTAAATTTTGCAGAAGAATTTTTGGGTAAATCAGGTTGTGGTACAGAAATGAATTGTATCCCAGAAGATCCACGTATTACATCTCTGACTGAAATTCCATCTAACGAAGGGGAGTTCAAGGCAGAATTAATCGCCGCAGCCGAAGCCGCATCAGATAAATTTTTTGATGATATGGAAAAAGAATCTCTAATTGCTTCAAGGTGCGTAGAATCTGCTCAACCAGCAGGTAAAAAATCATTCAAAGGAACAATGTTCGGAGAATTAAGACTAAAAGGTCGCATTGCAGCGGTTAAAAGAATGGAAAGATTATATAATAAAAAAGTTGATGAAATTTCTCGTTCTAAATCCTTGGAAGAAGCACGTGCCAGATGTGATGAAATTTACGCCGAAGCAGTTGCACAAAATAGCCCTCATGATCGCAGTGAAAACAAAGAAGGTAGTTGGACGACGGCATATATCTTTGAACCAGATTTACGTAATTGTCAATTAACTCGCTGGGAAAAAGTTTGTGAAACTGGCGGTGAATCCAAAGCCTCGGGTATAACCAAGGGGGTTGCTGGTGGTGCAGCATTGGGCGCCAGTGCAGGTAGTGCTTTTGGTGGATGGGGAACTTTAATAGGCGTTGTTGTTGGTGGTGCAGGTGGTGCAATTGCAGGTGGTAAAACAGCAAACAAACAAACAATATGTCACGAAGTTGGCCCAATTTACGAAGATAGAAATATCTGATTTATCGGAGAAGAGAATGAGAAAAATATTTTCAATTTTAATGGTAATAATCGGTTGTTTTACAATAACAAATTTGGATGCTGCGCCTATCTCGTCCTCCAAGGCGAAAAAGGGTATTTCAGTTGTAAGCAAAGGCGGAACATCTGTTCGTGCCAGAGTTGCACCCACTGGAATTTATGATCAATCATGTTATGAAGCATATTATGGTTGTATGGATTCATTTTGTGTTGGTGATTCTGCGGTATTAAATATACCAGGTGAACCTGTAACTTTGGATGGAGGTACTTGTGCATGCAGTAATGATAATCAAGGATTCAAAGATAAAATCGCAAAAATGAATGAGCAATTAAATCAGGCAAATATTCTTAAAACCATAGAAGTTGAAAAAGTAGAAGCCGGTGCCAAAGCAGATATTATTTTCACAGGCAGCCGAGAATATGACGATTCTGGCAAGGTTGTAGGTCTGGATAAAAAAGATAAAAAAGCCGATCGTCAAAACTTATTGGCATTATGGGATGATATAGAAGACGACGAAGAAGCCGAGATAGATATTGCGGACTTATCTGGCGCGGAACTTTATTCTGCTGCTAATGAATTATGCAAAGAGCAAATGCCAGAAAACTGCAATAAAGATATGAATTTTTTAACATCATTTTATAGTTCACAAATTAAATCTGATTGCAAAGCATTTGATAATACAATTGCAAAAATGCAAGCAACAGTAGATGCTGAATATGCATCAGCTGAAAAAGAAGTGCGAGATGCTCGTATGGCTTCATTTGAAACTGCAAACGAATATGATCGTGGAACTTGTATGTTGAATTTTCGTAAATGTATGACAGGCGAAGATGTTTGTGGGGCAGATTGGTCCAAGTGTGTGAATTTTATTGCCGCGGAAAATATGCAAAATAATAAAAGAACCGAAAATGTGTCTGCACAGAAAGTAGAACATATTGCAAAGTATAAAATAACAGATACTACAATGGAAATATTAGAATCCAAACGCAATATTTGTGAAAACGTTTTGGATAAATGTGTTGCTGTTCGTGATAATGTATGGGATGACTTTTTACGTGAAGTAGCACCAACTTTAAAAGTTGCTGAATTAAATGTGGAATCAAATTTGCGTCAATCTTGTTTGACTGATATTTCAAATTGTATACAGAAAGCCTGTAAAGACGATATAGAGGGCAAAGGTGTTGCAACAATGGATGCGTGTTTATCACGTCCTGATATGGCACGATCATTTTGTAAAGTTCAAATTGAAACTTGCGAGCGAATGGAACCATTAATTTGGGGATATGTTACTGATAAACTAGCATCAATGCGTGTTGATGCCTGCACAACAGAGGTTAAAAATTGCTTAACATCAGAAGATCGTTGTGGCAAAGATTATTCAGGTTGTGTTGGGCTTGATACTGATACAATTATTAAAATGTGCCCCGAAGATAAATTAGTTGGTTGTCAAAAAAATGGTGTGTTTTCTTGGAATGAAGTTGAAAGAATCATCAGTGGAATTATGTTAAATATTGATAATAACTTGCTTGAAGTATGTCAAAATGCGGTTGATGAAGCGATGGTAAAAGTTTGTGGTGATACTGAAAGTTGTGATAATTTGATTGTTGAAAATGGCGGATTAAGTTTAAAATATGAAGTTTGTGAATATAAAGCTGATCCAACAGATAATTCCAAAATACTTCCAACAGAGGTTTGTTATACTTCTTTAGAAGCGATACCCGAAGCAAGATTAAAAGATCAGACCAAAAACGGTTTAGCAGGATTTATTAAAAACACTTTATTCTGGGGTGAAATATCGTATGATTTTGAAAATAATACATTTACATCTTGGGATGAATATAAAGATTCTGTTGGGTTAGCAAGCGGATCAGAAAGCGAAAAATACGCACGTGAAGGATTTGATTTGGAAATGAAGCAATTGGGAAATTCTGTTACAAATGCGATTAAAACCATTGAATCTGATCCAGTTGTTCAATTTTGTATGACAGGTCGTGAAGTCCAAGGCATGCGCGATGACAAAGGCAGACTTAAAAAATTGGGCGGTGTTGGCAAGGATTTTGCAAGATTTCCAAATATAACACAACAACTTCGTGGAATAATTGCAACCTCTGCATTAATTGCTGCACAAAAAAAATATTCAGAAAAATATGAAGAATTAAATATAAAAATGGCATCTGATCAGGTTAAAGCAGCAGAAAAATTAGATGTTGCCGCAACAGGTCAAACATGTTTTGATTTAGCAAAAACTTCTACTTTACCAAAATCCAAAGCCCCAAAGAAAAGTGATGCTGGTAAATGGGTTGCTGTAGGGACTTTGATAGCGGTTGGTGTTGTAGCATCAATATTTACATTCGGAATAGGGGGAGTTACTGCTTGGGCTGGTGCTGCTGCTATAGCTGCTGGTAGTGTTGGTGTAGCGACAGTAGGTGGAGCAACCGCTGTTGCAACAACTGGAAATACCAAGGGTGAAGCCCATGTTGAAAATTGGAATTATAAAGAAAGTGTCACAACTACTTGGAATGCGGATTCTGGGGTTTGTACCAAAGTCAGAGTTTATCAAAACTGCAAAAAAGTAAAGAAAAACTATTGTAAAGAATGGGAAGAACCAAAAACCGAAACCCAAGAAATTTCATTACGAGGCGACAAGAAATAAAAACATCATCTCCTTTGTGATAACTCATGCGACTCTTCCCCTTATGTGTCATTCCTGCGCCCTCTTTGTGTCATTCCTGCGCAGGCAGGAATAGGGCTTGCTTTATAAATAAATAAGAGTATTTTATACTGGATTTACAAAAAATCTTAAATTAATATTATTGTTTAACATTCGGAGTGTAGCTCAGCCTGGTAGAGTGCTGCGTTCGCCCGTCTTGTTCGCGAATATTTCGCAATCAAGCCGAGGTTTTTACCGATGGCTATAAAAAGACGGAGCGTCTCGGCTGTTTTTTGTAACATACGGACGGGAGGAAAATAATGTTTTATGTTTACATACTTCAAAGTATAAATGAACCAGAACATTTTTATACTGGATTTACAAAAAATCTTAAGTTAAGATTTGCACAACATAATTCAGGAAAGGCACGTCAGACAAATCGTCATAAGCCTTGGAAAATAAAATGTTATTTTGCTTTTGATAATAAAGAAAAAGCAGAAATGTTTGAAAAATATTTGAAAACTCATGCTGGGCGTGATTTTCAAAAAAAGCATTTTTAACATTCGGAGTGTAGCTCAGCCTGGTAGAGTGCTGCGTTCGGGACGCAGAGGTCGTGGGTTCGAACCCCGCCACTCCGACCAAGAATTTACCCCTATTTATCTATATTTTACACAATATTTTTTATATTTATTAGCCACGCAGAATTTACAACAATCAATTTCAAAAGTTTTCCAATTTTCTATCGCGCGTTCTAAAAACTCTTTATCTTTCTTTGGTAAATGATAATATTCTATTGCTTGAAAAGTTAATTTATATTTTTGTTCTTCCCAAACACAAGGCGGCAAATCGGCTTTAATATGATTTAATGTTTTATGAGCAAGAAAGATATTATCATTCAAAGAATAAATACGTGGCGGTAATAAACATTTAGGATAATAATGTTCAATGCTGATTTTATTAGCTGGTATCTTTAATTTAGATAAAAAACAAATTATTTCTTTCATTTTTATTTATTAGAATTTTTATCCATTAGTTTTTAAGTGAGTTAGTATTATATTAAAATCAATC
>JBMNPL010000005.1:0-45036 GCA_050943575.1 Alphaproteobacteria bacterium
CATCATTTAATAAATTAGGGTCAACAGATTCTACATTTATTACTGATTTTGTTATATCTGTGTTGGTTTGTTAAACTTATCATTCATTATAAACTCCTTTGATTGTAATAATTGTAAATTATTAAATAATAAATTAAAACTAATCTTAATTTTTAAAGAAATTTTATGATACAATTCTTATAAATTCAAGTTTTAAATGTTCAAAAAGATAACATTATTTGCACTTAATTCAATAAAAAATAATTTTAGTATAATATTAAAAAATTTATTTACATAATATTTTTTTCATTTCTTCTTTTGGAAAACGTTCTTGTACCCAAGTATCTGTATCATAACCTTTCCAGCCATTAGTAGTGCTGCCATCTGGATTTCTGATAACTGTATTAACAATATTTCTGTTAGTATTTTTAATTTTCGTATTATAAAATATAATCTCATCAATAATTCTTGAAAGATATTCGTTTATTCTAAAATCTTCAGGAACTTTACTGCTTTGGCAGAATTCTTGATATGTTAGGCATTTACTGCCAGTATTAATACGGTATGGGTCGTCAAAATTACGGGTGGCATATGCAAATCCAAGTGCAAAACACCAATATGAATAATTAAGAAAGTCGCAGGTTATATCCAGCCTTGTATTAGAAAATGAATTTTTCCCCGGTGTAATTTCCCCGCTTAATGTTGAATCATGATTAAAAAAAGTTACGAACTTATTATACCTGTCAGTACAATCCTTTTTATTTCCCACAACAGAACTTTTCAGAAAGTTTATATATTGTGTTTTTGTTTCAATCGGTTGATCTTTATTTTGTTGATTAGAAGATGTTGAGTACGAATTATCAGAATTATTACCACGTAAAGACCCCCTGGTACTACCACCAGCAATTGGTACAGCGCGCGGCATAACCAAAGAACGAACTAATGTTGGAATATCAGAATAAAGATCAGAATAAACAGAAGAAAATAAAGAATTTGGTGTATAATTTCCTGTTATTCTGGGGGGTACAGCATTATTTATACGTGGCGAAGAAGACCATGCCGCAATTGGTAAAAATAATAAAATAGTTAAAGTATAGAGTTTTCGCAAATTTTTGCCCTTGGGTTATATTTATTATTTTACCAGAAATATATAGTTTTGAAAAGATTATTTTATAAATCGCTATATTTAAGTTTAATGTTAAATAAATATTTGGCGTTCCCACCAGGACTCGAACCTGGATCTAAGTCTTAGGAGGACCTTGTTCTATCCTGTTGAACTATGGGAACTTAAAACCTTGTTCTAAATTACCACTCCTCTTTTTATTTTTCAAGTTTTGTTATCAAGTTTTGTTATTAAAAATAAAAATTCTTGCGCGTATGTTTTATGTAATGTATGATTTGAACATGCATAATTTAGATATAATTTTAGATAAACCAATAGTAATGGTTGGATTAATGGGCGCGGGCAAAACATCAATTGGACGAATGTTGGCGCGTCGTTTAGATATTCCTTTTGTTGATACTGATAAAGAAATAGAAGCTGCCTCGGGTTGTAGTGTGGTTGATATTTTTTCTTTATATGGCGAAGGGGAATTTCGCCGTGTAGAAGAACGCATTTTTAAACGATTATTGGACTCCCCACCATATTTAAAAGTTATTTCAACAGGCGAGGGTGCATTTATTACCCCAATAGTTAGAGAACTTGCACGTAAAAAAGCATTAACTATTTGGTTAAAAGCAGATGTTGATTTATTGGTAAAAAGAACAACTTTTCGTGATACCAGACCTCAATTATTAAATGCAGATCCTAAAAAAATCCTTTCTACTTTAATTGCGGAAAGATATGATATTTATGCCCAAGCAGATATAGTTGTTGAAACTAAAGATGAGCATTTATCAAAAACACTTAATAAAACAATTAATGCAATAAAAAAATATCAAAAGGAAAAAAAATCATGAAAAAATTTTTAGCAGAATTTCGAGAATTTGCCGAACGTGGCAGCGCAATAGATATGGCGGTTGGTGTTATTGCTGGTGCGGCTATGAACAGCGTTGTAAATTCTTTGGTCAAAGATATAATTATGCCACCGATTGGTTTATTGCTTGGTAATATGGATATGTCTGAAATTACAATCGCTTTGTCTGGAAACACAAAAATAGGGATAGGGCTGTTTTTAAATTCCGTAGTTGGATTTATACTGACTATGTTTGCTGTATTTTTATTTGTTAAATCTTTTAATAAAGTACGTACAAAAAAAGCATCAGATAAACGAGAATGTCCGTTTTGTCTTTCTAGTATTCCTTTGAAAGCAACAAAATGTTCGTTTTGTTGTTCCGCTGTTAAACCTGTAATTAATAAATCTTTACCAAAAGATGATGGGTTAGAAAAATTAATTGACGGGATAAACCCGATAAAAAATATAAAATCAGTAAAGAAAATATATAAAAAAATAGTAAAATAAACAATAAAACACAGAGCTATTTTTGCTTTGACACTTGTTTTGTTGGATAGTATGATAAATCTGTTATGTTAAATTGGATAGCCAGACAATATTCTTCTCTATCTGCGCTTTTAACTGCCCCCTTTCGGGCGGTGTGGCGTGCGATATGTAAAATTTTCCCAGATCGAGATATTACAATTATTTCTGGCGGGGATTTAGTTTCATATCATCAAACTTCTTTTTGGCGTGTTGCGCGTAGTTTGGGTAAAGTTTTTTTAATATTCTGGGCAATTTGGGCAACTTATGTATTTGTTTATCATCGTCCATTGTTGCAAAAACGTACGCGTCAGTTAGAAGAGGCCAGAACTCAACATGCTAGGTATGTGTCCGATTTGAATACTTTTTATGCAAGATATTCAAAGTTGCATAAAGAAATGAATGACATAGATGATAAATTGATTAATAACAAAAATATGAAGCAGGGCGCTCAAGAAGCATTATTTAAACGTCGTGTAAACACTTGGGCACAAATTGAAATGTTGGGAACGCGTATAAAAAATATGATGACAGACGAAGATTATACACCAGAAATTAAAAATTTATCTGAACTTTCTTTGGAATATGAATTAACTCGTGAAGAAAATCGTCAATTATTTGAAGCTAATAGAGAAATGGAAAAATATGTGGCTATAGTTAGTGATGCTTCTATTCAAATTTATGATCGTGTATCAAAATTAACAAATGATAATTTGAATAAGATTAATAAAAGTATGTCCAAAATACATAATACTTTGGCTGGTTTAGGGCTTAATAGTCGCGCATTATCGCAGAAAGCAATGGCTATGAACAATAGTATTGTGGGCGGTGCAATTTCTCCGCTAGATTTAGATAAAGATATAGATCCAAAATACAAAGAATTAGCGAACAAGATAGAATTATGGCAGGGACTATCGCGCGCAGCCGCTGCGTTACCAATAGGTGCCCCAGTTACAAATGCTACGATAACTTCAAGATATGGTGAAAGAGAGCATCCATTAGATGGTAAAATAAAACCACACACAGGGATTGACTTTGCTGGTAAAATAGGGACACCTTTATATGCAGTTGCACCAGGTAAGGTTATTTTTGTTGGTGATAAAAATGGATACGGTAAAGTTGTTGAAATTGATCATGGTATGGGCTTTACTACTTTATATGCTCATTTATCAAAGTTTCGTACTCAACGTGGAGATATAGTTCGTGCCAGAGATATTATAGGGTTGGGCGGAAATTCTGGTCGTACAACTGGTCCACATTTACATTATGAAATAAGGTATAACAATCAACCGTTTAACCCATATAGTTTTGTAAAAGGGGGATAATAATATGTTTGCATTTACAAATTCTAAAGAAAAAAATAGTCCAACTATAGTTGGGGCGGGGGCTAAAGTTATTGGTGATATCAAAGGTGCTAATATAGTCCAAATTCATGGTCAAGTAAATGGTAAGGTTATGGCAGATACTTTGGTTGTTGGGCGTGGCGGTAAGATTATTGGCAAAGTTGTTGCAAAAAATTTATTTTTACACGGAATGATTGATGGGCCTGCGACAGTTGATACTGCCAATATTTTTGCAGATGCAGAAATGACGGGAGTTTTGTCTTATAAAAAATTAAATATAACTAATAATAATAAGTTAAACTGTAAATTAGTTTGCAGAAAAGGCGGAGAATGTGATGTTTAATGGTAATATTTATATTGCTTCGGATCATCGCGGAGTAGGGTTAAAATTATATCTGATTGAAATGTTGTCAGCTGCTGGATATGAAGTAAAAAATCTAGGTACGGATAATCCGAAAGAAGAGATTGATTTTCCAGAAATCACTAAACGTGTATCTGATGCAATGTTATCGGACACGAATTCTAGGGGGATACTTTTATGTGGAACTGGTGCAGGGGTTCAGATAGCTGCAAATAGATATCGCCATATTCGCGCATCCAGATGCGAAAGACCAGAACAGGCGCGTGCAGATAGACATCATAATGATATAAATGTTCTTGCGCTGGCTGCGGATGAAACTGATCCGGAAATTGCGATGCTTTGTGCGTCAGAGTTTTTAGAAACGCCGTTTGATGCGGTTGAGCGTCGTATAAGACGAATTAAAGCGATTTCTTAATAAAAAACACAAAGAGGAATTATTATGGCAGAATTGTTAATCCTTTTAATAGCTGTATTATGTATAGTTTTTCTGATTTTTTTGATTCAGATTCCGATATTTATCGCCAAAGGGCGCGGATTATCTGGGACTGATATAACTACAATCATAGTTTTATCATGGTGTGGATTATTTTTAGGAATTACTTGGTTTGTGGCATTGATTTTTTCGCTGATTTGGGCACCAAAAGCAATAGTTGATGGATGTGAGACTTGTGGAAATATAATAAAACAGCAAGATGCTGCAGATCAAATTGAAAAATTATATAAATTACAAAAGCGCGGAATAATAACGAAGAAAGAATTTGACGCAGAAAAGAAAAAGATTTTATCTAAATAAAATAATATTTAAGTAAAATAAATAGTTATTATGCATTTTTTTTAGTTTTATCAAAGAGACAGGGCGACCATCTCTTTGATGTAATCATGTTATCATTGGCGGATAATGTATATTATGTATAGTTACAATAATTAAAACGCGAATTTTATTATAAATTGTCATAATTTGCAGATTTTGTAAGTTTTTAGAATTGTTGTGGTTTCTGATAGTTTTTATAAAGAAAAAATATTATAAAATAATCATAGACCGCGCGCTAAAAAATAATATAAAAATAATATTTAGTATTTTTATATTATAATAATCAGATACGAATTATAACTCTCAAAAAAATAAAGAATTTACTTTAACAATATTTATTTTATTGATTGATTTAACTATATTATTATAAATAATTTATGGGGATAGAACATAATATTATATATTAATAAGAATGGGCGACCCGATATGAAACGATGGGCTGCTGGTTTCCCCCTGACCCGCTGGCGCTCTGCTTCGTCCGCCCGTTTATAAAATTTATATTATTTTTATACAAAAGTCAAATAAGATTAGCATCTTGTAATATTTTTTTGTCATTTATTAACATTCCGGAATAAATTTTTGTCCCTGTTTTTACGCCTAATCTGGCGCTAATTAATACCCGTTCGGCAATCTTTTTCCCCGTTGAAAATAAAGGAATAATTTCTATATCCCCTGCTTTACCGTTATATAATGCCGCAATAACTTCACCAGCTACGTTGGTATCAATAATTGTGTAAAAATATCCACGTGGTTTAACTCGTTTTAAGCAAGTCATAGTCCATTTATTTAAATCTACATTATGATGTGCGCCGTGTTTTGCGGCATTTCCCTTGAAATAAGGCGGATTTGTTATAACCGCATCAAAGGTTTTTGAGGTTTTCCAACTTAAAATATCTTCGTTTAATAATTTTATTTGTCTGTTATTTAATTCGGCATTTTTTTCAGCTTCCCTTAACATTTTTTGAGATATATCAATTCCAGTAATTTCTAAATCAGGTTTATGTTCCAATAAACATAATGAAACGCCCCCAGTGCCAATACCAACATCCAAAATGTTTTTAATTTTTGTATTTTTTGCGATAAATGCCGCCAGCCAAACCGCATCACTGGTTAAATTATAGTCTCCGCGGTAAAATTTAACACGACCGCCTAATACAGTAAAAAAAACTTGTTTTTGATTCATACACAATATAATATACTTTCATATAAAAAATGTAAATTATAAAAAATAAAAGGTTGTTTAATGTTTGATATAACTTTAGTAGTTCAATCAGCTGTAAGTAGTTTTAATAATATTGCATTACATAGTCCAGACTTTTTTTGGACCACCCTGCTCTGTTTGCCTATTTTTATAGTGTTCTGGATTTTTGCACCTGAAATTTCTGCCAAATTTTTACCAGATTCTAAAAAACGTTTAAAAACAATCGCTGTATGGAGTATTGTTTTTATCGCTGTATGGTTATTAACTCATGAAAGTTTTAATTCTTTGCGTGATGGGATTACTTTCGGTATTTCAACATTAACCGCAATATGTGTTTTTGGCATCGGGGTTTTTGCTGGTTGGCGTATTCCGTCATTCACTAATCTGGTAAAAATCAAAGAAAAATGGCGTAAAATAGCAGATATTGTTGCACCGGTAAGTGTTGCAATTTTAGTCGGATTGTGTGCATGGGGAACATGGCAAACTGTTTTAGTTCAATTTGTTGCTGCATTACTGGGGTTTTACACTGGTCGTTTAATGGTTTATCGCAATCGCTATCAAATGGAACCCGAATGGTTATCAATCATTTTGATGGGCACATTACTTTTCGGATTAATTATGCAACCAGAATTTTTTCGATTCGGTCAATTGGGGCATTTAACAATTATTCATATTTTCTTTTTGATTATAACATTAATAACAATTATTGGTAGTATAATGATGCGTTTAGTTAAACCGACAGGTTGGTTAACAAATTCGCATTATAAAAAATTAATGTGGTTGATACGTTTAGGGGTTATATTAGCACTTATTTTATTTATTTTGACTGAAAACGCATTGGCTTTTGCAATACTGGGGATCGGTATACTTATACAAGCGTTTGTAATAATACGTCATAATACTCCAAAAAATATTAATATATTAGAAAATTGGTCTGAAGACTTATGGATTTTATCTTTGGGATTATTTGGTTTGTTAACAACTATGCCGGTGCTGATTTGTGCCGCGATAATTCTTGCTCGGGTTAAGAAAAATAAATTTGATGCCAAAGCAGCGATTAAAAGTTTGTTATAATTTGTGATATTAATTGAATACATATTTTATAGTGTTAAGTCTATAATACTTTTACTATGATTCATGAAACAGCAATAGTTCACCCAAATGCAAAATTAGGTGCCGATGTAAAAATTGGGCCGAATTGTATAATTGGTGAAAATGTCGTTCTGGGCGATCGCGTGGAACTGATATCAAATGTTATTATTGATGGTAAAACAGAAATTGGTGATGACTCAATCGTATATCCTTTTGCGGTTCTTGGTGTTATGAGTCAAGATCTTAAATTCCAAGATGCTGAAACAATGACAGGTTTGCGCATTGGGAAAAGAAATCGTATTCGCGAATATGCAACTATTCATTCTGGAACACCAGCCAGTTCAGGAACAGAGATTGGCGACGATTGTCAAATTATGGTTAATGCTCATATCGGACATGATTGCAAATTAGGCAACGGTATTGTTTTATCTAATTTGGTTCAAATTGCTGGGCATGTTGAAATAGAAGATTTTGCTATTGTATCTGCGTGCAGTGCAGTTCATCAATTTGTTCGTATCGGTCGTAATGCGTTTATTGGTGGTATGACAGGTATTGGTACTGATGTTGTTCCCTATTCTATATTTGAAGGACGTCCCGGTGTTTATAGAACAATCAATAAAGTTGGATTAATGCGTCATGGATTTACTAATGAAGACATCCATGCAATACATGCTGTATATTCTGCATTTTTTACAAAAACTGCAGAAGAAGGTTCTACTGCGTCCGGCAGATTAAAAAGTGTTCGTAAAGAAGTTAGAAATAATAAATATGCTATGGATGCGATTGATTTTATTGAAAATCGTTCCATGCGTGGTGTTTCGGCAAAACAATGAAATCTTTAAAAATCTTTATAATTGCGGGTGAAGTTTCAGGCGATATTCTTGGTGAAAAAATAATGCGCGCTATGCCACAAAATATAGAATTTGCAGGTATTGGTGGGCAACATATGATTAGAGCGGGACTTTCCCCTGTTTTCCCAATTTCTGATTTAGCAGTAATGGGTGTATTTGAAGTTTTAGCAAATGTAAAAACATTAACTCGTAGAATTAACGAAACTGCGGACGAAATAATAAAATTTCAACCAGATATTGTCTTAACCATAGATAGCCCTAGTTTTGTAAAACGTGTTATTAAAAAAGTGCGTGGTCGTATTAAAACTAAATTTTATCATGTTGTGGCACCTCAAGTTTGGGCATGGGGTGAAAACCGTGCAAAAAAATTCGCAAAAATTTTTGATAAACTTTATGCATTTTTTGATTTTGAAAAACCATATTTTGAAAAATATGGATTGTCAGTTATTGCGGTTGGGCATCCGATTGCGGATGGACTCAAACCGATTAAAGAAAATAAAAAAAATAAAAAAAATATAGTATTTGTTCCTGGTAGTCGTATGTCCGAGGTAAGAAAATTATTACCAATTTTCAAACAAGTTATGGAAAATTTTAAAGGTTATAAATTTTCAATTCCTGTGGTTGAAACGACCAAGAAATATATTGAACAAGAAATTAAAAATTGGTCTGTGCGTCCTATTTTGATACCTGCATCAAAACGTTATGATTTATATGCAGATGCAAATATGGTTGTTGCTGCTAGTGGCACAATTTCTGTTGAACTTGCAATTATGCATATTCCAGCAATTATAGTTTATAAAATGAATCCTTTAACGGAATTTTTAGCACGTATATTTTTAAAAATTAAATGGGCATCATTGGTAAATATATTAATGAATAAAACAATTTATCCAGAATTATTAGGACGTGCTGCCACGGCTGAAAATATAATTTGTGAAATTAATAAGTTGAAAAATCCAGCCGCACGTCAAAGAATGATTGCTGAATTATCCAAGGCAGATAAAATATGGCATCGTGCCCGCCCTGCTGCTGAACTTATAGCAAAAGATATAATCGGAGAATAAAAAATTTATCTTAATGGTGGATAACATTCACCGTCTGCAATAGAACAGCACGCATATCCGTTCATACTTTCTATAAATCTAAAACTTTCCCCTTCGCAACAACCGTTTTCATCCGGTGTTGTGCCACTGGTGCATAATTGAGATGAAACCGAATTTTTTTCAATAGTTTGATTTACAGGACCATGAACTGGATATTCTGGTTTTAATGGTAATGTTAGATTTTGATTAATCGGTACAGGTTCTTCCTCAATTACGGGTTCTTCTATAATTTCAGGTTCTGGTTCAATAATCGGTGCAGATTCCGGTATAGAAACCGGTATAGGTTCTGGCTCAACAATTGGTGCAACGGCTGGTTCTTCCTGTATTAGTTGTGGTGCAGGTTCTTCTATAACTGGTGCAACAACAGGTTCAGGTTCTGGTACGGGCTCTTCTATAATTACTGGTTGCGGATTTTCAATAACAGGTTCGGTTGTGATAAATGCGGAATCAACAGCGATTGGTTGAGTTGGTTCATCAACAATTACAGTTTCTGGTTCGGTTGGTTTTGCAAGGTTTGGTTTTGCAAGGTTTGGTTTTGCAGAATCATCCATTTTTGATTGATAAAGCGATAAAGTTAAAATTGAAAGCCCTATTAAAATAATCAACATTACATAATAAATAATTGTTGGTTTTTTTGGATTTGTCTCTGGTTGCAAAACAGTAACATTTGGATTTGATACTGGTGATGCAGGTCTTTCTATTGAAACTGGCGGTGTTTGTTGAGTTTGTTGAGGAGTTTCAATTGGTTGTTGTGGTTCAATAACAGATTGAGTTATATTTATATTATTTGTAATTGGGGCAATTGGCTCAGAAACCGGTGCAGGTTCTTCTTTATTAATTACAGGTTTTTCTTCAATAATGGGCGCAATAGCTGGTTCTTCAGGCGCATCAGTTGAAATAATAGGTTCTGGTATTTGTATTGATTTGTTAGATTCCGCAGTTGTAAATTCTGTCGGATTAAATACAGGTGGTTCAAACCCAACAGGCTGAAAAGCGATTTTATCATCCATTATTTCAGGATCTTTATCAAACAAAGGTTTTGGTTCGTCTGCCATTTTAGGCTCCTGTATATTTAATTCAATTTCTGATAAATTATTATCTGCGTCCTCAATTGCTTTTAGCGCGTCCAGTGCTGCTTGTAAATCATTTTGGGCAAATTCTAGTCTTTTTTTAGCGCGACGCAATCTGGCGCGTGCACGTTTTTCTTTATCATTTACTTTTTCACTTTGTGCTTGAATTTTTAGTATTTTTGCAGCTGATTCTTTAGTTGGTTTTTTTCCAACTTCGCTACGTGCTTTGGCAATTTTAGTCTTTAATGCTTTTTTATTAGTATGTAATTTAGCCAAGGTTTGTTCTGTTTTTTTAATGGTGGCTGTTGCAGTGGTGATTTCACGTTCTGCCGCGTTTAATCGCATTTGCGCCAGTTCTTGACCAGCTTTTATTTTAAATTTTGCTAGATCATTTAAAGCATTTTCTATTGAAACCCCTGTTTTATAATCTGCAATAAGTTGCCCATAAATTGGCAATCCTTCGTAAATTATATCTAGTTTTTGATATTTATTATTTTTCTTTGGGCGAATATCTTCTAAATCAATTTTATAATCATTGCTTAATATATCGTCCCATTTGCGTCCTGCCCGTTCAGCAATTACCAATAATACATTAGGGATATTTTCAGTAAGAGTTTCATCCAATACAAAAATTAACTTATGATCAGCATCATAAAAAGCAGAAAATTTATTACCAGAAATATTAAAAGATTCAGTTATAATTTTGTCGGTATATTTAGAATTATTAAAAGAAAATACAGGTACGTCAGAATCTGGCATAACTGCAATTTCAGTATTTGTAAAATTTTCTCTCTCTGGTTTTTTCATTTTTATTTTACCATTATTTTATGATTTTTTTGGTGGTGGCATTTGATATGCTGCGCGACAATGCTCGTAACAATATGGTTTTCCAGGGAAAACTTTGGCACCACAAAAATGAAATTTTTCAGTATCAGGATTTCCGATGGGCCAACGACATTGATCTGAACGTAACATTGCTAGCTCAACAGCATGTTGAATCATGTGTTGATGCGCAATAAGATTTTTTTTACTAATACCCCGTGTTGATGCTTTTATAGTTGCTTTTGCTTTTTTTGTAATCTGCACTGGTTCTTTTTTTATTTTGTCTTTTTTAACTGGTTTTACCTTGGCGGTTGTTGTTTTTTTTACAGGTGTCTTTTTTTTGATATCACTGGCGGGTTTGTTACTCCATCCCAAGCGATTTAATTTTCCAACTACGGCATTTTTTGACATACCGATTTTTTTCCCGATTTCTGCGGTACTTAACCCCTTGCCCAGCAGGGATTTCATTTTATTTAAAATTGCAGGAGTCCATCCGACAGGTGCCATTTATTATTCTCTTGTATTATTTTATTAAATTGTAGCATAATTAAGAAAAGAAAGACAAGGAGAAAAAATGTTGGCGATTTTTATAGTTTTATTATTAGTGGCTGTATTTTGTGCCGTAATGATGAGTATATATGATTGGAAACATCAAATAATACCAGATATGTACTTATTACCTTTTATGTTAATTGGATTGTTGATAGTTATATTTTTTCCATGGTTTTTCGGAATTGCTGAATCAATAATTGCGGGAGTTATTGGTTATAGTTTGGGTATGGTTATGAGAGTGTTGTTTAAAAGAAAATCATCTGATGCGATTGGTCTGGGTGATATAAAATTAATGACAGCTGGGGGTATATGGTTAGGAATTAGCGGTTTAGCTATTTCTTTGGTGATATCTTGTATTTTGGGTGGAATTTGGGGATTTGTTAAAAAACAAAAATTTATACCATTTGCCCCGTTCTTTTTTATTGGTGCAATTTGTTCTTTAATCGTGATAAAATTTTTGATATAATTAGCAAGAGATAATGAAAATGAAATATATATTTTTATCAATATTTTCTGTTGTTTGCTGTTTAAATTCAGCAAATGCTAATATTCCGCCATTTTCTAAGTACGGGCAAATTCAAAATGTACAAACTTATTCTTCTAATCCATTTTTTAATCCAAATAGTCCATATAATCAAAAATTATCCAAACCAATTTATGCCCAAGGGACAGAATTAAATGCTGGGGAATGTCGCAAAGTTGTTTATTCAATAATTGCCGGACAATGTGCGTTAAGAAATAATTGTGATGGGTTAAGTTATTATGATATTAGTCCAGCAGTTACAGTTCAATTATCAAATATGACTGGGCATAATTATGTTGCATCTTGTAGTGGTTATATTCAACAAGCATTTGAAGATTATAAGAAAAATACATTTTCAGTTCCAAATACTGGATTTCCAACAGCAAACACTTTAACTGATCAACAATCAAGTACATTGGTTTTAAACAATCCTTTTGAATTAAAAAGTCCCGCATGGGTGGCCCGTCAACAAGAATTGCGTGATTTACAAAGACAAACTGGTGCTGAAGATGTCAAGATACAAGCAACAAGGTTTCCTGCGACTTATGCGGATTTATCTTTTACAGAAAGAATGGCGAACGAGAAAGCTGGATATGAACCATGGAAAGATTCTAAAGCATATCAATCAATTACACTAGAAGATGAAGAGCAAAGACTCATGAGAGAAAAAGATGAAGCAGCAGCTCGGGCAAATCTTATAGCAGAGCAAGAAAAAATGTTAAAAATAACAGATTATTGTAAATGGTGTTATAACAATAATATAAAATGTTATGAAGACTTAGCAAAGAAACTTAATGATTTGAATAAAGGTAGAAAAGATAATGCCTGTGCAAGAAAATCTCCTGGGGTTAATATCGATTGTACTTTATGGGATGTTATTTCAGATGTTGATTGTGGATGGATTTTAAAAGAAGACGCGAGAACAATAGTTTTAACAGATGCTGATTGTGGTACTGTTAATCCTATTAATACAACACCCGGTGATTCGGATGACAAAACGGACCCCTTGGATGGAATACCAATTTTTGATTTAACAAAAAAATGAGAAAAATTTTATTTGGATTTTTTATAATATCTTTTTGTTTGCTATCACAAACACATGCTGGTGTATGGGAAATGTGTACAGACAAGATTTTACAAAATGGCGGTTTTACCAAAGTTCTTAAAGATTTGTTCCCTAATGAGCTTACTGACGCTCAAGTTCAGATAAATAGAGATAAAATTTATATAGCATTTGCGGGTGCAATGTTGGAATCATGTGGTTCTGAATTAATGGATATAGCTGATTTGCAGGAAGGGCTTATTATATTAAAAAAAGATGATAAAACTATCGGATTTAAATTTTCAGTACCTGAAATTTTTGATCATCTAGATTTTAAAGCTGGTATCATGGTTTATAATAATAAAACTAAAACAGCTGGTAGTATTATTAAGCTTTCAGATATAAAATCTCTTTATTGGTCGGATGATTGTAGTGATCATACTATATGGGAAAATCTTGATGATGATGCAGCTGTAAATATAGCCGGTCAAAAAGTGTTCCAATCTTATGGTGGTAGTAAAAATGAGTTCTTTCTTGATTTTGAAGAAGGTAATAATCGTCGTGCATTTCCTGGGCTTGTATTGATGGATAAGACATATTCAACTTCAGAATCAATTGTGGTTTATACAAACCTAATCACTGCTAAACAAGTTGCTCGGCAGTTTGCAGAAGCTTTATCTAATACTGCATGTTCTAATCAGGGGCTTGCGGTTTATCTTGTGGCACTTAATGTTACAAAAAGTACAACAAGTGGTAATGAAGGTGTAGCAAAAGGCATAGGTTATAGTGTTGGTGGTTTAGCTGCTGCTAATACATTGGTTGGTGCTGGTCTTGGTGTGGCTGGCGCAACTGGTACTACAGCAGTATTAGGAACAACAGCAGGAGCTGCCGGATTTAATGCTGCTGTCGGTGTTGCTGGTACAGTGACTGCGAAAGGGATGGCCGCTGGCGCTCTTGCTGGTGCTGGTGCTTCAGTTGGTTGGATTCCTGGACCAGGATGGGTGATAGGTGGTGCTTTATTGATAGCGGCTGGTGTTACGTATGCTATTTCTGTTGCGCCAAGTGAAATTGAAGATATTCAACAAGTAGCAGTTCTTGCAGGTCCATATATAATAAGATAACAAAAAAGCCACCTGAGTTAACGGTTTGTTTTTGGTGCGGGCAGAGGGACTCGAACCCTCATCTCAAGCTTGGAAGGCTTGCATTCTAGCCTTTGAACTATGCCCGCCAATTTAAACATTAATCTGGTGGGAGCGGCTGGATTCGAACCAGCTCAGGCATAAGCCAACAGATTTACAGTCTGCCCCGGCTCTCCAACTCCGGCGCGCGCCCTTTAAAAAAATTATAACAAAATCAACCTTGATATTTTGGCAGCCCCAACCGGATTCGAACCGGTGTTTACACCTTGAAAGGGTGGTGTCCTAGGCCTCTAGACGATGGGGCCAAAATCTCTGGCGGGATTGACGGGACTCGAACCCGCGGCCTTCTGCGTGACAGGCAGACGCTCTAACCAACTGAGCTACAACCCCGATATACACCTTGAATCCGTGAGATTAAAGATGAAGGCTTGCCAAGTTTATACTTTTTTTATATAAAAATCAAGGTTTTTTTTCAAAAACTTAAGACTTACTTGCCCTGCTTTTAACTATTATGATATAATATTCATAATTAATGTTCATAATAGAGAGAATGAAGCAACAAATTAAATGTTTTATAATTATTGTTTGTATCGCGATTTTATCGCCTTGGTTTGTTTATGCAAATGATACTCAAACAACATCAGAAAACCAAAATATTATTTCATCCACATGTGCACAACGAGTTTTCGCAAATGCGTTAATGGCTGATGCAGCCTCGGTTGATGAAGAATCTTCCGAAGCCGATATCCAAGTATGGATTTATAATAACTTTCAAGATTCTGAAGTAGTAAAAAAAATTCTGGAATGCCCAGAAGTTAAAGAACTTGATGAAGAAGATACAATAACTGTTCCGCCCGTTGAATATCAATTTTCAGGTGGACGTAAAATAGTTGTAAATTATGAAACACAGCCAAAAATTTTAAAACAACGTTTGTTACTTGCAAATAAACGTGCCTTGCCCTGCACTACGGATGATTGTGTTTCGCCAGCAATCGGTGTGCCTGGGGATACAAATATTTGGACAAATACTGAACCTGCTTGGTATGGGATTTTAGTTGTTCAAGCAGGCGCATTAGATAATTTTATCGGGGAAGAAAAAAATAATACAATTTCATTAAGATATTTTGAAGATAACTTTAATGCAATTTACCCGAAAAATCATAATACTACAAAAGTTAGACAGGCTGGTGGTTTAATAACGCTTCCCCTTTGTACCAGTGTTTCTGCTTTTGCTGATAATGGTGATATTGTAAATCAAGCTGTTCGTAAAACTGTTGGTTTAAAAGATATCGGAGAAAAAGATACAAATGATTATTATGTTGCAGGCTTAGCTAATTTACGATGGATTAGTTGGGCTCAGGTCGCAGTAGATGTCGTTATAACTGTTGCAACTGTTGGTGGTGGCACACTTATTCTTGGTTTAGCTAAAGGTGCTCGTGCTACTCGTGCAGCAAAACTTTTAGCCAATGATATAAAAATTTTAAGAAATATGGATAAAGTTAAGGATTATATAAGTTCTGTAAAAAATTTATCAAAAAATAAAAATCTTGTAAAAGAATTAGATGCAATTTCTGATATTAATAAATTGAAATTAGATAAATCAGATGATTTGGCAAAAATTTTAAAAAATTCAAATGCTACAGATAGGATGGCACAAATTCAAAAAAATATGCATGTTGCGGAACAAAATTTATCACGTACTAATTTATCACATGCTCAAAAAGTTAAGTATCAACAAGAAATAAATCGTCAAAGAAATTTGTTTAAGAAAGAGTTAGAGACACTATCAAAAACTAAAGATGCTAAATTAGATGAAATAAAAAAGTTAGAAAAAGCGGTGCAAGAATCAGAAAAGCTAGATGATGTAAAAAAATATAAAGAAGCTGTATCTTCATTTGAAAAATTACAAGAATTAAGACGCGGTATGAAAGCATGGAAAATACCACAACGTGGAAATGTTATTGCCCGAAGCTGGCGCGCCGCAAAAGGTTTTCGTAAAATGTTAAAAGGTGAAAAAACTATTCGTAAAGCTGAAAAAGTTGCACGAGTTGGTATAAAATCTGGAAAAATTCGTAATTGGCTGTTTGTTAATACAGCAAAAAACATAGGTCGTTTGGCAAAAATGGAACGTCAATTTGGTATTGCTTATGGTGCAATTAAATTTATTGGTGATATGTATGATTGGACTGAAACTTCCACAGGAGAATTTACCAGTAATATAGAATTTAAGCCTTTGGGGTTATTATCAGCTGATGATTTATCTGGGCAAGAAAATGTTGTAAATCATGGAATGTGGTTAATGTGGGCTGGTGATTCTATTTCGCCCGCGGATGATGATGCTGCGTTTTTACAAGCAATGGATTTTGCAAATAAATTCCATCAAGATATGCAAGAAATACAAGAAGAAAAAGCTGAACAAGGTCGCCTTGCTATAACAATGTGTAATGTTGATATATTTGTTGTGCGCCCAATAATAAGAAATCCAGATTCAGATTATCCAGAACTTTATTATTTAATAATGAATGATATTCCATGGAAGGTCAGAACAGAATAATTATTTTATTGTGTTTATTATTAATTTTTTCTATAATTTTTTTAGCAAGAGGCATCATATATGAAAAAAATAATGATTTTTGGATTGTTTGTTATTATATCTGTATCAGTAAATGCTTATACCCTAAAATCACAAAAAGAATTGGGAAAAGACGATGCGAAAAATCAAAATATTATTGTTCGATGCACAACTCCAGATGGTAAAATTTCTAGTCAAACTTGTCAATTACGTCGTTATGTAAAATGCAAACAAACAGCAACCGGTAAAAAAAATTGTACTGGATGGTACCCATGGCAAGATTTGCGTAATCCTGGGGCAGAATACTCTGATTGGCGTAAAGCCGCGGAATCTTGCTGTCAGTCAAAAGGGTTAAGGTGATTATTTAAATGTGTGTTTTGTTTTATTGCACACTGGCATTTGATGGATAAAAAGTTAGCTGAATCGTTTTCCATTTTTCATATTCATTTTCTGGTAACATTTTGAAAGGTTGGCAATTTGTAATTGCTGCCCTTATTGTTTCAAAAATATATGCGAGTGCCGGATTATTAGCAGCGGCAGATTCTTGTTCAAACCATAAACTTTGCACAAAACCACGCGGATTCATAGATAGATGCACAACAGCACGAATATTTTCAATTCCGGGATAGTTTTTATTAAATACCCAGCAACGTGTCATTGCTACGCGTAATGCATCTACTACTGAAATGGTCATTGTTCTATTTAAGCTGGTTGTTTCACGATTTACACGAACAGTTGTTGATGCTTTCGGGGCATTCGGTGTTGGTTTTGTATCAGTTTTTTTTATACTATCTGGCAAAGCAGAAATCTTATCTAAAATTGGTCCATCATCACCAATTGGTTCAATAATATTTTGTTTTTTTGGGTCTTTCTTATGTTCTATTTGTATTTCATCCGTTTTAGATTCTGGTGCTTCGGTATTAAATACAAGTGTTTCATCGCCTTTTATTTCAACACGAGATAAGTCTATTTCGTAAATTTGAACATGATCAGACATAACAATTTGGTCCATAGGATTTAAAACTGTGAATGAAGTAATCATTACAGCAATAATTCCCAAATGCCCCGCAATAGACACCAATAAATTTTCAGATGAAAATGCAGAGTTTTTTTTCACCACAATAATCCAAGTTATTCGTTAGATCGATCAAGCGCATTTCTTATGTTATTGTTAGTATTTAAAGCATCATTTACATTTTTTACTTTTTCTTCTTTTGTTAATTCAAGTAGATGCGCATTCGTTTCAATCGCTTTTACAGCAGTTTCTATTAGATTTTGTGCCATTGGTGATTTAAATGTTGTTACTTGATATACAGTATTACCATAGTCATTTTTTATCAAAATGCCATTTTTAGGATTTGCAAATATTTGATTGTAAATCGCATTAAATAAAAGCTTTACTGTTTGGGTGTCATTAAAATACTCTCCTTGTTTTAATGTAATAGCAAATCCGAAAAAACTGCCGGCTCTACCGATTCCTGAAATAACTTTCTCATTTTTCAAAAATAAGTATGCTAACCGTCCATCAGGACGTTTTACTATTTTTAACGGTTCGTCTTTTTCCGCACCAATATAAAATCCCTGAAAAAACTGATTATCTTTTGACATTCCATGTAGTTCAAAACCATCAGGAACACCAAAAACATTAAATTGTGTTGTCATTTTAATCCTCCAATTTTGTGCGCAAACCAACTTTTTGAAATCCTGCGTCTTTCAAGGCGCCCATTATTGACATTACTGCGCCATAGTTTGCTTTTCTATCACCGTTAATCATAATTGTTAATTTTGGATTTTCACCACGCATAGCAACTAAACGATCAACAATCGCTTGTTTTGATCGTTGTTCTTTACCCACAAAATAACGACCAGTTGCATCAACTCCTATTTGGACTGCATGGTCATCACCAGAAATTGTGCCCCGCCCTGCTTTTGGTAAATCTAAATCAATTCCGCTTGTTAACATTGGTGCAGTAACAACAAATACAGCCAATAAAACAGTCATAACATCAATCATTGGTGTCATAACAATTAAAGAATTTGAATCAACTGATTTTCTTCTGCGGGACATTTATTTTCTCTTTAATTCTTTTATTTGCGCTTCTATTTTATTATAAAAATTATCTGATTTATTGCTGAAATATTGGTAAAAAATCGCGGCAGGAATCGCAACAAATAAACCAAGTGCAGTTTCCCCCAGTGCTACCGCTAATCCCGGTGCAATCACTGCTAAACTAGTCGAATTATTTGCGCCAATTGCGCTAAATAAATGCATAATTCCCCAAATTGTTCCAAATAATCCGACAAATGGCGCAACTGCCGCCGCCATTGATAAAAACCATAAATTTTTATCGTATGGTTCTATAATTTTATCTACAATTGTATCTGGATTATCATCACGAGAAATTTTAATTTGACGCCCTTTTGTTTCTTTCCACATACGAAGTTTAGCAATGATAATAGCCCAAGAAACAATACTGCCAATAAGCAATATAATTGATGTTAAAAAAACAACAGGATCACTGGGTGAGAAAATTGATAAAAATGAAAAGTTATTTTGCATTTTGTTTTTCCTTTATTTTCTTGATATATTCTTCGGGTATGCGCTTTGGTTTCATATCAGCCCCAATATATGCAGCAGTAGCATATAGTATAGCATAAATTTCATTATCTTTCACGAACTTTTGTTCAATTTTTAATGATGCTGCACCAATATGCGTAGAACAAGTTTCAACTATAAAATTATCGCCCAAACGTAAGGGTTTTTTATATTTTATATTTAATTCACGAACTACAAATCCTATATCACCATTGGTCGGTGCAGAATCTAGCATCCATTTCATTCTGGCGCGTTCAGCAATTTCGATATAACGTGCATGATATACAATACCACCGGCATCAGTATCAGCATAAGCAATAGAAAATGGAAAAATATGTGTATTCATTTTTTTAATCCTAAATGCTCATATCCCTGTTCGGTTATTATGCGACCACGAGGTGTGCGTTGAATAAAACCCTGTTGCATTAAATATGGTTCTATTACTTCTTCTATGGTATCTGATGGTTCGGATAAAATCGCACTTAGGTTTTCAATTCCTACAGGCCCGCCAGCATAATGTTTTACTATGGCGTTCATATATTCACGATCTATTTCGTCCAGCCCCCGCGCATCAATATGCAATTGAAATAATGTTGTTTTAATAGTGTCTTCTGTAATATTTTTATTTCCAAGTGCTGCCGCAAAATCACGAGCGCGTTTTAGCAATCTGTTTGCAATACGTGGTGTACCACGTGCAGATTGTGCCAAATTTATTGCACCTTGCTCAGCTATTGAAATTCCTAAAATATTTGCACTACGTTTTATAATTTTCCCTAAATCTTCAGGTGAATAAAAATTTAATCGTAAATCAATTCCAAATCGATCACGTAACGGGTTAGAAAGTAATCCCGTGCGAGTTGTTGCACCAACTAAAGTAAATTGTGGTAAATCTATGCGAACACTTTTTGCAGAAGGACCTTCGCCCAGCATAATATCTAGTTTAAAATCTTCCATCGCTGAATATAAAACTTCCTCAATAGCCGTGGGCAAACGATGAATTTCATCAATAAACAAAACATCATTTGGTTCCAGAGCGGTTAAAATGGCTGCTAAATCCCCCTGCTTTGTTAACATCGGGGCCGAAGTTGCGCGAAAGTTGGACTCTAATTCATTTGCAATAATATGTGCAAGCGTGGTTTTTCCCAATCCTGGGGGACCATATAATAAAACATGATCCATTGCCTCGCCACGTGAACGTGCGCCATTAATAAATATATTTAAGTTTTGTTTTAATGATTCTTGTCCAACAAAATCAGCGAGTTTTCTTGGCCGAATAGTCGCCGTCATCTCATCTGGTATTTCTGGGTTTAAAAATCTTTCATTTTCTTTTTTCATATCAAAATTTTATAATAATTTATAATCTTCGTTTTCACGACCGACATAGGCCTTGATATCGTTATATAATTGTTTTAATTCTATTGGTGTTGCATATTTTTCCGTCGCATCTTTTATTTTTATTGTTTCTAAATCTATTTGTGCCTGTTTTTTTAATATTTGTGTTAAATGAACCCCAAAGGCATGCGCTTCTTCGCTCTCTTTCATACCTTGAATCATTAACCCCCTATTTGGACGTGGTGATAAAAATGAAAAATCAGTAACAGATGCATCAGGAGATACTAATGTGCACCCGCTAACTTCTGGACGGCGCATCATTGCCTGAATTACATACCATGCACCCAAATGATTACCAGCCAACCATATTTTATCGCTTTCTTCATTTTGATTTTGAATCCAATCAATAACCGTTGCGATATCTATCAAGTTATCAGCGGTTGTCCCCAAAGTTCCTTCGGAATTACCAACCCCACGATAATTAAAACGAACAACAGAAAAGCCAATGTCCATATAGGCACGAAACATAGCGTACGATACGCGATCATTCATGTGATGTCCAGTATGAGGATTACCTGGTAAAATTACAGCCAGTGGTGCTATTTCAGTGGCAGATTTATGATAAACTGCGTGGATCTTACCAGTTTCACCCGAAATTATAACATCAACCATTTTATTACTCCATTTAACATTCAATAAATTATATTTTTTACACTATATATATACACCAAATGATTTCTAAATTTCAACAGTATTTTTTGCTTTGACATAGTTTATTAAAATGTTTTAATATTATATTAAAATAACAAGGGTAAATATCATGTTAATATCAAAAGGAATAAAAAAATTAAGTTTTGCTTTAATTGCAACTGTTTTTTTGATTACGTCTGCTATGGCTGGTGAATTACAAACGGTTTATGTGGATGTTCCGGCTGTTTCTTATTATGCATATCCAGACGATCCAAATTTTGTTCCAGAAACAGAATTTATGCAAAGAACAGATTCTTTGAATTATGATGATAATATAATTGCTGCCCAAGCAGAACAAAGAAACGCCATGCCCGGTGTTCGTTTTACAGATAGACCCGCAGTAGTATGCCGTGATTTTGGTTGCACCAGATTAAATGATCGTATTACCAGAACATTTTTGTTTAATAGTTTATCCGGTGTGTTTATGACAAACACAAATTCTCAAGTTCATATTTGTGAAGCAGATCCATTTTCACGCATTTGTTTGCAATCGGGAATTAGTTTTCCAGTAAGAGTTGGAATTGCCAATGCTATGGTTAAAATACCACAAGCAACAATTACTCAAGTAAATATATCAACTGGATTATCAAAGTCTACTATAGGTATGAGTTTTGATTTCCTAGTTAATGGTATTAGTGTTCAATGTGCCCCTGCCCTTGTAGATTTGGTTATTCCCGCTAATGCCCAAGCTACTTTAGCAACCCGTGAATTTTCATGCAATATGACTACGGATGGTTTAACAAATGTTTCATTATTAATAAATGTTGATTATATTGATTTAGATTTTGGTTTAATCGGTGGTTATTATTCTTTGGGGTTACAAGGACCAGCAATTGGTGGCGGAACAGGTTATGCTTTATTCAAGATGGAATTTGCGAACAAAGGCATGAGGATGAGAACCGCGACTGAAAATAGAAAATCAAATGAAATTATAATTCAACCTGGTGAATATGCAGTAGAGCCAGTGCAAAAATAATATTCCCCCCGTTTAATAAAGGGGAAAGAAATATGAAAAAAACAATTCTTGTTATTGATGATGATGACTTATTACGCAATAGTTTAGCCAAAGGATTAAGATCTGAATCTTTTGCTGTAATAACCGCAGAATCAGCAGAAATAGCCACAGAAATATTAACAAGAATATCTGTTGATGCAATCGTTCTTGATAGAATGATGGTCGGTATGGATGGATTAACGTTTTTAAAAAAAATGCGTGCATCTGGTAATCAAACCCCAATCATAATGTTAACGGCTTTATCCGGATCAGAAAATGCTATCGCTGGATTATCCGGTGGTGCAGATGATTATTTAGCAAAACCTTTTCAATTAAAAGAACTTGTTTTGCGTTTAAAAAATATAATGCGTCAATTTGAAAACAAGTTCTCTGCAGGACGAAATGTTTTACCAAAGGGGCTTGCATTTTCGGATAATGAGTTCTATATTAATGAAAAGTTGTTGGGACTATCAATAGCTGAAAAAGAATTATTAAAAAAATTAACTTTTCCAGTTGGAAATATTGTCCCTGCAACACCGATGGTTGCAAAACGTATGCGTGAAAAATTATTAAGTGTATTACAAAATATTGAAATTATTACAGTGCGTGGTAAAGGATATAAATTGGTGATAAAGTGAAACTATTTCCAAAATCATTTTTATGGCGAACAATTTTGCTGATAATGTTGCCATTGATTGTGGCACAAATTATCATGGCTAATGTATTCTTTGGTAATCACTGGGAACGTGTTCATGCTTCTATGGCGCGCTCTCTTTCTGGTGAAATCTCAACGATGTTAAATTTATGGGATGATGGTAATATAGATGCTATTGCAACAATGGCGCGCGATACTGGGATAAATGTTTCTGTAAATAAACAATTAAATCGCCCAAAGAAAAATGATAACAAATCACGTGAAGTCGGGCAATTAGCACAATTCCTAAAAACTAGGGTCAAAACTCCTGTTAATATATATATTGATCGAGATAATCGTTTATTATATGTTGATGTGCCCAAAGATGAAAAAATAATGACTTTCGCAACATCTTTAAGACGTGTTTATTCTACTAGTACAGAAGTGTTTATATTGTGGCTAATAGGTTCAGTTTTAATAGTAGGTGTTTTAATAACTCCATTTATAATTATGCATACACGTTCTATTTATAGAATTGCACGTGCAGCAAATAAGTTTGGACGTGGGCTGGATGATCCCGATTTTAAACCTATGGGCAGTCGTGAAATTCGCGAAGCAAGTCGCGCATTAATTTTAATGAAAGAGCGTCTAAATCGTTATAATCGCACTAGGACAGATATGTTAAATGCGGTTAGCCATGATTTAAAAGCACCTTTGGCGCGTATGCGTTTAGCGGTTGAAACAGAAAGTTCTGATAAAAATGGGCTTTTACGAGATATTGATCGTATGTCTGAAATGGTCAATGGTTATCTTGAATTTGCACGTGGTGAAATTCCAGAAATAGAACAGAATATTTCTTTACCACCAATGTTAACACGAATTGCACGCGACGCGATCGGTAAAAAGAAATTAGAAACAAATTTTCCGTCTCCTGCGGTAAACTTTTATGCGCGTCCAACCGCATTAGCTAGTGCTTTTCAAAATATAATTGAAAATGCGGCCAGATATGCTAAAAATAAAGTCTTAATTACCGAACTTGACGATACAGAGTTTGTAGAAATAATAATTGATGATGATGGTTCAGGAATTCCCAAAGATAAACGTGTTGATGCCTTGCGCCCTTTTGTAAGGCTTGATGCATCACGTGGTAAAGATACCGGTGGAACAGGACTAGGATTATCCATAGCGCAAACAGCAATTGAAAATCATGGGGGGCAAATAATACTGGAAGATTCACCATTAGGAGGTCTGCGAGTACGAGTAATATTGCCAATATAATATGAAAAAAAATCCAAAAATTTCAGTAATAATTCCATCATATAATGCCGAAAAATATATTGGCGAATGTTTAGATTCTGTGCTTTCGCAAACTTATAAAAATTTAGAAATTATAGTTATTGATGATGGTAGTACTGATAAAAGTTTTACAATCGCGAAATCACGAAAAAAAGTAAAAGTTATAAAACAAAAAAATATGGGTGTTTCTGTTGCTAGGAATACAGGTATTGATACTGCAACTGGTGATTATATACATTTTATAGATGCGGATGATAAACTTTTAAATAATGATTTCTATGAAAATGTTATTCATAATATTGGTAATTCAGATGTTGCAGTAGTAGGTGTTGTTGATGAAAAATATGGTAATAAACCAGTTGAAAAATATTGCGATGTTAAAATTTATCATAGTAAACAATCAAAAATAACTATCAGTAAAGTTGCACGTCGTCCAGCAGTTTGGCGTTTTGTTTTTCGTAGAGATTTTTTAATAAAAAATAATATGCGTTTTGAAGTTGGACGCATAACTAGTCAAGATGTTATGTTTAGTATACCTGCTATTTACTACGCAAATGCGATTACTACAATTCCGAATGCTTTTTATTGGTATAGACGTGCGCCACTTGGGGCTATGCGTGATCCGGCACGTGCAATGATACGTGAACAAAATAAAAAGATTGTTTGGAATCGCGCTATAAATTTTGCAATTAAGCATAAAATATTTTTAGGTTTTCGTCGCAGTTTTTTTAAATGGTTAAAAACACTTTTTATTAGCAAATAATTACTACAATTATCTTGAATTTTCTATTTCAGATTTAAGAGTTTCAATTCTATTTTTAACAGAACGTATTATTTTTTTATTTATATTACTCATATTGTTTTTCATTAAATTTTCAATTTGGAAAATTTTTCTTAGTAAAATAAATTTATTTTTAGTTTGTAATGCGTCAATTAAAATTTTTAATTCTAAAAGTTCTTTTTGAAAGTCCGCAAAATCATTCTTTGGCGCGGGTGCGCCAAAGTGTCGATTAAGTGAATTTTGTCTTTCATCGTTTCCCATTGATAGGTATCTTTAATTTTTGTTTTGGAAAAATCAAATTCGGGTTTTTAATTTTATTTTCATTGGCAATCATAGTATATCTTATACCACGGCCAAGGAAGTTTCTGGCGATTATCCATAAAGCATCTCCGCGACGAACAACATACCAAGTGTCTGTACCTGGTAGCATCGCAGGCATTACAAAGTCGTATTTTATCAATGCAGCCTCTTTCCCAGAACCATCATGCATTTTAATATGCAAAGTATATTTGTTTCCTGATTTTAATTCGCCAACATTTGCGCCTATACCAAAATTTTTATGATCAGATACACGTGCCATGCCAATAAGTTTATCATCTAGTTTCATTGTTACACGTGTGCGTGGAATACCAACGCCTTGGACTACAATTCTTTGCGTTTCTAGATAATCAATTTTTGTAACTTTTAAATCACCATCTTTTAATTTTGGTTGTTGTAAGAATTTTGAACCTTCTTTATCCATTAATAAAGACATTGAATTTTCGCTACCTTGATCTGATATATAAACAAATACATCAGCTTCGGAATTTAATGGTTTTTCTACCCCTGATAAACGAATCGTATAATTACCAGAAGCAAAAGGTTTTTTTGGTGAATAAACAAATTCGCCGCGTTTATTTGTTTTTTCTGTTGCTATAATTTTATTGTTTATTTTTATTGATACACCATGATTTGGTAACCAGCGTCCAGCGATAATAATTTTACCACTTTTATCAATTCTTACCATATCAAAACTTGGTATTTCTTGTTTTTTAATCTCTACAGATTCTGTTTTTGTTGGAATTGGTTGAATTGTAGGTTCTGGAACTACATTTGTTTTTTTATTATTCACAGCAGAGCATCTGGGCACAATTAAAACATAAGCCAGCATAAATATTACCGCCAAAGCGCATAAAATTGGGAACCAATAGGCTAATAACCAATGTCGTTTTTTTTGTTGAGTCATTTCTTTTTCTTTTTTTCTTTTTTTTGTATCGGTTTCTACTTTATTTGGTTTTGCAAATATATTTAATTTGCGTAAAAATTGGGCAGCAATAGCACTGCGTCTGGCCATCCAACTTTTTTGACGGCTAACAGCATCATTAATAATTAAATCGGTGGATTTTTTTGTTTTACCTATATCTGCGAAACGTTCTTTTTTTTGAAACCACATAGGCGAACCTTTTATACAAGTTTTGTTTGTTTCTCTCCGCCTCTTAAATTCAACTTTAGTCAAAATAAGTTTTATTGTCAACCAAAAATATGATAAGATATAAGTAACAAAGGATAAAGATATGAAAAAAATTGGAATAATGACAACTGGTGGCGATTGTAGCGGATTAAATGCAACTATTATACGTTTGGTATCAGGTGGATTGCGTCGTGGTTATCAAATGTTTGGTATATTAGACGGAACAGATGGATTAATTGAAAATCCCCCTGCTGTAATTCAATTTGATGATAATTTACCATCACCTGAATACATTAGAATGTCGGGCAGTTTTCTTAAAAATGGTAATGCTACTGCTGAAAACTTTAATACAGCGGCACGTGCTGGTAAATTAGAGGAGTTTCAAAATAAAATAAAGAAGTCCATAAAAAAATTAAATTTAGATGCTTTGGTTTTAATAGGTGGTAATGGCAGTTTAAGTCTGGCGCATAATAATCGTGAAGTCTATTCAAATGTTCAACTGGTTTGTATTCCAAAAACTATAGATATGGATATACCATTAACTGATAGAACAATCGGTTTTGATACGGCTGTTCAGAGTTTGACTGAATTTTGCGATCAATTAATGCAAACAGCACGTTCTCATCATCGTTGGTTTGTTGTGCAAGCAATGGGGCGAGATACGGGGCATTTAGCTTTGCATGCTGGTATTGCAACTGGTGCATCAGCGATTTTAATCCCAGAAATTAAATTTTCTATTGATTCATTAACTGAACATATAAAAAATTATTCACGCGACTATGGCATAATTATTGTTGCCGAAGGTATAAAATTGCGTGGGCATTCTGGTAAAGCCGCAGATATGATTGCGCGTGAGTTAACAAAAAAAGGTTTTGCAGTTAGAACCGCTTTCCCCGAGCATATACAAAGGGTCGGGGATACAACCGCAGCGGATAGGATTTTAGCATCCAGATTTGCAGATGTTGCGCTTGATTCCATAGCAAATAATGAAACTTATGTAATGACGGCATTGATTAATAGAGTTGTGAAAAGTGTTTCATTAACAGAAATGTTTTTAGCTGGTGAAATATCTCAAGATCCAAATATTATAGATTTGAGTGTTTCTAATTCATTTGTTCCATTGAATAGCCCCCTGCTCTCTGCAGCTGTTTCTATGGGGACGTATGTTGGTGAAATGAAATAAAAAATCTTTACTATCCCTTGACGTATGATTTTTTTTAACTATATCATTTTATAGTAATAATCTGGGGATATAGTTATTACGTTCAACAAAGATCGAAAAACTTATCCTTTTAAAAAATTAAGGAGTTAAAAAAAATGGCAAAAGTATTAGGAATTGACTTGGGTACAACAAATAGCGCTATGACTTTTATGGATGGTGCTGATCCAAAAATTATTGAAAACGCCGAAGGTCAACGCACTACACCGTCAATTGTTGCGTTTGCATCAAATGGTGAACAACTAGTTGGTGTTACTGCAAAAAACCAAGCAGTTACTAATCCAACCAATACAGTTTATGAAATTAAACGTTTGATGGGGTTGCGTTTTGATTCCCCAGAAGTCAAAGAAATTCAAAAACATGTTCCATATAAAATTGTTGCCGGTGATAATACTGGGGATGCTTGGGTTGAAATTGAAGGTAAAAAATATGCCCCATCACAAATTAGTGCAATGATTTTAGGTAAATTAAAAAAAGACGCAGAAAGTTATTTAGGAGAAAAAATTTCGGATGCGGTTGTAACTGTTCCTGCATATTTTAATGATGCACAACGTCAGGCTACTAAGGACGCTGGTCGTATTGCTGGGTTAAATGTTTTACGTATTGTTAATGAACCAACGGCTGCTGCACTTGCTTATGGTATGGATAAAAGTAAAAATGGTATTGTCGCGGTTTATGACTTGGGTGGCGGAACATTTGATATTTCTATTCTAGAAATTATTGATGGTGTATTTGAAGTTAAATCAACAAACGGCGATACATTATTGGGTGGTGCTGATTTTGATGCACGTATTTTGAAACATTTAATTGCCGAATTCAAAGCACAAAGTGGTATTGATATTAGTAATGATAAATTAGCATTACAACGTTTAAAAGAAGCCGCTGAAAAAGCAAAAATTGAATTATCTAGCAAAACTTCAACAGATATCAATTTACCATTCTTGACAGCAAATGCTTCTGGACCAGTACATTTTAACACTAATTTATCACGTGCAAAATTAGAATCATTAGTTGCTGATTTAATTGATAGAACAATTAAACCTTGTGAAAAAGCATTAAAGGATGCAGGTATTAAAAAATCACAAATTAACGAAGTAATCTTGGTTGGTGGTCAAACTCGTATGCCAAAGGTTATGGAAACAGTGAAAGAATTCTTTGGTCGTGAACCGCACAAGGGGGTAAATCCTGATGAAGTTGTTGCTTTGGGTGCAGCAGTCCAAGGTGGAGTTTTAAAAGGTGATGTTAAAGATGTCTTATTATTAGATGTTACTCCATTATCATTAGGTATTGAAACTTTGGGTGGGGTATTTACAAGATTGATTGATAGAAATACGACTATCCCGACAAAGAAATCACAAATCTTTTCAACTGCTGAAGATAATCAAAGTGCTGTTACAATTCGTGTATTCCAAGGCGAACGTGAAATGGCTGCGGATAATAAATTATTAGGGCAGTTTAATTTAGAAGGTATTGCACCTGCTCCGCGTGGTATGCCACAGATTGAAGTATCGTTTGATATTGATGCAAATGGAATAGTTCATGTTTCAGCCAAGGATAAAGGCACTGGAAAAGAACAAAAGATTTCAATTAAATCTGATGGTGGTTTATCTGAAGAAGAGATTAAGAAAATGATGGCAGAAGCCGAAGAAAATGCTGAAGCTGATCGTAAAAAACGTGAATTAGTTGAGGCTAAAAATCAGGCTGAAACTGCAATCTTTTCAACCGAGAAGTCATTAAAAGAGCATGGGGATAAAATTGATAAGGCGGCGCGTGATGCAATAGAAGCGGATAAAAAAGCATTGAGTGAAGAATTAGCAAAAACTGATGCTAGTGTAGAAAGTTTGAAAGCCGCGACAGAAAAATTGACTGAATCCGCAATGAAGTTGGGTGAGGCAATTTATAAAGCACAGCAGGCCGAGGCAAATGCTGAAACAAAATCAGATGATAAAAAAACTGATGATAATGTAAAAGATGCTGAAGCCACAGAAAAATAAAACTAACAAAGTTTTAAGGGCAATGTAAAACACATTGCCCTTTTTTATTTTTTCTTTATAATTAATCTTGTGAAACATATACCTGTTCTTTTAAAAAGTGTTTTGAAAATATTGGGTGACATTAATGGAAAAACCATTATTGATGGGACATTTGGCGCTGGGGGATATACACAGGCATTTTTGGAAAATGGCGCAAATGTTATTGCTTTTGATCGTGATGCTTTGGTTGTTCCGATTGCTGAAAAAATATTAAAAAAATTCGGTGATAAATTTCAATTTATAAATTCTCCTTTTTCAGATTTATGCAAAATACAAAATAAAGTGGATGCGATAGTATTTGATTTTGGTGTTTCATCAATGCAGATTGATACACCACAGCGCGGTTTTTCCTGGCGATTTGATGCACCATTAGATATGCGGATGGGTGATGGAGAAACCGCCGCAGATTTGATTGTTAGATTATCAGAATCTGAAATTACTAAAATTTTGGCAGAATATGGAGATATTAAAAAAGCTGGTCCTATTGCGCGCGCAATAAAAACATCCCTGCCCCAGACTACTTTTCAATTACGTGATTTAATTTATAATCCAAAGGATATTGCGCCAGTATTTCAGGCTTTGCGAATCGCTGTAAATGATGAATTGGGGCAGATTACTGCGGCGTTAGATTGTGTGCCAAATTTATTAAATTCTGGCGGAATTTGTGCATGTGTTACTTTTCATTCATTAGAAGATAGAATTGTAAAACATAAATTTCGTGAATGGACATCTCCATTAGGTGATATTAGAATTCCGATTGCAGATGCTCCGTTTCAATTATTAAAAGCATATCGCCCATCTGAATCAGAATTAGAATTAAATCCGCGGGCTCGTTCCGCGCATTTACGAGCAGTTTTGAAAATATGATTGACATAGTTTCTATAATTTTTGTATAATTTTTTTATTAAAAAAGGTAAGGAAAAGTGAAAAGAATTTTATTTAGTTTTTTATTATTATTTGTGGCGATTGCTTCGGCTTCAGCATTTTGTCCTGTATGTACGGTTGCGGTTGGTGCTGGGTTAGAGGGTGCAAGATTGTTAAAAATTGATGATGTAATTGTTGGAATTTGGGCGGGTGCTTTAACTTTATCATTATTTTTCTGGACAGTTGGCTGGCTAAAAAAGCGTAATGTAAAAAGTTTATTTTGGCAAATTATTGTTCCATTTGTTGTATATTATGGTTTATTAGCGTGTGTTTACGCAATACCTGGAATAAATTTTGGCGAATTTACTATGTTTGGTATTGATAAACTTTTATTGGGTATAATTGTTGGAACAATTTCATTTTATTTGGGTATACGTTGGTATGCAAAAATAAAGCGTGAAAATGGTGGTCGTGCAAAATATGCTTTTCAAAAAGTTGTTGTGCCAATTTGCTTTTTGTTAATTGTTACTGCTTTTTTTGCAGCGATAATATATTTATAAATTAAAAGGATTATTAAATGAAAAAAAAGACTAAAAAATTAACATTAGAAGAATTAGTAAAAAAAGCGGATAATGCGAAAAAAGCAAATCCACTAGATTTATCATCAGATCAAGATTTATCAATTGCTTTGATGAATTTAATTTCATTAGAAGAGCATTTCTTTTTTTCAGGCGCAAAAACTAAAAAAACAAGTTTTTATGATTTAATAGATGTTGTTCGTGAAATGCGCAAAGAATTAATGTTTCGTATTGTAAAATCAAATAGTTCAGAAAATGGTGAAGTTTGGTGTATTTCAAAACATTTATTGGCTGCTTCTATGAGATTAATGGAAGTCGGGACGAAAGCGTTGGGTGCGGGGAAAAAAGCAGATGCCGAAGATTTATTTGAAAAATCATATGAATTATATTCATTGTTTTGGGGTTTGAATATGGATTTAATTGATGTGGCTGGTGTAAAAAAAATTGATGGTGAAATTTTACCTTATACACCAAATAAAACTATTGCTGTTTCTAATCCTGATACAACAAAATCGAAAATGGTAAAATCTGAAAAAAAAACTATAACTAAACGTTTGGGTGAATGGATCCGCAAAGCCGTAAATTGTTGCATTGAATAAAATTTGCTTTTACAATTAATTTTATTAAAATAATCACATTTGGCTAGGCGGGCGTAGTATAATGGTAGAATGTAAGCTTCCCAAGCTTGAGACGAGGGTTCGATTCCCTTCGCCCGCACCAAGGTTATAATAAAGGCTTTAATATGATAGATTATAATAAAATTGCAACAGATGTTTTAGATACTGAAATTCAAGGTCTGAAAGAATTAAAAGAGTCATTATTAAAAGATCCCGCTTTTGGTCAAGCAGTTGATTTATTAATAAATAGACGTGGTGCAATTGTAGTAACAGGTATGGGAAAGTCAGGACATATCGCAAGGAAAATAGCAACAACTATGTCCAGCACTGGCAGTCGCGCTTTCTTTTTACATCCTGGTGAAGCATCTCATGGTGATATGTCTATAATATCACCAGATGAAGTTATAATCGCAATTTCTAATTCTGGTGAAACAAAAGAATTATCTGATATAGTTGGTTATTCTAAACGTTTTAATGTCCCGATGATTTCAATAACTCGTGAAGCAGATTCTGCACTGGCACGTGCAGCCACTGTTTCTCTGGTTATGCCAGCAGTTCCAGAATGTTGTATTATTGGCAAGGCACCAACAACAAGTATGTTGCAAACAATGGCCTTGGGGGATGTTTTAACCGTGGTTTTAGAACATGTAAATAATTTAACCCCAGATATTTATAAAAATTGGCATCCTGGTGGAAAACTTGGCGCATCTCTTATTCGTGTTTCTGATTTAATGCATAAAGGTGATGATTTACCAATTGTCCAAGAAAGCGATTTATTTGAAACAGCGCTTGAAGTTATGGGGCGTCCAATTAGATTTGGTTGTGTGTGTGTTATTAATACAGATGGCAAAATAGTTGGAATAATGACAGATGGTGATATTCGCAGGAAAATATCAACTGGGTTGTCTGGTAAACAAATGCGTGAAATTATGAAAACTAATCCATTTCATATAAGTGCAGATGTGCTGGCAACTGAAGCATTGCGTATTTTAAATGAAAAACAAATTCAAACTTTATTTATTACCAATGATTCTGGACAACCAATCGGAATTATTAATTTTCAAGACTTGTTAAAAGCAGGAATTGCTTGACTTTATGATTTCTTTAATTAATAATTAAATAGTAATAAAATAAAAATCCTTCGTCTGTGGGCGCGGGACACCGAACGGCAAGTTTTGCTTTCGGTGAATTTTTATTGAAAAAACAAAAGGATAAAATTATGGCAGTTGTAATTAGACTTGCGCGTCATGGTGCGAAAAAACGCCCTTATTACCATATTGTTGTTATGGATAATCGTTTGGCTTGTAAATCTGGAAATGTTTTAGAAGTTATTGGAAAATATAACCCGATGGTTGCGAAAGATTCCGCAGATAGAGTTAAATTAGATGTAGATAAAGCGAAATCTTGGATGGCAAAAGGTGCGCGTCCATCAGATCGTGTTTATAGATTTCTTGCAAATGCTGGTGTATTGCCTGTAAAGCCACATCCAGTTCAAACAAAGAAAAATCAACCATCTGAAAAAACAAAGATGAAAATCAAAGATAAAGAAGAAAAACTGGCAAAAATAGCAGAAGCTAAAGCAGCAGAAGAAGCCGCAGCCAAAGCAGAATCTGAAAAACCAGCAGAAGCACCCGCTGAAGAAGTTGCGACAACAGAAAAACCAGTTGAAACTTTAGCTGAAAAAAATGATGTACCAGAAACTGAGACTAATACTGAAACAAAAGAAGTTAAAACAGAAGAAATTACTACTCCTGATGAAAAAACAACAGAACCAGCAACGGAAACAGTAGCGGAAGAAGTTAAATCAGAAGCCGAATCAGAAGTTGTTAAAGAAGAGACATCAGCAGAAGAACCCAAGGCTAAATAAATAAAATAAAAGGGGCGCAAAAGCGCCCTTGCCTTCCCTTATAAAAAATGCAAGATCAAAATAAAATTCTTGTCGGTGAAATTGTTGGCGCCCAAGGTTTGCGCGGTGAAGTTCGTGTTAAAACTTATACACAAAAGCCAACTGATTTTTCAGAATTAAAAATAGAAAGCGCAAAATTTAATCAAGAGGCATTTAAATTTATTCGCGCAATTCCAAAGTCTGTTGTAATAATTGCAAAAATAGATGGTGTAAATAATCGTACACAAGCGGATGCTTTGCGGGGAACAAAATTATTTATAGATCGTGATACCCTGCCCGTCTTGTCTGATGGTGAATTTTATCATGCTGATTTAATCGGTATGACAGTTAATCAAAATACAGTTATCGCAGTTCATAATTTTGGTGCTGGTGATATTTTAGAATTAGATAACGGCGAAATGGTATCTTTTTCAGGTGCTAAAGTTGATATAAACAAAAAAATAATTTCATTATAATAATTTATAATAATCAAGGAGATAATAAAAATGAATAATTTTAAGCAAATAAAAGATTGGAATATAAATAGTTATACGGGGGATCGTAATATATCGGCATTAGATGGGAGAACTTTTTATAAAATTCCTAAAAATGTACCAATAATAGGTGATTTTAAAAAAGGATCTTATATTTGTGTTGAAAGAGATGCAAATACTTTTAAAATTATTTCAGCGACAATTTTAACTAAACCAGAATTTAAAAAATTATTACAACAACAGAAAACAAGATAATGCATTTTAATATTTTAACTATTTTTCCTGAAATGTTTCCTGGCACACTTGGCGGTGGTGTTATTGGTCGTGCATTAGAAAATAAAATTTGGTCTTATGATATAATAAATTTGCGTGATTTTGGTATTGGAAATTATAAAGCAGTTGATGATGAACAATTTGGTGGTGGTACCGGTCAAGTTATGCGTGCAGATGTTATTGGAAACGCCCTAGATTCAATACAAAAACAAGGAAAGATAATTTATTTTTCTCCACGTGGGCAAGTTTGGAATCAAAAAATGGCACGAGAATTTGTCACCAACCCAAAACAAGAAATAACATTGCTTTGTGGTAGATATGAAGGTATAGATCAAAGAGTCATAGATCAATATCAAATTCAGGAAATAAGTATTGGTGATTATATTTTATCTGGTGGAGAAATAGCGGCTCAGGTTTTTATTGACTCTTGCGTTCGCTTGTTGGATAATGTGATATGTGGCGGTGCAGAAAGCATCGGAAATGAAAGTTTTGAAATCGGGGGGTTAGAATGGCCGTTATATACCCGCCCGTCAACATGGCGTGGACAAGATGTCCCAGAAGTCCTGTTGTCCGGTCATCACGGCAATATAAAAAGATGGCGGGAAAAAAAATCGGATGACATAACAAAAGAGCGTCGTCCAGATCTAGTAAAGGATAAAAAATGAATATCATTAAAAAAATAGAAAAAAAACAGATAGAAAAATTAACAGCGAATAAAGATATACCTAATTTTAAATCAGGAGATACTTTAAAAGTTCATGTAAGAATTAAAGATGGTGAAAAATTCCGTACTCAAATATTTGAAGGTGTTGTAATATCTCGTGATGGTAATAATTCTTTTACAGTTCGTAAAGAATCTTATGGTGTTGGTGTTGAACGTAAATTTCCACTTCATTCACCAGCTATTGAAAAAATAGAAAAAATTCGTATTGGTAAAGTTCGCCGTGCTAAATTATTTTTCTTGCGCAAGTTATCTGGTAAAAAAGCCCGTATTGTTGAAGATTTATCAGCAACTGCGGCAGAAAAAGAAGAAAAATAATACGATAAATAATAAAAAACAATGGGCAGTAAATATATGAAAAAAACAAATAAATATTTTATAAAAATATCTGTTTTTTTATTTGCTGTCCATTGTGTGTTATTTTTATCACCAAATTTATTCGCAAATACAGATGAATTTGTTGATAAAAATATTGCAGTTGTTCGTTTTATGAATAAAGCGGCTGGTAAAGCACATACGACATCAATATCTGTTGATAAAACATCACAGATTGAAAAATTATCAGTCTTTGTTCGTGCTTGTAAACAAACTGCCCCTTATACAGCAGAAAACTTTTATATGTTTGCCGAGATTAAAAAAAACGGAAATTTAATATTTAGCGGCTGGATGGATAGGAATGAACCGGGAGATAACCCATTACAAGATCCTGATTATGATTTATGGTTATTACGTTGTGAATAAAAAAGGATAAAAAATGAAAGTGGTAAAAGCTAATTTAAAATTAATTGTCGGTATTTTGGCGTTGGTATTGGCTGCGGCTATATTTTTTATCGCTATGAAATCACAAAGTAATTTAGAAGAAGGTAATTTGCGCGCATGGCTTTCCGCATCTGATTCTCGACGCGCAGCAGCAATAGAAATCCTTACGGGTACAACAGAAAATTTAGATTTAATGGTTTTATGTGTTTCTAAAATGGCATCAATGCCTGATTCAGGTAAATTAAAAGTTCGTGATGCGGCATCTTTATGTTCTGTGGGTATTGCATTGCGTAAAAATAATGAATAATAAAAAAATACTTTGTTTAGGTATTGAATCATCTTGTGATGAAACAAGTGCAGCAATTGTTAGTGCAAATCGTGAAATTTTATCTCATATAATATATTCCCAAATACCAGAACATCAAAAATATGGCGGTGTAGTGCCAGAATTAGCCGCGCGTGCTCATATTCTTGCTATTGATGAAGTTGTTGAAAAAACATTATCAGATGCTGATAAAGAAATTTCTGATATTGATGTTATTGCTGCAACTGCTGGTCCTGGTCTTATTGGTGGACTTTTAATAGGTTGGGAATTTGCTGTTGGATTATCCCAAGCAACTGGAAAACCATTGGTCGCGGTAAATCATTTAGAAGGTCATGCTTTGGTACCCAGATTAACTAATAATATACAATTCCCTTATTTATTAATGTTGGCATCAGGTGGCCATTCACAAATTTTATTAGTAAGTGGTGTTGGTAATTATAAAATTATTGGGCAAACTTTGGATGATAGTGCTGGTGAAGCATTTGATAAAGTATCAAAAATGTTGAACTTGGGATATCCTGGTGGTCCGATTGTTGATGCTCGTGCAAAATTAGGTAATAAAAACGCATTTAAATTTCCGCGCCCATTATGTGATAAATCTGGATGTGATTTTTCTTTTAGTGGTATAAAAACTGCGGTTAGAACACAAATAACAAATACAATCAATCGTGATGAAGAATTTATAAATAATGTTTGTGCATCGTTTCAATCAGCAGTTGTAGATTGTATAATAAATCGTTTACAAAACGCATTAAATGATTCACGAATAATTGAGACCGCGCCAAAAACATTAGTCGTTGCAGGTGGGGTTGCAAAAAATTCTGAAATTCGTGCAGCTATGAAAGAATTGGCAAATAGTGCTGGTATGGATTTTGCCGCACCACCATTAAATTTATGTACAGATAATGGCGCAATGATCGCATGGGCTGGGATAGAAAATTACTTGGAAAATCGTATAGTTCGTGAACCATTTGCCCCTCGTCCTCGATGGCCATTAACCGAGTTATAATTATTGAATTTTTTCCATGATTTGTTATAATTAACTTTATGAATAATTATGCAAATAAATATAATTCAGCTACAAAAAAAATATTGGCTCGCGCAAGAGATATAGATATGCATATAAAATATGAAGAGCCCTATTCTTTGTATAATATTGTTTATGCTATGCGTGAATTATTTAAAGATCAAAAATTTAGAGATAAGTTTGCTGTAAATGATGATAAAAATTGGTCACGTGGAATGTGTGCTTTATCCAGTATAGCTGTAAATATACTTGGGGGCAAAGAATATCAAATTATGGCAATTTCTCCAAAAGATTGGGATTTAGGCCCATTAATTTTTGTTAAAACATTATACGATAATAAACCGTTTCATGTTACAGATGGGCAAGTTTTTTTAGGACATAAAATTCCATATAATCTTGCGTTTCCGATAGATGCCTCAAAAGTAAAAACACCGAATAAAATTGAATTTGTAAACGCTGTGATTAATAAAATAAAAGAAATTAGCAATGATTGAAAAACCAGAACCTATTATTCAACCGGATATGATTTTTAGTGTATCTGACGCGTCTGCGTTATTAAAAGGTGTTGTAGAAACAGCCTTTGCACAAATTCGTATTCGTGGTGAATTATCCCAAATTACACGTGCATCCAGTGGTCATACTTATATGACAATCAAAGATGCAAATGCTGCAATTAATGCTATCATTTGGCGTGGAACACCAATTCCTATTCAACTAGTTGATGGATTAGAAGTTATAATAACAGGTAAATTTACAACTTACCCTGCCCGCAGTAATTATCAAATTATTGTATCTGAAATTGAAATAGCTGGTGTTGGTGCAATTCTTAAAATGTTAGAAGAAAGAAAAAAGAAATTAGCAGCCGAAGGGTTGTTTGATAATTCTCGTAAAAAAACATTACCACGTTTTCCATCTGTAATTGGGATTGTAACCAGTCCAACAGGCGCAGCATTTCAAGATATTTGTAATCGCTTGCGTGAAAGATTTCCAGTTCAGATTTTATTATATCCAGCAACTGTTCAAGGCGCTACAGCGGCAGCAGAAGTTACCGCCGGTATTGAATATTTTAATAACGAAAAAAATGTGGATGTAATAATTGTTGCACGTGGTGGCGGTTCATTAGAAGATTTATTACCATTTTCCGAAGAGATTGTTGTTCGCGCAGTTGCGGAATCTAAAATCCCAATTATATCTGGTGTGGGACACGAACCAGATTGGATGTTAATAGATTTTGCTGCTGATGTGCGTGCCCCAACACCAACTGGTGCGGCTGAAATAGTTGTCCCGACTAAAATCTCGTTAATTCAAGACTTAGAAACAATTTGGCACAAATTACATTCTAATTTCTCATCAAAATTATTGAATATGCGGGCGCGTATAGATTCCATAACAATCAAAAGTCCACTTCAATTAATTATGGAACATCAACAACGTTTGGATGATACCTTTCGTACTTTAGAGATTTTATATATAAATAAAGTTTCTAGAATAAAACAATCAATTTCCCATTTTGAACAAATGCTAAATTCATTAAGTTATAAAAGTGTTTTAAACCGTGGTTTTGCAATGATACGCAGTGGTGATAAAATAATTAGCCGTGTTTCTGATTTTAAACGTCCCGCCAAAATAGAATTTAATGATGGTGTTATAGATATTTAATCGCGTTCTATAGTTCTTGAATATAAAGTACTTTGCGGATCTTTTTTAAAATTTAATGCTTTATAAAATTTATGAGATTCTTCGTTTTCACTTGCTAAAAATAATTCTGTAGCACCACGTTCTTTTGCAATTTGTTCAAATTCAGAAATACATTTTTTACCCAACCCTTTGAATCTGTATTTTGTATCTGTATCTATACGATTAATAATTGCCTTTTTACCAACTATTAATCCGAATAACTTTGAACATAAAAACTTTCCATCATATATTTTGACATAAATCATATTGCCTTCATTTTCTATTTTTGTTTCAAAATTATTTTCTGAAAGTGTTATCATTTTATCAATGTCCTTGCAGTTGCGATTGATTCTTGGGTAATTTTATCCCCGCTTATAATTCTGGCAATTTCATTTATTCTATCATTGTTTTCTATTTTATGAACACTGGTTATTGTTGAATCTGTTGTTGATTTTTTTTGTATTAAAAAGTGTGAATCAGCAAATCCAGCGACTTGGGCGGAATGAGTAACAACCAAAGCCTGTCCATTTTGTGCAAGCCTTGATAATCTGGCACCAACTGCGCTTGCTGTGGCACCGCTTATTCCGGTATCCACTTCATCAAATACAAAAATTTTTGCACCAGAATTATTAATTAATACTACACGTAATGCTAACATTAATCGTGCTAATTCCCCACCACTTGCAATTTTATGTAATGGTGCAAATGGAGTTCCTGGATTTGTTTTTATCATAAAAATAACTTCGTCATTACCATTGACAGTTGGAGTTGTTTTTGTAATTTCAACTTTGAAATCAGCTTGAGCCAATTTTAAGTCTGGAAATTCATTTACAATAGCATCACGGAGTTTGATTGATGCGGCAATACGTTCCATTGTTATTTGTTTGGCAATTTTTTCATATTCTGCTGTTTTTTGCTTTACGATAGTCTCTGCCCGTTTTAATTCTATTTCAGAATTATCAATCGTATTTAATTGATTTATCATCTCTTGCAATTTTTCTGGTAATTGATCCGCAATGACTTTATGTTTTCGTGCAATTGCACGAATTGCGAAAAGACGTGATTCAATATTTTCTAATGTTTCCGTATCAGTTTCTATTGGTGATATTTTACTTTCTATATCTGCGATAATTTCTGCACTGTTATAAAGTAAATCTATCTGACTAGAATAAGGATTAGGATTTGTTTTTATACGTTCTAAAATATGCGCAACATTAAATATTTTTTCATCTAATCCTTGGATAGCGGTATTTGCATCATTTAAAATAGCAGAATTTTTTTCGGCATCCATTAATTGTGAACGTCTGGTTGCTAATTCTTCTTCTTCACCAGAAATAGGATTTAATGCAGACAATTCTTTAATATTATGTTCTAAAAATTCTCGTTCTGATGTATTGCGATCCAATAATTCTTGTAATTCTTTTAAATCTTTTTCAGCAGAATGCATAGCATTATAAGCATTTTTTAAATATGATAAATCATATCCACCAAACTCATCTAATGTTGTTATATGAGTTGCTGGATCAAGTAAAGAATGATTTTCAAATTGTCCGTGAATTTCGCAAAGTTCATCACCGACTTGTTTTAATACTTTGATAGTAACAGGAGTATCATTAATCCAAGCACGACTTTTACCATCCGTGCTTAATGTACGTCGTAAAATAATTGTTCCGTCTGATTCTATTCCGTGCTCGGTTAAAGTGTTTAATTTATTTGGATAATTAAATTCTGCAATAACTTGTGCATTATCGCATCCATGACGTATAAGACCAATATCACTACGTGCCCCCAAAGATAATGCCAAAGCATCTAATAAAATTGATTTACCAGCACCAGTTTCACCAGTTAAAACATTTAAGCCACGACCAAATTCAAGATTTAGTTTATCAATTAAAACAATATTAGAAATATATAAGTTTGTAAGCATAATAAGATTATAAGATAAATAAGCTTTATAATTCAATGATTTTTTCTAATTCCCAATTATTTATCCATAATATAAATCCTGTAATTTTGTATTTTGGAAATGCAGATTGTAGTAATAAAGCATAAATTTTCATTGTTTTTTTATACTCATCATAACGGGTTTTAGTTGTATCAGTTTTATAATCTAAAAATAATATCTCGTTATTTATAAAAATCAATCTATCTATACGTTTACTATAAAATTTTCCATTAATTGTGCCAGCAATTGGAACTTCTGCACGACTATTATTTCCCCAAAATTTTGATAATTCTGAATCAGATTTTATTTTTTTTGAAATTTCATTATCATCTTCAAGTTGCAAAAACTGTAGTTGTCGATGAATATCTGTTCCTCGTTTAATTGAAAACTGTTCACGTAATTTTTCCGATAAAAAATCTACCATATTTTTATTCATTTGAAATAACTATTTTATCATTTTCTTTGATAGCATTCGGCATATTTTGTAAAATTGTCCAAAGTTTATTATACCATGAATTTTCAGGTGGATTTTTGTATGTAGTAAATCCGTAAATATATAAACTATCTTCGGCTCTGGTCATTGCTACATATAATAGCCGCCATTTTTCAGATATTATTTTATCCATATTCTTTGCGGCAGCAATTTTCCAGCGTTCTGAATTACTTGCACGAGGTGCCCATAACCATGCCTCGTTTTCTAAGGGAATAAGATTTTCAGATTTAATAGGTGCAAAGGTATCAATTAAAAATACTATTGGTGCTTCTAAACCTTTAGTACTATGTATTGTTGCGACACGAACTCCATTAGTTTTTTTTAATTCGCGTTTAATTTCACTATTTCCTTCGATAAACCATTTCAAGAAATGTTTTAATGTGCCACTTTGTGTTCTTTCATAAGACAAACAGATTGTTAAAAATTCTTCTAGGGGTTCTATAACCTGACTTCCTAATGCTTCAATAATTTTTTCACGTCGTTTATTTGTGTTAAGAATTTTCATAAAAAATGAGTATGGTGCTAGAGTTTGTGAATATTCATATATTTGTGATAATTCTTGATAAATTTCCGGATGTTTTGTTTGTAAAACTTCATAAACATTTATATTTTTTCCGCGGTTATTACAAACAGAATATAAATCATCTTCTGAAAATCTAAATAACGGGCTTTTAAGAGTGCAAGCAAGAGAATAATTATCTGATTGATCAATACACCAACGTGTTAAATTCATCAGGTCTATTATCGCTGGAAACTCTGGTAAAACGATTCTATCACTACCTGCAACTGGAATATCACGACTTTTTAATTCTTTAATTAATGGTGCCGCAAATGGTACACGTTGTTGTACCAAAACCATAATATCACTGGGTTTAACATTATTTTTTATTAAAGATTCAATTTTACTAGCAATTGTTTTTATATAATTTCCTCTTGCGACTGCTGCGGTATTTTCTTCGGGTTTTATAACTGGATTTATTTCTATACGACCATGTGCGTTCAATTTGTCTGCAGAAACTTTATGATTATTGTTTGTAAATCCATCTAGATTATTAAAAAAGTAATCAACTGTATTTAATATTGGTGCAGAACTACGAAAATTTGCAGTTAAAGGGATTTCTTGAATTGTTCGTAAATTATTTTTTATTTGATTATTAATTTCTTTTCTGGATATAGCAAAAGCATCTGGATCTGCCCCTTGGAATCCATATATAGATTGTTTAGTATCGCCAACAACAAACAAAGAGTGCGGATTTTCTCCTGTATCACCTTCGGTAAAGAAGTCCGTGCTTAATGATTTTAATATATCCCATTGTAATGGTGAGGTATCTTGGGCTTCATCAACAAGAATATGATGCATAGATATATCTAGTTGAGATAAAACCCATCCCATAGTTTCTGGATTTGTAAATAATTTTTTGGTATAAAGAATCAAATCATCAAAATCTAGTAAATTTCTGGCAAGTTTTAATTCTTTATAAGTTTTTGCAAATGCAAAAGATAAATCAAATAAAGCAAGTGTGTCTTTATATATTTGTTGATTTAATTCGTGCTGTGTCAATTCATAAACCCTTTCTTGTTCCCCAACAAGATAGTCTTTTTGGAAAATCCGAGGATTTTTACCATCACTTGCTGTTAAGTATGCTTTTTTATATTCTTCAAATTCTATAGTTTTATCAATGTATTGTTTTGTTAAATTGATAATTGTAGTCAAATATTTTGCCAGATTTTTTGATGTATTTATTTCATTTTCTGTTATTTCAATAATTTTTTGCAACTTTTTTGTTGGAATTTCAGTATTTATCACTTTATCTAGTTCTAAAAATTTTCTAGTTGTATCAATAAATTGTTTTCTATAGTTATCAATGTTTTCAACTTCAAAGAACTGTTTATATCGCTCGGTTAATATATTTAATATTTTATCTAGTGAATGTTCAGATATTCTTTCTACGAGATGAATGAAGGCGTCTTTAACTACCCCAGATGCATTAGATTTTATAAGCTTTTCAAATGTGTCACGTAATAAACGACGTTGATCTGCGTCTGATATCAGTTTCCATGATGGAGATATTCCCGCTTCCATCGGGAATCTGCGCAATATTTCTTCACAAAAACCATGTATAGTTTTTATTTTTAAAATATCTGGATTATCTATATAAGTAAAAAATATTTCACGGGCACGTGCTAAATCTTCGTCAGTCGGGGGTGAATTGTTTGATATATCAACAAGCAATTCACGTAAATTATCATTATCTGCAATCGCCCATTTGCGTAGTGCATCCAAAATTCTATTACGCATTTCGGATGCTGCGGCATTTGTAAAAGTTAAACATAAAATACCACTAGATAAATCTGGATCGCGGAATAAAATATTTAATAATCGTTGAACAAGAACGGTAGTTTTACCAGTGCCAGCATTAGCCTGAACCCATACATTTAAATTGGGGTTAGACGCTTTTTTTTGTTCAACAGTTAATTCTTGTTTTTTTGACATTTTTATATTGCTTTAATTACTTTGATTGTAGTATAAATTTATTAAGAATTCAAGGGGGCTAATTATGTCTGAAAAACCACGTGTCACCAGAGCTGGAATGGGTATTATGGTGATGGATAAAAATGAACGAATTTTATTAGGTTTGCGTAATGATGATGTTGTTAAAGCCAGTAGTGAATTACATGGTGAAGGAACATGGACAATGCCGGGTGGAAAATTTGAATTTGGGGATGATTTATTATCAGGTGCAGCACGTGAATTAAAAGAAGAAACAGATTTGGATTTAATCAGTGCGAAAATTATTTCAATAACTAATGATAAATATGGCGATACAGCCCACTTTATAACTTTGGGGTTTTTAGCAACAAAGTGGAGTGGTGAAGTGAAAATAATGGAACCCGAAGAAATTATTCGTTGGGAATGGTTTTCTTTGGATAATTTACCTGCGAATATTTTTGCTCCTTCTCGTAAAGTAATTGAAAATTATCGTACAAACAGATTGACAGGAGATTTGTAATATTATGATGAAATATACTACTCTTTGCGCAATTATTGATAAAAACAATAATCGGATTTTGATGATAAAAAAACTTCGTGGTATGAAAGGGTTTTCTGATAAAATAGATGGAAGTGGTAAAGATTTGTATAATTTTCCAGGTGGAAAATGTTTGCAGAACGAATCTTTTTTTACTTGTGCTGAACGAGAAGCTATAGAAGAAACAGGTATCAAGCCTATTAAACATAAATTAATTGGTCAATTACAATTTAATTGGCCAGGATTTACAATAATTAATCAAGTTTTCACAACTGAAAAATGGTCAGGTGAAATAATTTGTAAAAACAATGAATGTTTTGCTGAAT
>JBMNPL010000006.1:0-40941 GCA_050943575.1 Alphaproteobacteria bacterium
GGTGCTGCATTATCTTATGGTACAGGTGAAGTTCAAGGTGAGCTGAATCAATTTAATATAGACCTTAAACAATATCAATTAAGTTTATATGGTTCATATAATATGAATAACTATTTTATAGATGCACAAGTTGGTGTTGGAACAACTAAATATGATCAAGAACGTGCTGATGTATTAAATAATGCTTTATCTGAATATAATAGTAATAGTATTAGTTTTAGTATAGGTGCAGGTTATGTATTAAAAGCCTCTGATAAACTTTCTATCACTCCATATCATAGAATTAGTTATATAAAGTCTAATCAAGATAGTTATACAGATAGTTCTAATTTACGTATAGATGCAATAGAGTTAAAATCAGTTCAAGCATCTTTTGGAACAGAAATAGCATATAAATTATTAGACGTAAGTAAATTTAAATGGCAACCACGTGCTTTTATAGAATATGCGGCAGAGCTTGGTGATGATGAGATAGCCATAGGCTCACAATATATGGATACTATGACCATAGGTACCACAGGATATACACCTGATTTAGGTAATAATATATTACGTACAGGTATAGGTATAATGATGATGGGTTCTAATAACGATTATACCCTTGGTTTAGATTATAGATATGAATTAAGAGAAAATTATAGTTCACATGGATTGATAATAAACGGAAAAATGTTCTTTTAGTGTTAGGGGGTGTCACTCCTGCGTTTATCTCTCTTGTGTCATTCCTAACCACTAACCACAAACACTAACACTAATAATTAACACTAATGAAAAAAATGAAAAAATTATCTGCATTATTTATTATTAATTTTATTTTTATGTTTTCGGCTGTTGCTGAAACATGCAGATTTGATTTTGATAGATGGAATACTATTTTAAATCAAATACAAGATCGCGCAGTGGCTGAAAAAATTGATGATAAAATTATTAATAATACAATCCAAGACGCTGCTTTTATTCCGAAAATAGTTTGGCGTGATAAAAATCAACCGGAATTTAAAATTAGTTTGGAAAAATATGTATCAAGAATGGTAAGTCCTGTGCGTATCGCTCAAGGAAAAAAAATGATAACAAAGTATCCAACATTGCTTAATAAAGTTTATAAAAAATATAATGTGCCACCACATGTAATAGTTGCTTTTTGGGGAATGGAATCAAATTATGGGCATTATAAATCACATTATCAATTGTCTGACGCTTTTCTAACACTGATTTACGAAGGACGTCGTGAAAAGTTTTTTACTGAACAACTTATCGCTTTGATGAAAATCGCAGATAAAAATAAATTAAATATAGATGAAATTTATGGCAGTTGGGCAGGCGCAATGGGACATTTTCAATTTATACCAACAACACTTATACAATACGGAACAGATGGAAATATGGATGGTCGTATAGATATAATTAATAATATAAGTGATGCAATGTTTAGTGCTGGAAATTACCTGAGTAAAATGGGATGGAATCCAAATGAAAAAATAATTCGTAAAGTCGTTTTACCAGAAAATTTTGATTTAAATTTATGTGATGGGAAAACAAAAAAGCCACTAGATCAATGGGCGCAAATGGGAATTAATGGTGTGCCAAATTATGAAACTATTGCGGGACTTGTTTGTGATCAAAATCCAGAATGTGAAAATACAAATGATGTAAATATAACTTCTGAAACTTGTGCACCAAAATATGCTTACCTTGCATACCCTAATTTTTACTTGATTAAAAGATGGAATAATTCAAATTCTTATGCAATTGCAATCGCTTTGTTGGCTGAAAAATTAAAATAAAATCTAGTTTTATCTGTTATTAAAATATTTCCTTTATTCTTGATTATATCAATATTCTTTATTATAATTTACAGGTATTAAGGAGCAAATAATGGCTATTAAAGTGCGTGATTTTGAAGTTAGATTAACACGCAATAAAGAAGAAAGAAAACAAGTTCGTCAGCTTCGCTACAAGATTTTTGTTGAAGAAGAGGGCGCAATCCCAACTAAAGAACAGCAAAATTTACGTGAAGAATATGATGCTTATGATAATTTTGCGGAATATATGGCTGTTTTTCATAAAAATAAAGTAGTCGGAACTTATCGTATTATTGGTCGAGAAGCCGCTGAAAAAATGGGCGGTTTTTACACAGAAACAGAATTTGATATAAAGAAAATTAAAAAAGTTCGTGGAAATATTGCTGAAATGTCACGTGCTTGTGTGGATACAAATTATCGCGAAGGTGGTTTGGTTATGCGGATGTTATGGATGGGCATGACAGATTATATATTAAAACGTAAAATTGTTTTAATGTTTGGGGTTGCATCATGGGTTGGAACACAACCGGCACACTATGCTCAAGCAATTTCATATCTGTATTATAATCATCTTGCACCGATTTCTTTGCGACCAGTCGTAGCAGTAGAAAAATTGGATGAAAGTGTTAATCCAAAACTTACCCGGATGAATATTTTACCAAAGGATTTTGTTGATAAAGCGCTCGCAAAATCGCAAATGACCCCGTTGGTAAAAGGGTATTTACGTTTGGGTGCTCAATTCGGTAAAGGTGTATTTATTGATAAACAATTTAATACTTCTGATGTATTTGTTATTTTACAAACCAAGAATATGAATCGTGCTTATCAAAAGCATTTTACTGGTAATGAAAACGCGTTTGATCATTTGGTTGCTGATGATGGTGCGATGAAAAAATTTGGTAAAGTTATGTTATTACCATTTACTGGTTCTATTGCATTGTTTAAAGCGGCGGCTCAATTCTTCTTGTTTAATGATGCTGATGATGCCGAAATTATTGAAGAAGAAAATAATGGAAAATAAAATATGAAAAATATATTTGCAACTTTTATGGCATGTGTAAAATTTATAATATTTTGGCTGCTTGTTATTATACAGATTCCGATTTTAATCATAGTTCCAAAGGGTAAATTATCCGTTGCTTATTCTAGAGTTTTTTATAAAATTCTGATGTATGTCGCAGGAGTCAGGGTTAAAGTAAATGGAAAATTATCCAAATCCAGACCATTATTATTAGTATCAAATCATATATCTGTTTTTGAAATGGCGGTTTTCCCAATGGCGCTGGGGACTAGTTTTTTTGGTAAAGCAGAAATAGCAAAATATCCATTAGTTGGCTGGGTTGGGAAAAAATTTGGTGCTGTATTTATTAGCCGTAATCCCCGAACAGCAGTTCAAACAACAAAACAGATAAATGATGTGATGGTCAAAGTTGGATATCCAATGACTATTTTTCCCGAAGGCACCACAAATAACGGATGTTTTATTTACCCGTTTAAAAGTAGTATGTTTGATATTGTTGAAAAAATTCCAAATTTAACAATACAACCAGTTGTTATGCTTTATCGTTTTCGTGATGGTAGTGCAATTTCTGATGATAGAATAATGGCGGATAATTATTCATGTCCCGCAAATGATAAAATTGAAAAATATAATCAAGAATTTGGTAAATCAGAATTAATTCCAAAAAAAGAACGTAGTTTATTTGGACATGTTTTTCATATTATGAAAATTGGCGGTTTGTGTGTTGAATTAAACTTATTGCCCCCACCAAAATTAATAGGGATGGATAGAAAAGAAATAGCGGTAACATTGCATAAAATAATTAATGATAAATTTACAGAGTTAAAATAACCAAAAGATACTTAGTTTGGTTGAATATTTTTAGTATAAAAAGGGATTAAAATGAAAATTGGGATAATTGGTCTTGGGACAGTTGGCTCTGCAATTGCAACAGCAGTGTATTCTTCGGGTTTAGCACGAGAAATGGTTTTGTTTGATCGTGATGAAATTCGCGCCTTGTCCGCAGCGGAAGATTTAGGAAATGCCGCTACTTTTGGTTATGATATAAAAATTACTGCTGCTGCGAATTATCGTGATATGCGTGATGCAGATATTGTAATTATATCCGCTGGTGTAAATCAAAAACTGGGACAAACTCGTACGGATTTATTAAATGCTAATGCTGAAGTTATTCGTGATATTGTGCCAAAGTTAATGAAGTATTCTGATCCCCATCGTCTAGTTTTAATTGTTGTAACAAATCCATTAGATGTAATGACACGTTTAGCACAAAAACTTTCAGGATTACCTGAAAATCGAGTAATTGGGACAGGGACTATGCTAGATTCAGCACGATTTAAAATGATTTTAGCGCGTGCTTTTAATATTTCCCCATCATCAGTTGATGCTTATGTCTTGGGCGAACATGGTGATGCTGCCGTTTTAAATTGGTCAAGTGCGGCTATTGGTGGAATGCCACTAGATAATTTTGCTAAACAAATGAAGTCCCCAATAACAACATCTGCGAAAAAAACAATAGATCGTCGGGTAAAAACCGCAGCTTATGAAATTATCAAAGGGCGGGGTGCAACTTGGGATGGTATTGCTGCCGCTAGTGCAGATTTGGTGCGGTGTATTAAAAATGATGAACGACGAATTCTTACAGTATCTTTGGGTGGTGGATCTTTACCAAGGGTGGTTGGTGCAAATGGTGTTGTTGCAACATTAATGCCCAAAATGAATGCACAAGAAGTTGCTGAATTGAAAAAAAGTAATTTGATAATAAATAAAAATTTTTTGGCAATTAGTAATAAATAATAATTCAATGATTTTTATAGATATTTAAAGCAAAATAAACACTCACCGGCAGTATTTTTTGATTTACAATATCCTTGATTTTATGATATAATCAAATACAAGGAATAAGAGAGTTTTCTATGAAAAGATTTACAGCTGTATTAATTGCTTTATTTTGTCTGCCTGCTTATGCCGAAGTTGTGCCCGATAATTACTGGGAACAAGTAGAAGAACTGGAAAGTCAAGTTGTTGATGATTCCGCATCTTTGGCAGAAGTTGAAACACCAGTACAGCCAGTAATTCAACCTATTGTTACACCAACAACAGTTAGCCCACGTACAATTACTAGTCGCAGTGCTACACGTGCTGTTGCTTCGGCACCTGTTGCAACCACAACACGTGTTAATACGCCCAGTCGTGCAGTGGCTTCACGTAATGCTTCTGCAAGTATTCGTAATATGGCAAATCCAAATTCAGGAACTGTTTCGTCGCGTCAAACATCAACAGCCCCCAGTGTAAATACAGCGCGTTATGCTGTGCCTTTATACACTTCAAATTCAAGTTCAGCCACCCCTTTGTATAATTCAAACAGGATTGCTATTCGTCCATCGTCAGCCTTGGGTGTGCGTACTGCATCGGCAGCATCTGTTGGAACAACATCATCTTCTGCTGTGGATACTGGAATAAGTATGGAAGAAATTGCCCAATTAACAGATTTTTGCAAGGCTCAATATTTTTCTTGTATGGATAATTTCTGTAATGTTTTGGATGCAAATCAGGGGCTTTGTAGTTGTTCTAGTAATGTAAATAAATATTTGAATACTGAAAATGTTTTAAAATCAGCAACCGAAGAATTACAAAAAGTCGCGATGCAAATTCAATATCTGGGATTGACCAAGGAAGAAGTTATATCTTTATTTACTCAGACCGAGGCTGAAGCAGCTATGTCCGGAACTCAAGATACATCCGCTTTAAAGAATGATTTGGATCAGATATTAAAATTAGTTGTTGATATAAAACCAAGTAGCAGCACTGGGCTTAATAATGCATTTGATTTTGATTTTTCTAATCTTGATTTTACATTTGATAGCGGTTTAGATTTATCTTCGTTGTTTGGTACATCTGATAATATTTCTAATCAACGTGGTGCGGAACTTTATAAAACTGCATCTGCTCGGTGCAAGGCATCAGTACTTGATACTTGTAAAAAACAAGGTGTTGATACAAAGTTAGTATCAAGTTCTTATGATTTGGCGATTGATAATAAATGTATTCAGTATGAAGGGCAATTAAATGATTCAATTACTCAAATGAGACGTACTATTTTGAATGCTAAATCAGTTTTACAAAAAGCACGTTTAGCAGTTGCTAGGAATAAAAATGTATATGATATGCGTGGATGCATAAATGAATTAGATACTTGTATGCAGTCTGATTATGTATGCGGTTCAGATTATGATAAATGTTTGGATCCAACAGGCAAATATATAGTTGATGGCGAAATTGTTATGAATACAACAATTGGCGATGGTATAATTGACGGATTGGATGAGGCTTGGGATGCCGCATGGACGGGTCCTAATGGATTAGCTGGATTTATAAATGATGGGTTAACTGGTACATTAGATTCAACAAATATGGTTGGTTTCTTGGCAACAAAAATTGGTAATATAGATACTAATGGTATGGAAACTGGTATGTGTGTAAATGTTCTTAAAAAATGTCAAAATTATACATTTACAGGAACAGGTAGTAATAAAACTTATAAACAAGATAATGTTATAGTTCGTGAATTTATGGCCCAAGCATTAACTAAAATTAAAAGTAGGCAAGATGCTTTAATTGCAGATTACGCATCAACTTGTAAAGCTTCTGTTCAAACATGTTTAACTAATAATGGCGCAATTATTGGTGATAGCTGGATGAATTTGGGTTATGTTTCAAATTCAATTTATAATGCATGTAAAGCAATAGCTGAACCTTGTGCAGGAACGGCGATAGGTGGGACAGCTGAAAAATTAATTTATGAAACAGTATGTTATACTGCAAATAATTCTGATGGAATATCTACAGCATGGTCTATCGATTCTTCTACTTGTAAATGCCCGTATTCAACTAATTGGAGTGCTGGAACTAAAACATGTAATTGTCCATCAGGTTCTGTATGGGATTATGATTTAGCTAAATGTGTATGTACCACTAATGGTCAAAATATACAAAAAAATACTAATAATACTTTGTATGTATGCGCGACAGGAGAAGAGATTGGACCTGAATCTACTGAACCTGACCCTAACCCTTAAAAAATAAAAACCGCGATTATGCGGTTTTTATTTTTTCTTTAATGCTGATATTCCTGGTAAATTCTTTCCTTCTATAAATTCTAAAAATGCTCCACCACCTGTACTAATATAAGTCATATCTTGTTTTGTGTCAGTAACCTCGGTTGCTGTAACAGAATCACCACCACCTATAATAGAAATTAATTTACCATCCTTTGTTCTCTTGGCGATATACCTTATCATTTCAAATGTGCTGCGACCCCAAATATCACCCCATTCAGACTTGCCCAATGTCCCGTTCCATACAAGTGTTTTTGCGTCATCAATCACTTGCTTATATTGTTCCACAGATAAAGGCCCATCGTCCATAATTACATCGTTTTCTGAAATATTAGATAATAATTTATCTGTGCGTTTCGCAGTTTCTGCTAGTTGTAATCCTGTACCTTTATCAATCGGTATTATTATTTTACAACCTTTATTTTTAGCAGTTTCCAAGATTTTTTTTATAACTGGTTTATATTCTGATTTATATAAATCATCCGTCCAATTATACTGTCCACTGGATAATGCAAATGCTGTTCCCAATCCCCCGCCAATTATTAAAGTATCACAACGATTAGCCAATGATTCTAAAATATTTATTTTTGTATCTAATTTTCCACCACCAATTATTCCAATTAATGGTCTAATCGGATTTTCCATAATTAATGTTAATTTTTCTATTTCGTCGGATAATAATTTTCCAGCATAAGATGGCAAGAATTTTGTAATACCTTGGGTGCTGGCATGAGCACGATGTGATACTGCAAATGCATCATTTATAAAAATATCAAATCCTGATGCTAATTTTTTCGCAAATTCTAAATCATTTTCTTCCTCTTCCATATAAAACCTGACGTTTTCTAAAAGGACAACATCCCCATCTTGCATCTTATCCATAAAAGATTTATCCAAACAATCTGAAATAAGCGGAATTTTTAAATAATCTGCAACCGGACGCAATGTATATTCAGGATTAAATGTGCCCCCAGGGCGACCCAAGTGTGCACATATAGCAACGCGTGCCCCCGATTTACGCAACCAGTTAATAGTTGGCATAGATTGATCAATACGAAACGCATCTATAATTTTTCCATTTTTAATTTGAACATTAAAATCATCTCGTAATAAAATAAATTTTCCCCGAATATCGCCTAATTCATTTATAGTTCTAATATTCATAACAAATCCTTTATTGGCTTAAAACTCTTTCTATAATGTTCATTAATACCAAATTCTTTGATTGCTCGCAAGTGTTCTGGTGTGGGATATCCAGCATTTTTCTCCCAGCCATATTGAGGAAATAAAAGTGCTAAATCTTGCATAATTTTATCGCGAGTTTCTTTGGCTATTATACTTGCAGCAGCAATAGAAAGAGATTTAGAATCACCTTTAACTATTGCACGTCCAATAATATTTTGTGGTAATCTGTTGCCATCTATCAAAACAAAATTTGGACGTTTGGGTAAATTATCAATAGCGCGTTTCATCGCCAACATGCTGGCTTGTAAAATATTTATTGAATCAATCTCATTTGGATCGCATTTTCCAATACCAACAAAACAATTTTCCATTATCCAATCAAAAGCAATTTGTCGCTCTCGATGATTCATTTTTTTAGAATCCATAATTAATGGCATTTTATCTGACATTGATTTAAATATTACAGCCGCAGCAACAACTGGACCACATAAAGGACCGCGTCCCGCTTCATCAACACCAGCGATAAATTCTTTATTTATCTCTCGTTCAATATTAAAATTTGGAACATCTTTCATAAATTTAATTTTATACAAATTTTCAAAATATAATAAAGAAAAAATTATATAGTTTTATCTGTTATCTGACTTTTAACAAATTCATCCTCGCTGGAATACATAGGCCATTTTCCATCTGCTAATTCTTCAAGACCAGTTAATGGTTGATCTAATTTTGCACGATATAACCACAAATTTGAAATTACACGTTTAATATAATTTCTAGTTTCAACATGAGGAAAACTTTCTATCCATAATAAAGGATCGTCAGTTTGAAATCTTTTTTCAAATTTCATTACGGAACCTTCACCAGAATTATAAGCAGCAAGCATTTTTATAATGTTTTTATCAATAAGAGGTAAATTTAATAAATCAACAATGTATTGCTGTCCCAAAAACATATTGTGTTCTGGTTTTGAAATATCTAATTTAGATATATGAACATTATTTCGTTTTGCCACCATCTTTGCTGTTTTAGGCATCATTTGCATAACGCCTTTTGCCCCTTTAACTGATTTTGCCGAAGTTTTAAAGCCAGATTCTTGTCTGGTTATTGCAAAAAGTAATGCACGATCAATACTCCATCCGCCCATCGGCTCCCAATCAGGCAATGGATATTGTGCCCCAAAAATAACATTTTGATCAATTTCCATAATTCCACGATTGCGAACTAGGCCAGCCATTTGCATTGACATACGTGGTAATTTTTCTGTTGATGATAAAGAATATAATGCGTGTAACATTTTATCCGAAGCATTTTTAGTAGCTAATAAAGCTAAATATTTTTCAGCCCTGACTTTATCGTCAATTTGTAAAAATGCCAATGCAGTTTTACCATATCCAGTATTAATTATTTGTTCTATATCGTCATCAGAAATACCTTTATCAAAAAATTCATATTCTGGGGTTTTATCTAACATCGCGGCTGATAAAGTACCATAAAATAATTGTGGGCGTTTCATACCAATTCGCCAATGTTTTTTAGCAATTCCATTATTTCCAGCCATTTCTGCCGATCGTCCAGCCCAGAATAAAGCCTCTATTTTTCGGGCATCATTCAATTGTGTTAGATTTGTCATTTCATTAAATTTTGCTTCTGCTTCATCAAACTTGCCTTCTTTGAATGCTATTAACCCCATAGTCCAAAGACCATATTCTGATTTTTCATTTGCTGATATTTGCCCGAATTTTTTCGCAAGTTCAATTTCACCGTTTGTATAATAAATAAATGCAAGTCTGCCGGCTAGTCTTCCATAATCTGCCTTGGATAATGATTTAACAAACTTCTTATCTTCTAAAATATGTCTGGCATTTTTTGTACTTCCCCTGGATAACACTTTTTTAAATTGTTTTATTTTTCCAGCAGTTGCACCCGAATATTCTTTTGTCGTCCAAGATTCTGATTTCGCCCCAATATCTTTGAATCTAACATCCGGTGTTGGTAGTTTTGGTGAACGAACTGATGCTTTTTTTATTTTTGCAATTTTTGCAATACGTTCTGCCCCTGGTTTGTTATAACATTTTTGCATCCATGCAGCTAATTCTTTACCCTTGCTACGATATGTTTTAGAAGTATATCTTTGATAAAGAACTTCGCATTTTAAAATAGGATCTTTTAAAGATTTTTCTATTTCTATCGCGGCAGATATTTTTTCTGCAGCTTGTAATCTGAATATTTCTTTATAAATTGTGGCATCAGATTCAGATAAAATTTTTGGTAATTCAACGGCTTGCGCCCCCGACACTATAAATGACAAAACAAAAGTTGTTAAAAATATAGGAATAATTTTTCTCATTTTAAAATAAAGATGTTTTATATTTTTTTTGCGATTCAGATTTTTTCTCGTTTTCCGTACTATCTTGGATTTTACCAATGATTTTTTGAAAGTCTGATATTTTATTAAATTTTTTATAAACCGAAGCAAACCTAATAAAAGCAATAGGATCCAAATTTAATAAAGATTCAGATACCATTTCACCAATTTGCTCACTGGATACAGATTCATCATTTTCAGCCTCTAACCTGCGATGAATACTGGTTACAAATTTTTCTATTTGTTCTTCGGATACATCACGTTTACGGCATGCGATTCGGATGGATCTGGCCAATTTTTCACGATCAAACGGTTGCAGCGAGCCGCCAGTCTTGCGTACCATGATATCCCGCAATTGAACCCGTTCAATTGTGGTGAATTTTGCACCGCATTCACTGCAAACGCGTCTGCGACGAATTGTTCCGTCTTCTTCATTTGGGCGGGAATCTCTAACTTGCGATTCAGTACTGTTGCAATATGGGCATCTCATAAAAGAAAATACTAGTAAAAAAATAAACAATTGTCTAGAATAAAAAGTAATAATGGAGAAGATTATGGAAGAAAACAAAAAAATCGATTTGGTATATTTATGGGTTGATGGGAATGATCCAAAATGGCTGGCAATAAAACAGAAAGCTTTGCTTGATGCTGGCAAATCAGTCCATAAATCCGCATTAGGTGGTCGGTTTGATGACAATGATGAGCTTTTATTTTCTCTGCGTTCTGTTGAAAAATTTATGCCATGGATAAATCATATTTATATTGTTACAAAAGACCAAACCCCGAAATGGTTAAATATAAATAATCCCAAAGTTTCAATAGTGTCACAGACAAGTATTATACCAAAAAAATATCCAGATTTTTTTAATTCGGCCGCGATAGAAATGTTTTTATCAAAAATTCCAGGACTTTCTGAAAAGTTTATTTATGCGAATGATGATATGATTCTGGGGGCGCCTGTATCACCAGATTTCTTTTTTGATATTAAAGGCAATCCAATTTTAATATTAAAGGAAAGCAGAAAGAGAAAAAGCCATTCATTAATCGGGACAGGCGTTCAAAATGCAAGAAATATTGTGCTGGATGCAACTAGGAAAAAGTATAATATGACCCTGTCGCATGCTTTTGATCCTTATACTAAAACTCAATTTAATTCGGCAATAAAAAAGTTTTGGTCAGAGTTAGAAGAATCTACATTAACGCCTTTTCGCGAGCCGCGAAATATTCAACGATTGTTTATGACACTTTATAATAATGCTTTGGGAAGAAATACAATTGTATTGCCATGGCGGTTTGGTAAAAAGCGGTTGGTTTTACATGCTAATGAACCATGGATAAAAACATTTATTCGTAAAATTGCAGAATTTATTTTACCGGTAAAATATGATTTTTATGATGTAAAAAATATAAAAAAATTACGAAAAATAAAACCAAAGATGTTTTGTGTAAATGACGGGGAAGTTTTTGCAAAAAACATAAAAGAAATAAAAAAATTATTCCCAAAAAAATCAAAATTTGAAAAATAACATTTTTATATTTTAATTTTTTTCCACCATACCGGAAGACCAAGAATACGGATAATGTGTTTACCAGAATTTGTTTGAAAACTCTGAAAGAAAAACCTGCGTATTCCAAAAAGCTTTGATAATTTTTCAAATTTTTTATTTGATGCACCTGGCATTATTTTTTCGCCCATTGACCCAAAATAACGTTCCATAAAATATGGTAACTCGTCTGAATGTTTATCATAAACATTAGATTTTTTGAAATCTGAAAAATGGATTTTCGATAGCATTGGCGGAAATATTTTTGTCCGCGCCATGAACATAGTTCCTTCAACATAAAGATTATTAACTTTTAATGGTGGATTTAATTTCAAATCGTTGGATATTTTTAAGTATTTATCCAGATTTTTTTCAATAGATCTGACCTTTGCAATAAAATAAGGACTTCCCAGCATATTTATATCTGGATTATTTGCAAATGTTTTTAAATTTTCTTTAATTATTTCTGGGCTGCCGATTAATGATTCCACCAACAGATTTCTCCACCATTTCCCTAATGCAAACCAACCCGCAGGATTCTTCTTATACCCACGACGAACAATCCGTTTTGCATGAATTTTTATTATAAAATCATATTTGGAAATATCAGTATTTTCCAAAGCATAGAAAAAAGGTCCAACGTCTAAACCATGATTTAAAACCTTTAATATTCTGGGATTAAATCGTGCAAATTTTTCACGCAATTCTGGAGTGTCATCAGAAGTTGTTATTACAAAATCACAATCTATATCTTTTAAATTATCAAATTGAGATGCAAAATAATCTGCCTGGTCTTGATAAAAAATATGTAAAGCTACAAGAATTTTCATAAATATTTTTCCTTTTTAATTTTATATTAACTTTTTTAATTGAGGATAATGTTCAATTATAGCATTTAAACATTTTTCGTTTTTACCATTTTGATTTTCTTCCCATAAGCTCGTTTTTTGAGAGTTAGCAATAAATGGTAAATTTTTAATAGGTTTTTGAGCGATTGTTATTTTTGTTCCGTTTAATAATGTCATTGCCCAAAACCAAACATCATCATTTGTTGGTGCAATTTTTCTAAATAATTTTTCATTAAATACATCAGGGTGTAAAGAATGTGGTGGATAAAGTATACCCCCGACACCTGTTGCAAAATTTTTAAAACTTGGTCGTCCAAAAAACCATTGTCGCCAAATTTTATTTTGTATTTTGCACCATTTACGATATGGTTTGTTTAAATTTATACGATAAATATGATGCCCAATCACAGCATTTGGATATTTTTTATGTGTTGCTATTAATTGCGCCAACCAATCGGATGGATAAATAACATCATCATCCGCAATAACAATAATATCTTCTGGAAATTTTCGTAATGTTGGTATTAATTTTTTATAAGATTTAATGTCTTTGGTCCAACGAATTTGAAATTTTTTATTCTTTTTAACTATATCAGTTAGATTTTTAGGTATTTTTTTATTAGGGAATTCAGATTCAGCCAGATGTAAAATAACTAAATCAGGTTCAGGTTTTTGCGCTAACAAAGAAACAATAGTTTGTGATACTATATTAATACGTGGCGGATATGATGTAAGAGATATAATAGTTTTCATTACCTGCTATTAGAATTCAAAAAACAAAAAAAATCAAGCAAATATATATTTATTAAATTTAGTATATAAAATAATGCGTTTTTTATGGTATAATGCAATGTGAGAGAATGGAAAAATAAAATTTTACAAGGCGATTGCATTGCCCATATGAAAAACATGCCAGATGCATGTATTGATGCAGTTTTTGCCGATCCACCTTATAATTTACAACTGGGACATAAAACGCTATATCGTCCAGAAGATCAAACTGCTGCACGTGCTGTTCGTGATGAATGGGATTCTTTCGAATCTATCGCAGAATATGATGAATTTACTCGTGAATGGATGACACAAGTCAAAAGAATATTAAAACCAGATGGTGTATTATGGGTTATTGGTAGTTATCATAATATTTTTCGTGTTGGCGCAATATTACAAGATTTAGGTTTTTGGATTTTAAATGATATTGTTTGGGTTAAAACTAATCCTATGCCAAATTTTAGAGGAACTAGATTTACAAATGCTCATGAAACTCTTATTTGGGCAACTCCACAAAAAACAGGTAAATATACATTTAATTATGATACTATGAAAAAATTCAATGGCGGCAAGCAAATGCGCAGTGATTGGGAAATAGATATTTGTTTAGGTTCAGAAAGATTAAAAGATGAAAATGGAAAAAGTTTACATCCTACACAAAAGCCCGCAGATTTATTACGTAGAATTATTTTATCTAGTACAAAAGCAGGGGATATAATTCTAGATCCTTTTTTCGGTAGTGGAACAACAGGTGCAGTGGCAAAGGAATTAGGACGAAATTGGATAGGTATTGAAAAAGAATCAGAATATATAACAGCAGCGCAAAATAGAATTATAGATATAAAACCTGTAGATTTATCAGAAATAGAAGTCCCAGCCAAACGTGAAGAAATAAGAATCCCATTCAAAGAATTATTAAGTGCTGGAATGCTTTATGCTGGACAAACCCTCATAGGTGCCAATGGCGATAGGGTAATGATTACAAAAGATGGTCAATTATCACATGCTTTGTTAGGCAAAGGTTCAATACATGTAATGGCTGCTAAATTACAAAAAACAGTTAGTTTTAATGGTTGGGATTACTGGTCAGCCGAGCGCAGAGATGGTAATTTAGTTCCAATAGACTCCTTGCGTAAATTATTACGTGAAGCAAAAATTGGCATGAAAAAAGCCGCGTAAATTATTTTTTAATATTTTTAATTTTCCCCTTGCATTTGTTTCAAATAAGTTGCTATCCTTTACTTGTCATAAAACAAAAAAGGAGAAAAAATGACTTGGACAATATTGGTGCTGATAATTGCAGTTGCCTTATACATGTTTGGTTCTATGTTAATTAAACATGATCCTAAAAAACAAATGACTATATCACAGTTGATTGCTAAAAGATTAATTAAACTGATTGCTATAGTATTATTAATTATTGGTGTCGCACGTATTTGGACCCCATGCTATCTAACAAAAACCAATCCTGGTATTTTGCGTGATATGGTTACAGGGATGCAAGCCGGCGAACAAAGAGAAACTAGCAAAAAAATCAGAAAACATGTTAAAAAACATGGTAATAAAATGATGCGTCATGCCCCAATTTTGGGTAATAAAGATGCTAAAAAAACAATCTTTGTCTTTACAGACTATTCTTGTCCATATTGCCGTCGTGTAAACAATGAATTGAAAAAAGTTATAAAAAACAACAAAGATGTTCGTGTTGTTGTAAAAAACTTTTCAATACATGGGATATTATCTGATTCCCCAGCACGTGCAATGATTGCTGCAAAAATGCAAGGTTGTGATGTTGATGCATTAAATAGTAGCTTGATGGAAAAAAACTATTGGCCTTCAGATTTAAAAGGTCAATCTCAAGAAGCAATAGAAAAAACAATTGTAAAGAACGTTATGGCTGCTGCTAAAAAAGCGGGCTGTGATACAGCACGTTTAGAAACAGATATGAAAAGTGATGTAGTATCTGGTGAACTAGCAGAAGTTGGCGAATTAGCAAGAGAATTCGGGATTAATGGAACTCCATTCTTGATTGTTGGCGATCAAGCTTTCCCAGGTGCTATTTCATCAGCTCAAATTCAACAAGCGTTGAAATAAAAACAATTTGTTTTTTAGAAAAAGGGGCGAATTAAATTCGCCTCTTTTATTGTAATCAAAGGATAAGTAATGAAAAAATTATTAATAATTGGTGATGGAGATATTGGTATTAATCAATCGGATGTAATTGATTTTAATATAATATCAGTAGAAAATTTAACACTAGAAGAATTTTATATGTATGATAATTTTGAAAATTGCATAATTATGAAAGGTTTGATAGAAACTAGTGATTTTATGCGTCGTGTTTTAGAAATAAATAAAAATTTTGGCGGTGGATTTATTTCTCATTGTGGTGTTTTTAAACGTGATAATTTTTCTCCGATAATTATAACTGATAGCGCGTTAAATATTGCACCAACTTTACAAGATAAACAAGAAATTACAAAAAATGCAATTGCTTTGGCGCGTCGTATTGGTTTGTCGGATTTCCCGATTGTTAATTTTTTAACACCTTCGTCAAAAATAGATAAAAAAATCAAATCTTCATTGGATGCTGCAGAATTAGAAAAATTTGTCGCGAATAATTTTCAAGGTATTCGCACAACTCATAATGCTTTGGATGTGTGTTTTTCTGATTCAGCCAAATTAAAAAAGATAGATGGTGCTTTGCGACCAGATATTTTAATTTGTGATAATATTGACCAAAGTAATGCACTTTATAAAAGTTTAACTATTTTTGGAGGATTTATTACAGCTGGATTTATAGTCGGTAATGAAAATTTACCACCTATTATTTTAACTAGTAGATCTGATACCAAGGAAAGTAAAATTTGGTCTATTAAAATGATGGCTTAATTTATGTTTGAAAAAATAATTATAAATCTAAAAGTTTTTTCAAATATTCATCAGTATTAAATTCGCGCAAATCGGAAATTTTTTCACCATATCCAATTGCATAAATTGGTAATGGATTTTTTTCGTTTGCCGCATAAGAAATTAAAAAACCACCTTTGCTAGTAGAATCCATTTTTGTAACTATTAAACCTGTTAAAGTTCCATCTTTATTAAAATGAGAAATTTGTGCAGTTGCATTTTTTCCGGTCATTGCGTCTAAAACTAACCAAGTTTCATGCGGTGCATCCGCATCTAGTTTTTTTATTACACGATTTATTTTAGTTAATTCATCCATTAAATCAGTACGATTATGTAATCTGCCGGCTGTATCCAATATTACAATATCAACATTATCTGAAATTCCAGCTTCAATAGCAGCGTATGCGGTTGCGGCTGGATCATTTGATTTTCCACAAATTAATTTTGCGCCAGCACGCATTGCCCAAACGTCCAATTGTTCGCCGGCTGCTGCGCGAAAAGTATCGCATGCGCCAATTATAACTTTTTTACCATTATCAATCCATTTTTTCGCAACTTTTCCAATAGTTGTTGTTTTCCCTGCGCCATTTACACCAATTACTAAAATTACATGCGGAGATTTTTTGTTTTCAGGTTTTGTTTTTTGTATTAATTTTTCAACGTATGGGCGTAAAATTTCCATTAAAGCATTTTTAACTTCTGTATCAGTTGTATTGTCTTCTGGTTTGAATTTTGCACGTAATTTTTTAACCGCATCCGAAGCAATATTTGGATCAATATCTGCCATAATTAATGCATCAAGCAGTTGATCTAGTGTTTCACTATCCAAACGTTTTTTTATAAATAAAGATTTTATTTTTGTAAAAATTCCCATAATTATCCCTTTACAAATCCACCTGTTTGATTTTTCCACATTTGAGCATATTTCCCATTTTTTCGTAGTAATTGTTTATGTGTCCCTGTTTCAACAATTCGTCCCTTATCCAATACTATAATTCTATCCATTGTGCTAAGTGTGCTTAAACGATGCGCAATTACCAGAGCCGTTTTACCTTTGGAAATTTTATTTAAACTGCGTTGAATAATTTTTTCAGTTTCGCTATCCAAAGCGCTAGTTGCTTCATCAATCAAGATTATTGGTGCTTTTTGTAAAAATGCACGAGCAATAGCAATTCTTTGTCGTTGTCCGCCACTTAATTTTATACCACGATCACCAACCATTGTATTATAACCTTCGGGTTGTTGCATAATAAAATCATGTGCACCAGCGAATTTTGCTGCACGACGAACTTCTGCCATTGTTGCGTCATCACGAGCATATCGTAAATTTTCCAAAATTGTTCGATTAAATAAAGCGGTATCTTGGGGAATAAACGCAATATTTTTACGTAAAGATTTTAATGAAACTTGCGAAATGTTTTGACCATCTATTTTTATTTCCCCGCTAGTTACATCATAAAGTCGCATCAATAATTTTATAATTGTTGATTTACCCCCACCTGATGCACCAACAATGCCTATATGTTCTCCATCTTTGATATGCATTGAAAATTTACGCAACACCATTGGCGATTTGTTATCATATCTAAAATATACATCAGAAAAATCAATTTCGGCATTTTTAATTTGTAGTTTTGGTGCATTTGATTCATCTTGTACAGATATTTGTCCGTTTAATTCATAATAATTTTGATATGTTTCAGAACTTATTTTTAATAACTCGGATAACTTTTCTATAAAATTTCTAATAGATGAGTTTATAGCATTAAATGCACCGATTATAAATGCAACTTGATCCAATTGCATAAATCCTTTGTAGAAATAAAAAACACATAAAAACATTACAATGACAAATGCAAATTTTTCTAAAAACGCAAGTGGTGCCCAATGAATTCTATTTGCTAACATAAAAGTTTGATATTTTTTATTATAATCTCCCAAGACATTTGATAGTAAATTTAATTCTTTTTTTCTTCCTGAAAAAGCACGCACATTCATACTGCCACTAAAAGTATCCGTTACAGATCCATAAATTTGACTAACCGCAGATGCATATTTTCTGTGTGTTGAGATTATGTTTTTAAAGTTTATAAAAAACCATATTAAACGTATTAAAGCCATACAACCTAAAACAACAGCAATTGTCCAATGCATACGAACTACTAATGCAATTGATATAAAAAAAGCTATTAAATCTGCCCCCATATGAACAAATGCAATATTTATAATATTTAAGGAATTTATAGCAATATTATTTACTTGTTGACTTATTTTGCCTAACATTTTGTCATTGATAAATCCGATAGATTGGCAATGTAAATAGTTAGTTAAATCTAATGTGATAGCAGTGCGAGATTTAGGACGTAAACGTTGCCAAATAAGTTCGTGAATAATATTGCATAAATAAAGGAATAAATTTACGAATAGAATTATACTTAAAACAACTATTACAGAATACCAAAAATTATTATGTTGAGTGCTTAAAAGTTTTGTCAGTAATTGTAATTCAATTGCTGGAAAAATTCTAAAACCAATTTGCTTTATTATAAAAAATAAAGCGTATATAATAAAAACCCATCCAAAAAACTTATAAAAATTTTTACGCAAATATCCAAATAAAGAATATGGATTATTAATTAACCCGCATTCAATTGGAAATTTTTCAGGTATATTTTTTTTTGCCATCAGTTTTTTATTAAAATTCTTGTTAACTTATTTGTTAAATTTTCCGCTACGTGGAAATCCAACTGGTATTGTTTGCCCTTGGGATGCGCGTTTAGCAACCCATGGCGACCAATCATCTAAAACTGTGCGACCACGTCCAGTTGTCCATCCAAAGCCTTCTGTGGAATTAAAGAACATTACATCCATAACATAAGTTCGTTCAGCATTATATTTTTGTAAAATAACACCTTTGCCTCGTACCATTTCTGGAATTTGATCAGCCGAGAATATCAGTAATTTATCATTACTACCTATAATTGCCAGCATTTCACCATTGTTTTTTGGTATGCACATACTTGCTGGGTTTTTAGCAGTTGTATTCATAACTTGTTTACCGCTACGTGTTTGTGCCAAACAATTTTCTCCAGATACAATAAAGCCTGTTCCATGTCGTGCAACTAGTAGGTATTTTTCATCTGTATCTAAAACAAAGGCATTTACAATTTCTTCATCTGCACCAATATCTGCCATCATACGAACAGATTCACCAAATCCACGCGCAGATGGTAATGTGTTCGCAGGAATAGAAAACATTTTCCCATTAGATGTAAATAAATTGATTTTATCAGTACTTTGTGCATGGAATGCGAATGCTGGCTCATCACCTTCTTTATATTTTGCATCTAGCGCATCCAATGCTAAATGTCCTTTGGCGGCGCGTATCCAACCCATTGCGGATAATATAATTGTTAAAGGTTCTTTTTCAATAAATTCTTCTGGATTAATAACTTCTTCTTCTCCGGTGACTTCCCAAATTGTACGACGACGACCTAAATCAGTTTTTTTATCATATTGTTTTTTTATATCTGCAAACCAAGCTTTTAATTGTTCATTTTGCAGTTCATCAGATGCTAATAAAGATTGCAGATTTTTTTGTTCTTCTCGTAATGATTTATCCTCTTTACGAATTTCCATTTCTTCTAATTTTCTTAAAGACCGCAAGCGAGTATTTAATATGGCTTCTACTTGAATTTCATTTAATTGAAATTCTTGCATTAAAACTTCTTTTGGCTCATCTTCGGTTCTGATAATTTCAATTACACGATCTAGATTTAAATATACAATTAATAACCCTGCTAAAATTTCTAATCTACGCTCAATATTTCCCAAGCGCCAATTTGTTCTGCGTATTAAAACATTTTTTTGATGTGCTAAAAATTCGGTTAAAACTTCACCGATTTTCATAACGCGTGGCGCACCTGTGCTGTCAATAACATTAAAATTCATATTAAAACGTGATTCTAATGGTGTAACTGCGAATAAGTGTGCCATTACTTTTTCTGCTGGTATATTGCGATTTTTTGGAGTAATAACAATACGAATATCAGTTGTTGATTCATCCATAATATCGTCAATTAATGGTAATTTTTTTGCATCAATTAATGTGGCGATTTGTTCTATTAATTTTTGTTTTTCAAGCCCATAAGGAATTTCTGTAATTATAATTTGATAAACCCCACGACCTAAATCTTCGGACTTCCATTTTGCACGAACACGAAATGCACCACGTCCAGTATCGTAATTTTTTACAATTGTTTCAAAATCATCTATTAAAACTCCACCAGTTGGAAAATCAGGCCCAACTAATTTTTTCATAATTTGTGTTGTTGTGCTATCTGGTTTATCAATCATTAAATTTAATGCGTCGCATATTTCAGAAACATTATGAGTTGGAATATTTGTAGCCATACCAACAGCAATTCCCATAGAGCCATTTGCCAGCAAGTTTGGAAATGCGCCCGGCATAACGGTTGGTTCTAATGTTGTGCCGTCAAAGTTTGGCATCATATCAACACTATCTTCGTCCAGACCTTCCATAATTAACATTGCAGCATCAGTCATTTTTGATTCAGTGTAACGATATGCAGCCTGGGGATCTCCATCAATATTTCCAAAATTTCCCTGACCATCAATTAATGGATAGCGTACAGAAAAATCTTGCGCTAGACGAACCAAAGCATCATAAACCGAAGTATCACCATGTGGATGATAAGATCCTAAAACATCACCAACAACTTTCGCGCATTTACGAAAAGCCGCCGCAGGTGTTAATTTATTACGCAGCATTGAATAAAGAATACGACGATGAACAGGTTTTAATCCATCACGAACATCTGGTAGTGCGCGCGAAACAATAGTAGATACAGCATAAGCCAAATAACGTTCGCTTAATGCTTCACTTAATTGCTGTCCTGAAATATTTTCTTGTACTTCTTTCATTTACTTTGTTTTCCTAAATTGTATATCACGCAATTTTTTATATTCTCCATCCAGTGCGACTAATTCAGCATCTGTTCCACGTTCTATAATTTTACCGCCTTGTACAACACAGATTTGATCAGCGTCCAAAATAGTTGATAATCTGTGGGCAATGACAAAAGTAGTGCGCCCAATCATTAATTTTTTTAATGCACTTTGAATTAATTTTTCACTTTGTGTATCTAGCGCACTGGTTGCTTCGTCCAATAATAAAATAGGTGCATCTTTTAATATAGCACGTGCAATAGCAATACGTTGTTTTTGCCCACCTGATAATAATTGTCCGCGTTCACCAACAGATGTAGAGTATTTTTTTGGGAACTTCATAATAAATTCATGTGCATTGGCAGCCTTGGCAGCTTTTTCTACTTGTTCTTTGGTGGCACTAGGTGCGCCGTATTTTATATTATCAGCGATTGTGCCGTTGAATAAAAACACATCTTGGGAAACTTCTGCTATGTTTTCACGCAATGATTGCAATGTATATTTTTTTATACTTTTACCATTGATTAAAATTTGACCTTTTTGTGGTTCATAGAATCTTTCAAGCAAATTAAATATTGTTGTTTTTCCACCGCCTGATGGTCCAACAAATGCAATTACAGAACCTGCGGGTGCATTTATATTTACATTTGTTAAAACTGGTTCCCCTGGTATATAAGAAAAATAAACATTTTTAAAATCTATGGACATTTCGCCTTTTTTTAATTCTATGGCGTTTGGCGCGTCTTTTATATCGGGTTCGCTATCCAGATATTCAAACAAAACATCAGCTGCTAGCAATCCGTGCTGAACACTGTTGTTTAATCCAGTAATAGATTTTGCTGGTTTATATGCCGCGGTTAATGCAAGCAAGAAAGCGGTAAAATCACCAACAGTTAATATATCGTTTGCTATAAAATGCCCGCCAGCAATCAATGAAATACAAAGTCCGATAGAAATCATAATTTCTAGTAATGGAGATTGTAGTGCGGATGTTTGAACGTTGCGATAAGCGTTGCGATTAGCACTATGAATGGCTTCTGCGAATTTTTTTGTTTCACGTTCTTCATTACTGAATGCTTGGATTGTTTTAATACCTTGCAAGGTTTGATTTAAATGTTGTGATACTTTATTTGCGATACCAAAAGATTGACGGGATAGGCGACGTTTTTTGCGAGTTATAAATATAATTGGAATTATAATGGCGGGCACTAAAAATAAAAGTGTTGCGCACATTTGTGGTGCATAATAAATCATAATACCAATGGTTATGATAAGTGTAGCGATATTTTGAATGGCTTGGATAATTGTACCTGTTACTAATCCTTGGACAGCATTTCCTTGGACACCAAAGTAATTTAAATGTTTACCAATTCCCCCACCATAGAATTTTGAAATATCCATTCTCATCATATGGGAATAAATGCGGTTTTGTAGTCTGGCACTGGTTAATAATCCAGCCTTGGTCATAATTAAGTCTTTGGAATAGTTAAATATACCCTTGGCACCGAATGCGGCAACAATTTGCAAACCGAATAAATATAAAGAAGACATACTTTTTTCAATAAAAGCTTGGTCTACGACTTGTTTTACCAGTGTAATTGTGAATCCTTCGGCACCTGCGGCAGCGATGGTGCAAAGCACTCCTGCCAGCATCCATTTCCATTGAGGTTTTCCGATTTCGTTCCATACACGACCATACAAGGACCATTTGATTTTAGAATCGGCATCTTGTGGTTGGAATAATTCCAAAATAAATTTTTTAAGTTTTTTTAGCATGGATTAAAGTTTAGCGAAAAAAAATTATCTGGTCAAGAGTTGCGTTTTTATTTGACATTTATAAATTGAGCATATAAAATGTGCAAGCATTTGGGGTCATAGCTCAGTTGGTAGAGCACCTGCTTTGCAAGCAGGGGGTCGTCAGTTCGAGTCTGACTGGCTCCACCAAGATTTGTAAAGGGGGTGAATATATATGGTTAAAGTTTTAGTTCGCGATAATAATGTAGAGCAAGCTTTACGTGTATCAAAACGTAAATCTCAAAAAGAAGGCTTGTACCGCGAAATGAAAGAACGTCAACGTTATGAAAAACCCACTACTAAACGCAAACGTATGAAGGAAGAAGCCGTACGTAATGAAAAAAAACGTCAATCTAAACAACGTATGGTATTTGGATTCTAAATAAAACCGCCATTTTGGCGGTTTTTTAGTAAATATTAATTTTTTTTAACAATATTTGACAATTGATATATTTTGTATTATATATTCATATAATAAACAATAAAGGATATTTATTATGTCAGAAATTATTAAAAATTATCATAATAATGGAATGTTAAAAGAAATTTATGAAGTTGATAATCAAGGACGCAAAAATGGTTTGTATAATTCATTTACAAAAAATGGTCAACTTTGGATAAAATCAAATTATAAAGATGATAAGCTAGATGGTAAATATTTAAAATACTATGAAAATGGTAAGCTTGCAGAAAAATCAAATTATTTAAACGGTAAGCTACATGGTAAATATTTAATATACCATGACGGTGGTTATCAGCTTAGAGAAGAATCAAATTACAAAGATGGTAAAAAACATGGTAAATGTTTAACATACTATGAAAATGGTCAGCTTGCAGGAGAAGAAAATTACAAAGATGGTGAGCTACATGGTAAATGTTTAATATACTATGACGTTGATTATCAACTTAGAGAAGAAGCAAATTACGCAGATGGTAATAAACATGGTAAATGTTTAACATACTATGAAAATGGTCAGCTTGAAGAAGAAGCAAATTATGTAAATGTAGAAGAAGTTAAGATAACAAATAAACGTAAAGAAGAAGCATTTAACAAACAAAAAGATCTAAAAAGACGCGAAAGAGTTCAAGAAATTTTGCGTGAAAGAGCTAATCAAAAAACATTATAAAAAAACCGCCATTTTGGCGGTTTTAATTTTGGTGGGCATAAGAGGGGTCGAACCTCCACGAATTTCTTCACTGGAACCTAAATCCAGCGCGTCTACCAATTCCGCCATATGCCCAATAAAAATTACTTTAACACAAAAGATACATTAATTGTCAAAGAAAATTCAGAATCTGTTGATAAAAGTCCCGCATCACTCAAACTTTCAACCGATAATGTTTTCATCATTAATGGTCGTGATATATTATTATTATACGTCGCGCCATATTCTGCTGAAATCATTTCCCCTAAATTTACACCTTCGCTTTTTGCAATAATTTCTGCCTTGGCACGTGCGTTTTGAACAGCATCATTTATACATGCATCTAATGCCGGTTTCATTTTTTCATTTGATGTAAACATACGTAAATTTTCCGGAAATACATTTGGAATTTTTTCCGCGTATTTTAAAATATCTTCTATATCTTTAATATTTTTACTGGATATATCAATGCTGATAATTGTTTGAATTCCAATTGTTTCTTGGGTGTTGTTTTTCCACTCTGTTTTTTCAAATGATTCCCAACGAATAGTTTGCTTGTCAATATTATCAAATTGTTCTATCATCGCAACAACAATATTATAAGAATTACGCGCCAGTGCCATAGATTCAGCACCAGTCCCAGCCAAAGTTTGAATTCGTAAAGTTACAGCAGTTTTATCTTTTTGAACATAGCCATTACATTCACCAGCAACACTTATTATTTTGCTTGGGTTATTATTAGATATACTAGTCCATTGAAAAATAATTACACCAATTAATATGCAAAATAAAATTATCCATGGAATTGATTTTTTAAAATTTTGATTGAATTTTTTCATAATTTAGCCTTATTTTCTATCAAGTGTAATAATTAAAAAAAATCAAGTCAAATAAATTCCAATACTCGCTCTATACCACTTAAATCTTTATAAGATTTAACAAATTTCCAATTGTTTTTTGTGAAAATTTCGCGAACTTTTTTTCCTTGATTTATTCCGATTTCTAAAAATATACGTCCATTTGGTTTTAATAATATACGCGCATTTTTTGCAATTGTATAATATGCATCTAATCCATCTGTTCCTGCATAAAGCGCGATTTTTGGATCATGTGATGCGCCTAAATTTACACGTTTATCATTATTGGCAATATATGGCGGATTGCTTATAATTATATCAAATGATTTTGGTGCAAAACTAAGCGGTTTATTAAAATCCATATGTAAAATTTTAATTTTATTTTTCAAACCTAATTTTTTTACATTTTTATTAGCAACGCAAATAGCTCTGTATGATTTATCTATTCCGATACCCGTTGCATCTGGCAGGTTTTTTACAATAGAACAAATTAAACAACCCGTTCCTGTTCCCAAATCAAGAATTTTTAAGTTTTTATAATTTTGTGATTGTAAAACTGCTTCAACCAGAGTTTCAGAATCTGGTCTGGGGTCTAATGTATATTTATTTGTATAAAAAGATAATCCGTAAAACCATTTTTCTCTGATAATTTTAGCAACTGGTATACCACGTTTTAATTTTTTCGCAGCAATAAAGATTTTCAAAGATTCCAGAATATTTAATTTTTCCTTTTGCCCAAAGATTTTTCTGCATATAATTCTGGCATTGTTTGTATTACTGGCTTTTGTTAAAATTTTGAATGCTTGATTTGAATTCATGAAATCAGTATAATCTTTTCTATGAAAAATTTCAATCTGCAGAAGATAACAAAAATTTTATTGATTTTGGCTGGGCTTTTAACAATTGCGGCAATATTGCTGTATGTAATAAAACCAGCACGTCGTTTGATAATTGATACACCGCTTGAAACTCATGTTGAGGTTAATGCTGGGGACACATTATCTAAAATTTTAACAGAACATGGCGTATCTGGCGGCGATATTAATACAATCGCTACTTTATTAAAACAAGATTGCGGTGTAAAAGGCTTACGTGCTAATTCAGATGTTTTAGTAATAAAAAAGAAAAACGGAAATGCCCCTGTGGATAAAATTACTCTTTCAACTGGCCCTTGGAAACGGGTGGAATTATCTTGTGATGCAGATGGCAAATGGAATGCGGATGTTATCAGTGTAAGGAAAGATACCAGATTGGTGCGTAAATCAGGCACTATTTCAAATGGTGGTATATTTGTTCAGGCTGGAATTGACGCAGGCATACCAATCGGGACGGTATATGAAATAATTAATCTTTTAGCATTTGAAATAGACTTTGAACGTGATATTCAGCCAGATCAAGAATTTACTGTTTTATACGAAGAAAATATGTTAGATGGTCAAGTAATTGATGGTGGTCGTATAGTTGCGGTTTTATTTGATACTCATCTGGACAGACGTGGAAAATTAAAAATGTATAGGTTTGAAAAAGATGATGGAAAATATGGATACTATGATGATGAAGGTAAAGGCGCTATAAAATCATTAAAACGTACACCTATTGATGGCGCAAGTATTTCAAGTAAATTTAATATGCGTCGCAAACATCCGGTATTAGGTTTTACTCGCGCTCATAAAGGGGTTGATTTCCGTGCCCCAACTGGTACCAAAATTCCAGCAGCAGGTGCGGGCAGGGTAGTAGTGCGCAGTTATAACAAAGGATATGGGAATTATATAAAAATCAGACATGCAAATGGATTTGAAACTCTTTATGCACATATGTCCAGATTTCAAAAAGGTGTAAATGTTGGCACCACCGTTGCCCAAGGGCAGATAATTGGTTATGTTGGTTCTACGGGGCTTTCTACGGGACCACATTTACATTATGAAATTATTAAAAACGGGGTGCATGTAAATCCAATGACTGTTACATTTCCGCGTATTGATGATTTAACCGCATCGCAAAAAACAGAATTTTTGAAAATAAGGGAAAAGATAGATTATGCATTGGATACTTTGGCATCAAATCCAAATTTATCTATCCCGATGTAAAATTAAATGCGCCAAATGGCGCATTTTTTATATTATGATTTGTTTTATTTTTTCTGGTATTTCTTTTAATTTTATACGTTCTTGATTCATTGTATCACGATAACGTAATGTTGCTGTTTCATCTTCTAAACTTTGATGATCAATAGTAATACAAACAGGTGTTCCGATTTCATCATGACGACGATAATTTTTTCCAATATTACCGCTATTTTCCATTTCAATACGTCCTAATCCCAGTTTGCGTAATTTTGCCGCTAGATTTTCAGCTTGTTTTACTAGTTCAGGAACATTTCGTGCCAATGGAATAACTGCGGCTTTAACAGGGGCTAGTGATGGTTTTAATTTCAAAACAGTGCGTGATTTTCCATCACCTAGATCTTCTTCACAATACGCATTTAACATAACAGCCAACATTGCACGATTAATCCCCATCGCAGTTTCAATAACATACGGAATAAAATTTTCACCAGTTTGTGGATCGCTGTATGATAACTTCATCGTGCTGTCATTATTTTCTAAAACAGACGATGTTAAATTAAATTCTTTTTGAGATTTTGTGTGTGAGCCTAAATCAAAATCTTGGCGATTATGAATTCCTTCTACTTCATCAAAACCATCTGGGAATTCATATTCAATATCTCCTGCGGCTTTGGCATAATGAGCCAATTTTTCATGATGAGTAAAACGTAATTTTTCTGCTGGAATTCCAAGTTCATTTATCCACCAATCCATACGAATTTTTTTCCATTTTTCCCACCAATCAGAATCTGTTCCTGGTTTGATAAAATATTGCATTTCTGCCTGTTCAAATTCACGCATGCGGAAAACAAATCCGCGTGGAGAAATTTCATTTCTGAATGCTTTACCAATTTGAACAATACCAAATGGTAATTTATGGGGAATAGCATCAAGAACATTTTTAAAATTTGTAAAAGTTGTTGTTGCTGTTTCAGGACGCAGATAAGCATTAATTTCTCCACCAGCAATTGCACCCACAGAAAGCCCCATCATTAATTGATATTCACGCGGTGGAGTTAAATCAGATGATTTACAATTATCACATTTTTTAGAATCTTTCATTTTATCCAATCGCATTCTGGCACCGCATTTTTTACATTCTACCAGTGGATCTGAAAATCCAGATTCATGCCCAGAATATTTCCACATTAAGCGATTAGAAATAAGGGCAGCGTCTAATCCTTCAATATCATCACGTTGATAAACCATGGCATTCCACCATGCTTCCTTGATGTTTTTCATTAATTCAACACCATACGGTCCATAATCGTAAGTTCCAGCCAGTCCGCCATAAATCTCACTGCCGGTAAAAATAAATCCGCGTCGTTTACAAAGTGCTATAATATCATTAATAGTTGCCATTTTTATTCCTTAAAACATAATCTAAAAATTATATGCTGCAGAAAGTCCCCAGAAATCATAAACATTATTTTCTTCACCAGTATCGCCATTAGAAAAGTGTTGCATAACTAACTCTAAATTCCATTTTTCATTTAGTTTATATCCAGCAAATAATCTAAATCCTAATAAGAATTTGGTGTTTAATCGTTGATTTTCTCTTCCTTGGATTGCAACCCCCATACCTGTTCCAAAATACCATTTAGTAGTGTTATAAAGCGACACATCACCAGATAACATAAATATTTCCGAACCATATTCTCGCCATTCGCATTCGCCAGCATAACGACATCCGCCATCATAATTTTTATTACGTATTCCGAAAGTTTTTATTGCATTGATGGACTGCCTTCCTGGTAATCTGAAAAAAGTAGTAGGTTGAGAATATTGCAAATTAACCATATAATAAGGTGCAACATGATTTAAATGTTTAAGTGCGATTAATTCGCCAGAATCAAACCCTTGACCTATGGTTAAACTTAATTGATTTTGTTTTTCACCAAAAAATGGATTATCACTTGCGAAAACTGGGGCATAAAATAATGAAATTATTATAAACAGATAAAAAAATCTCATATTTTTTCTCCTTGTTGTTCGGATGAGTGAAGAATAGCAACAAATATTATTCGGTGCAATGAAAAAAACTAATTAATAATCTGATATAAAAAAATAATCGCGCATATCAGCGCGATTATAATCAAGTTGTTAATTGATATACTATTTTGGTGTATCAACCGAGATTGCATTTACTGGACATACAGTTGTGCAAGAACCGCAGTTTATACACTTTGCGGAATCAATTTGTACTTTGTTATTTATTGGTGAAATTGCTGATACTGGGCAAATACCAATACAAGTTTTACATCCCATACATTTATTTGAATCTATTTTATACGCCATAATTTTTTCTCCTTGTTTTTATTTTCTAATGTTTAATAAAGATAAAATATATTGGAACATAGCAATAAAAGAAATATAAAGATGCAATGCGCCCAATATAGCTAATTGATTTTCCCCAGTTCTATCACCGATTGAATTATAAGCAGCTTTTAACATTTGCATATCGTATGCTGTAAATAGTGCGAATACTAAAACACCAATTGCACAGATAATTGTTGCAAATGTGCTACCCAATGGCCAAAATATACTAGCAATACCGACCAGTAATAAACCAATCATTCCTATATATAAAAATATTCCTAAAAATGACAGATTTTTAACGGTTTTATAGCCAAATAAAGCCATACAGGCAAACATTACTGCTGCTATAACAAATGCTTGCAGAATGGATGCAGGATTAACAAGTAATGCGCCCCATATCAGCGGAGTAATAACAAAACCGATAGATGCGGCATAAATCGCCAAACAAACTGCTGCCGAAGAGGCGGACATACGAAAAGCACGAGCTTGCGCCCAAATTGCTAATCCTAATCCACCGAATAAAACAATATAATATAATGCTGATAATCCACCTGTTGGGTTTACTAGTAATGAAATACCACCAGCATAAATTGTTATATAGGATGTAATTGCGGTCAGTGCAACAGCACCGAACATTAATGCAAAAACGCGTTTCAGATATAGTCCGATTCCGGTTTCGCGAACTGTTGGCTTATTTTTTCTCATAATTTTCTCCTTTATTTACTGCGATAATAAAACTATTATAGCATTAAATTTTAATAAGGGAATAAAAAATGATAATAGTTGAACCATTTTCTCCGATAGCATTTTCAATTGGGCCGATTGCAATTCGTTGGTATGCGCTGGCGTATGTGGTGGCATTTATTTTGGGATTTTGGATGTTAAAAAAACTCAATAAATCAACAGGACACGAAATATCTTCAAAATCTTCTGATGATTTATTTACTGCTCTTGTCCTAGGTGTGATTATTGGCGGAAGGTTAGGGTATGTTTTATTTTATAATTTACCTTTTTTTATTTCGCATCCATTAGAGATATTTGCAATATGGCATGGCGGAATGAGTTTTCATGGCGGATTAATTGGCGTCATAGTTGCGACATTTTTATTTGCGCGGAAAAATAAAATTAAAACTTTTTCAATACTTGATAAATTAGCAGTTGTTGCCCCGATTGGATTATTTTTTGGACGCATAGCAAATTTTATAAATATGGAAGTAATGGGGCGTATAACAAATAAACCTTGGGGGATAGTGTTTGCGGGTAGTCCTGATATGATGCCTCGTCATCCCAGTCCATTATATGAAGCCGCGCTAGAAGGGTTGTTATTGTTTATAATAATGTTGTTTTTGTGGCGTTGGACTAAATTAAAAAATAAAACAGGCGCGTTATCTGGTATTTTTGCAGTTTTGTATGGGGTATTTAGAATATTTGTGGAACAATTCAGACAACCAGATGCACAATTGGGATTTTTGATTGGCGATTGGTTAACAATGGGTATGTTGTTGAGCGCGGTAATGATAATTGCGGGTGTAATAGTTTTTGCAGTTGCAATTAAAAAGAAATAATATAAACTAGTAAGGTCAAAATAAAGACAAAGTTTTGGGACAGATGGCAGAGTGGTTGAATGCGGCGGTCTTGAAAACCGTTGAGGATGCAAGTCCTCCGGGGGTTCGAATCCCTCTCTGTCCGCCAGAATAATAAAATGAGTACATCTCATTTTTTTATTATGTTGAGGCAGATGGATGAGAACCATCAGGGTTCGGAGTGGGAAGTTAGTGAAAACGAGTTTTAACTAACGAAGTTTGAACTTTACGACACGAAAGGGGCCCAAGATAAAATCTTGGGAATTTACAATCCCTCTCTGTCCGCCAGGATTAATAGAATTTTAATCTATACCGAAAAATCCCGCAGTTGTGCGGGATTTTTTAATGCATTGCCTATGGTAAGCTTGTTTTATACCCCAATAATCCCAATTATATACCGAACCTATACAATGCCCTTTTTAGCATAGTCAATGGATGTTATAAATACTTGAATTTCTGTAATTTATCACTATACATTATATATAACCATACAATATAGGAGAAAACCATGAATGGTGCACCAAAAAAGATTGATGTTATAAAAAATTTCAAAAAATTATCAGACGAACAAATGCTTTTGGTTCATCTCATGATTGATGAGCTGTACTTTTTACCAAGAGAAGAATATAGATGTCTAAATGTATACAAAAATGAAATGCGTGAGCTTTTAGAAATACTTGAAGGTAAGAGAAAATCAGAAAAAATACATAAAGAAATTTTAACTCGCGATCCACGTAGTTTACCAAAAAAATAAAAAGATAAACAAAATTTAATTTCTTTTTCAGTTAACTTTGAGAGTTGTTTGAATATAAAACTCTCTTTCTTGTTTACTAAAATCAGGATAGGCGTCTGCGATATGGAATAATTTTTGCAGGTTTAGACCATCTGGAATCATACTATCCATAATTGAATTTATTATCCGTGGCGACAGGTATGCCAAGTTCAGATATTTATAAAAATTTCCTGTATTTTCCTTGATAATTGGTTTACAATAAAAACAATTGGAGGTTATGTAAGGAATTAAACAAGTTTTAATGTAAAAGTGTTATTGTTCTTTACAAGTACCACCAAAATAATAAAATGGGTTTGTCCCATTTTTTATTTGAAAATTTATGAGGTTAAAATGATACATATAGTAAGACATGCGCAAAGTATTGTAAACGCAGGACAACGTGTTGAAAATCCATTGCAAGCAGGCCTTTCTGAATTAGGCAAAGTTCAGGCGCAAAAATTGGCTGATTCTTATGAAGTTGCGCCGGATTATATAATTGTTTCGGATGCTGCCAGAACAAAATTGACTGCTGAACCATTATTAAAAAAATTCCCAGATGTTATGGTGTGTGTTATGCCTGTGTATGAATTTTATTTTATATCAGATTACAGAATAAAAGGCACAACTCCTGAAGAACGTTGGGTGTTATTAAATGAATATTTTGAAAAAAACGATCCGAATTATAAAGACGGCGAAAATTGCGAATCTTTTAATCATTTCATAGATCGAGTCAAGGAAGTTTTACGCTCTTTGGATTATTCTAAAAATATTTTAATGGTATCACATGGTCATTTTATAAATGGTGTGCGTCAAGTAGTTGAAAATCATCCGCTGACTGTTAATCAATTTGCTAAAATGCAATATGTTGAACATTGCGAAGGAATAAAAATCAAATCATATAAAGATTGATATTTTTATTTGTTGTATTCAGAAAAAATACAAAAGTCAATAAGTTTTCGGGTTTGTATTCATAAAACTATTATAATTTGTAAAGTTTTATTGTGATAAATCAGAATTGAATATATTGTTTATATGATTTTAAATAACGGCGGATTCTGTAATTGTAAAAGTTTTGTTTTCACAATTTATTTCTGCATTAATGCCGTATGGTAAAACCATAATTGGATCTGTATGTCCAAAGTCCATATTTGTTATTACTGGCATATCTGTGCGATTGTATTCCGCAAGTACCTTTAATATAGATTGTTCATATTTTTCATTACTTTCATTTTTTGGTCTGCCGAATAAGATTGCTTTTGCATTTTTTAATATTTCACAAGCGCCATAATTACGTAGCCACTGCGAAACAAGTTCTGGGGTTGGGGTTTCTTCGGATGTTTCAAAAAATATAATTGCATCTTTAAAGTGTTCTGGATGCCATATTTTTGTTCCTTTTATCATTTCTAATACTTCCATACATCCCCCGATTAATTTACCGCTAACCTTGCCGGAACCTTGTATCCAATGCCAACCATCAGTCGATTGCATTTTGCGAATTTGAGTCAGGCTTTCTGGTGTTCCCCAATCAATATATTCATAAGTAAATCCATCTTTGTTTTCAGGAATAATTCCGATTGTTGAATTATCAAATAATATTTTTTGAATACTATTTTTTACATAAGGCAATATTCCGCCAGTTTCTGCAAACTGACATAAATTAGATGGACCATAAAATGAAACAAGTCCCGCATGCGAAAGCATAAAATGATTTGAAGTTGTATCAGAAAATCCCATAAAAATTTTTGGGTTGTTTTTTATTACATCAAAATCAATATAAGGCAATAAACGAATTGTATCATTACCACCAATGTTTGAAAAGATTGCTTTTACTTTGGGATTTTGAAAAGCCCACATTAAATCAGATGCGCGAACTTCTGGATGCTTATACAAATATTCTGAATCTGCTAATGCGTTTGGGGTTTCAATAACTTTGCAATCAAAAGTTTGTTCAAACTGCCGTTTTCCTTGTTCGTATCTGTCGCGAAATATTCCAGCACCACCCCAAGACAGAGATATAAACGCAACGACATCCCCAGAATTTAATTTTTTCGGCTTTATCATTTTAAAATCCTTGTTTAATGTTAGTATAAAATTAAATTTATAAAACTCAAGATTTATTTGGATATTTTGATATTATAAATAATTAGATTTTTACAATTTTTATATATATCATATTAATGTTTTCAAAATATTTTAATGTTTGAATAAATTATAATTATAAATATAATATATATTGATAGATAATAAGGAAGTAAAATGTCGTCAAAATTCTTTACAAACAAATTAGATAATACACTTTTTGATAAATTTAAAGGTATCAGCAAATCTATGACAGATTTTTGCAATTTTCATGCTGTAGTTGGATTTTTTAGATCATCTGGATATTTTAAACTTCGTAAGGAATTAGAACAATGTAAAAAAATTCAGATTTTGGTTGGGATAAATATAGATAATATATTCAAGAAACATAATAAAGCACTTTTGATGCTGGGAAATGATCAACAAGTGAAAGAGATTTATACTCAGGACTTGATAGATGATATTAAAAATGCCAAATATTCTGCAGAAATAGAGCAAGGTATTTTACAACTTTGTGAAGATTTATATTCTGGTAAAGTTGAAATGAAAATTCATCCTGCAAAAAACCTACATGCAAAATTTTATTTATGCTTACCAGAACAACATTCTGAGCATAGCGATGGATGGGTGATTATGGGTTCCAGTAATATATCAGAATCAGGACTTGGAGTAACTCAGCCACCTAGATATGAATTGAATGTTGCTATGAAGGATTTTGATGATGTTGATTTCTGTAAAAAAGAATTTGATGAACTTTGGGAAGAAGGAATAAAAATAACTCCGGATGATATATATAATGGAAAAAAACAAACATATCTTAGTGATGAACAGCCTACGCCTTTTGAATTATATATTAAAATGCTAATTGATGTTTTTGGCGATCAGATAGAAGATGATTTTTCTATAGCACTCCCAGATGGGGTTGCTGATCTTAAATATCAGAAAGATGCTGTAACACAAGGGTATCAAATGCTACAAAAACATAATGGATTTTTTCTCGCTGATGTTGTGGGACTTGGAAAAACATTGGTAGCAACAATGATAGCAAAACGTTATATAGAAGCTAATGGACGTAATACTAAAATTTTAGTAATTTATCCGCCGGCATTAGAAACTAATTGGAAAGAAACTTTTCATAAATTTGGGATAGATAAAAAAACTCAGTTTATTACAAATGGTAGTTTATCAAAAATATTAGAGGGTAAAGATAACTATTTTGATAAAGAAGAATTTGATGTTGTGATTGTTGATGAAGCACATAATTTTCGTGGACAGGATGCAGAGCGATATGATGAATTGCAAAAAATATGTAAATCACCACGAAATAATATAGGTCTTTTAAAAGATTCTCACAAGAAAGTTATGTTATTATCAGCAACTCCGCTTAATAATAGCCCTGAAGATTTACGCAATCTGATTGGATTGTTTCAAGATTTACGCAGATCAACTATTGATGATATAGATGATTTATACACGTTTTTTGCGCCACTTATTGCTGAATATAAAAAGATTATGAAAGAGCGTAAATCAGGTGTAAATACAAAAAGTGTTGATAAACTTTATGCGATAATTCGTAACAAAGTTTTGAATAAAATAACAATTCGTCGTACACGTAACAATATCTGCAACAACGATTATTATCGCGAAGATTTAGAAAGACAAAAAATTAAATTCCCTGAGATTAAAGATCCGATTGATTTGACATATAAACTTGGTAAACATAGCGAATTATTTTTCAATAGTATGAATATGTTGACCGATGATAAAAACGGTATTTTATACGCACGTTATCGCGCGATTGATTTTATTAAAGATAAAAACAAATTACCTAAAAACATAAAAAATCCGAAAAACACAGGTGAAAATCTGAAAGGTATATATCGCACACATATGGTAAAACGATTGGAAAGTAGTTTTTATGCATTCAAGAAATCACTTGATACTTTTATCCGAATTACCAGTGATATGATAAAAATGTTTGATGATGGGCGAATTATTATTGCGCCTGATTTAAAAATCAAAGATTTAATGGCAAAAAATTGGGAAATAGATAAAATTCTAGAATACGCGGAAAGTAAAGGTGTTAACAAAAAAGATATAACTTTTGCTCCGAAAGATTTTAAAGATAATTTTTTTGAAATGCTAAAATCTGATTTTACGAAATTACAAGGTCTAAAAAAACAATGGGATGATGTGCACGATGATCCGAAATTAGATTTATTTGTTCAAAAACTACAAACCGAGATATTTGATACCAAAAAAAATCCAACAGGGAAGTTAGTTATATTTTCAGAAAGTGTAGACACTTTGAATTATCTTGAAAAAAAATTGAAAGAACGTTTAAATAGAATAGATATATTAAAAGTATCATCGGATAATCGGGATAAGGATAAAAAGATTATACGCGAATGTTTTGATGCGAACTATAAAGATACACCAAATAAAAATAAATATAATATTATAATTGCTTCAGATGTTCTGGCTGAAGGTGTGAATTTACATCGTGCAAATGTAATTGTGAACTATGATACCCCATGGAATGCGACGCGCCTGATGCAGAGAATTGGGCGTGTAAATCGTATTGGTTCAGTTGCTGGTGCAATTTATAACTATATGTTTTATCCATCTGATGAAGGGAATAGGTTGATTAAGTTGTATGAAAATGCTTTGGTAAAATTACAGGGATTTCATTCTGCATTAGGAGAAGATGCAAAAATTTATTCAAAAGAAGAAATACTGAAAGAATTTCAATTATATAATCCGAATGTAAAAGATGATACTGATAAAGAGCTTCAATTATTGCGTGAAGTTCGGGAACTTTATAACACTGATCGTAAATTATATAAAAAAATTAAAGCATTACCGATGAAAACTCGGACAGCACGTGCAGCAAATAAATTAGGAAAAAGTGGTAATACACTGGCATTCATACAATCAAATCGTAAAACTAAATATTATCTTGTTGGTGATAAAGTTGAAGTTATTAATTTCTTGACAGCGGCAGATATTATGCGTGCCTCAAGAGATGAAAAAGCGATAGATTTTGCGTCTGTGTCCGCTACGCATTATGTACAGGTAAATATGGCATTGGAACAATTTAAAAAAGAAATTATTGTGCAGAAAGATAACACAAGTATAAAGGTTGTAAATACTGATAAAAAGGCCAGTGAAGCATTGAGATTTTTACGTCATTACTGTTCCATTATAGATGATGATGATATAGAACAAAAAATTAATACATTGATGACCCATATAAAAAACGGTACATTTGCTCCACTAGTAAAAAAAGTTTGTGCTATGGCAAAGGAGTATAAAAACACATCAGCTGAAAACCAGTATGAAATTGATATAAAAATCAATGAATATTATAGTGATTATGGACCAGTAATTGAGATGGATAAATCAACACTAGTTAATGATGAATCTGAGCCAAATATTGTAATTTCAGAATCCTTTAAATAAAGTAGGTAAATAAAATGAATGAGTCATTATTACGAAGCATATTTCAATCAAAGTTCGATATTGATAAATGGCGCGAAATTTTGATAAATGTTTTTGGTGCTGGTTCTGAATTGCGTGTTCAGCCGGAACAATTAGATAATACTCCAGAAAATACTATTGGTGAACATCTTGGGTCAATAACAATGACAGATGGATTATTATTAGGCTTATTTTATTATAAGGTCAGTGGCCCAATTAGTAAAAAGAAAGTTGCGCTTCGTAATTTGGTTAGTAGTTTTATCAATCAAAAATATGGTATTTTTGATGCTGCATTAGCAGTATTTGATAATGGTAAAGAATGGCGAGTTTCATTTATTACAGACATCAAGGGTAATGCAACAAATCCAAAAAGATATACTTTTGTATTTGGAAATTTAGAGCATGGATATCGAACAGCGATAGAGCGATTTATGGGAATATCCCCACTATCAATATCATTAAAAACATTAAAAGATGCTTTCTCGGTTGATAAATTGACTTCGGAATTTTATAAAGATTTATTTAACTGGTATCAGTGGGCTTTGTCAGATAAATTGAATGTACATTATCCGAATAATGCAAATGATCCTGATGATGATAGATCAAAAAACTCAGAACATTTATTGCGATTGATAACTCGTTTAATGTTTGTATGGTTTATAAAACAAAAAAACTTTGTTCCGTCAAGTATATTTGATGAAACAGAACTAAAAAAGATTTTAAAAGATTTTGATGCAACCAGTTATACAAAAGGGAATTATTATAACGCCATTTTACAAAATTTATTTTTTGCTTGTTTGAATAAAAAAATTACAGAGCGTGAATTTGCCAGTGATGGTGGTAATTATGGTAATGAACATTACGGTGTAAAAACTTTATTTCGTGATAACAAAAAAGAATCTTGGTTTATTGAATCTCAGGATAAAATCAAAAAATTGTTTTCTTCTGTTCCGTTTTTGAATGGTGGGTTATTTGAATGTTTAGATAAAGATACTCCGGATAGTAATGGCAAAATATTTTATTATGACGGGTTTTCACGCGATGATAATAAACAAAAACGTGCATTTATTCCAAACATCTTGTTTTTTGGAACTGATGTTTCTGCTATATTACCCAGTGATAATAAATCACATTTAGTATCAGGAATTATTAAAATATTTTCCAATTATAATTTTACTATTGAAGAGAATACACCAAATGATGTTGCGATTGCTCTTGATCCGGAACTTCTTGGAAAAGTGTTTGAAAATTTATTAGCGGCTTATAATCCAGAAACGGGTGAAACCGCACGCAAAGCGACCGGCAGTTTTTATACCCCGCGCGAAATAGTAGATTATATGGTTGAAACAAGTTTATCAGAATATTTAAAAGATAAAAAAGATATATCATCAGCATTACGTTCAATTAAAATATTTGATCCTGCTTGTGGTTCAGGGGCATTCCCAATGGGATTATTGAATGCGATTATTGAAAAATTACATCAAATTGAACCTGATATAGATATATATCAAACAAAATTAGATATAATTAAAAATTGTATTTATGGTGTAGATATACAACCGATAGCGGTACAAATTTCTAAATTGCGATTTTTTATATCATTGGTATGTGAGCAAAATGAAAAGAATAATAATCCGGCAGATAACTATGGTATTGCCGCATTACCGAATCTTGAAACAAAGTTTGTGGCGGCGAATACGTTGGTGGATATAAAACAATTACCAACAGAGTTAAATTTATTTGAAGATAAAAGAATTGAAGAAATAAAAAAAGAATTGGAATTAGTGCGACAATCGCATTTTTCTGCAACAACAGCAAAAGAAAAAGCAGAATTTCGGAAACAAGATAAAAAGTTGCGAGATGAACTTGTGAAGTTGTTGGAGGAGAATAAGAATTATGCACCAGAATATGCATATCAATTAGCATTATGGAATCCATATGATCAAAATTCCAGCAGTCCGTTTTTTAATACCGAATGGATGTTTGGAATAAAAGATGGATTTGATATTGTTATTGGTAATCCTCCTTATGTTCAATTGCAAAAATTAAAATTATCTAACGATGATAAAAAGAATGGCAAACCAGATTTGCAAGAATTATATAAATCACAAGGATTTAAAACATATGCGGCAACTGGTGATTTATATTGCCTATTTTATGAACATGGAATTGAATTATTAAAAGATAAAGGACATCTGTGTTTTATTACTAGCAATAAATGGATGCGTGCAGGATATGGTGAGTCATTACGTGATTATTTATCAAAACAAAATCCGAAGATACTTATAGATTTAGGTGGAAATGTATTTGAAAGCGCGACAGTTGATACGAATATTTTACTGGTGCAACGGGCAAAAAATGAAGGAAACACAATCTCATGTACAATTAAAGACCGTACAAAAAATATGAGCGATTTAATTAGGTCAGAATCACAAGTAATGACGTTCACAAAAGAACCTTGGGTAATCTTGTCCCCGATAGAGCAATCTATCAAGGCTAAAATAGAGAAATATGGCACCCCATTAAAAGATTGGGATATAAGTATAAATTATGGAATTAAAACAGGTTGTAATGAGGCCTTTATTATAAGTAAAGAAAAGAAAGATGAGTTGATTACAAAAGATCCAAAATCGGCTGAAATTATACGACCAATTTTACGTGGCAGGGATATAAAAAGATACGGATACGAATTTGCTGATTTGTGGTTAATCGCCACTCATAATGGCTATAAAGATGTGCCGCGCGTTGATATAAATAAATATCCGGCGGTCAAAGAATGGTTAAACTCTCATTGGGAAAAAATATCTAAACGTGAAGACAAGGGCGACACACCATATAATTTACGTAATTGCGCTTATTTGGACGATTTTAATAAGCCAAAGATTATTTATCAAGAATTAAGTCAAGGAAGTCGTTTTGCGATAGATAATCATGGTAAATATTTTATTTCAAATACCGCATATTTGTTAACAGGAAAACATTTACATTATTTATTAAGATTTTTAAATTCTAAAATTATAGAATTTGTTTTTAGAAATTATTATTCTATTTCAATGGGGACGGGACTAAGATGGCTGAATCAATACGTTATAACTTTACCAATAATAATTCCATCCAAAGAAGTAGAAAAAGAGTTGCTTAGTTTATCAGAATTAAATATTGAAAAATACATTGCTAACTTATATCATTTAAGCGATTCCGAAATGCAATTTATTTCAGATTCTGTTAATTCATAACTACAGTTCTCTTTACATAAAGGAAAACGTAAAACA
>JBMNPL010000007.1:0-39831 GCA_050943575.1 Alphaproteobacteria bacterium
AAATTTGCTGCTGATAATATAGAATTTGATTTATCTTTCTTATTATCACAAAGGTCATTATTAAAAAATACAAATATTGATTTAGAATTAAATGGGAAATTAAAGTTTGCAGACACTTATTATTCTTATATTAAATTAAGCGCATCAGGCTCAGATAATAAAATAAATATAGAAAAATTAGAGTTTAAAAATGATAAAATTAGCGGTAATATAAATGGTAATATATTTGGAACTGGGGCACAAAACCTAAATCTGCAATTTGTAAAAAAAGAATCAAACATTTATTGTTTATTTAACGGAACACCTGAAAAATGGCGTTGCGATGAATATGAATATAATGATAAAAATCTTTCTGCCAAGGGGACTATCGTTTCTGACAATGGTTCTTATAAAATAACTTTATCTTCAAAAAACAATATGCCTGAAAATTTTGATTTTGTAAATGCTTTAAATTTTTTGGGGCCTGATGGAATTATAGTTTTTAAATTTGAAAATATGGGTGGTGAAATTAAAATAAAAAATAAACAACAAAATATAAATTATAATTTTGTAAAAGATAAAAATTTAAATTGGTTAAATAAAACTGATTTTGATTTTTTACCTGAACCTATGAAAACTGAAACCGGTTTTATGAAATGGTCAGACAATAGTTTTTCTTTTATACCAAATGAGCAAAAATGGAATCTTAAGATAGAAAATGATAAATTTATATTATCTGGTCGTGATGAAATTGAATTATTACATGCATTTAAAGAGGATATTAATACATCATTTATAAATAATCTTCCTTATGAAATTACTGGTAAATATTCATCACCTTTTATAAAAGATTTAGAAATAAAAATTGCCGGCCATATATTTACCGGTGTTGTTGATGGCAAAAACATCACATTAAAAACAGATACTTTAAATTTAGATTTATTGGCTAATAAGCATTATTTTGATAATTATGATGAAATGCAATTTTTATCTGCAGCGCCTATTCTTGCACCATTTAAAATCGGAGATATCAAGATTTCTTTGACGGCATCTGATATAATTTGGCGTGGTGAAATTTATGATAATTTTGTTTACTCATTGCGTGACGAATTACAAAACTTTTCAATAACAGACGATGCTCGTGGTAATATGTTAGTTTCTTTAAAATCTATGGGTAATGAATATAAAGTATTTGTAAAACTTAATCGGTTTGCATTTAATGGTTTATTTCTGGATATAAAATCACCACTGAATATTTCTGATTCTGTTGTAACTGGTAGTGCTGAACTAATAACAAGCGGAAAAATAGCATATGATTTTTGGAGAAATATGAAAGGTGATATAGAACTTAATTTTGATGGTGGAATTCTTAATGGTATTGGTACTGATAATTTTTATAAACATGCAAATAATATTACTAATACAACCGCTGAAGATATAATTGCGAACGCTATTAGTGGTGGTAAAACTAAAGTCAAAACTTTACATATAATTGGTGAATATAAAAAAGGGAAATTTGAAACAACAAAAAAATTATTATTAACAGCAAAACACACTGAAATAACCGGTAATTTACAATTAGAGGATGGAAAATTGTCTGCACAATTAGATATATTATTACGCGGAACATCAGTTAAACCAAAACCAATATTTTTAAATGTTTTTCCAAATAATAAAAGAAAGTATTCTTTAACTGAAATAATGCGAACAATTGATACTGCATATATACCAGAATTCATCAGAACCCGTGATCAATTTTAATTATTTTATCTAAGATTTTTAAAAATCACCTGGGGAAATTTCTCAGGTGATTGGTATATTTTTTATATTTTTAATTCTTTTTTCTAATTTGAATATGTACTTCACGAAGTTGTTTTTCAGTTACTGTATTTGGTGCCCCCATCATTAAATCTTGACCACGTTGATTTGTTGGAAATGCGACAACTTCACGTAAATTAGGCTCACCTGTTATAATTTGAACTAACCTGTCAATACCGAACGCACACCCCCCATGCGGTGGAGCACCGTATTGAAAAGCTGTATACATACCACCGAATTTTTGCTTTACAGTTTCTTCGGAATATCCGACCATTTCAAAACATTTAATCATTATATCAGGATTATAATTACGCAATCCACCTGAACAAATTTCTGCACCATTTAAAACCATATCAAATTGCGCCGCTTTGATTAATAATGGATCTTTTATTGATAATTCTTCTAGTGTTGCCATAGGATAACTAAATGGATTATGTGTAAATGATAATCCCGTAGGGGATTCTTCATCTGCTTCAAAAAACGGAAAGTTTTCAACCCAACATAAACGAAACTCTTTCGGATCTATTAATTCTAATTCAAATCCTAATTTATTACGCAATTTACCCGCGGCTTTAGCAGCCTGCTCTGCCTTATCACAAACAAAAAATATTGAAGAATTGTCTCCGGATATTTCTTTTAATTTTTTTATGCGTTCTATATCTAATTTTTTTGATATGGGACCTTTTGCTTCTTCTGTAAATGTGATATACGCCAATCCACCAAGTCCTAATTCCTTTATCGCATATTCACCAAGTTTATCAAAAAAACTACGCGGTTTGTTGGCTGTATCAGGTGCAGGAATAGCCCGCACTATTGCACCATTTGTTATAGCGTTTGCAAATATACCAAAATCACTATTACGGAAAACATCTGTTACATCTGTTATTTCTATTGGATTTCGCAAATCAGGTTTATCAGAACCATATTTCAACATCGCATCATCAAATGTAATATGTGGAATATCAATAGCAATTTTTGCATCTGGTAAAAATTGTTTTATCAAAGCTGGTATTAAAAAATTACCAACAGCTTGAATATCACACAAATCAACAAATGACATTTCTAAATCAAGTTGATAGAATTCTAATAATCTATCTGCACGCAAATCTTCATCTCGGAAACAAGGAGATATTTGAAAATAACGATCAAAACCAGAAATTTGTAATAATTGTTTAATTTGTTGCGGGGACTGAGGAAGTGCATAAAACATACCATGATGATATCGTGATGGTACTATAAAATCACGCGCACCTTCCGGAGATGATGCAGTTAGAATTGGGGTTTGAAATTCAGAAAAACCCATATTCCACATCTGATCACGCATAAATTTTATAATACGGTTGCGCATTAAAATATTACGATGTAAAGATTCACGGCGTAAGTCCAAGTACCGATATTTTAAACGTAAATCCTCACCTGCTTCTTCCTCTCCAAAAACTTGAAAAGGTAAAATATTTGATGAAGTTAAAATATCATATTTTTCAACTTTTACTTCAATCGCACCTGTTGGAATTTTTTCATTAATTGCTTCTTTATCACGCGCAACAACGGTGCCATTAATAGTTATAACAGATTCAGGACGAATGTTCGCGGCTTCTTCCATATTATCCAATACACATTGTGTAATTCCATAATTATCACGTAAATCTATAAATAACAAAGATCCATGATCACGTTTACGATGAACCCAACCTGATAAAACAACCGATTGTCCAACATTGGTAAGAGTTAATTCACCACAAGTATTGGTGCGATATTTTGATTTAAGTGATAACATATTTGACACCTTGTTTTATTTTGAATCTTCTTAATTCGCAGGGGCGCGAGATTTGATGCGCGCGGTGCCACCCTGTTTTATATCTTGTTTTTATTTTCATGCTCGCCGGTCGTTAATCGGGTCATCACAACGAATGTTTTGATTTTACATTTAATTTTATTAATTTCAAGAAAATATTTTATTTAATCAAAAGTATATAAATACAAATTTTTCATAAGTTATTTTTCTGTATTATCTCACATCCTGTTAAACTTTTATTTAGCTTACATTCAATTGTTTTATTAGAACAACACATAAATATAGTTGTATTATCATGATTATATCGTTGATCTCTTATATTACATTCTGAATATGGATTTACCTTTCTTATTTTTGCGCAACAAGACCTCGTTGCTGCTGTAATTGCGGTGTTAAGATTATTATATTCCAAACTTGCAAATTCACATAAAGTTTTATCCGGTTCCGAATCTGATGAAATTATTTTCATATTTGAATCAAATTCTATTTTAGAGGATTTGCTTTTAGAAAAATTAGCGATTTTATTCTGTTCTTCAACCAAATTTAAAACAAAAGTTGTACATTTATTATAATCGGCTTCTGTCGCTTCACCTTTATCATCACCTATAGCAAATACTTTTATACAAATATGTGCCATATCCATCGCTGTTAGTTTTTTATTATTTTGTTTATTTAAAAATAAATTAACAAATGTTGTAAATTGTTCATCATTAGCATTAATGCTTTTTAAAGCTAATCCAACTGCTTTACCTTGCCAAAGTACGGGCTCATCCCAATTAACTTTGTTCGGTTCATTAGCAAATGATATTGGTAAAATTACAAATAGTATAAAGAGTGATATTAGTATTTTTTTCATTTTAATGCCTCCTCACAACCATCGGCGATTTCTGATGCTTTTTTAATGGTGTTTATTTGAGTTGCATTAAACACAGTAGAAATTAGCGAGGCACCTGCGGAAGTTCCTGCCAAAACATTTGAAGCATTATTTAAATTATTTTTTTTAATATCTTCTGTGTCATTGTTTCTTATGCTACTACTATTAACAGAAGCACTAGTAATAGTTCCGGCAACTCCGGCACCAGTACCAACAATACTTGATATCATTGCCCCACTAGCTCTATTGTTTATTTTATTTATATCAATATAATCCCATTTACCACATTTATTGATTATATTATCTAGCGTCTTATTTTCTTTCTCATTTATACTATTATTTATTCTTGCTTGTTGTTTTACTTCAGATAATACCTTAACTGATTGATTACATTTTTCTATACGATCTTTTAAATCATCTTTTATTTTATTTTTAGCCGAAATGACCGTACCAGCAACATTTGTTACTGTACTACCTACCATTAAACCAGTTCTTAGATTACCAAGATTTTTAGATTTTTCTTCTGCGGCTATTCTTTTTTGCTCGAGTATTGAGTTGTTAACATTTATATTTTCATCATTATTAGTTTGAGAAAGCATAGACACTTCTTGTTTCATAGAATTTCGAATTTTTCTCTCAAAATCCACTTTATCAACTATCTCAATAAAATCAATTTTATCTTTGTTATTTTTTATTGTTTCTAAAGCGGCAATGGCGGCACTGTAATTTTCTATTTCTGTATCTTTTTTAGTTTTAACTATACCAGCCACCAGAGATCCTGCACCAATAGTAGTCCCAATACCTGTTACTGTTGTGTTTATTCCAGCTATTTTTTCATATGATTTAATTCAGCTGCAATACCAACACAATTAGCACGCACATTAGATATAGCTATATCAATATTAGAAACATTAGCAAATCCAGGTAAAATTGTCATGATTCCGACAAGCGGTATTAATTTTCTCATCATTTATCCCTATAAAAAACATGCTACGTAACATTATATCACAAAATTATTAAAACATTGAGTATAATTATAAAAAAGTAAAAAAATGGTGCCCCAAGCAAGAATCGAACTTGCGTCTCGTCCTTACCAAGGACGTGTTCTACCATTATACTATTGGGGCAATGGTATTGTTTTGCTACCTTAAATCCAGAGCATTTATAACAAGGATTTTTGGTTATTGCAACAGATTTTATATAAAACTATATTTATCATAAAAAATCAGGAAAACACCAATATATTATAAAAAAACTATTAAAATTATGGTATTATGTTATATAAATAAAAGAGGTTAATGATGGAAAAAATATACAATAAATCAGAATTGCAAGAAATTTTAGATATGTATTCAAGACAAGACTCAACTAACAACGCGATTGAACAGGCTTATCAATTATTAACTGATTTTGTGAATGGAAATGCCGATATTCACCCATCAGCCTTGGAAGAATTTCAGAAAATTATTGAAACATTTTGTATATCTGTTAATGAAGAAGGAGAACAAACATTAAATGAACTGGGTGCGCAAGCAACAGCACGATTTCAATCCATAGTTGATTCTTTAGAAAATGCGGAAAATATCATAGATGAGAATAGAATTTATTCATTAACATCTGATCAAAATCAAATCAAATTTGATTTAATAACTTTAAAAATCTATCGTGAAATGGGGTTAATAAACCCTCATTCGTTTGATGTATCAAACATGACACCAAATCAAGTTGCTGAAACAATAAATTCTATCAACTTAACAGACGAACAACGCGGAGAATATTCATATAAGTTTATTGATAATATTATTAAAAGTCCTGAATTATTTGAAATAACTCCCCCGAAAATATTAACAGATGCATATATATTTATAAAAGAACAACTTGAAAAAAATCCAACAGATGAAAATCTATTAAATCGATTTACAATTTTAGCAAAACGTATCGATTATCTAATTAAAAACTTTGCTAAAAAAGTTGGATATTTTTATTCCGATTCTTCAAATATTGCTGATATATATACCGGTTATCACAAAATGTGCAATGTGCGCAATAAAGACTTACAAATAAGTAAACATGATAATGAAAATACAAAAAAATATAAAGAAGATGTAAAAAAATCTGTTGATGAAACAATTGCACGACTAGAAGAAATTGTAGCAACATACTCTGATATGTGGAATTTGAAAAATCTAAACTCGGAAGACGCTGAAGAATTAGATGCTCGGTATAAAGAAATATCAGAATTATTAAAAGATTTTGAATTAACTGACGAGATTTTATCGGTATTAGCAAAATTTGAATTTTTAGATGAAAATGGTAAACCTTTACCACAATTTATTGATGAAAATGGTAATCAACAAAAAGATTTTAAATCAGGATATAAAATTAATCCAGATAGTAGATTAAATCGTATAATATCATTAATAAAAAATGATGTTACTATGAGAAACTTTGGTGATTTAGAAACAGAAATCAAAGATATTGATTTAGTTTCCGATTTATCTGAAAGACTTCCGTGGAAATTGGCAGAAATATCATTGATAGACCAAACTGTATCAGGTATAGAAAATAATCCTGAACAAATGTTAAATCAAGAAAATATTGAAAAGTTTTGGGATAATCTTGAAAAAAATAGGGGACAAATTACTGATACAGGTTATCAAGCGGCTTTAGACGCACATGTAAATCAAGTAGCTGGATTTGCTGGTATATTAGGCACCAAAATCGGAACTGATAAAAATGTTATTATGCGTCCATTTCAAGATATTGAAGATATAGATAAACTAGCATCAACAAGGACTGAAAAAATCAGTGCTGCAGAACGTACAAAAAAAGTCGGTTTTTTTAAACGTATGTTAAAAAATTTTAGTGCGGCTGCAGTTATGTCAGCAGGACTTACGTTTATCGGTAAAGCAACTGGGGTCGCATATGCTGGAGCAGCAATTGGAACCACTATTGGTATTGGAAATATAGCTGTCCAAGGATTTAAATGGCGTAAAGAACAAAAAAAAGCTGGAAAACCATATGGATTAAAAGCATTTTTTTCTGACAAACGTAATTGGGGACCAGCAGTTGCATCTGGATTGGGTGTAGCAGCAATAATTAGTATGGCAACAGGTAATCCAGAATTATCAGCAGGTTTTGGCATAGGTGCTATAACTGTTGGTGGCGGATCTGCGGCTAAAATGATATATGATGATGCGCTAAATGCGGGATACACTAAAGGTCAGGCCTTAGCCAGCGCAATTGGTGTTGCTGGGGCTACAATTGCTGGCGGTTTAGTTGGACGTGCAGCAATGAATGGGGTTATAAATTATGTAAATACTAATACTGACAGTAATTTATTCAAAACAGAACATATAATTACTACAGAATATGAAACAACAAATCGAGTTTATACTGATGGTGTAATTGAGAACAATGAAAGAATTTTAAATATGTGGGAAAATCCACAAACATTAGATGCCAGAATTGACGGATTAATGGATGCTGGATTAACTCGCGATGATGCTATCCGGTATTTATTGGCTTGGCATGACGCTACTGATCATAATTTAGGTGCTGGATATTTTAATAGTATTGGCATTAACGCAGATGCATTGGAAGCACTACGTGGATCTATCAATGGAACAACTGTAAATTTAACACCTGAAGCAATTCAAACGTTTGAACAATTTAATCCGCATATTTCAGCAACAAATACTGTTGGGTATATTGATGGTGCACCAATTAGATATGATCTACCAGCAAACGCAATGTATGATTCAAATGGTGTTTTAGTGCCAGGAAATGATGTTTATTCAACCTATGTTGAACATTATGATGAAGTTTTTTCAGATATAACGACTATAACAAACGAAACTAGTAGTATTTTTACACCTAATGAATTAGCATTCCCTGCGGGTATCGGTACATTAGGTATTTATGAACCACGTCCTGTACCAACAGGATATCTAACACGTATACGTGAACGTGCAAGCGCGTTAGCAGATCGTGCCGAAAAATTACAAAATAAAGCTGATAAAAATAATAGTGACAATAAAAAAAATCTATTATTTAAAAAAGTAGAAAATAAAAATACTGAACGCGATCCGGAATCAATAAATAAATCTGAAAAAGCAAATAGTATAAAAAAGTTATCAAAACAACAAAATAAAACTAATAAAAATATTGAACACAATAAAAAATCAAACGATAAATCACGTGGTTTTTTTGGAAGTTGTAAAGACTTTACATATAAAATTATGCAAAGCACATATAATGGGTTACAAAAAACAATACAAGGAGTACATAATATGAAAATGCAAAAAATAACAAACAAAATAGAAAGAGAAGAAGCAAAAACTAATCTAGTTAATAAACGTAATAAACGACAAATGGTTGAATTATCTGGACAATCAACCAAAAGAATGAAAAAACTAACTGAAAGTATAAAACGCCAAAAAGCAAAATTAGAAGGTAAATTAAGTTTGGACGATGTTCGTCAAAATCATACAATTAAACAAAGATTAAAAGAATTGGATAAATTACAAAAAGAAATTGAAAAGTTCCATGAAATGGGCGGTGAAAATGCTATGAATGACCGCTTAAAATTAACAGAATTAGAAAATAAATTAAAAACGCTGGAAGCGCAAAACGAAATCGATTTAAAAATTGTATATGCAAAAGGTAAAAACAAAATTGGTGACATTAAAGCGGATGGACGAACATCCCGTCTTAGAAAAAGTTCTCAGGCTATATCTAGTTTTATTAAAGGTTTCGGTGATACAACCAAAGATGATATTATATCTGCAGATAACGCTACAAAACTTGCAAAAAAGAAATTAGCACAAGCCAAAACAAAAGGAGCTAAGGAAATCTGGCAAGCTACAATAGAACGTCTAACAACAATTATGAATAGCAAACAACCAAATGAAGATATTATAAATGCGGTTATTCAAGAAAGTTTAGAACAAGCAAAAAATGCCAAATAATTATATAAAAAACCTGTTCATTACAGGTTTTTTATTTTAATAACTTTAATAACAGGTGAGAGATTTGATAAATTAAAGAACTATAAAAAAAGTACTAACCTGTACGTCCTGCCACTAGAAAGACAACAAGAACAAAAAACATTGATTAGCTTCTATACAAGTCTATTTTTGGTATATTTTGCGAAAAGCTATCTTTAGTGAAAAACATATCTTCCTCTAGATACGAACCATCACCATAACCATAAAAAGCCTTACGATTTGTCATAATGTCACGAGTACCGAAAAAAGCTACTTTTCTTTTATCCGTCAAAAGACGGGCTTGGAACTTGATTTTTTGTTCAGGAGTCATCTCAACAACCGAAATATTCGGCATAGCATTTGCATTATTATTTGCCGGATCAAATACATAATCTATACCATTTTCATGGATTAAAACAAAGGAATGCTGATCACCAAATTCCCAGTTTTTACTACCAACAAATTCGCCACCAACATATTCAGAATCTACACCGACACTTTGTAAATATAATTGGGCTATGATTGTAAATTCTGCGCATTGAAATAATTTTTTTTTGAATAAATCGGACAGCTTGGCATCATGATTTTTGCTATAAAACATCTGCCGACTAGAATCTTTGCATGCCAAATCAGAAAACATTTCTGCAATAACCTTTGTAAAAGCAACTAAATGCGTAAAAACTGTCTGCGACATAGGTATATTATGCCGTTTCAACAACTGTGCATTACTAGGATTATTCACTTGCCGAGCAACAATTTTTCGAATCTTTTGATACACTTTTTCTAAATCCTCAGGGATTTTATCAATTATTAAATTTGCAGATTCGCCAACTTTTATACTATCACCCACATTTATATTACTAGCAGTTAAAGACACATTATTGATTTTTCTAAGTTTCATAAATCATCCTTTTCAATAATTATTATACAGGAATAATACGAAAAAAGATATAAAAAAGCCGGTAAAAAACCGGCATTTTATCTTGGTAGCGGGTGAGGGATTTGAACCCCCGACCAAAGGATTATGATAAGCAGGCGTATATCCCTTCAATACTAGGATTTTTGCGGCTTTCGTCAATCTAGTATCACACAGTGCCACCAGTGTGTAGATTTCCCCCTAATACCTGTTTTTTGTAAATACAACTGTTTCATATTATTTGGAAGCAATCGTTTTAGAACCTAATCACTTATGCAGGAATCCTATGTGATTATTTTTTATTTCCGTTCGTTTTCTGGTTATAATTTACAAGGATTTTCTTCCGGAAATTTTTCTGTTGCATTAAAAGCCATTTTGTGATATACTATGTATAAATTAAAGCGGTCTTAGGACGGCTTTTTTTTATGCCCTCATAATGAGGATTTTTTCATTTATGGGGGTGTAGGTTCTCAAACAATCTATTCTCCTTTAATGGACTTGGTGGAACTTAAAGAAGGAGAATATGTCAGCAAGGCAAATACAAATAAGGCGTGGCACAGAAGATGAACACGCAAACTTTACAGGTGCGATTGGTGAGATTACCATGGACACCACAAATAATATACTGCGCGTCCATGACGGTGCAACTATGGGCGGCACGGTATTGGCGAAGAAAGATGAAGTTCCTGATATAAATACTATGGATTATGTCGTGAAACTCAAGAGCCAACAGCAGAAAATAATTATACTTGGTTTAGACGCTATAAATCTGGTTGGGTGGAACAAGGCGGCTATTATTCCCTGTCCGGTAATTGGGGGCTGGCAGTTCGCCGGTAGCAAACATTGTTTTACCTATACAAATGAATAACTCTTCATATAGTATTACAATGGCGCGTGGATCAACTGTTGGTTCAATACTTACATCTATTTGCAAATCAATAACAACCACGGGCTTTTCAATAAGTAATTATTGCACCGGTGCTTCAACGGCTATATCTGGTTGGTGGCGGGCAGAAGGGTATTCACAAACAACTGGGGCATAACCCCAGTTGCTATTTTTTATTCAAAAGTGTTTTGCAAATTATTTGTTGCCTTATTTGGGTAGATAATGTCCTGTGAATATTGGTTGTAAAAAGCAACCAAAACTTTTTTTATAATCATTAAGACCTTTTTCTTTTCCTGTTCTTAAAAATATCCAAGCAGCCCCAGTTTCAAAATATCCATTGTTATCAAAAGATTGTTTTATTATTTTAATGACCTTGAACAGTAAGTATTTATTAGCACCAATATCTTTTTCATCTAATGAACCACCCCACCAATAATACGCCGTTTTATTATAGATTAGAATTGCCACCTGTGCGATTTTTTTATTTGTATTTTTATCCACCAAAAAGAAAATACGGCATAATTTTTTAGGTATTAAATTGAAAAACATATTTTTATGATATTCATACGCAATTGGAACACCGTTTGTTCTATTATAGGTTTCATTGTGGATTTTTACATAAGCATTAAGGTCTTCTTCATTCCCGTTTGATTCATAAATAAGATATTTTTCTGCGGCTTCATTTTTTCTTATAGCCTGTCTTGTTGTTTCGGAGCATTCAGCCAATAATTTATCTTCTGACTTTGATAAATCCACAATATATGTATATCTGTGCGCTGGTATAAAATGCAAATACATAGCAGGATTTATGAAATTTTTATTATCACATATAAAGTAATCTGCCAATGGCGGAAACCCTAAAATATCAAAATTTCTGACATTGTATTTTTTTATAAGAAATGCGATATAATCATCAAATACAGCTTCAAGTTCATTTTTTATTTTTCGCGGTATATTATCAACAACCATAAAACCCCATTGGGATACAAGATTAGAATGAGACTTTTTCCACCAATGTTTCTTTTTGTGTTCGTCAAGATGTAATTGCATTATAAATAATATTTCATCGGTCTTTTCATTTATTATACAAAATGATAGATTTTTATATGTAGCATATCTATGAAACTTTATTAAATCTTTTAGAAAATAGGAATATCCCATAGAATTGGATTTAACAAATGAATCCCATTTATTATCATCAATTTCATAAAATTGTTTAATTTTTAACATAATAACACTTTCGCCTTTTCCTATATTATTTCAAGTCTTTTAACCTTTCTCGTAAAGTGCTGGAAGATATACCTTCCGTTCTGGGCAGAACGATAACTTGCTTATCATTTTCTTCACAGTATTGAATAGCCGCTTGAAAGCCTTGATGGTTCTGATCCGGTCCTAAAACAAAAATATCAAAATTAACATTTCGCACAATTTTATTAACGTCATCATAAATAATAACTTTATCAACAAATCGGCATTGTTCAACCATTTCCATTCTTTCGGCGGTGGTATAAATAATCTTTGCCTGTGGTTTGTATTTTTTTATTACTTTCTCATCTTGAACCGCAACGATTAAATCGTCCTTGCCGGCTAATGCTTTCGCTCGTTCAAAAAGTTTCTTATGACCGTAATGGAATAAATCAAAAACACCAACTGTAAGAACTTTACTCATTTTTATACCTATTATTTCTTTGGATAATATGCAGCTATTAGCTCTTGGCAGACTTTGTATTCATCTAACGATAATTTACTTACATCTGTCATGCCATGCACCGAATTAAAATTGTTCGGATAATTCATATAATCGCCATACATTTGCAGCAAATATGCTTCGGTATTCTGGGGAATATACGCATCAACCCCGAAAAACTTGATTGGTTTTAATGGGAATATATCTTTTCTTGCGAAAAGTATTCTATTTTTTACACCAGTTTCAACGCCAAAAAAGATAAAACCGTTCGGGTGCTTTTTCTTTACCAGTTCTTTATCGCGGCGGCGTAAGCAGGTATCAATATATTTTTGAGAAACCGGCTTTTCGTGTTTTTGCCATTTTTTATAATCAAAATCTGTCGCAGACTTTATGTCATTTAATATTGCTATAAAATTATTATATGCTTTTCCTGTTGGTGGTATTTCGGTGTCGCCGGTATCCATCGGGAAAATATCCACCCAAGCATGAATTGTTTTATAGTATAAGCGCAGTATTTCTCCGTGCTGATAGAAAAATCCACCTGTGCAGAAATCTTTATCAATTACCTTCAAAAGTTTATCGTATTCTTCCCTAGTCATACAAATATCAATGTCATCGTCCCAAGGAATAAAGCCGTTATGTCTTACATAGCCAATTAAAGTTCCGGAATCTAACCAATATTTAAGATTGTGTTTTTTAGCAACCTTTGCAAAATGCGCTAATATTGAAGTTTCGCATTTTTGTAATAATAGCTTATTACCGGAAGCCGGTTTTAATTCTTCAACTGGGTGGGAAACCTGAATAATATGTTGCAAGCGTTGTATATCTAAAATACAACAGTCTAATTTATGAGATAGTTCACCCAGAACAATATCTGTGTTATTATATCCCCCAACGTTTTTCTTTGCCACCGCCCGTATTTTATGGCGCATTTTTCTGGACGGCACAAAACAACAAATAATATTTGCAATAAATTTTTTCATGATTGCTCCTTATAATTTATACCACCAATCACCGGTTTTTCCAACCGTCTGAATCATAGATTCTGTGTCTTGTAAAGCACTAGTTATCAATGTTTTATTGTAAGGAATATGTAAAACTCTCACTTTGTGTTTAGAATTTTTAAATATAGGGACTAAATCCCATAATTTTTTGATTTGTTGTTTAATACCAAGACTATCTACAATATCTGTTTTCTCTTTGAATTCACGATATATTACAATAACCGGTAGGTTTAATGTGTTTATCCCGTAGTCCAGTTCTTCATGTAAAGCACGACTATCTCTTGTATCAGAACTTAAAATAAAAATTATATTTTTAGATTTGTTTAATCTTTGGTGTAATCTGGGTTTAAGGGTCTTTTCCCAGTCGCTATCATCTCTTACATTATAAGTTTTATCATGGGAATCTATAAAAGGAAACGTTGATTCCAATCCTTTCCATGCTTCCAGCATACGGTATACAGCAAAATCTGGACTGGTATTTACTCCTAGATTTGTTTGATTAACTATACCAGATACATAAAATGCACAATAATTTCCGTTTTTATAGTCCGACATAATTTAGTCCTTTCATTTAATTAAATTCTTGTTTAATTTTGTATAGATTTATTTTGTTTATATCATCTTTATGTATTATAATTTGCAATGTAGAAGGATATTTGAACTTTAATTTGCTTAACTTTAATGACCAAAGCAAGATTTCCAAAAGTTCCTGAGTAGATAAATAACCTTCCTTAAATCTAGTAATCCCAGAACCTATAATTGGTAGAACAACAGTTTTACCGTTGTAAAATTTATCAACTTCATTCCACATTTCTAATAAACAAGATGTATACTCTGGCATTGTAATCCAAGCTCTGTTGTCTTTATCAAAATGCGAAAAAGCAACTAAAAAGAAATCATCATTCACAAAAATTGTGCCAAGTTTGTATTTTATTACTTTACCATTTTTTCTGTTAGATTCTTTACCACATTGCATTTCTTTTAAATGTGAACATTTATCCATGTTTTGGTTCAATTTTGTTATATTTCCGGCATAATATTTTAAATACTTGCCATTTAATGTTGTTTCGGAAATAACTTTGTCCGAAACCTCTGTATCTAAATATTCATTAAATGCAACAATTTTGATCCCGTTTTGTTTGAATAAATCACCTTCAAAAATTTCTACTGTCGAATTATTGATCGTTAATTTAATTTGACGAAGTTTATTTGCTTTTTTCCACTTGTAACAATACCAAAGAAACATACCTATTAGAAAAACAATTCCGAGAGAAACCCTATCTTTAAAATTATCAAAAAACATCAATAACAATGACAATACTGTATTGGCAAAAGCAAAATCTTTTGCAAAAAATTGTGTTATTAAATCATAAGATAAAAAATTCACTTTTATTTTCATAAGTCACTTTCTTCTTTTACCGGTATTCTTTTTCTAATTTCTTTCAATTCCTTGATACAAACTTTTATATCGTTGAATGTTAGGCGTGCTATTTCTTCATCTGGCAAATCCCACCATTTCAACCTTAACAAATCGGCGATTATTTCGGGCGTGAAACGGTATTTTATCACACGAGCCGGCACCCCCCCATAATCGCATAAGGTGGCACATCGTGCGTTATAACGGCATTTGAGCCTATTATAGCACCATCTCCAACCTTGACCCCATCTTTGATGATTGCATTATTACCAATCCATACATCATTACCGACAAATGTTGGGTCGTTTGTATATTTATATATCTTTTGATCTGGGGTTATTCTTTTCCAATCAACATATTGAAATGGTGCTGTTGAAAGCCAATCGGACGGGTGTTGTGATGGTCCAATACAAACATTATGACCAAAAGAACAAAAAGCCCCAATTTTAGAATTAGAGTTCATTCTAATAAAGTTTGCACCCCAATAAGAATGACGACCAGCCCAAGTGGTTGAAGTATTATATGCTTGTCTGTGTAATAACTTACGCCTTATTTTTTTGCGCCATTTAGATAATGGGATAAAGCCGCATAATATGTTTACAAGCAATTTTTTCATTTTTTAGTCTCCTTTGGTTTCCAAATCAAGAAGATTATAATGTCCGATTACTTCGGAGTGATTTTATATTTATGATAGGAATACCAAAAAGTTTAATGCGTAAATTTTTATATTCTAGGAATGGAACCCCTAATATATATGTTTTTAATTTTTTAGGATATTTTTTAAATATTGGCAGAAAACCAAATAAATATGTTTTTATAGTAGAATCGTCTAAATGCTTTTTTATCCTTATCAAAGGAATACCACAAAAAGACAGCCAATATTTATTAACACGTCCTAATTTATTGTCATTGTTTTTATAGAATGGAGAACTCTCATAGTAGTTATTCCAAATATCCCAGTAATGTAGGACTTCTTTGTTAATCCAAGGTTTGTTTGCCCCTGCATAATGATAAACACGCGGATTTTGAAAACTTTGTCTGATAGAATAATGCGAATATGCAGCCTTGAAATATGTATTAACATCATAGTTCATATCGCAAAATACATTATATGAAGGATCTAAATACACCATTTTATCAGAATATTTTTGACCGCAAATAGCATTTAAAGTATCTTGATCTGCGTAGGGTGGATTTGGACGTTTTGTTAAAAAAGCCATAAAGTCATCAAATATATTTAATTTTCTTGCTTCTACAAGATTCATTAAGAAAAATCCCGCATTAAAATAAGGTGCTTTTGTATGGTCTTTATTAAATTTGGAAAACTCACGCCATTTTGATAAGTGATTTAAGACTGTTTCTTTATGAGCATTGGCTACTAACTCTATAACAGCACCTAATAGGCTTTTTTCATCAAAGTTATTATATATAACAGATAAATCGTAATCAACAACCATATCTGCATCTAAATAAAACGCTTTATCAACATATTGGGGTAAAACCTTTGGTATAAGCAATCTATAATATGGTGTTAGATTTTTAATATAACTTAACTTCATTTTTTTGAAATCAGCAGATTTAAAATAATGTAAATATTTTTCTACTGGTATAATAATTATTTCACAATTTTGAACTTTACGGATTTCCGCTTCTTCTTTTTCCGTCCAACCAGATACAAGTAAGAAAAAGCGTGCTATGCTATTTGAATTCAGATTTTTAACTACAGAATACATTGCAACGCCCATTGGCATTACATAGTTATTATCGCCCGTTAATACAATATTTACATATTTATCCATTGTCGTTTCCTATATAAAATCCATAACTATTAAATAATGATATTTGGAATACATTTTTGCGTATTCTTGGAAATACAACCACTTTCAAGCTCTTTAATCCGCGCATTTTTATTTTGATGGGACTAAACAAACATAATGCGGTTTTTTGAGCGGTGGTTAGCCATGATAACTTTTTCAATTTACCCAGTTGCCAAATATGATAAGGGGCGGAAAAGATTGGAACATAAAGGCTATTATCCGCATACGGAGAACGCTTTACCCTAAACATCTCTTTTATATCTGTCTGCGTTGGTTTATATACATACACATTCAGCAGATTAAAGATTGTTTCCGGTGCAATATCAAGTTCGTTGCCAAGCCTATTTGTTAAATCTTGGGCAAACTCTAAAACACCGGCTTCTATTTTTTTATAAACTTCGTGTCTTATATCTTCCCATTTACTCTTTACTTGTTGATGAACCGGTTTGCCATCTTTCAAAGTAATAATTGGATTTTGCGGTGCGGAAAATATCAATTCTATTAAATCCGGTGTGCGGGAATCTAGGAACTTTATTCTCTCTTCGTTATTAAGAAAATCGTTGTGCGATAATTGTTTCAATATATCGCGCCCCGAAAGCGTGGCAACATAAAAGCCTAATGTTTTTATGCCAGACTCTTTTTCCACTAACTTTTGAGCCGATAATTGACCGCTTATTGTATCAACAACGCCAACTTGTTGATCCTTGCCGACAAGATTTTTTATATATTTAGCATAACCAGTTTTAGTTTTTTCAGCACGTGCCATCTTTTCAAACATGGCTCTGTTTTCTTCTATATATTGATTTGGGGTTTTATTACCGGTATCAACACCAAAGTATTCGCAGATAATTCTTGCCTGTTCTTCCAGTTTTGGATCAAAATCTAAATTGGCAGTATAATTTAATACGCGTGGCGCATAAATATAGTTTGTTTTTATTTTTGCCGTATTTATAACATTGAACACTTTTTCAATTAAATAGCCATCACGGGCAACAAATAAGACATTTTTCAATTTGTTTTCCAAGGCTTTTTTATAGATAAATGAAGCATAGGCAAAAGCAATGGGACCTGCGTATCTATAACCAAAATCACGCCAATAATCGCCTGTGCGCTGGTGTTGCCCGACCAAGGCTGTAATTACCGAAGCCGAAAGCATATAGATATTATGGCGATAAAACTTTTCGTATCGTTTATCAGTTTCTAATTGCCGGCGGTATAAAATAGAATGAATATTATATTCTAATGCTTTTTTATAATCCGAGTGCTTATTATCGCCTATATGTAAGATTTTATTGGGGGCAACGGATAAATCATCTATCACATATTTATACATATCCCCGCGGTCTTTACGGTGTTGCACTTCGTTTGACACATATAACTTGTGATATTTGGTTATTTTATTTTTATGCAAAACTTTTTTTATAAAGTCCGCTGGCAAATACATATCCGATACAATAATGATTTTCTTGTTTTGTTTAATTGCTTCATCATAGACAGCCTTCATTTCCGGATTAACAACCAAGCCGGATAATTCCAAATCAAGTTCCACCTGTTTTAATTCTTTGAAATCGGGGATAATAGAATATATGTCGTTTAAGGTTGCTTCTTTTGCTGTGCCGTTCTTTTCATAAAAAACGCTTTCTGCACTGGTTCTTGCGTCAAAGAAACCGCGTTTGCCGGTAATTTGTTCTATGTATAAGAATAAATCCTGTGGCTTTTTGAATGGACGCAAAAGCAAAGTATCAAATATATCAAATGATATAATATCGTGTTTTCTGATTTGTTTTATAATAGTGCCGGACATAATATTATCTCCTAACAGCCAAGGCTGGTATAAACCCGAAAAGATAATAACGAGTTTTATGGGGTTTAACTTTTACTTTGAAAATCGGAATTAAATCAAACAATCGTATCCAATATTTTGTAGTTGTTGATGGGCGACTTGTCATTTGCACGCTATATAAATATGGATAAGTTCTAGCGGCATAATCCCTGCATAGGGCGTCCGCATTACACATTTTGTCCCATTGAAGATGAGTAGTATTTCCTTCAAGATGTCTATAATCAACCAAAACTTCTTTGATATTATGGAACATTGTATGTTCTAACAAACGCAATACCAATCTGTAATCTTCGGCGGGAGAAAATTCTTCTTCGTATCTAATATTGTGTTTATCAAGAATGGATTTGCGGAGCATTATTGCAGTATGAGCAACAACCATAGCACACATTAACCATTGCTTTATTTCCAAGTTATCTGTTGGGTGGTTAGAGGTTGTGTTTTCTGGGAAACGATGTATATTTGAACTAACAACACCAATATCTGGGTTTTCATCTAAATATTTAACTTCTTTTTCAAGGCGGGTGGGTTTTGATATATCATCATGGTCAAATACCGCGATATATTCGCCCTGTGCTAAGTCAAGCAGTTTATTACGGGAAGCGGAAATGCCAATATTCTTTTCGTTTTTATAATATTTAATGCGCTGGTCTTTATATGATTTTACAATCTTTTCAATTTCTTTGTTGTCCGGACTATCGTTCAAGATGATAAATTCAAAATCGGTAAATGTCTGGTTCAAAATGGATTCAATACATTCCCGCAGGTATTTGGGGTTAGTATTATATATCGGGGTTAATACCGAAACTTTGGGTGTAGATTTGGCGCGCATTATTCAGCCTTTTCATTTGGTATAATTATTACTTTTGTAATATTCTTGTTAATATCTATTGGTTCTTGTGGGGTCATAGGTAGATAAGTAAATTCGTCAAAGCCAAGGAACTCTTGGACTTTATAAATATTTTCTGGCTTATCGGCACAAAGAACGATATTCTTAATCGTATTGGTGGTATAATCGTTTTCTTGCAGTAATTCACGAATTACCTCTATACCCTTATCGCTTGCGCCACCTTGAATAAAAATGTGTTCGTCATATCACTTTTCCCTTTCGTATCTGTTTGATGATGGGTGTTCAAACATTCGGGACTTAGTGCTTCCGAACCGGTATTCCTTGCGAAATACCCCACCCATCACATAGAGAACAAAGGGAAATAAACGAACATATTTTTTCAGCGAATATTTGCATATCCACGAGAAAACTAACGAACATTTTATCCCACCGTGTTCCGCATAGGATTTTATACACGAATATATTGAAAAAAGCAACAAAAATGTAGAAAAAAACCAAGAAAAAACTGGCGAAAAATAAGGTTGGTATATTCGTAGCTGCGGCGGTGGGAGAAAACATTGCAAGCGTTTTTGAAAAAGGAGATTAAAGATGAAAACAATTCCAAGGGGAATTAGGAATAATAATCCAGGGAATATTAAATATACAGGTATTGCTTGGAAAGGACTTGCGAAAACACCATCTGATGGTGTTTTTTGTATTTTTACAGACGCGCGGTATGGTATTCGCGCGCTCGCAAAACTGTTAAGGAATTATAATCGCTATTATGGCATAAGGACTTTGCAAAGTATAATTAAGCGTTATGCGCCAGCAACCGAGAATCAGACGGAAGCCTATATAAAGTCCGTTGCAAAGCATACTGGCTACGATCCACATACCCAGTTAGATTTAGAAAACGAAGTTGTCCTAGTTAATGTTATAAAAGCCATTATCAAACACGAAAATGGGCAACAACCATATACAGACCAAGAAATACAGGACGGATTGAAATGTTAGAAAAGTTCAAAAAGTATATCGCAGGAATTATAGCCGGCGTTGTTGCGCTGGCTTATTTTTTAGGCAAACGAAAAGGAAAGCAAGATGAAGAAATATCTCAAAATAAGAAGGTTTTGGAGAACTTGGGGCGGGCTAATAAAGCTCGCTCTCGTCTTAATGATAGTGATACTGTTGGCAAGTTGCACAAGAAATATAAGCGGTGATTACTGTTTGTTGTATCGTCCTATATATGCCGATTATGAAAATGACACGCCAGAAACCATTCGGCAAATAGATGAAAATAATATCGTGTATGATAATTTATGCGATAGGACATAAAAAATCCCCCTTAAAGGGGGATTGAAACTTGGTAGCGGAGGAGGGATTTGAACCCCCGACACATGGATTATGATTCCACCGCTCTAACCAACTGAGCTACTCCGCCGTCTGTGCCAGAACCTATGCCAAGGCTATGCCAATTTTCACCTAGATTCTAACGATTCTCAAACATACTAGCAGCGATTACTTACAAACCCAAAACCGAATGAACGCTGCTGAAATCCGGCTTTTTGTCTTTTGGCGTTGCTTCTTACAAGTCTAGCGCAAGGGATTATGATTCCTCTGCTCTACCCCTGAGCTAACCCGCCATAGGATGTGATTATATCAACCAAATTATGAAAATCAAGTAAAACCAATTACCAATTTATCGGTTTCTTATTTTGTGCGATCAAATATTTATTAGTACGCGAAAAATGACGATTGCCAAAAAAACCCCTATGTGCTGATAATGGTGATGGATGAACACTTTTTAATATCAAATTTTCTGATGAATTTACAAATTCTGCTTTTCGTTGTGCATAACTTCCCCATAATATATAAACCAATCCTGAACGCTTAGATAATGCACGAATTACCGCATCTGTAAATTGTTCCCATCCTTTACCAGTATGTGATGCCGCCAAATGCGCCTGAACTGTTAATGTTGAATTTAATAATAAAACTCCTTGTTGTGCCCAACTAGTTAAATCGCCATTAGTAACACTTGGGCGCCCCAAATCGTTTTGTATCTCTTTATAAATATTTTGTAAAGATGGAGGTAACGTGATCCCGCTTTGAACTGAAAAACACAAACCGTGTGCTTGACCTGGTTCGTGATAAGGATCTTGTCCGATAATTACAACCTGAACTTTATCAAATGGGCATAAATTAAAAGCATTAAAAATATCGACAGGTTTTGGATAAATTTTTTTACCAGTTTTATATTCTGATCGCACAAAATCAGTTAAATTAATAAAATATTCTTTATTAAACTCATCTGCTAACGCAATTTTCCAAGATTCTTCAATTTTTACATTCATAATTTTATAAGCCCGTTTTGACAAGATTTCCACAACACAACATCAATATAGCCACGTGGCAACCCTGTTTCAACTTCTAAATATTTAAACATTGTATCACATGCTTTTTTTACATCTTGATCCAATTTAGTATTATCGATTTTATTATGTAAATTCATTCCTGAAAAAGCAACCCCTAAACGTTGAATCCAAATATCATACTTTACAACATTTTCACCTAAATTTCTGGCCAAATGATTTGCTGTTATTTTACCAATATGTGGTAATGTTGATAAATAAGAAAGTTTTTCTTCTATAGAGTTTAAATTATAATAAAAATTCCGGTATTTTTGACGATTTACCCATATTTTTATAATTGCCTTTATCTTATTTTTATTATGAAATGTTCCGAATAATTCATCAAATTTAAGTTCCGAGTTTTTTATCAAATAATCCATGATTTGCGCGTGTATTTTTTTCGCCGTTTTTTGTGAAAAACCACCAGCTAAAATTACATAAATCGCATGACGTGCAAAATCATTTTCAGACAATTTTTGTTTATTTACTAATCGTTCTTTTATTATAGAAAAATTTTCAAAATCGGAATCTAAACCAGAATCAAATAATTGTTTTTCTAATTTAAAAAATAATTCTCGTGATAAAATTATTTTTTCGCTTTCCATTTTTCAATTCTTGGTAACAATTTATACCGTACTTTTTTATTTATATTTTCATTTAATGTATCATCAGAAATTTTATATGCTGACTTTATATACTCCAAACAAACCATAACATCTGTTGTTTCTTCAAATATTGAATCATAGTTATCTTTATCGCGATTTATATTTTTTAACAATTCTTTTGATAATTCTGTCATTTCTTCAACAGCTAAAAGAATCGTATATTTTTTACCTTTATATTTTTGAACTTCAACCAAGATTTTTTTGGTTTCCTCATCCATAATAGCCCTCTTTATATTTATATATCAATATTGGCTTTTAATGCGTTTTCAATAATAAAATCTCGACGTGGTTCAACAATATCCCCCATCAACATACTAACAACCTCGTCTGCTTGGGCAGCATCTGATATTTTAATCTGGAAAACATTACGATTATTAGGATCCATTGTTGTCTCCCACAATTGTTCAGAATTCATTTCTCCTAAACCTTTATATCGTTGAATTTTAATACCTTGTTTAGCATATTCAAATGCTGTATCTAATAACTTTAATGCACCCCATATTTTTAATGACTTTGATTTTACACATAATTCAACCGGCTTAGCAAACATAGTCATCAATTCAGTTCGTCCTTGCATACGTTCCCATGCACGAACCTCTGATGAATCTAATTTTTCATGTGGTAAAAAGTATTTTTCTGTAACACTCCGTAAAGTTCTTGAAATTTCAATTCCAGATTCATCTTTGAAAACTTTCCATCCACGTTCAAATTCTAATTCTTGAGAATCTAAAAACTTTTCAACATTTGATAATGATGCGCTCTCATTCGCAGCCAAACTATCATTCAAAGCCAATGCTTCTATAAAACGTAATGGCATAATTGAAGATAATGGTTGCAATATTTGTTTCATATTTGTAATTAAACCTAGAGTACGTTTTAAATCCATACCTGTAATTTGTTCTCCGCTAGATGTATTTATCAAACCATCAGTTGCTAATTGCTCCATTAAATAATCATCCAACTCTTTCTGATCTTGTAAATAAATTTGTTGTTTTCCACGCGTTACACCATAAAGCGGTGGTTTGGCTACATAAATATATCCACGTTCAATCGCTTGGGGCATATGGCGATAAAAGAATGTCATTAATAATGTTTGAATATGGGCACCATCCACGTCCGCGTCAGTCATAATTATAATTTTATGATATCGCATTTTTTCAATATCAAACTCTTCCTTTCCAATACCACACCCCAGCGCAGATACTAACGTTCCAATGGTTTCAGAAGCTAACATCCTATCAAAACGAACACGTTCAACATTTAAAATTTTTCCACGTAATGGTAAAATCGCTTGAAATTTTCTATCACGTCCCTGCTTTGCAGTACCACCAGCAGAATCTCCTTCAACTATAAACAATTCACAATTTTCAGGATTTTTATCAGAACATTGGGCTAACTTTCCAGAAATAACATTTATATCTGGACCTGTTTTTTTACGTGATAATTCACGTGCTTTACGGGCAGCTTCACGAGCAGTCGCAGCTTCAATAATTTTATCAATAATTATTTTTGCAACAGCTGGATTTTCATCCAAATACTCATAAAGCATTTCTGATACTGTATTTTCCACAACAGACCTGATTTCACTGGATACCAATTTATCTTTGGTTTGACTACTGAATTTTGGATCTGGAATTTTAACACTAATAATATTTGTTAAACCTTCACGAAAATCTTCACCTGTTAAATTTAAATCTTTTTTAACACCACTATCTGCAATATACTTATTTAAAGCACGTGTAAGGCCCGCACGAAATCCCGCCAAATGTGTTCCGCCGTCTTTATTTGGAATATTATTAGTAAAACAAAGAGATGTTTCATTGTATGCTGTAGTCCATTCTAAAACAACTTCTACATAAGTATCACCAATTTCCCTTATCATTTGAATTGGTTCTTTAGTTAATTTTTCTTTAGATTTATCCAGATAAACAGCAAAACCCTTTAACCCATCTTTTGAATGAAACTCTTTTGTCTTTTTTTCTGAACCACGTAAATCTTCAAAAACAATTTTAACATTTGCGTTTAAATACGATTGTTCACGCAACCAAGTTTCTATTGTTTCTGCACAAAACTCTGTAAATAAAAAAGTATCTTTGGATGGTAAAAAAGTTACCTCAGTCCCATGTCTATCACCACCAACTTCTTTAACTAACAAACCTGTAGTCGGTGCACCATCAGCAAAAGACATGCTGGCCTCTTTACCATCACGCCAAACACGAACTTCAAGCCAGCTAGATAATGCATTAACAACCGCTACACCCACACCATGTAAACCACCAGAAACCTTATACGCACCACTAGTTTCATTATCAAACTTACCACCAGCATGCAATTCACACATTATTAACTCTAAAGCGCTACGACCTTCAGCATGATTGATTTCAAAAGGCATACCACGACCATTATCACGTATTGTTGCACTTCCGTCTGAATTTAATGAAATATAAACACTATCAGCATAACCAGCCATAGCCTCATCAATAGAATTATTCACAACTTCGTAAATCATATGATGCAGACCAGAACCATCACCAACATCACCAATATACATTCCTGGGCGTTTTTTTACTGCTTCTAGCCCTTTTAAAACTTTAATCGAATCACTTGTATAATTATTTTCAACTGTCATAAAATCTTTCCTTTTTTAACCTGTAAAATATAGCAATTTATGATATAATTAGCAAGGAAAAAGAGGTAAAAATGAAGTTTAAATTGTTATATTTCGGAGATTTACGAGTCAATCCAAGAAAACGTTCTCAACACGTCGCAAATATAAGAATGCAAATTCATCCACAACTTAAAAGACTAGTTGAAAATAGTCCTTGGAACAACCTTCAAAAATACATGATGCCAAACCCGACAAAAAGCCCAATTTCTACAAGACATATCGGTGGTATAGATTGGAATCCGATAATTACACCAAATCTTAAATTATTAGCAGAATTAGATATATTATTATTACACCCTGAAATTGTCGGATTAGCACGAACCGATGTGGATAATCGTACAAAAACATTGCTAGATGCCCTGCGCAGACCGCAAAACGAACATGAGATTGGTGAAAACACTCCAAAAAATATTGGTCCTATTTATACCTTATTAGACGACGATCATTTAGTCACAAAAATTTCTGTTAATACTAGTCACTTATTAAGTCCTGAACTTTTCGGACAACCAATAATAACCAAAGATGGTGAAGAAAAAGTGTTTTTAGTAATAGATGTTAATGTACGAGTAGCCGAGGGTAATTTAGAAAATCTACCCTTTATGGTATAAAAAACTAAATATAATACACAAACACTAAAACCTTGCTAATCCACCATTTACATGAATTGTTTGTCCTGTTATATATGACGCTTCATCAGACGCTAAAAACAATGCTATATTTGCAACATCTGCTGGTTCTCCAAATCTTCCGGCTGGGATTTGTTTTAAATACTCGTTTTTTAACTCATCAGTTAAAATGTCTGTCATCGGAGTTTTTATAAATCCTGGAGCAATACAATTCGCAGTTATATTTCGTGATGCAACTTCAGCTGCTATAGATTTTGTTAATGCAATTATTCCGCCCTTTGATGCCGCATAATTTGCCTGACCTGGACCACCAATCGCACCAATAACTGATGCCATATTGATAATACGTCCAAATCTGTTTTTTATCATAGGCATTATAGCCGCACGACAAAGTTGAAAACTTGCACGCAGATTTGTATTTATAACATCATCAAATTGCTCATCAGTCATACGCATCAAAAGAGTATCTTTTGTTATACCAGCATTATTAACCAAAATATCAATTTTACCGGCTTTTTCAACAGTTTCTTTAATTAATCTGTCTGCTTCACCTGATTTTGATACATCTGATGCGATAGTTAAAAATTCATTACCTAATTCTTTTAATTTTTCTTCATTACGACCGGTAACAACAACTTTTGCACCCATTTTATAAAATGTGCGCGCTATTGCTTCGCCGATTCCACCTGTGGCACCCGTTATAAGTGCAACTTTTTCTTTTAATAAAAACATATTTTTACCTTTATATTTATTGTTATTATATTTCCATTTTGTTTGCTAATAATTCTGGAACAATTCGTTTAGTTAATCCTGTTAAAACATTACCTGGACCAACTTCTACCGTTTCTTGAATACCTAATTCAGGCAATCTTAAAATTGTTTCACGCCAACGAACACCATGTGTAATTTGATAAATTAACGCTTCTTTAATTTCTTTTATATCTGTCATTGGTTTTGTTGTTTTGTTAGAAATTAATGGAATTGCTGGTGTATTTATATCAATTTTATCTAAAGCTTCTTTCATTTCAATAACGACTGGTTCCATTAATCTGGAATGCGGTGGTACTGATAATGGTAATAACATTGCACGTTTTGCACCTGCTTCTTTTGCTATATCCATAGCATATAAAATTGTTTGTTTTCCGCCTGAAATTATAACCTGACCTGGAGCATTATCATTCGCCACATCCGCAACATTAAAACAATCTGATGATATTTTACTTTCTGCAGTTTTACAAATATCTTTTACCTTATCAATTTCAAGTCCTAATATTACAGCCATTGCGCCTTTACCTAGTGGTACTGCACGTTGCATTGAATCACCACGTAAACGTAATAATTTTGCAGTATCAGAAATGCTGATTGAACCAGCTGCACATAAAGCAGTATATTCTCCTAATGAATGACCTGCTACATACTTTACATAATCTGGTAATCCGCCAAAAGCACGCAACATTGCAATAGAAGTTGCAAATATAGCCGGTTGAACATTTGTAGTCATTGTTAATTCTTCAATTGGACCATTAAAAATTAAATCTGATAATTTTTGTCCTAATGCAGAATCAACCTCATCAAAAACTTCACGTGCAGCATTGTTATTATCATATAAGTCTTTTCCCATACCAACAACTTGGGAACCCTGACCTGGAAAAATAAATATAGAAGACATTTGTACCTCTTTTAAGAATTTATAGCAAAAAATAGGCTAATAATCAATAATCATTGTGTTTGTATATAAACTAAGAAAACATTGAGGTAATCTGATCTTGCATTTCAAAAGTTCCAAAAACAACCCACGCTATCACAATCGAAATTAATAAAACTCCGATTGAACTCATTATATTTGAAATGTTTTCCATTTTACGTACAGAAGAATCTAGATAATCATTAGCAATCTTTGATAAATTTTGATCAAAATTATTCATATCTGCATAAATTACCAAGTCTCCGATTATTTCATCATTCGGAAAATGTGCCCCTGTATTATTTAATGCACGACCTAAATTATCACCATTAGAAATATTTTGTAAAGTATGTTCTAAAATATCTTTTAAATAATTACCAGAATTGTCCGCTAATATTTTTATTGATACTGGTAAAGAACCACCTGATTGAACCATAGCCGCCAAAGACATCATCCAGCCAACAGATATAAATATTTTATATAATGACCATGGCGGAAAAAAGTCAAACAAAAACCTTAATTTACCAGACCAATTCGCCAAAGAAATCCAAATAACAACAAAAATCCCGATTATTCCAAATAAAACTATATGCCAATAATTGCTTACAAAATTTGATGTTGAAACTAAAGAAGCCGCTGCTCCGCGCCAAATTATTTCACCACCAGCTGCTTCAGTTAATGGTGGAACTAAATAAACCCCAACTGCCACAATAATTAAAAATGTTAATATTAACAAAACGGCCGGATATAGTAACGCATCTTTCATTGATTTTTTTATTTTAACAATACCTTCACCAACACGAACAACATTATCAAGTGCGATTGATAATTTAGAAATATCGCCAACAGTCATCATTAATGTTTCAAATTGTGGCGCCCAACTACGTACAGCTTCTGGAAAAGACATTCCTTGTTCTAAATTGTCACGCCAAGCATTTATAACTATTGCAAATGGCTCTGATGGTTTTGTGCCATTTTTACTCTCAATTGCATAAATTCTATCCAACGCATCCATTAAAGTAAAATCATTTCGCAACATTGATGCTAATTTACGATACAACCCCATACGTTTGGTAGATTCTAAACGAAATATAAATTTTGCATAAAAAATATCTAATTTTGTTGCCATAATATTAATATACACTTGGTTGATCAAGTAGCCCCACCCAACGCTCTAATTCTTCTACGCCGATTATCCCACTTAACATCAATTCCATAGCTGCTTCTTTTAATGTCCGTCCATCTAATTCTTCTATCCAATATTTTACAGCATCTGAAGTTTTGCCAGATAAAGTAAGTTCTAAAAATTTATTATCAGTAATTATAATTTCACCGGCTTTTATGCGTCCAACTGTTCCTTTATTAGAACAATGCTCGCAACCATCCCCCCGAAAATAAATTTGTGATAATCCTAGTTTGCCAAAAGCATCTAAAACACGTTTGTATGCAGGATGTTCTGGTGATTTTAATATTTTTTTTCTACAATATGGGCATAATTTTTTAAATAAACGCATAGAAATTAAACCGCGCATCATTGTTTCATCTTTTAATTTAAAACTCTCAACCCCGATATCTAATAAACGTGTCAATGCTGCCATAGCAGAATTGGCATGCAACGTTGTCCAAACTGCATGACCAGATAATGCACCTTTGACAGTTAACTGTGCCGCTGATGAAGTTCTTATTTCACCAACCATTAAAACATCCGGATCACTTCTTAATGCTGATTGTAATGCTTCAGTAAATTTGTCTTCACGTTGTTCTTCGTTATTTACATTTACAACTGGAATTTGATGGCTACCAAAAATTTTTCTTTCTGCCGGATCTTCTATAGTAATCAAATTAATTTCATAATTCCGTTCTTTTAACATTAAAGACATATTTTGAAATAAAGTTGTTGATTTACCACTGCTGGTTGGTCCTGCAACAACAACTAAACCGGTTGGGAATGATCGTAAACGCATTAAAAGATTTCGTTCATATTCACCAAATTCTTGTTCTGTTTTAATCGTATCTGCTGGATTATCGTATAACAAACGCATAACTACATATCTGCTACCAAATGCGATCGGATTAAATTGCATACGAACACCCATAATACCTGCCGGCAAATACAAATTTTTTGTTCCACGTAATGGTGTTCTTCCGTCTTTTTGAGCACTTTGATATTCGTTTTGTGCGTAATTAGAACTAGATTGATCAGCTGACGCAAATGCTGCACGAATAAAAGATTCCCCCCATTCAGAACTATATTCCAAAACAGATTGTATACTACCATCTATACGAAAATAAATTGTGGTTTGATCCGCGACTTCTATATGAATATCTGAAACTTTCATTGATGCTGCACGCGCAATTATATCAACAAAATTTTTTTGCATCCGATTATCATAATACAATGGTGCACGTGATGTAGTGCCAGATGTTTTAGTTTTGTTAAATCTATAAATCACTGATATTAACCCCAAATCAGTATACAAAGGTTCTTTAATTGAACGTTTTTCTTTTTTTAACAATTCAAGAAATGCAATAACTCGACCATCATAACGATGTGTTCTAGAAATAACAATTTCACCACCAGAAAAATATGCTAAAAGATTTTGAGTGTCTTTTGTAGTTCCTAAAACTTCGCCTGTTGCTGTTAAAAGAGTATTGCCATCATAAAAAAGACGTTCTAATATTTCTTTTTGGGATAACGTGGCAATATCTTCCGAAACAGATAAATCTCCGTTATTTATAACATTTGTTTCCTTATCAAGATTTTTATCTGCAACCATATTGATTTTTATTGACTAAAATTAACCCCAATAGTTTGCTTTTCTCCATCCTTGGATAAAACAATACCTTCATCTAAAGAAATTCCATCAATTGTATATCCATCTAATTCTTTACCCACAGAAATTTTCTTTCTCTGTCCTGTTTTATTATCTTCTATTGTTGCTATTAGTTGTCGCCCTGCACCAATAATTTCTATCAGTCTATATTTTTCTTGAATATCCAAAGATTCTTTTTCTGCCCCTGCAGAATTATCATTAGAAACTTGCATTTGATTTATATTATATTTTTGAGCTTCTAATTTTTGTTTTTCTAAATCTAAACGTTGACGTTCTAATTCTATCGCTTGTATTTGGGCAGCTTCGGCACCTTTTATAGATTCAATTTCATTTTTAATTCTTGCTCTTTCTGCTTTCATCCTATCCATATCTAATTGCATTTGGGCGTTTTCTTTTTCTAACTGCCACAAAACTTTCTTTTGTTCCAAATCAGTAATTTTTTCAAACATAGATCCAGACGGATCATATTTGTCCGCATTTACATTTACATCTGCAATTACAGATATTGGAAAGATTACAGAAATAATTATAAAAATTTTTATCATTTTATTTTGCATAGATTTTCACCTCATAGTTCCATGTGCGAGAACGCGCATCCCATTTAACAGATGATAAAAACATAGGACTAAGCCCGTCAAATATTTTTATAAATTCATCTGGTTTTAATTTAGAATTTGTATTTGCTATAACAATATTTACTGTTTTTATTATATCACCCTGCCCGACCGTTTCTATCTCAGATCTTATATTTACTAATTCACCTATTTTTTGAAATGCATTGTTTACATAAAAAATAATATCTTTCGAAGTATGTTTTAAATGATTATTTTCTACCGACTGTAAAGGCGTTAAATTAATATTTATAATTACATTTGAATCAGTGTTTTCTGTGATAGAAACTTGTTCTCCCATTAAAGAATTTATAGAATTGTATAAATTTTCTAATGTGCCATATGTACGATTAAAAATTGCTTTTACTGTATAATTATCACAAATTACACTCTGTTGTATCCATCCAGAAATAGGCTGCATAACAAACCCTATTGATCGCCAACACTGGTCCGCACGCAAATATGGATCCGGTAAATTATCATAAGGCATCGGAACAACTTCTGGTTGTTCTATTTCTTTTAATTCTTCTTTTTTTTCAGCCAGTTGTCTTTTATATTCTTCTAAAACCTGTTGATTTATTTGAACTTGTTGCGCACGTGGCGCAAATGCTTCTATTATTGGCTCACTAAACAAATACCAAATACCAAATGCTGCTATGCAAAAAATAATCAAAGATAATATATTACCAAAAGCACTACTTATCGGTATTAAGTTTTGTTTGGAAATTCCAGTAATAATACTACGTAATGGTTTTTCTATTGCACCAGGTACATTCCAAGAACCTGACGCAATGATTATATCCCAATCTGGTAATGCTGTTAAATTTGCAAATTCTTTTTTTGCATCTGATTCTGATGAAATTAATTTATCAAATATTATAATATTATTTCTAACACCAATTATCCAAAAACCTTGGGGAGTAAAAAATTCTGCTAAAAAAGAATTGTATTCAGAAAAATGATTTATTACTTCAATTGCGGCTATTTTCATTCCTCTACGATGCCGCAATGCACGAGAACCTATACCAACCATTGATCTAAATTCGGTATAAAATTTTACACTGCCTGAGATTTGTTTAGATAATTGTTTTGCAAAATTATGTGGATTTTGACCAACAGGCAAAGGCTGCCAAAACAGACCAACTGCGTATTTTTTGCGATCAACGGTTATTAGACCATTTGCCAAAATCCCCTCCGTTTTTTATAATTATACAAATTATTTAGCAAACGGGCAATCATAAACATTTGCTGTAATTGCATAATAATATTCTGGCGCAAACATTTTCCATTCATTTTGATGTTTTTCATTTTTTGTTATAAAAAAGGAATTACCACCTTTTTTAGCAATTTGATTTTCTACATAACGAATTGCATCACCTTCGGAATAAAAATTGGCATCCGCATCCATTGTATATAACAAAGTACAATTTTGTGGCTCAGATTTTAATCGAATTAAATTTCCAGATTCTGATTTAACATAATTTGTACATGCTGTTGTTAAAAACAAAATTGATATTAATAAATATTTTTTCATTTTATTCCTCCTTGATTTCATAATTAGATGGATTTGCAAATAATTTTCGCAAAACTAAATTATTTAACGCATGACTACCTTTTACAGATTTTAAATTCCCAACAATCATTCCGCCACTGGTATAAAAATCACCAAGTGCATCTATTAATTTATGTCTGACAAATTCATCTGGAAAGTACAAGTTATTTAGTACCCCATCACCAGTTTCATTTATAGCAATAACATTGTTTTCATTTGCTCCTAAACCCATCTTGCGTTTTTTTAAATATTCCCATTCCCAAATTCTGCCAAAAGTTCTAGATTTAGCAATAGTTTTTATAAATATTGTTCGGGCCTTATCTGTTTCGTTAAAAACAAATTTTGTTTTTTGAACACCAATAATTTTATCCGGATAATCAAGGGTTATATCCATTGAAAACCCAAGCTTTCCTGGGGATAATTTAACAAAACCATCTTCTTTGCGTCCTGTTTTTAAACCATGAAACCATAAAGCTATCCTTTTTAAAATAGGCATTTTTTTTATAATTTCTTGACGTGTCGCAATAATTTCTTTTTTAACAATAATTTTTTTTATCTTGTTTTTTACATTTGTAATCGGTTGTAAAATTTCTATGAAAGATTTTGCACCACCGTCCAAAATCGGAAACTCTGGCCCATCAATTTCAATTATTGCAGAATCAATTCCGCAAATAAATAATGCTGCCATAAAATGTTCTATGGTTTGAACTTGATTTGGATAAACGCCAATTGAAGTACTCATCAAACCAGTGTTTTGTACATTATCCCATGTTGCTGGTATTAAATCAGCATTTGATAAATCTGTACGTAGAAAAAATATCCCTTTCTTTTTTGATGGTTTAACAGATACATTTGTAACAACCCCTGAATGAATACCTATTCCTGAAAATTGAACATTTTTTTTCATTTTTTACTCGCTAGTTTTTGCTCTAACCAAAAATAAAATTCTGGGGAAATAATTGTTTCCAACTGTGCAAAATATATTTGCTTACGAACACTTGAAGATAATCTGACCCAATCTTTTTCAGTTGTTAATAGTTTTGCTTTATTTTTCTCTGCTAATAATAATAATTTTTTTACATCATTATTTGTATAATTATAATGATCTGGAAAAGAAAATGTTTTTATCGGGCTTATTGATAAACTATTGAAAAATTTTTGCGGATAACCAATACCAGCAAATGCGATAAATTTACGAACTTCTTTTGGAATAATTGTTTTATTTTTCGCAAAAAATATAGGCTTGTTATATTTTTCAAACTTGCGTTTTAATATTGACGGATTTTTACCTGTAATGATGATAGCATCAGCACGATTGATTGCATATAAAGGCTCTCTTAATGGACCAGCAGGCAAAACAAACCCATTACCAATACCGATTTCAGAATTAAAAACCAAAATAGAAACATCTTTCTTGATTGTTGGATTTTGAAAACCATCATCCATAACCACCAGTTTAAAATCAGATTTTTTAGCTTTTTTTATACTTTGTATACGATTCGAACCTGTAATAACGCTTAATCTGGAACGTTTTAGCATTTTTGCTTCATCGCCACCACGATATCCACGCATCACAATTGCGGCATTAATTTTTTTTGCAATTTCTTGAACTATTGGTGTTTTTCCAACACCACCAGCCAACAATCCACCGACACAAATTACCGGTATTTTTGAATCTTTTTGCCAAAAATGCCGAAAAATAAAAACAAATTGTGAAACAATAAAATATAAAATAGACAATGGTAATAGCGATAGCGCAATTATATTTTTTTTCAAAAACCAATTTGGTGTTTTCATTTTTTAATCGCACCTGGTTGAATTGCAGGTAACCCAAATTCAGCATCGGTGTCTTGTAATTGTTTTATCATAAAGTTTTCTAAACTTTTACGTGAAGATTTAAGATTTTCTTTGGTGATAAAAATCGGATTGCCTACATTACAAATAATTTTAGAAAAAGGTAAAGCGATTAAATATTTGTCCCAACGATTTTGAAACCAAGGACGAGAACAAGAAAAACAAACAGGGATAATTGGCGCACCTGTCATTCGAGCATAATACAAAACCCCATCATTCAAACGCATCAATGGTCCTTTTGGGCCATCTGGCGATAATGCCAACACATAACCTTCATTTAAACGACGTACACCTTGGCGCAATGCGGAAACTGCACCATCACGACCGGTGCTACCATAAATAGCCTTTAATCCAAACAAACGTTGTAGTTTTGCCATCAAACGACCGTCTCTATGTCGTGAAGAAAGTGCATAACCACGAACCCCGCATCTGCGAACTATTGGAGATAACATCATACTACGTCCATGCCAAAATACAAAAATGGCCGGTTTTCTGTTATATTCATAAAATAATTTTTCCCCACGAATTTCTTTTTTACTTGTAAAATAAACTAGGTAAATTCCTAAAAATATAAGGGAAGCCAAAAACCACTGTACAGGCGGGACAGAATATAGTTTTCGCCAAAACTTTTTCCAAACGCTTCTAAATTTTTTCATGATGAGAAAAATATAGCAACATTAAATATAAATTTCAAGAATTGTCTTAAAACTTGACATTGAGATTTTTTATCGTAAAATAGTTTTGTTTATCGCGGAGTAGAGCAGTCTGGTAGCTCGTCAGGCTCATAACCTGAAGGTCTTTGGTTCAAATCCAAACTCCGCAACCAGTTTAAAAGTCGCAGTTTTCTGCGACTTTTTCTATTATTTAATCATCCCAAAAAATCAACTAAAAAACTACGGGGCTACACTGGGGCTACAAAATAAATATTTGTTCTAACTTTTGTTTAGCCCGAACATTATTCTATTGATGTAAAAAACAACGTATTTATCCGTTAATATAATATCTTATTAGAAATTTTATGATTTATTTTTTTTATAAAACCATCCGAAATAGATTGCAATCGCAAAAAGTAATATCAGCACCAACAAAACAATATATGGATTTTGCGCGTATATTTTTTTAAACCACAAATCGTATGATTTAATTAAATTACCTATTCCTGAGTATTTCGCGAGAAGTCCAAATCCAATTGCAAAAGGTAAAGCCCACAAATATGTTATTAAAAATTTCTTCATTTCTTATCCTTTTTATTTATCATTTTGTTTTATTATTAGGACTCATCATTGATAGGAGTTTATAAAAAACCATTAAATTAAACAATGGTTATTTTTCATAATTTCACCAATACGAGCAGGTGGAAATTTACCATAGATTGAAAAGGTTGTTTTCGGGCTGGAATGTCCCAGCGATTGTGATACTGCATTAAAGAAAGCTGGTGTTCCATTTAATTCAGACCAAATAGCAATAGTATCCCTAAAACTGTGTGGTCTATAATATGGTAATCCAGCGCCAGTAAAAGCATCTTTGAATACTTTTATTATTGTTGTTCCGCTTTTTATTTCTGTTGGCGTATGAACTGTTTGTAATAAGTCAGATTGACCAAAATCATCATATAAAGCCGGAAATACTGGCGCATCATCTGTCCAGCCAAGCTCACGGAGTTTTTTTACCCAGCGCAAAACATTATCACGTATATCATCGCTCCAAGACATAAAGTAAGCATGACGAACTTTTGCAAACTTTACTGCCATATTTTTTGGGGAAACATATACAAACCAATTATTAGCTATATTATCAAATTTAATGTTCTTTAATATTAACAAACATATCTGTCGGATTAAAGTTTAAATTCTAATCTATAAAAACTACCTATTGTTATCTATAATCACTTTATTTATTGTACTTTTATAACTTAGGTAGTTTTTAAAACTTTTACTTACAAAGATTTATTCTTTTTCCATCGTCTCGTTGATCTACTTTTTTATTTAAAATTTCTTGTTGTGCGTCTAATTTTTGCTTCATTAAAATAACATCTGGATGAGATTGAAATTCTTGTTGCATTTTATCCAATGCAGAACTTACCCCATCTAAACTCGGAACAAAAATCGGCATTATGCTATTTGAGGCAAATTGAATTGATTTTTTCATATTTTCTAATTCTTCATCAAACGCTTGTAAATACGCAGAAATATGTTCTTGTTCGTGTTCTAATATTATTTTATATTCACATGAATCTATATTATAAGAATTATCAATATTTATTAAAAAATCTGTATAACCAATAGTAGCGTTTAATCCATTTAAAACTACACAATAACCTGATTTTACAGGTATAGCCGAAACCTGTAAATCATATTCTTCATCAAAACTAGCAATAACAACACCATGTAAAGAGTCTATAGGTTGTTCAGATTGAACAACTCTTTGTTTCCATTCTGTGTTTATAATTTTAACCTGTGGGGACGTCTTATGTTGTAAACAATCATTCGCCACTGATGAAAAAATAAAACAATTAAAAAGTGAAAAAAATATTACAAACTTTTTCATCGCTATATTATAAACTAACCACTTAAGATACTTTTTTTAAATATTCTTCTACGAACTGATTTCCAAATTGTTTATATAAATCTTCCGCTAATAAAACTGATGAACGTCCTGATTCAAATAAACGCAACAAATTACCCAATCCGCCAAGTTCTGTATTTAAAATTACAGATTCCCCATTTACAGGTCTAGATAATAAAATAGCACGTTTTAAATTTGGATATGCTTTACCTTGGATAAATGCCATTTCCAAAGGATTTAAATTCCAATGTTCATAATCTGCAGCAGAAGCGGCAGGATTACGGAAAAATAAAACTGTTTGAGCCTGACCACGAACAACATCACCTATACCCAACTTGTCTAAAACATTAGCTCTTTGAAATGCTGCCATATAAGCCTGTCTATTTTTTCTACCTTCTTGTAAACCAACTATAAAATTATCACGAAACATTTTATTCTCAAGCATTGGTGCGGTTTCGTCTATCATAATCAATGCTGGACTTCCCCTGGATAATGTTTCGGTATTAATTCTATGTAAAATATAAGATATTACAGCTGGCGCCAATGTTTCGTCTGCTAACACATCTGTAAAATCAAATGTAGTTAAACGAGAAAACAAATCTAATGTATCCGCATTTTCATTAAATACACTACCATATTGTAAATCATCAACCCATTGTTTTAATGCCGGTCTCATTTTTCCATCAGATGCAAAATTAGATACCCACAAATTTTTCAATTTTCTTTGGCTTTCATCCAAATAATCAAAATTAACTGATACTGCACGTGCAATCTCATCTAAAGATTGAGGATCGTTTTGTCCTGAAATCATCATTAACCAACGTCGTAAAAATGCACGATTTGCGTCCGTATCATCCATTTTAAATGGATTTAATTGTGTTTCAAAACCTGCTGCTATTTTATCTTTGGTTTTTGCTTTAAATGTTAAATATTTTCCACCGGTTGCCAATGTAAATATTTCTGCACCGCGATTTCTATCGAAAAAGAATGCTTTTAATTTTTGATGTCTTAAAGACATAGAAATTAAAAATGAAAACAATGTTGTTTTACCACCACCTGTTGGCCCTATTGTTAAAGTATGTGCCACTGCTGCCGGTGATTCTGAAACGTGAAATTGAAATTGATATGGTGTTCCACTGCTAGTCGGAAAAATAACTAATGGTCCCGGTCCCCAATCACAATTTGCAACACCAACAGGAGAAGTAGATAATGGAAAACTGGTTGCTGCTGTCATTGATAATAATTTAAAAGAACGTGGAAACACATCAAATCCTGGCATTAAAGAAAACCAAGATGGTTTTACCGCAAAATTTTCAAAAACTGGAGCAACTCCAAATCCTGCACATATTTTATTAAATTCATTAATATACTCTGACAATTCTTCTTCGGTGTCACCTGATAAAATAAATAATGGATAATAATCCATCAAACTTTGATTACCTGTTATATTTTCATCCATTGAATATAATGCTTCACTAATTTGTTGCGCAGCAACTTCTTCACTTTCGTTTTTATTAGAATCTGTGCTGGCCATTTTTTGCCTGATAACTGTTTCTGTTTTTGCAAAACCTAAAATATTAAAAGCATTCATACAAATCATTTCGGTTTGTATTGTTCCAACAGAATCAAAAAAGTCTTCATCCATAAAATCTGGAGATGTTTTAAAAGAAGCAATTGCTAAATGTTTTTTAATTGTCCCATGTGATGCCAAAATTGTACCATTTTTATTAAATTCTATCTCGTCAGCTGTCATTAAATTAGACATATTTGTATCTGTTCTTAAAATTTTTGGTTTTGATACAGGAGATAGTATTCTGGCATATAATGATGCAAAATTTTTATTTGAATTATGTTTTAATAAAATTGGTTTATATACAGCCATTATTGATTCAAAATAATTTGATATTTGTAACAATTTTTCGTGTGCACCGCCTTTTATACTTATTACAGCATAATAAGTATTTTTAAATATTTTTAACCCTTGAGTATTCCAAGCATCATTAATTTTTTGTAAAACTGGTTGATCGAATTCATAATTTGTATTTGTTTGTACACTGTCACGAACCATAAAAAACCTTAATGTAACATCAGAATCTTTTATTTGATTTAATAATTGTGCACGCAATTCAAGAAATTTTTGTTTTGTTATATCGTCATGCATTGATGTTTGAACCCCTGTAATTTCATATGCACGAACAACTGAACCATCTAGTAAACCAATTGTAGCATTATCAGAATAAATTGATGAAAAAGGTAAATAATCTGAATATTTTTTATACCCAAATCTTGGTAAAATAATTTTTGATAAAACCCCAGAATATAAATAAAGAATAATAAAAAATAATAAAATTACACCTAACATAACCAAAGTTGTAGGTGATGTTATACTAGAAACAAAAAAATTAAAAAAACTATTCAATTTTTAAACTCTTAATTTTTTTGGTACAAATTTTCCAAATAATCTTATTTTTGATAAAATTATCTGCATTAATTGTGGTTCTTTTTTTGAATATA
>JBMNPL010000008.1:0-39706 GCA_050943575.1 Alphaproteobacteria bacterium
CGGCTTGTTGTGCTGCCAATTGTTTTTGTTCTTCTAGTGCTTGTTGAACAGCGGCGACAGATTGGGCAGATTGTTCTTGCATCTGTTGTTGCATTTGCTGCATCTGTTGTTGCATTTGTTCCATTTGAGCATTTGATTGTGCAGCTGCATTTTGCGCGGCAGCAGTACTGGCCTTGGCTGTATTATTGCTGACTATTTGTGCCGCTAATGTTTGAACTAGTGCATCGCCATGTTGTTTGCACGATGGATTACTTTGAACACAACCATTAACAATTGGAACAGCTAAATCCATAGAGGTGCATCCAGAACATTTTGGTTGAGCACAACGTAAAATCAAAGCGTTACATTTTCCAAAATCAGCAGTTGCGCTTTGCTGTCCCATCGGATTTGGATTCATTAAATTATTCCACTGATTGTTATTTAATGCGCCAGTGTTACCAGTAAAAACAGTTCTGTTTCCAGAAATTCCACCCGCGTTTTCAAACGCAGGTCCTGGTCCGCCAATTGGAGAACTTGCATGCGTTATCGAACCCATAAACAAGGTCAAGCATACAGCACAAAGGACAGATAAAAATCTGGTTGAAATATTCATAATCTCTCTTGTTTATAAATTTTATCATAGAATACAAAAAAATAAAAGTAAAAATAGTAGTTTTCAAAGATAAAAATCTGTAAGCCGATGCAGATTTTATTTTATTGGTGGGAAACAATCACCCCCCGCAACAGGACAACAATTAAACCCTTGTTCACCCATATCTGTATAAGTTTCACCAGCACAACATCCGTTTTCATCTGGTGGATTACCATCTTCGCATGTTAAAACAGCAACCGGTGGTTGTGCGGCTGGCGCCTGTTCTTTTACAAACGGATTTTTAATAGTCCCATCTGGATTATATTCCAACCCAAGTACTTGCTCATTATAAGCCTGATTTCCTGTAACAATAGCTCCTGTTTGGGTATTACCAGGATTTATCTCATATTTTTTATTTGCCATTACTTGTTGTTGATTGGCATATACTGCTGCTTGTTTTGCATTATTAATCGCTTGATATTGTGTTGCTTGGCAATATGCAACAACTGTGCGATAATCATAACCAGCATTCGAAATTTCTTGTGCTGTAATACCAGAAGCCAATTGACCATTTTGACCACAGAATTTTTGAATATCAAATCCACGAACTTGTCCAACCCAAGATGGATCATTGTAATTAACCCAAGGTCCATCAGGAGTTGGGGCAGTACCTATTGATTTTGATACATGAGATATATACCCTGACGGTTTTATTAAATCACTGCAATTTGCTATTCCGTCAACTTTATCACAGAAATTTACAATTAAATCTTTCGGGGAATAAACTGTTATGCGTGTTCCTGCCGCAATTGAAAATGGCGGTACAGTATTATCCAACATATCAACCATTAATTTTTGTGCAACTCTGTTCCATGTTGTAATAATTTCGTTTTTTGCTAGTTCCGAAGAACGTACCTGACCACTTTGTGTAACAGTATGATTATCTAAATCAATTTGATTAACAAACTTATCTGATATCGGGGCAATTAAATTTACTGCTGCGGGAACAATAGCAGTTATCATCGGCATAATAAATTGTTCCATATAATCAGTGCTACCATGCCCTGGAACACCAACGCGTCCTTGACTATCACCAGCAAATGGCTGATCACCTGCAAAACTAAATTCTACACCATCGGGACGAACAAAACGATACCATTTAATCTGCATACGACCAATTGCTTTATATGGCCCCGGCATTTCACCAGTTAAATAACCCAACATCAATGTTCCAGTTGGAATAATAATTGTGCGACCATTATCTGAATAAACATGTCTATCAACAGTTGCTTGGACTGGTAACATGGATTGTCGTTCAATTTTTGCATCTGCACGAACTTCATTAACAATAGTCGCAGGAATCGGTTTATATTGACGTAATACAAAAGAACGATCATAAGGGTCTGTGGACACAAAAGCTTCCCCCGCTGATGAAGGTACTAAATTACTAGTTGGTTTATATGCAAATGCAGGATTAATTTCTGATAAACGTTGTGAACCCCCAGCAGCACCTGGTAAATCTGGTCCAGTTCCAGTTTTTTGACGTGCTTTATTAACTGTGCGTTCTGGCGCAGGATTTGATAACACAGGAATTTTTGCGCCACTGGCAATAAATCCAATACGATCAAGATCAGAACCTATTTTCTTACTTGGATTTTTAAGATCTGTAATAAATCCAGTATCTGGATTATATTCACCAGTTGGTTGAGTGCAATTTACATCAGAAAAAGGATGAAATAAATAACGTCCAGCCTGAGGACGAATCCAACCTATTTGTTTCCCATAAGTATCATATCCGCCAAATGCAAATTCATAACAACGTTCAGTATCCAAAGCAGATGTCGTTGGTTGAGTAATTTTTGGCTCTTCTATTGTTGGTGCCAATGTTTCAACTGCTGTGGTTATCGGGTTTTGCACAGGTTCTTCTTTTACTGGTTTTGGTTCGGGTTGGGGCGGTGGTGGAACAAATGTAGAAAGCGCAACAGGCAATTCAATCGTTTGTGCCATTTTTGCTTCTGCGCTGGCGGGATAGTATTCAATTAAAATTTTTACCCCAGTTTTTGCCAAATCAGTTTTAGGTGTCCATGATAATTCAGCAGTACATGGAATTTCCGGTGTAATTTCACCCATATTTGTACAAATTGTATTTATATTTAACCCATCTATATTTTCAGATAATTTTATGCTTGGTATTTTGGCAGCAGTATTAGTGGTAATTTTAATAGATTGAGTTTGTTTTTCACCAATTTTAGAATCTATCCATTCTATTTCAGATGGTTCAGTTGCAATTTCTAATGCAATCTCGGGGGCTTTTATATTTTTATCTTTTTTACCACCAATTAATAAAACTAATAAAATAACAACAACTAGTAATGCAGAAAATAAAATAATCCACCATACATGACGTGGCATGTTTTTTTTAACTTCAGAAAAAGTTGCTTTTATCGTAGCCAATTTTTAATTATGAGTTATATTTTATACCCCATATCCCTATAAATTATTGCATTCGAACTATATTACAACTGGTTCCTTGGAATTTGGTCAGATCGCTACATAATTTTTGCGCAGTTTCTAAATCTGCCATGGGTCCAATACGCAAACGATAAAGTCTTGCATTAGCACCAGTTGCGCCTAGATCACTTACACCTGTTTCATCAACAGCAAAATAAACCATGTTTCTATAAGGTGTTAAAAGACCTTGACCATCATCACCGCTAAATTTAGCTAATAATTTAGTCCAATAATCATTAAGCGCCTTGACTGAAGTATCAGATTTAAGTTCTATTGCTACACCAACCTGATTAGATGCTATAATCGGAATATCACTTTGTGGTAAAAATGAACCCGAAGTATTACGCTCGGCCGGCAGCATATGAACACCTTTTGCCCCACTTGAAGTGCTGGTTGTTGGCATCGCCATTGGAACTTGAAATCCACCCATTGTTGGAGCAAAGGCTGGTTGCATACCCATTGGTTCAAACGGCATATTCCCATAACCAACATTTTGTAACGATTGTGAAGATTGCATACTTTGCATTACATTTGATTCAGCCAATGCCATAACACTGGAAGTATCTGCAATCAAAAATGGTTTTGAACGACGTTTAATACAAACGATTCGTTGCCCGCTACGTAAAACCATATCACCAACGGCTTCTACAATAAGTAAACGTCCGTTTTCACCATCAGTACGAAATCCAACTGGTGATTCCCCACCTTCGACTAATATGGACACAACTGGTCGTTGAGTCATTGCTATGACCTTGTCCCCAAAATCAATATAAGTAAATATTCTATCGCGCCATACACGTTCAGGAGCAATTACAAAATCATCCGGATTGGGAACAAAAATATCCAAATCAAAACGGAATTCCGACGGATCAATTTTCATTGTTTTTATCCATCCATAATCTTCCCCATCAACACCTATAGCAGAAGGGGCTGATTTACTTGGGAATATGGAATTCATACCGGATGTTTGTCCCGTGTTACTAGCACCGACAGTTCCAGATAAAGTAGAGCGACCATCCAGAACAACATCAACCTGTGAATATGAAATTTCGCTGGAATTAGAAGGTTCGCTACGTAAATAAAATAAATATTTATTCCCAGATTTGCCGGTAACAATTAAATTGGTATCACTACCTTGATTGCTAGTAACAGGTGTTATATAAATTGTTTTACCACCTTTTTGAGGGCTAAATTCAAATAGACCATTATTTCCAACTACACCGTCTGCTATAACTTCACCTTCGGGTAAGTTTATCATAGTAACCATTCCATTACGTAAACGAATTGGTAATACTGTGCCTGGTGACCATGTTAATTGTGCATATCCCGGTTTTAAACTACCACTTGCCATATTTGCATTAGGGTTATCCCATGCTTCTTGAACACCCCAATCTATTGATGCATTGGCTGATGCATTGGTAATCCCAACACCAAAAGCAAAAAATAAAAAACAAAGAGTAAATAATTTATTTTTCATTTTGTATCCTTAACTTAAAAAATCCTATCTTATAACGTTTAGTGGGTCATCGCCCCCGATTTCAACTCTGTATTCTGAAACTTGTAATCCCAAAGGATTTTTATGTTTCGCATTCCATTTTACTTTTGGCACATGGGTTAAACCTATTACAATGGTAAAATCTTTTGGCAGTGTTTGTCCAGCGCTTTCTGATGTACAAAACCATCTGAATCGAACAGCAAATTTATTATTTCCACGTGGCTCTATGGCTGGGGATTGAAATTCTACGGGGCAAGCCAAGTGAAAAGGCGGAGAATCCCGCATAAAAGCAGACCATAATTGAGTGTTAATAAATGTGGTATAAACATCCCTAGAAGACCAGATATAAACAGGACCATCAGGACTGCGCCATTTATAGCGCATTTCATTAATATTGGGAACAATTTCATTTCTGGCACGTATATATTCTTTGATAAAATTTTCTTTATAATTAATCAAAGTTTTATCATTTACAGGCAATTCTTGAATTTTAATAACTTGCCCTTCGGTTCGGTGAGAATTTAAGAGAAAAACTTGAGTTCTAGTTAATGGAAGCATATTTGATACGGCAAAAAGAAGCGCCAACACAGTGGCAATAGCAGCCGCCAAAACAAAAGTCATCATACGGGCTTTAAAAACATCAGGCTCTAAAACTGCCATTTTTTGTGAATTTCTCCCTTCTTTTTAACGATTGTAGTAAATTTTTTACATATCGTGCAAGTAAAAATTTTATAAAGATTATTGTGTAATTAATTATTGTTCAAACTTTTTGCTTGCCTAAAAAAAACTAATGCATTAAAATATTTTTCACTTGATTTTAGTAATAAATGTGTTATTGTGCGCGAGCAAAACTAAAATAAAATGGGGCAAAATCTGCACAATGTTGGCGTATAATTGCGCCAGATTGAAAGTTTTAGGGGCATAGTTCAATGGTAGAATAGAGGTCTCCAAAACCTTTGGTGTGGGTTCGATTCCTACTGCCCCTGCCAGAAAAACGGGAAAAAATTGAAAAAAATTCTTGATTATATTAAAGCTGTCAGACAAGAATGGTTCAAAATAGTATGGCCATCGCGTGATATTGTTGTTCGCGCAACTATAATGATTCTGGTGTTTTCTGGACTTGCGGCTTTATTCTTTTTTATAACCGATAGTATTTTAAATGCGTTGGTTGGGCAAATTTTTTAAATGGGGGCACATATAATGCAGTGGTATGTTGTTAATGTTCATACAGGATGTGAGGATAAAGTCGCAAGAGAATTGCGTGAGCAAATTAATACACGTAAATTAAACGCATTATTTGGTGAAATTTTGGTCCCAACACGAGAAGTGTCAGAAATAAAAGCCGGTAAACGTGTTAAATCAGAAAAAAAGTTTTTTCCAGGGTATATAGTTATTCAAATGACTATGACTAATGAAACGTTTTCATTGGTAAAATTACACCCTCAGGTTGTTATGTTTTTAGGGCAAAAACAAAAACCTGTCGCAATTACAGAAGAAGAAGCCAATCGTTTAATTAAACAAATTGAAGATGGATCTTCTGCAATTGACGAAGCAGAATACGAAGTTGGGCAAGAAATACATATTATTGATGGCCCATTTATGAATTTTAATGGCGTTGCAACCGAAGTTGATAATTTAAAACAAAAAATGGTTGTTAATGTCTTGGTATTTGGTCGTGAAACCAGTGTAAGTCTGGATTTCTCCCAAGTAGAAAAGGTATAATAATACCTTTTAAAAAACTGTGGTAGAAGTTGCCGCTTTGCACCACAAACTCTAAATAACTAGGAGAATAAAAATGGCAAAAAAAGAAGTAAAAGGGGTTATAAAATTAGTTGCCCCTGCAAAACAAGCAAACCCATCTCCACCAATTGGTCCAATTTTGGGTGCAAACGGCGTTAATATTGCCGAATTTTGTAAACAGTTTAATGATGCTACTAAAGATATGGAAGCCGGAATGCCAATTCCAGTTATAATAACTGTTTATACCGATCGCAGCTTTGAATTTATTATGAAGTTGCCACCAGTTTCATATTTTATTAAAAAAGCATTAAAATTAAAACTTGGCTCTAAAAAACCAGGTCGTGAATTTGTTGGAACTTTACCATTATCAGAAGTTCGTAGAATTGCAGAAGAAAAAATGCCTGATTTAAATTGCTCTACCATTGAAGCAGCTACAAAAATTGTTGCTGGACAATGCCGTTCTATGGGCGTAAAGGTGGGGGAATAAGATATGAGAATTACAAAAAGAATGAAAGTTTTAGAATCATTAGATACTAAAAAATTATATGATTTAAATGAAGCGATTGAAGTATTGCGTAATTATACCAGTAAAAAATTTGACGAAAGTTTAGAAATAGCTGTTCGTCTGGGTATTGATGTTACAAAAGCAGATCAAAATATTCGTCTGATGCTAACTTTACCACATGGAACTGGTAAAAAAGTTCGTGTTGCAGTTATTACTAATGATAAACAAGATGAAGCCAAAAAAGCAGGTGCTGAAGTTGTCGGCGGTGATGATTTGATTGAAAAAATTGCAGGCGGACAACTAGATTTTGATCGTGTTATTGCATCAACTGATATGATGCCGAAAATGTCTAAAGTTGCACGTGTTTTAGGTCCCAAAGGTTTAATGCCGAATCCAAAATTGGGCACTGTTACAAATAATATTGCCGAAGCAGTTGCAACAGTTAAAGCAGGACAGATTGAATTACGTGCTGAAAAGAAAGGTATAATTCATGCTGGTTGTGGCAAAATGTCTTTTACTAATGATAAATTAGTAGAAAATGTTACAGCAATAATAGATGCTTTGAAAAAAGCAAAACCAAGCACCAGCAAAGGTCAATATATATTGGGGATAAGTATATCTACTACCCAAGGACCAGGATTAAAGGTGAATATATAATATAAAGAATTCTTGTCCAAGACTGAGGGCGGTTGAAAAACCTTAATAATATAGCCATCATAGACAAAAGAGATAAAATGCTCTTTTGGGACACGAAAGGGCCCCAATCATTAAGATTGGAAAGTAAACGAAAGTAAAAGGATAAGGCGTGAAAAGAGATGAAAAATCCGCGCTAATATCGTTTTTGCAAGAAAATATCAAAAATGCAGACGGGATTTTTGTTATTGAAAATCATGGCACCAGTGTTAAAGATTTTGAGACATTACGTCGCGAACTTGCACCAGTGACATCAGTTTTCAAAGTTGTAAAAAACCGTTTGTTTAAACTGGCGGTAAAAAACACCAGTTTTAATGATATTGAAAAGCTGATGCAGCGTCCAACTGCGGTTGCTATTGCAACTGATAGTTTGGCTGTTACAAAAGTTTTGGCAAATTTTGCTAAAACTCACCCTACAATTTCTATTGTTGGTGGTCAAATGGATGCTGGTTTGCTGGATGCACAAGCGATAGAGCAATTGTCCAAACTTCCATCATTGCTTGAAATTCGTGGTACGATTGCACGTATATTAATAGAACCTGCATCTCGTATAGCACGTGTTTCTGCAGAATATGGAAAAAAGAATTAAAACAAAAAAGGAAACTAAAATGGCAGATATTCAGAAAATTGTTGAAGAATTGTCAAAATTAAGTGTTTTAGAAGCAGTTGAATTATCAAAAGCTTTAGAAGAAGCTTGGGGTGTTTCGGCAGCGGCAGCAGTTGCAGTTGCGGCTGGACCAGCAGCAGCGGCGGCTGAAGAAAAAACAGAATTTGATGTTATCTTGACAGAAGTAGGTGGCAACAAATTGGGAGTTATTAAAGCCGTTAAAGATGCAACCGGATTAGGATTAGGCGATGCAAAAACATTTGTCGAATCTGCACCCAAAGCCGTGAAAGAAGGTTTGTCTAAAGACGAAGCTGAAAAATTAAAAGCAACATTGGAAGCCGCGGGCGCCAAAGTAGAGCTGAAATAATTTTAAGCTATAAAAACAGAGGTTAGAAATTGGAAAAATTTCTGACTTCTGTTTCTGTGTTAAATTTTTGATGGTTTCGGATTTGATTGTTTAAATCCAAAATCATTTTTATGAATTGAAAATAAAAATATAAGTTTTTATTTTCTAATTCCGCGATAAAGGAGCGAACATATGGCTGTTATCCAAAAATTCAGAAAATCTTTCGGGAAAGGTTTTTTAAAAACGCCTTTGCGCGATTTAGTAGAAATTCAATACGATTCTTATAGAGATTTTTTACAAAAAGATGTTGCACCTAGTGCGCGTCGTAATATTGGTTTACAAAACGTTTTTAAATCTGTGTTCCCAATTAAAGATTATTCAGGTATTGCTGATCTTGAATTTGTTGAATATACATTGGAAAAACCGCAATATAATGTTAAAGAATGTATGTTGCGTAATTCAACTTATAGCACCAAATTAAAATTAAAATTAAAATTAATAATTTGGGATATTGCTGAAAATGGTAAAAAAACATTACGTGATATAAAAGATCAAGAAGTATTTATGGGTGAAGTTCCATTAATGACAGAACGCGGAACTTTTGTTTCTAGTGGTGTTGAACGTGTCATCGTATCACAAATGCATCGCGCCCAAGGTGTTGTATTTGGTTTGACCAAAGAAGCAAAAGCAACAGATGCGACTAATGCTACATATACTGCACGTATTATTCCGGAACGTGGTTCTTGGATTGATTTTGAAGAAGCCAGAGGTATTATTTACGTTCGTATTGATCGCAAGCGTAAAATTCCAGCAACTGTTCTTTTACGTGCTCTACCAACAGCAGAAGATGAAAAAAAGTTTGAAGCAGATCCACGTCGTGCAGTTGTTACAGGCATGACAGATACAGAAATTTTATCAGAATTTTACAAGAAAATTTCTTTAACTTTAAATGGTAAATTCTGGATAGGAAAAACTTCAGATTTCGCAAATCTGGGTAATTATCGTTTAAATTATGATTTGCTAGACGTAAAATCACACAAACCAATTGCTGCAAAAGGCGAACGTATGAACGCGAAAAAATGGGAAAAATTATTCGCGGCTCATAAAGAATTTGCAATAGCAAAAGAAGAAGTAATTGGTGAATATTTATTTGATGCGGTAAAAAATAATGATGATGATTTATATCCGTCTGCAACTGAAATTACAGAAGAAGTTTTAACAGAAATTGAAAAATTAGGTATCAAAAACATATCTATTATTTCTGTAGATAATATGTTTTATTGTGCGCATATTAGAAATACTTTGGCGGCAGATAAAACAACAAATCGTGAAGAAGCAGTAATTGAAATTTACAATGTTATTCGCCCTGGGGAACGCCCCACCGCAGAAGCAGCGGCGTCATTGTTTGCTCGTCAGGGTTTTGATTCTACTTACTATGATTTATCAGCAGTTGGTCGTTTCAAATTGAATAAACGTTTAAAAATTGATTCGGATAAAAAACCTGAAGATGAAAGAGTATTAACAAAACGAGATTTTATAGCTACATTAAAAACTCTAGTAAATATTATTGATCATAAAGATGTAATAGATGATATAGATAATTTATCTAATCGTCGCGTTAGAACAGTTGGTGAATTGTTAGAACAACAATTTCGTATTGGTATGGCCCGTATTGAAAGACTTGTTCGTGAACATTTGGCATCACCAAATATTATAAATCAAAAACCGCAAGATATTATTAATGCAAAACCTTTAACTGCTTTGATTTCAGAATTTTTTGGAACATCGCAATTGTCTCAATTTATGGAAGCATATAATCCGTTGGCAGAATTAGAACATAAAAGACGTATTTCTGCAATGGGACCAGGTGGACTTAATCGTGATCGTGCAGGTATTGATGTTCGTGACGTTCATCAAACTCATTATGGGCGTTTATGCCCCATCCATACACCCGAAGGGGCAAATATTGGTTTGATTAATCACTTGTCATCTTATGCGCGTGTTAATCCATATGGTTTTATTGAAACTCCATATTACATTGTTAAAAACGGAAAAATAACAGAAGATATTGTTTATTTAACCGCTGATGAAGAATCAGGACATCGTATAGCCCAAGGTAATACACCTACTAACTCGGAAGGTAAAATTTCTGAAGAAGTTGTAACAGCGCGCGTTGATGGTGAATTTGTAAAAATTCCACGTGAAGAAATTGATTTGATTGACGTTGCACCTCGGCAGGTTGTTTCTATTGCACCGGGATTAATACCATTTATTGAAAATGATGACGCGAATCGTGCATTAATGGGGTCAAATATGCAACGTCAAGCAATTCCTCTTGTGCGTGCTGATGCGCCTATAATTGGAACAGGAATTGAACGTGAAGTTGCGCGTGATTCTAGGACTGGGAAAGTTGCAAAACGTAGCGGTGTTGTTGAATCTGTTGATGCCAATCGTATAGTGGTAAAATGTATGAATAGCCGTAATGTTATTACAGGTGTTGATATTTATAATTTAGAAAAATTCCAAAAGTCAAATTCTGAAACAATAATTCATCAAAAACCATTGGTAAAAGTCGGTGATCGTATATCCGCAGGTGATATTATTGCGGATGGGGCCAGTATGAGTTATGGTGAACTGGCGCTAGGTAAAAATGTACTAGTTGCGTTTGTTCCATGGCGTGGTTATAACTTTGAAGATTCCATAGTTATTTCTGAAAGAATTTCACGTGACGATGTATTTACCAGTATTAAAATTGTTGAAAAAGAATTTAAAGCACGAGATACACAATTAGGCCCAGAAAGCTTTACTCGTGATATTCCAAATGTTGGTGAAGAAGCATTGAAAAATTTGGATGAATCTGGGATTATTTATATTGGTAGTCATGTAAAACAAGGTGATATTTTGGTTGGTCGTGTTTCTCCTAAATCAGAAACTTTATTGACCCCAGAAGAATCTTTGTTACGCAGTATTTTTGGTGAAAAAGCATTATCAGTAAAAGATTCTTCTTTGCGAGTTGGTGCAAATGAAGAAGGTGTTGTAATTGGTGTTAATGTTTTAACACGTCATGGTGTTAAAAAAGATGATCGCACCCAGATGATAGAATTGCAGAAAATAGAGCAAATAAATAAAAACCGTGAAGAAGAAATTGCAATTCTAGAACGTGGTTTTGCAGCACAAATATTTCAAATCGCAGGAAATTTGGTTATAGAAAATGGTACTGGTAGCATAAAACCATTTATCGGAAAAAAATTAACAGATGAAGTATTTGACGCTATTCGCCCATCTGATATGAAAAAAATTCAAGTTCGTGATAAAGATGCTATGAAAAAAATAGAAGAATTGCGTGATCAGCATGCAGACATTCTGAAAGATTTGAATGAAAAAGCGGATGGCGAAATTGAACGTGCGACTGAAAATAATTATTTAAATGCAGGAGTTTTAAAAGAAGTCAAAGTTTATATTGCGCATAAGATGAAATTACAACCTGGTGATAAAATGGCTGGTCGCCATGGAAATAAAGGTATTGTATCCAAGGTTGTTCCGATTGAAGATATGCCATATATGGAAGATGGAACTCCGGTTGATATAATATTAAATCCTTTGGGTGTTCCCAGTCGTATGAACATCGGTCAAGTTTTGGAAGTTCATTTAGGAATGGCTGGACGTGAATTAGGTAAACAAATCGGTGAAATGCTTGACGAGGTAAAAGCAAAGCGTGCTGTAACGGATGATTTACGCACAATGATTGGTAAAATCTATGGTAAAGAAGTTACTCAGCAATTAGAAAAAATGACTGATACTGATGTTCGTGCCCAAGCAGCATTATTAAGCAGTGGTGTATCAATGGCAACACCAACATTTGATGGTGCTATGCCAGAAGATATTAAGAAAATGCTTAAACTTGCAAAATTACCAGAAAGTGGTCAATTTACTTTATATGATGGAATGACTGGTAAGAAATTTGCTCGTCCTGTAACAGTAGGTGTTATGTATATGTTGAAATTGCATCATTTAGTAGATGAAAAAATTCATGCACGTTCAACAGGTAGTTATTCATTAGTTACACAACAGCCTTTATCTGGTAAAGCACAAAATGGCGGACAACGTTTAGGTGAAATGGAAGTCTGGGCATTAGAAGCACATGGGGCATCTCATTTAATCAGGGAAATGTTAACTGTTAAATCGGATGATATTGTTGGTAGAAACAAAATGTATGAAAGTATTATTAGCGGTAGTTATGATATACAAACTGGTACACCAGAAGCATTTAATGTTTTAACTCGTGAACTTCGTGGCCTTGGGCTTTCGATGACACCAAAAAAAATTGATTAATTATCGTTAATACAAAAGATTGGGAAAAAGAAACTGTATTTAATACAAATTCTATATCTCTAATAAGGAGCAAAAATGACAAACATGCTGCAAAAAATCTTCGGTCAAATTGAAACAAAGGAACAATTTGACGCATTACAAATAAAAATAGCATCACCAGAAGAAATTTTATCATGGTCTCATGGTGAAGTTAAAAAGCCTGAAACAATAAATTATCATTCGTTAAAGCCAGAATTTGACGGATTATTTTGTCAGCAGATTTTTGGTCCCAGCAAAGATTATGAATGCGCATGTGGTAAATATAAACGTGTTAAATTCCGTGGTGTAGTTTGCGAACGTTGTGGTGTTGAAGTTGGTTCATCTAGTGTTCGTCGTGAACGTATGGGGCATATTAAATTAGCAACTTCGGTTTCGCATTTTTGGTTTATGCGCGAAGGTAAAATTTCAACTTTACTTAATAATATGCCACAGAAAAAGTTAGAACAAGTTATTTATTATGATGCATATATAGTAACAGAACCAGGACTTACAAAACTTAAATTATATGATGTAATTTCCGAAGATGCATATCAAGATGCTTTAACTGAATTTGGAGAAGGGGCATTCCAAGTCGGGATAGGTGCGGATGGTGTTAGAGATATTATTGCAAATCTGGATATGGGTGATGAAAGAACACGATTACGTGCAGAATTATCAGAAACAAAATCTGAAACAAAACGCAAAGGGTTAATTAAACATTTAAAACTTGTTGAAGCGTTTATGGAATCAAAAACAGATCCTGCGTGGATGTTGCCAGATATTTTACCAGTAATTCCGCCAGATATGCGTCCATTGGTTACATTAGAAGCCGGTCATGTTGCCGCATCTGATTTAAATGATTTATATCGTCGTGTAATTATTCGTAATAATCGTTTGAAAAAATTAATGGATTTACGTGCACCGGAAATTATTGTTCGTAATGAAAAACGTATGCTCCAAGAAGCAGTTGATGCATTATTTGATAATGGACATAAAACTCGTCCGTTGGTTTCTCAAAATCGTCAAAAATTAAAATCTTTATCAGATTCATTATTGGGTAAACAAGGACGTTTCCGCATGAATATGTTAGGTAAACGTGTTGATTATTCAGGACGTAGTGTTATTGTATCTGGCCCCAGTTTGAAATTACATCAAGTTGGTTTACCAAAAACAATGGCGCTTGAATTATTTAAACCATTTGTATTTGCACGTTTGTTGGCAGGCGATCATGCTAATACTTTAAAAACTGCTAGAAAAATGGTTGAAGCAGGTGAATCAGTTGTATGGGATATTCTAGAAAAAGTTATTTATCAACATCCTGTGTTATTAAACCGTGCACCAACATTACATCGTTTGGGTATGTTGGCATTTGAACCAGTATTGATAGAAGGTAAAGCAATTCGTTTGCATCCGTTGGTATGTAAAGGATTTAACGCTGACTTTGACGGAGATCAAATGGCGGTTTATGTTCCAATTTCATTAGAAGCACAATTAGAAGCACGCACTTTAATGCTATCAACAAATAATGTTTTGTTGCCGGCTAATGGTGAACCAGTAATTGTTCCATCTCAAGATATGGTATTGGGTGTTTATTATCTATCATTGGTTAACGGGGAGCATACTGAAAAATCTCCACGTTTTGCTTCTATGGATGAAATTTATATGGCACTGGAAGTAAAGTCAATAACTTTACACACACCAATTATTGCACGTTATCATGCATTTGAAGGTGTACAAACGGTTAAAACAACTGCTGGTCGTATGATTTTGGGTGAATTATTGCCTAAAAAACCGAATATGCCATTTGATTTAGTAAATCAAGAAATGCCAGTTGGAAAAATTAAAGCATTATTAGCAACAACTTATGAACGTTGTGGCGATAAAGATATGATTTTATTGGCTGATAGTTTAAAAGATGTTGGTTTTGAACAGGCTGCACGAAGTGGAATTTCTATTGGATTTGATGATATTAAAATTCCAGAAGAAAAACAGGATATTATCGCAAATGCAAATAAGCAAACTGAAGAAATTGAAGCGCAATATCAAAATGGTTTGATTTCCAGAAAAGAAAAATATAACAAAATTGTTGATATGTGGCATGGTGTTACAAATAGATTGGCTGATTTAGCATTTTCAAACTTACGTAAATCCGAAGGCGATAATTGGAATAGTATCGCAATGATGCAAGCATCTGGTGCACGTGGATCCAAAGCCCAGATTCAACAATTGGCAGCCATGCGTGGAATGATGATGAAGCCAGATGGTTCTATTATAGAAGTTCCGATTATTTCAAACTTTAAAGAAGGTTTATCAATGTCGGAGTATTTTAATAGTACTCACGGTGCTCGTAAAGGTTTGTCGGATACTGCATTAAAAACTGCGACAGCTGGTTATTTAACACGTAGAATGGTTGTTTTGGCTCAGAATACATTTATTACAGAACATGATTGTGGAACAGATGAATCTATTACAGCAAAATCTGTATTCGATGGTTCTGTTTTAGCGATATCTCTTGGGGATGTGGTTTTGGGTCGTACAGCTGCCCAAGATGTTATTAATCCAGTTGATGGTGAAATAATCGTTAAAAAAGGTGATTTAATCACAAAAGCAGATGCTAAAAAAATCAATGATTCAGGGTTAGCCAGTATTGAAATTCGTAGTGTTTTGACATGTAAATCAAATGGGTTATGTGCAAAATGTTATGGTATGGATTTATCAAGGGGTGCATTAGTTCATGTTGGTGAAGCAGTTGGTGTTATTGCTGGACAATCAATTGGTGAACCTGGAACTCAGTTGACACTACGAACTTTCCACGTTGGTGGAATCGCATCTGGTGATGGTGGTGATAATTTTGTTGAAGCCCCGATGAATGGTATTATTAAAGTTAGTGGTGCAGATTTGGTTACCAATAGTGCTGGTAAAAATATAATTGTTTCCCGTAATGCAAAAGTTGCGGTTACAGATAAAAAAGGAAATCAATTATTTACAGCTAAATTACCTTATGCATCATGGTTGATATTAAAAGATGGTACCAAAGTTGAAAAGGGCACAAAAATTGCTGAATGGGATTCTTATTCTAATTTAATTATTGCTGAAAAAGATGGTAAAGTTGCTCTTTCTGACATGATTGAAAATGTTTCATTTACAGAAAACGTTGATCCAATTACAGGTATTACCAGTCGTAAAATTTTAAATTGGAAAAAACAAACTAAAAAAGCGTTGCAACCGAAAATTTTATTATTAGATGCCAAGGGCGAAATAATATCACTTGGCGGAAAAAAGCAAGCGGAATATATGTTGCCAATGTATTCAATAATGAATGTATCCGAAGGTCAAGAGGTTAAAGCTGGTGATGTGTTGGCACGTATACCAAAAGAAACCAAGAAAGCGGCTGATATTACTGGCGGGTTGCCACGAATTAATGAATTATTAGAAGTGCGTCAACCAAAGAATCCGGCGATATTGGCTGAAATAGATGGTGAAATTGAAATAGAAGATACTGGTAAAAATAAAATTATTGTTCGCATTGTTCCGACAGATGGTGCTGGTACACCAGTGGAATATATGATTCCAAAGGGCGAACCAATATTGGTACGTAGCGGTGATATTGTAAAGAAAGCTGATATGTTGGTTAGTGGTGATCCTGTTGCACAAGATATATTGCGTATTTTGGGGCAAAAAGCGCTGGCTACATTTATGGTTAATCAAATTCAACAGGTTTATCGTCTGCAAGGTGTTATTATTAACAATAAACACATTGAAATTTTAATACGTGAAATGACCAGACGTGTAGAAATTTCAGAACCAGGTGATACTCAATTCTTGATGGGACAAGTTGTTGATCGTGTTGATTTTGAAGAAGAAAATGAACGGGTTGCTCGTGATAATGGTCGTCAGGCTGTTGCCAGTCAAATTTTAGTTGGATTAACTCGTGCTAGTTTGACCAGTCGTTCATTTATCTCTAATGCGGCATTCCAACAAACAACCAAGATATTAGTAGATGCGGCTATAAATGGCGCAACTGATAAATTACAAGGCATCAACGAAAATCTTATTGTTGGTCGATTAATTCCTGTTGGTACGGGTGCATATGTTCAACGTGTTCGCGAAATCGCCAAAGAAGAAGAGCGTCAAGAAAAATTGGCGAGCGAAAAAGCTGGTGGTGAACAACAGATGTTGAGTATATAATAAAAACATAGAAATAAAAAACGACGCGATGTGCGTCGTTTTTTATTATTTTACGAAACGCGAAAAACGTTATACATACCGAGTTATTGCGCTATAGCGGGTTTTTGTATATACGATTGTATTCAAAAAACAATTAAAAAATTTCCATTATTAATTATTTTTTATAAATTATTTAAAAATAAACGGCGGATTTTCGGGATATTTTAATTTTGTTAAAAATATCCTTGACGGGCGATTCGTTTTTATTCTATGATTCGTGTGTAGGCAATAGTATAGGCGATTAAAACCGCTAAAACTCGGGAAAAAACAAAGGAGGGCGATGTGCCAAAAAACATCAAAGAGATAATGGTGGCGTTAGATAGCGTTCTTTCAACAACAGTTTGGGTTAATGGTGATCGTCAAATTGTTTCATTAGCAGATGAATTACATATTGGTTCGGGAAATGCTCCACGTAGCATTGAAGATTTACCTCGTGCATCTTTGGTGGGTGCGTATGTTTCATTACAAATTCGTTTGGATAATTTTGATATTGCTGCAGAAAGTTTAGAAACTGAAGTTTTATCATGCAAAGTAAAAGAAATGGTTTTTTCCGAAGCTAAAAAAATTCTAGATGCTGCCAAGACAGAAGAACAAGTTGCAAAAGCGGCATAAAAAAATTCCGGTATTCCGGAAAGGAAGGGAGGAAATCGCGGGGATTTTTAATCCCCGTGATTTTTTTTATTCATCAATAATAACTGAAACTGTTCTTTTATTTTGCGCCCCGCGTTTAAATAAAACACGTCCGTCTTTTTTTGCAAAAATAGTGTGATCTTTACCCATCCCAACATTTACACCGGGATGAAAACTAGTTCCACGTTGTCTAATAATAATATTTCCAGCAATTACTTTTTGCCCACCACTTTTTTTAACGCCCAATCTGCGTCCAGCAGAGTCGCGATTATTTCCAGTTGATGCTCCTGCTTTTTTAGTTGCCATAATTTGCTCCTTTTTGGTCGCAATATAGTAATAATCTTTGAACTAGATTAAAACTATCCTTTGATTTCTGTTATTTTTAATACTGTAAGATTTTGACGATGACCTTTGGTACGACGATAGTTATGACGACGTTTTTTCTTGAACACCAAGATTTTATCTGCACGTTCTTGCGCTATGACTTGGGCAGATACTTTTGCACCTGAAACCAAAGGGTTGCCAATTTTATCACCGACCATTAAAACTTGATCAAAATCAATTTTGCCATCGGCTTTTAATTTTTCTACTTTAATAATATCACCAGCTTTAACACGATATTGTTTTCCGCCAGTTTGAAATATTGCGTAAATTTCTGCCATATTTTACCCTTTTGTAAAAAATTTTATGCAATAATAGCGTTTTTATTAAAAAAGTCAAGCAAAACAATAAAAGAAAATATTTATAATGATATTAAAATAATTAATATTTTTACGGGTAAAAATAACTTAAATACTATTTATTTTATTTTTTATTTTTCACTATTTTATTTTTTGTGCGATAAAAAATACGAATCGTTTGAAAAAAATCCCATAAATCCGATAGGTTTATAAAATCAAGTCTAAAATACATAAATATATAAAAATAATTATCGTTTAAAAAGTTAAAATACTATATATTGTGTTATAAAGACGAGTTTAACCACTACCTATTGATTTTTTATGATTCGAAAAGGGATGTAAAATCATAGAGAAAAGCGAAAAATCGCATAAAGGTATTTAGAAAATGAATGAATCGCTGAAACTTTTATCTGATTTGGTGTATTACATGAAATACAGTCGGTATATTCCCGAATTAAAACGTCGTGAAACTTGGCCGGAAACAGTTCAGCGTAATAAAGAAATGCATTTGGTTAAATATGCTCATATTCCAGCAATTCATCCATATATTGAAAAAGCGTATGAATTTGTTTTAGATAAAAAGATTTTGCCATCTGGTCGTTCTCTTCAATTTGGTGGCGGTGCAATTTTAAAGAATCATAATAAAATGTATAATTGTTCGGGAATTGGTATTGATTCTATACGAGCATTTTCTGATTTAATGTTTTTATTATTATGTGGTTGTGGCGTAGGGATTTCCGTACGCCATATTTTTATAGATAAATTACCATTATTATCTCCAAAATCTGGAAAAACAAAAAAATTTAAACCCGAAGATTCTATTGAAGGCTGGGCAGATTGTTTAAAAGAACTTTTGCATGCGGCTTTTGAAACGGGGGATGATATAGAATTTGATTTATCAAGCATTCGTCCCAAGGGTGCATTAATTAAATCATCACTTTGTAGTGCTCCTGGACCAGAACCATTGGCGCAAATGCTGACACAAGTAAAAGAATTTTTGGATAAAAAAATTGCTAATAAAGATTATAAATTAACATCACTAGATTGTTATGATATTTGTTGTTTATCAGCGGACGCTGTTTTATCTGGTGGGATTCGTCGTAGTGCGTTGATTACTTTATTTGATAAAGACGATGAATTAATGTTGCATGCCAAGGAAGGTGAATGGTGGAAAACTGCTCCATGGCGTGGAAATTCTAATAATTCTGTTCAGTTTGATCGTGGCAATACAACAAAAGAAGAATTTGATAAGATATTTAAACAATGTAAAGATTCTGAATGTGGTGAACCAGGATTTGTTTGGACTAATAATCCAGAATGGTGTGTAAATCCATGTTGCGAGATTTCTTTCCCCAGTCATGGTTTTTGTAATTTATCTTCAATAAATTTGGGGAATGTTGAATCTCAGGAAGATTTTAACGAACGGGCTTATTGGTGTTCAGTTATTGGCACACTTCAAGCTGGGTTTACAGATTTGAAATATATTGGATCAAAATGGAAAGAAAACGCCGAAGACATGTCTTTAATTGGTGTTTCTATTACAGGAATTGCATCACATCCTGATATTACTCAGCTTAATTTTGAAGAAGCCGTATCACATGTTAAAAAGGCAAATGAAGAAGTTGCGAAAATTTTAGGGATAAAGCCAGCGGATAGGTTAACTAATGTAAAGCCTGATGGAACTGGTGCACCGGTATTGGGTACAAGTAGTGGTATTCATAGTTGGCATGCTAAACATTATTATCGTCGTATTCGTGTAAATAAAGTAGAACCAATTTATGAATATATGGTGAAAAATTTCCCTGATTTGATTGAAGATGACAAGCGCAAATCAACAGATGGGGTTATATCATTGGTTATTCGTGCCCCCGAAGGTGCAGTTACACGTAGAAATGAAACTGCTATAGAATTCTTGGAACGCGTAAAATATATATTTGAACATTGGGTAAAACCGGGGCATATACGTGGTGATAATTACAACAATGTTTCTTGTACTTGTAATGTAAAAAATCACGAATGGGATGAAGTTCGTGAATGGATGTGGGCAAATCGGGATAATTATACAGGAATATCATTATTACCTTATTCTGATGCAAGTTATGATCAAGCTCCATTTGAAGATACTAACGAAGATGTTTATAAAGAATTTGCTGCTAAAAACTACAAGTTTGAATTTGATAAAATCAAAGAAGAAAAAAATTGGGTGAATTTTGGTGCAGCTATGGCATGCACTGCTGGCGGATGTGAGGTTATTTGATATGAAACTAAAAGTTGTTTTTGAAAGTGAACAAATTCGTGATGCGTATATGCAGGGTGAAAAAAAGTTTGCTTGGGAATACGGGAATTCTGGTATTGATTTACGCAGTGCTGAAGAAACTTTTGAATTACAACCCGGTGAAACACGTTTGATAGATTCAGGGATACGTTTACAAATAGTCGGGGATAATGATCTTTATGGGTGGGATATCAGATCTCGTTCTGGTTTAGCATCCAAGGGTATTTTATGTCATTATGGAACAATTGATTATACTTATACAGGTGTTGGAAAAGTTTGTCTGACGAATTTATCTAAATCTCCTTTTAAAATTGAATTTGGGGATAGGATAGCGCAAATAATTATATTTCCATTATTAAAACCAGAAATAAAAATAGTTGATAGTTTGGATGAAACAGACAGGGGTGATAAAGGATTTGGTGCATCAGGCATGAAATAGGATTAAAAACGGAGTGAGAAATGGCACAGATAATGACCAAAAAAGGCGATTATGGAATGACTCAGTTAAATCCGGACAGGATTGCTAGTAAAACTCATCCTATAATTGAGATAATGGGTGCAATTGATGAATTATCATGTGCGCTGGGGTTATCTGGGGACAAATATGATGGGATTCAAACTTTTTTATCTGAAATAATGGGATATCTTTATTATAAAACGATTGATGAAAGAAGAGTTTCTCAACAAATATGGCAATTAGAAGATTATATAACAACTCACAACAATTCTATTCCGAACTTTTTTGTTAATTCTCGTGGCTATGTTGGTTTAGCACGTGCAATATGTCGTCGTGCAGAAAGACGTGTTGTTGAATTTATGGAAGTAGAACGTAATGCAAGGCTGGATGAAAAATATGGATTAAATTTACAACCTATTCAGCAATATTTGAACAGGCTTAGTGATTATCTGTTTGTAAAAGGTTTTGAACGTGTTGTTACTGAACCAACTTTATTCCCAGATGAATTGGCAGTAGAGCCATCATCCATAGCAGCGGTTGCTTAAAGATAGTAAAAATGAATAAAAATCCACCAAAATGGTGGTTTTTTTTTATTTTGTTGGGTATGTGCGTGGAAATTGATTTCCATTTGGGTGTTGTAAATCTGATTTAACACCACATGCTGCGAGTGTTATAATTAATATTAAAAATAAACTTATTCTTTTCATATTCTTATTATGCATTAAAAAATTAAAAAATAAACAAAAATCTCTCTTGCACAAGAATTTTAATTGGTTTATTATTTGCCTGTTAAGCGATAAAAATATAAGGAAGGAAAATGAAATTAAATAAAATTATTATGGCTTTGGGCTTGATATTTATTACAAGTGGTGCATTTGCCACACAAAAAATAGAAATTTATTATGCACCATCTTGTCCACATTGTCATCATGCAATGGCGTTTATAGATCAAACTTTAAAAGCGGAATATAAAGATTTAGAAGTTGTTAAAGTAAATGTAGCAGAACAACCAAATCGTGATACTTTTATTAAAGTTATTAAAAAATGTAAATTTCAATCAGGTGGTGTTCCTGTTTTAGTTGTAAATGAAAAATGCTTTCAAGGGTATGCGGAATTTATGAATACTGAAATAATGGCTGCATTGGGTCCAGCAGATGCTAAAACAGATGATTCGGAAATAAATAAATCATCAGAAAATAAAATCGCCGAATTGCCAGAAGAATCGATAAAGAAATCAAATAATGTAAATTCAACAACATTATATATTTTGTTGGGTTTATTAATAGTGGCTTTGGGCGCGGTTTTTCTGGTGAAAAAGAAAAAATAATAAAATATGTTTGATTTAACTGTTCTTGATTATATTTATTTAGGTTTATTGTTAGTATCAACAATATGGGCATCTGTTCGTGGTGGTGTTTATGAAACTGTTGCGACAATTTCTTGGGTAGTTGCGGCATTAGCGGCACGATTTATTTCCCCTTGGTTGGATGGTTTGTTTCAAAATTGGTTTAAATTAACAGAATCAACAATTGGAACATTGGTTGCTTCATATTTTATTGTATTTTTTGTTATATTGGTTGTTTTTGGATTATTTAATCAAAAATTGCGCGATCGTATTCAAGATAGCATGTTAAAGGTTACGGATCATACTTTTGGCATTATATTTGGTATTATTCGTGGTGTAGTAATTATGGGGCTAGTTTATTGGGGTTTGTTGTGGTATTATTCAGATACAATTTTACCATCTTATGTTTCAACTTCGCGCACCAGACCAGTGATGCAATTAACAGCAAAAAAAATACATGATTGGTTTATCCCTGGTGAAGATAAATTAATAGAACAAGATATGTTAACCGAAGCCGAGGCAAAAAAACTTTATGATAATTTAATAAATCCTGCGGTTGAAAAAAAGGAAAAACCTAAAAAAACTTCTGTTGATACAAAAGGCAAGAAAGAAATTGTTTTAGATAAACCTGTAGAGGTTGGTTATAAAGAATCTGAACGTCAGGCACTAGATAATCAGTTAATGCAGATAAATTCCAAAAAATAAAAAAACCGCTGTACAAGCGGTTTTTATTTAAGGTGGGGCGAATGACGGGGCTCGAACCCGCGACAACCGGTACCACAAACCGGTGCTCTACCAACTGAGCTACATTCGCCATAAACTATTGGTGGAGCTGATCGGACTTGAACCGACGACCCCTTGCATGCCATGCAAGTGCTCTACCAACTGAGCTACAACCCCAAAATACATAATTTATTGTAAAAAATGTATTTTATTAACTTGTCTAACGCGCAGATTTTACATTTCTTATTGCAAAAAGTCAAATAAATTTGCTAATCTTATAAATATGAAGGAGTGTTTATTATGGATTATGCAAGTCTTAAACAAGAAGCAGAACAAAAAACTGCACAAACAATTGAAGTTTTAAAATCTGAATTTGCGGGATTGCGAACAGGTCGTGCATCTGTTAATTTATTGAACGGGATTCGTGTACCTGTATATGGTACGGAAATGCCAATAGATCAATTGGCAACAGTATCTGTTCCTGAATCTCAGGTTTTATCAATATCTGTTTGGGATTTATCAAATGCTGCTGTGGTGGAAAAAGCAATTCGTGATTCTGGTTTGGGATTAAATCCCATGACTGCGGGTGGAATTATACGTTTAAATATGCCGCCATTAACAGAAGAACGTCGTAAAGAATTGGTTAAAGTTTCTGGTAAATATGCGGAAGAGGCCAAAATTTCAATGCGTAATATTCGCCAAGATTTAATGGGAAAAATTAAACGCGCCAAGGATGATAAAGAAATATCCGAAGATGATCAACACAGGTACGAGGAAGATTTACAAAAAGTATTTGATGCACGTGCGGCAGATGTTGATACTTTGGCTAAAGAAAAAGAACAAGATATTATGAGTGTATAAAAACCGCTGTATAGCGGTTTTGCATATTTAATAATTATATGATATCATATAATTATTAGTAAGGAGTAAATAATGTCAGAGATTTTTAATCCGGCGCGTGATTATAAAAATATTGAAGTATATAAAACTTTAGTATCAAAAAATAATAGCTCATATATTTATAAATTATTGGGATATGCTGCTCAAGAAATGAGTGCTAAAGAATTTTTAGATTTTTCAAAACAATTAGGATCAGTGATAACAGATAAAAAAATATGGGCAAATCTTCTGATGGAAGCTGATAATAATGGTAGATTGTTGCAAGATAAAGAATTATCAGGAACCGATAGTAAAACAAGTGATTATCATAAAAATTTAGCACGTGTAGCACGGTTATCAGAAGGAGCGGATTTTTCTGAATGGGATAAATCTCAAGGTTATAATTCAACATTAGAATATGATGAAAAAGATATGAGATCTTTAGGTCTTACAAATAAATCTAGAAAAAATGCAGAAAAATATAGGTCTGGTGTGACAAAAGTAGATGAACAAGTTGCAAAACAAATTGCTAAATTACGAATGATGAAAGATAATCAGAATTCATAAAACAAAATCGCCAAATGGCGATTTTGTTTTTAACTTTCCCGACTAATCATATAATCCATTAATTCACGTAAATTATCAGCGCGTTCATCAAAAATATTTAATGCTGATTTTGCTTCGTTTGCTAATTTTATAGCATGTTCTTTCGCACCTTCTAATCCATAAAGTGAAATATATGTTGCTTTACCCACAGCTTTATCTTTACGTAAGGTTTTTCCAACTTTAACTTCATCACCAATCGCATCCAAAATATCATCTGTTATTTGAAAACAAAGCCCCATAGCATCAGTGAATTTTTTAAGTGCATTAAATGATTGTTCATCAGCATTACCAAGTGTCGCGCCAAACATTGTGCATGCATTAAACATACAACCGGTTTTTAATGATTGAATTTTATTTATCTCTGTTAAAGTTTGAAATTTACCAGATTCTGCCTGAACATCCATCCATTCGCCCAATAACATTCCATCTGTCATACTTGATAGTATTTTTATTAATTTAATTCTGACAGATAAATCATTTGATATTTGTTCATCTGTTGCCAGAATAAAATATGGACGATTTAATAAATAATCACCGCCCAGCAACGCATCACATTCCCCAAATTTTGCCCATGCAGACGCACGTCCACGACGCATTGTATCATTATCAATACATGGCATATCATCATGAATTAATGAAAAATTATGCATCATTTCAATACAAGCAGCCGCACGTAAAGCAGACCAATAATCAACATTAAATAAACCAGCAGATTGTGTACATAAAAAACTACGAATGCGTTTGCCAGCATTTAATGTGGAATATCTGGCAACATTTGCAGGCGAACTTGTCCATTCATGATTTTCCGCAGGAATCATTTCATCTAGAATTTTATCAATATCTGATGCAATCTGTGAAAGTGCACTTTTAAGCATTTTTAATTCCATCCAAATACACGTGCAATGTCATTCCACATAGTAAATATAAATAATGCGAGAATTAAAATCCATCCGAATAAAATTACATACTTCATCGCGCGTCCTTGTAATTTTCGGCGAATTATTCCTTCGACCCCCAATATTAAAAGATACCCGCCATCTAATACAGGAATTGGTAAAATATTAATAACAGCAAGATTTACCGATAATAATGCTATTAAAGATAATAAAGCAAATATGCCAGCACTCATTGCTTTACCACTGACTTCTGCAATCGTTATAAAACTACCCAATTGTTTAGATGAACGTTCGCCTGTTATAATTTGTTTTAATACATGCACCAATACTTTACTTTGTTTCCATGTTTCTCGTGCACCACTATGCATTGCTTGTAATATATTTTTCTTTTGCAATTCAGTTTTTGTGCCATCTGCAACAAGGCCCCATTTTTCACCATGAGCAATTTTTACCTGAACTAATTTTTTATCACGAATTAAAACTACATCAGCATCATTTTTGCCAGCTAATTCTTTGGCTAAAATAATTTCACCCCAATTAGAAATTTTTTCGTTATTAATATGGATTATTGTATCCCCAGCACGAACACCAGCATTAAATGCAGGACTATTTTGAATAACTTGCCCAATTACCGGTAGCTGAACAATTCTGGGTTTTATTGCAAATATAGCCGTGTAAATTCCCCATGCTAAAACAAAATTCATAATAACACCGGATGCAATTATTATGGCTTGCTTCCATGCAGGTACAGATAAATAATGCCCTTGTTTTTTTGCGTGAGATAATTTTTCATATCTTTTGCGATCAAACATATCTTCCATACCATAAGTCGCGCAATATCCACCAAGTGGCAAAATTGATATTTTCCATATTGTGCCGTGTTTATCTTGCCATTTAATTAATGATGGTCCAAATCCAATTGAAAATGTATTAACTTTTACCCCAGCCCAACGTGCAGCTAAAAAATGTCCAAGTTCATGTACAAATATAACTGCACCCAGAACAATTAATAAAGCAATAATAGTCATTATAATATGCATTTTGTTTCCTATGTAATTATATTAAAATTAACCAAACAATCGGTAAAACTAAAATCCACCCATCAAAGCGATCAATTATTCCACCATGTCCTGGTAATAAGTTTCCAAAATCTTTAATATCCAATTTACGTTTTAATAAACTGGCAATCATATCCCCGTATTGAGATAGTAAAGAAACAGAAATTCCGATCCACATCAATTGTGGCATAAATGTGTCTGTGCCAAGTAAACCATAAAGTATTGCTGCAAGTGTCCCGCAAATAATTCCAGCAATTTGACCAGACCATGTTTTATTTGGAGAAATTTTAGGTAATATTTTTTCACCACCGATTAATCTGCCAAAAAACCATGCCCCAATATCTGCGGCTACGATAATTAAAAGTAATAACAACATAATCCATGGTTTTGTGCCGACAAAATACCCCGCTATACCCATCAAAACTAACCACGCAACAAAAGCAGTTCTTAGCTTGCATAATTTTTTATCTTTGATTTTCAAACGCATTATTTCAAAAATCATTAATGCTACAATTAAAACAGCCAACCAACGAACAGCCGGAATGTGATAATATTCAGCGATTGCAACAAGAACGGCAATAATAAACATAATTCCGCCAGTTAAAATTCTTTTAATTGTATTTTTCATAATATCCCTCGTTAAATTATTTTCCAAATCTACGCTTTCTATTTGAATATTCTTTCAGCATTTTTTTATAATCACGATCATTTAATGCTGGCCAAAATTTTGGATAAAACATTAATTCCGCATATGCTAACTTCCATAACATAAAGTTAGAAATACGTTGTTCTTCACTGGTTCTGACAACCAAGTCAATTGGTAGTAATTCACCTGTATCCATAAATGATTCAAATTCTTCCAAATTAACTTGTTCACCATTTTTAATTGCAGCATTTGTCGCCCTGATTATTTCATCTTGACCGCCAAAATCCAAAGCCATAACAATTGTTCCGGCTGTATTTTCATTTGTTTGTTTTTCTATATAATCAAAGTTTTTTAATATTTTTGCTGAAAACCTATCACGACGACCAATTATCTTGATACGAATGTTTTTTTCATGCGCACGATCTGCATATTTTTGTAATTCTGCAGCCATTAAATCCATTAAATATTTTACTTCATCTGTTGGACGTAGCCAATTTTCAGTTGAAAATAAAAAATAACTAACAGTTGAAACTCCACAATTAATAAAATATTCAGCAGATTTTCCAACAATTTCAGCACCAAGTTTATATCCAGCAACCGCTGGCATTCCGCGTTTACGCGCCCAACGACGATTTCCATCACAAATAAATGCGATATGTTGCGGGATTTTTTGTTCTTTTTTCTTTATTAAAAACATGAATCTTCCTTATGGGGGCAATTTTATATTGTATATTTGTAAAAAACAAGCTCTTTTAATCCTTGAAACGTAAATAATAAATTGCTAAATTTTTATAAATGAAAAAAATTATCCCGACAGTTTGTTTTCTTTTTTCTTTTGTTGCGGCATATGCCACAACAGTTTCACGTATTGATATTATTGGAAATAAACGTATGGATACAGAATCTGTGCGTTTATTAGCAGATGTTAAAACAGGAACAAATATAAATTCCGAAGATGTAAATCAAATAGTAAAAAAATTACAACAGTCTGGTTATTTTTCATCTGTTTCTGCAAAAATGGATGGAAATATATTAAAGATTAATATTACAGAAGCCCCCGTAATCGCACAAGTAACAGTCGAAGGTAATGATGAAATATCAACCGAAGATTTAAAAAAAGAAATTCGTGTAAAAGAACGCGGAACATTTGATGAAACTGAAATAGGCGCAGATGTTAGCCGACTTTTAACAATATATCAACGTAAAGGTTTTTTTGATACACGTATAAACCCTCAAAAAATACAGCTAGAAGATGGTCGTGTAAATATCGTTTATGAAATTACCGAAGGGCACCCAATATATATTAAAGATATAAGTTTTAAGGGTAATAACGAATTTTCATCACGAACATTAAAAAAAGAATTATTATCACGTGAATATGCTTGGTGGCGTTTTATGGCGCAATTTGATGTATATGATGAAGATAGAATTCAATATGATGCACAAATGATACGTCAATTTTATTTACGTAATGGATTTGTAGATGTTCAAGTGAAAGTTTACGAAGGGAAATTTACCCCAGATCGTAAATATTATTCAGTTGTTTTTGATATCCAAGAAGGGCAAAGATATAAAATTGGTGAATTAAAAATTAAAAATCCATTTACAGATGTTGACAACCAAGAATTAAATAGCGCATTAAAAATAAATACAGGTGATATTTATAATATTGATCAAATAGAAACAACAATTGGTGCATTACGGGCTGTAGTCGCAGCCCAAGGGTATTCTTTTGTTAATGTTGATGTTATACCTGACAAGGATGATATTAATCGCACAATTTCAATGATTTTTGAAATTCAAAAAACAAATCGTATTTATTTAAATAGTATAAATATACTTGGTAATGTAAGAACGTTTGATAGTGTAATAAATCATCAATTGGGTATTCGTGCAGGGGATCCTTTTTCATTACAAGAAATAGAATCAGGACGTCAAAAAATGATGCGTTCAAGATATTATAAAGATGTTCAAATGGTTCCAACGCGCATAGAAGGTACTAATTTAATGAATCTGGATGTTAAAATAGAAGAACAACCAACGGGGGAATTATCCGGTGGTATTGGTTGGTCTAATATTAATGGTTTTATGATAGATGCTGGAATTATGGAAACAAATTTTATGGGACGTGGTCAAGTAGTTCAATTAAGAGGCAGTATTGCACAATATACCAAGCAAGTTTTATTAAGTTTTACTGAACCATATTTATTCGGACGAGAATTATCTGGTGGATTTGATATAAACTATACAATGTATAATTATGGAAAATTGGGCAGTTTTGGTTATGATCGTGATAGTCTATCTTTGGGGGCCAGATTAGGATGGAGATTAACAGATAATTGGACGCAAATGGTTCGTTTGTCCGCAATGTATGATCAAAATTATGATTTGCATGCAGTTGGCGGTTGGCAAGCGGCAAATCTTTATACTCTGGGAACAAATTTCAAATATCATAATTTAAATACTGATTTTAAACAAAATACTCATACTGGTATTGTGGCAAATTTTGGTGTTGCTTATACAGGTTTTGGAATTAGTACAGAAACATTTATGCGTTATAATGGTGAAATTACAGGTTTGGTGAACTTTTTGGATAATAGATGGCAATTAAAATCTAGTTTAGAATTTGGCTATGTACAACCTTTTGGTGATGATTATATTAGTCGTGTATATCGTTATTTCTTGGGCGGAGAATCATTACGTGGATTTCAAATAGCCGGTATTGGATCACGTAATTGGGCATATAGAAATTATGCGCTGGGTGGTTTATGGAAAGCAAATGGTAGCACACAATTAAATTTCCCCGTATTTATCCCAGATGAATATCAAGTTAAAGGTTTTATATTCGCAGATTATGGTATTGTTGGTAAACCGCCAAAAGATGAATATGAATTTCCTAAAAATAGTGGGCATTATAATTTTATAGATCAAGATTTACGAACAAGTGCTGGTGTTGGTGTTTTTTGGAATACTCCGATGGGACCGATGAATTTTTCATGGGGTTGGCCGTTAAAGATGAATAAATATGATCGAGAACAAAGGTTTTTATTATCATTTGAAACACAGTTTTAGACTTGACGTATGCTTGGAAAATTCACTATAATTTTATAAAAGGAAAAGGTGGGAAAATGAAAAAACTTCTTTTAGGTTTAGTAATTGTTTTTGGATTGGCTGGTTGTGGTCAAGTTTATGATCGCGAACCTGTTGGTGTTGGTTTTGATAATAATGAATTAAAATTATCCCCTTGTGCATGTATGCAGGTTTATAGGGCATAACTGGTAAAGCAATATAATGGATTTTCCGGCTAATTATGATACAAGAATGTTTCCGGAAACACGCTATCTTTCAATGGCGCGGTTGTTTGCTATTTTGTCTGCGATTTTATTTCTTTTAATAATAGGTCTTTCTGGAATTTTAGTTTGGACTATACGTAGTAGTAAAACAGAACCAGTTTTAATTTCAATATCTGCCGATGGTGCAGATTGGAATGCAATTGTTGGTAATAATGCGAGTTTAAAATATTCTGCATCACGTATTATGCAAGAATCAGTAGTTGAGAATTTTACAAAAAATTGGTTTAGAATTTCAAAAGATGCAAATGAAAATGAAGAAAACTGGTGCAAGTGTGAATTAGCAAAATGTTGGAATAATGAACTTGCCCCTGCTCGTTGTAATATTTGTTGTGCTTCTGGTGCAAATTTATTTACCAGTTTTTTAGAAGTTGTAAATAACGATTTTCAAGCACGTGCAAAATCTGGGCAAGAATGGTTTATAATTCCTAATTCTATACATATAGTGCCATTTGGCGCTGTTTCTGAAGCAGGTGGATTATGGCGCTTGACTGCACGGGTTAGTATTAGTAATCACCAAGCACGAAAAATAGAAGTATTTGTTCGTACAGCAAAATCAAAAGATGGTTATCCTGCAACCTTGGGATATTATGTTGCAGATTTCCATGCTTATCCGGCGGAATAATGAAAAAAATAAAATTGATTTTTTTTGGAATATTTTTAGTTGTTATTACAGCCAGTATAGCTATTATCGGTGGTAAAGCTTTTGACATTAGTCGTAATTTTTATGTAAATACTGTTATATTCCAACCCGCAGATTTATCTAGGGATAGAATTGAAAAACCAATACCATTGGATGTTTTATCAGATGAATTTATACGGGATAATTTGATTAAGAAATTTGTACATGAATATTTTTATATTGTCCCAGATAGTGGTGATATGCAAAGACGTAAAAAATTCGACAGCACACTGGCAAAGATGTCAATCCCATCAGTTTTTAAGGAATGGAATGATAAAATTACAGCAGATATGGACAAACTAGTTGATAAAAATATTATGCGTCGTGTAGTTGTAAATAATATTGCTTTACCACCTGGAAGTGAATATTTTCAAGTACATTATGATTTGTTAACTTGGGATATTGCAAATGATATTATGGCTGCACCACAAGTACAAAAAAATAAAACTATGTTTATAAGGCTGGATTTTGAAAAAGGTGTTCGACCAAAACAACCAAATGGTGCAAATTTTGATGTGAAAAAATATTTGTCTGGTGGTTCAGATCCTGCTACAATTTTTAAATTCAGGGTGCTAGAAGTTATAATTAAATAACAAATAGGGCAATAAGTGAAAAATAATAAAAAACTTTTTTTATTAAAAACAATAAAAACATTTATTTTTTGTTTTGCTGCTATTTTTGTTTTTAATTCGTCTGTAATTGCAAATGAAATAGATCCGTTTATTGTTAGCGCAGAATTAGGTGGTGATTCTACATTACCAGATGCAACTATTTCTGATCCTCAACCAATTGAATTTGATAGCACACCACTAGTTTTAAATGATGGTGCTGGATTTTATAATGTTGCTAATTTTGATATTGCTGGAATTTATTTAGGTATGCCATTTGAAGATGTTCAAACATTGTTTTTTAAAAAACAATCTTTGTATGTGCCACGACAAAAAAATTCAATAATTTATACACTTGCTAGTGATTGGCGTGTTAATTTAGATTATGAATGTACTCAGCAGAAAATATATGTTCCAGATGAATTAGAAAAATGTATTTTATCAGCTGCTCGTAAAAGGGGATTATTATATCCGGCAGAATTACATTTAGTACGTGAATCAACTGGTGAAACCATAGATATTTATTTTACCAGTAATGCAACAGATAATGTTGTATGGCGTGTTATTTATAAAAATGATGTTAATGATATGCCAGGAGCCGCAGAGAAATATTCCAAACAGCGTGATAATAAAATAATGGTATTTTGGCAGAGTGTTGTTGAAAAATATGGTCAACCGAATAGCGGTAATGATAAATGGGCATCCAGTGATAATTCTTTTGATCCTGTGTTGACTGCATATTATGGAATGTTGGAATTAACAGACCAAGGTTTAATGGCGGTGGATGCGGCTAAAAACGTTTCTGATGCACGTGAAAACTTTCGGGCAAAACCTTATGCGTTTTAAAAATACTTATCGGGCGGGACTTTTTGCTGAATTTTTGGCACGTATTTATTTACGTATTCGCGGATTTAAAATTTTAAAATCAAGGTATATAACAGGACGATATACTAAACGTGCAGAAATAGATATAATTGCACGTCGTGGTAATCTAGTTATTTTTGTGGAAGTTAAAAATAGATTAAATGTTCGCACAGCGTTTGATGCAATTAGTCATAAACAGGCATCAAGATTAAGACGTGCAGCAGAAACATGGATAAAGAAAAATCGTTGGTATGGTAATGCAAGATTTGATGTAATTGTTGTATCTGGTTGGCGTGTTCAATGGTTTAAAAACGCTTTATAAAATAAAATTTCCATATTTAACATTTATAGTCTATAATAGTCAAGATGTTCTGCAAATGCAGTTCTTATAATCAAGGAGTAAAAAATGAAAAAAGTATTATTATTGGGCTTTGCAGTTTTAGTATTAGCTGCTTGTACTGGCTCTTATAAATCAGGAAAATGTGAATATCATTTCTTGTTTCATAAAGATATTTCTATTTCTAAAATCATCGGTAATGCAACTGGTGGTTGTTAATAAAAATCCCGCTTTTGCGGGATTTTTATTTTTATATATAAATATTTAATCTAAAAATGGAACATCATCATCCACTTCTTGTTGTTGATTTGTATCGGTTTTAGCTGGTGTATGTGATGTGGGTGTATATGTAAAATTATGGTTATCAGATGGATTAAAAGTTTCATCCAAATCTTCAAATAATGAATAATCGCCATTGAATTTTAATTTTATTGCATCTGTTTTACCATGACGATTTTTACCAATAATTAATTCTGCTTTACCACGTACCGCATTCATCCGTTCATGCCATTTTTTAGTTTCATCATTAACATCTTTTTTAGAACGATTGCTAATTGCTTTAGATGGATCGCGATCTTTCAAGTAATATTCTGCACGATATGTAAACATAACAATATCTGCGTCTTGCTCAATAGAACCAGATTCACGTAAATCTGAAAGCATTGGTCGTTTATCTTCACGTGATTCTACACTACGTGAAAGTTGTGATAATGCTATAATTGGAACGTCTAGTTCTTTGGCCAGCATTTTAAGATTACGGGTAATTTCTGATAATTCATTTACTCTATTATCATTTCTACGAAATGTTGCAGATTGAATTAGTTGCAAATAATCAATTACAATTAATGCAATACCCCCATATTTACGTGCAATTCTACGCGCACGTGCACGCATCATTGGGACACTCATTCCTGGAGTATCATCAATCATCATCGGAACATTTGATAAAGCGTTCGAATATTGTGATAGACGTAAAAAATCTGAATCAGTTAATGTTCCATCACGCATAGAAGTTGCGGAAATTTTTGCTTGGGATGATAAGATTTTAGCTGCTAATTGAGGTGCTGACATTTCCAAACTGAAAAATACAACTGCACCAGTATATTTTTTATTTGCACGTTTTGCCATAATTGCACTTGCAGCGTTAAAAGCTATGTTTAATGCAATAGTTGTTTTTCCCATTGACGGGCGTCCTGCAATAATTATCAAATCTGATTTATGTAATCCACTGATTAATTTATCTAAATCGCGAAATCCGGTTGTTAATCCTGATAATTTACCATCCGCTTTATATGCAATTTCTGCTTCTTCTAATGCGGTAATTAATGCGCTACTTAATGGTAAAGCAGTACGTTCTGATGCACCAGTTGCAGATAATTCAAATAGTTTTTGTTCAGCAGATTCAATTTGTTTATCAACGGGATTTTCTAAATCTTCAACAAAAGCCGAATCAGTGATACCTTGTCCAATATTAATAAGTTCGCGACGTCGCGCGTTATTATAAACAATTTCCGCATAACTTTTTACATTAACAACAGATGCGCCAGCCCCAGCCAATTCAGATAAATATTCAACCCCACCGACAGATTCTAATACACCTTGTTGAGTTAAATAATTTTTAGCTGTAATAACATCAAATGGAATTCCAGCAGCAAATTGTTTTTCTGCAAGTTTATAAATTTCTTGATGAGCAGGATGAGTAAAGTGTTTTGCATGTAAAAAATCGCTAGTTTTTTCCAACGCACGATTATTCATTAAAACAGCAGCCAGCACTGCTTGTTCTGCTTCCAAGTTCGTTGGTAAAGTCTTGGGAGTAAATTCCATGTTTAAAACCATACAACACAAAATTTAATTTGCAACAATTTTTCTTGCTTTAATAAAAAAAAATAACTACTATATTTGTCAAGCAGGAGGTGCAAAATGGCATGGGAAGAAATCTGTTTTCCAAATAATATTAGAAATATCAGACTATCGCGCGGTATGCGTATGACCGAAGTTGCAAAAAAAACAGGCTTGTCGTTATCCGCAATATCCAAGGTTGAAAAAGGTGTTCGCAGATTAAAACAAGATCAATTGATGCAACTTTGCACAATTTTAAATTGTAAATTGTCAGATATATTTATCAAAGTTGATGATGATAAAGCGAAAAAATGGAAAAATGAAATGCAACGTCGCTTGGTAGAGAATTCATCAGCAGGGCTAAAAGTATTTGGGGCTGGCATTCGTGTTTTACGTCGTAAAATAAACAAAACAATTGCTCAAGCTGCCAAAGATGCCAAAATGACATTAAGTGTTTATCATAAAATAGAAACTGGTCAACGCGAAGTTTATGAAGATGAAATTGAGAATTTAGCCAAAGCCCTTGGTAAAACATCTGAAACTATGTTCAAGGCAATTTCAGAACTTTATAATTCAGGTGAATTAGATAAACATATTAACAAGGCCGAAGAACGCGTTCGTAAAGCATTAAAGGTAAGCAAAAGTTCATCTAATTCAGATATTGGTTCTGCTATTTATAGTGCTGGTGTTTATGATTCTGTTCGTAAAAATTTAATTCCTGTTTATGGAAAACCAAATGGCAAGAATTTAGATTTTGTAAAATCTGATGAAACTATGTTGCAATCACCATTTAAAGTTAAAAACAATGGTGGTATATATGCAGTTCAGATTCCAGATGGTCGTATGGGACCAATGTTTCCATCTGATGCATATTTGTTTGCATCCCCTAATGTAAAAGCAAAAGCAGGAGATTTGGCAGTTTTATTTGATGAAGATTATGAAAAAATTGTTCCAAATACACGTGCATCTGCCCGAGTTGTTATGTTAAAAGAAGATAAAAATGGGGCATTAATTGGTTTACAAACTCATCCCGAAGAAAAAATACAAATCAAAAACACAAAAAATAGATTACATAAAATAATACAAATTGTTTGTGAATAAAATATTTGTTATATCAGGGGGATTAAAATGAAAGAGTTAACTTCTATAACAGCACAGCGATTGTTAAATTTATATCGTCAGGCTCATGTTATAGAAGGCGGTTGGGGTGCTGTTAATCAAGTATTGGTTGCCGAAGCAGAAGAAGATGTATTAAAAGAATTACAAAAATTACCCAGCGGGACTAAACTGGTACAACATATTAAAAGTTTGAAATCTGGTGAAACCCCTATGAATCAGATTAAACGTGAATTAATGCCATATAGTGGAAAAATGAGTAATGTTGTAAAAGTTATAGAAATTTCTGATAAAGATTTACAAACTCTTGAATCTGTTTTGAAAGATTTTCATCCGGATGAAGAACATGTTAATAAAATTAAGAACTTAGATTTTGTTCAATCTTTTGGTGATAATTGGATTAAAAGCATTCGCAACACATTACTTGATAAACCTGATTTATTATCAAAATGGGATGAAGTATCTTATACTGCTCGGGCTTATGAATTGTGGAATAAAGCATATACTCTTTTGACACCTCCGATTTCAGAACGTGCACGTGCCCAAGCCCAAGCAGACTTACCTGAATATGAAACATATTTACCAATGTTTGGCGAAGAAGGTAAAAAATTGTTAATACGGATAAGAACTTTTATTAGTAGTATATAAGAATCTATATTTATAAATTTAAATTTGTTTAAGTTATTATAATTTATTTTTAGTAAAACGATTCGTAAAATTTTTTAATATTTATTTAGTATTAAGTTAATAAAAAATATTTACATTATTTATTTTGATGTTTTTAATTTAAAAAATAAATTTGAACAATGTATATTTAAAATAAATTTTATAAAATATATAAAATAAAAATCTATCAATTTTAAAAATGGTATTTTTTTATAAAATTTATTTTAAATTACAATAGCCTGTATTCCAATGTACACAAGGCTTTTATCAAGCATAATTAAATTTTGATAAATAAAAATATATTTAATTAAATTTATAAAACTTTTTAATTATTTTTTTAAGGTTAAAATTAAAAATATATTTCAAAAATAAAATCATATTTGAAAATTATTTTTCTTTTCTCTTTACTAATTTTTTCGTTTCAGATAAAATATAATTAAGAACAAAAAATTATTGTTCTACAAAAACAAAAAAAGGAGAGGAGAATGGTATTTTCATTCTTAAATAAAAAACCAGCTGCGAAACCAGCCGCAAAAAAAGCTGCTGTAAAAAAACCAGCTGTTAAAAAAGCTGTTGCTAAAAAACCAGCCGCCAAGAAAACTGTTGCAAAAAAAACAACTGTTAAGAAAGTTGCCGCAAAAAAACCAGCTGTTAAAAAAACAACTGTAAAAAAAGCCGCTGTTAAAAAAGCTGTTGCTAAAAAACCAGTTGCCAAAAAGGTAGTTGCGAAAAAGCCAGCTGTAAAAAAAGCCGCTGTAAAAAAACCAGCCGCGAAAAAAGCTGTTGCTAAAAAACCAGCTGTAAAAAAAGCCAGCTGTAAAAAAGCACCTGCAAAGAAAAAACCAGTTGCTAAAAAGAAATAATACTTTTGTATTATTAAAATAAAAATCCCGCAAAAGCGGGATTTTTTATTAATATAATTAGTAAATATTAAACACTAATTTCATCCCCGTATGCCATTATATATTCACGTCCAGAACGTAGTACTAATGCACCATCGTCGTTAAGCCCACATAAAATTGCATCACGACCGTGATAATTTATAGTTTTATTTAAATTTGCAGCCAATTCCATCCAGCGTTTTTTTACAGGTTTAAAATTGCATATAGTCCAGATATCCATTTGTTTTATTAATACAGATAACAATTCATCACGTGAAACATTTGGGGCATAATCTGCAACTTTTGTTGTTTTATAAGAACGCAAAACAGGATTAGATTTTATATTTATCCCGATACCGATAATTACAAAATCTTTGGCATATTCAATAAGTATTCCGCTGATTTTTTTTCCATCAATTAGAATATCATTTGGCCATTTAATTGTTGGTATAATTCCAAAAGAAATTAATGTTTCTGCAATTGCAATTGCAACAGAATAAGAAAGTTTAGGATCACGTTGTTCAATTTTATAAATAAAGCTAACATAAAGGTTTCCAAGTTTAGAAACCCAAGTGCGACGATATCTGCCATGTCCTTTGGTTTGTGTGTCTGCCAAAATAATTGTGCGATCGGTTGCATTTCCGCCACGTACTAAATTTTGTGCATATGTTTGAGTACTGGGAATTTTATCAAAAGACAATAATTTATAATTTATATTTACCACCTTTATTTTTTATAAATTCTTTACCAAAGATTTTACGTAATTGATAAATTGCTGTTCCAACTGCGTTTGTTGTTGCTTTTGGGGCATAACCTAATTGAAGTTGTAAATCTTCGGCACTAATACCATTTTCTTTGCATTTATATAATGTAATTATAATTTTCTTTTGTGCATCTGATAATGAGATGTTAGTACCACAAACTTTATTGATAATTTTAGATTCATGAATATTTGCTAGTTTTAAAATTTCAGTATTTAATTCCAGTGGTGAAAATTTTTTATCAGGATTGAAAACAACATCGGCAAAATCGCGTTGGGTAAATTTTGCGCCTAAATCACTTAAAATTTTACGCCAGATTTTATCATTCGTCCAAAATGTAATACCATTAAACATTATTTAATTATAGAATAAAAAAGAGTATTAATGCGATAAAAAAATCGCCCAATGGGCGATTTTATTTTTCAATAATAACAACTGCTGCGGAATAATCTCCTTGGTCAGTAATAGAAACAAAAACTTTTGCATCTGGTCCTGCTAGTTCTTTTAATCTGGCTTTGGCACTACCGGTAATTAATAATTCTGGTTTTCCGGCATCATCATGATTTACAGATATATCAGAAAAATTAATTTCATCGCTAAATCCACATCCAAGAGCTTTTAAAAACGCTTCACGTGCAGCCCAAAAATTAGCCAGATGATGATCGCTATTAGCAGAATCTTCTTCGGCATATTCTAATTCTTTTTTTGTAAATATGCGTGATTTTTTAAATGATGACCAGTTTAAGAAACGATCACATTCAACCAAATCTAAACCAATTCCGACAATCATAATAAATCTCCAATTTGTTATGTTGCAACTTAGGCAAAAAAATCCGATTCGTGCAAGTTAAAAATATTTACTAGGATATTCTGTAAAGTTTTATAAATCATCTTGATTTTATAGGGTTTGTTATTATAATCAATTTGTCGGGGTGTAGCTCAGCCTGGTAGAGTACTTGCATGGGGTGCAAGGGGTCGCAAGTTCAAGTCTTGTCACCCCGACCAGAAATAAATGATATGTATGCATAAAATGGTGGTATTCATCAAAATGAAAAGAACTAATATAAAAATTTGCCCAAGCCAAAGTGCAATAAAAAAGATTACAGATTTTTGTATTGAGCATTCTTTACCGTATGATGATTTTATAAAAGATCCTCATTGTACAATTGCTATTAGCAAAGATGTTTTAATTCCGGTTTCTAAAATAAAATTACCAGATTTTAAACAAGTTTTAGTTTGTAATGCTGGTCTTAAAGTTTTTGATACTATAGATAATGGTAAAACATTAGTTATATTTTTTGATTCAGATGATTTATATCTGGCGAATGAATTTTATAAACAAAAATATAAATTAATTTCCAG
>JBMNPL010000009.1:0-29985 GCA_050943575.1 Alphaproteobacteria bacterium
TGGTGGTAGTATTGTAACCTTGACATACTTTGGTGGAGAAAAATCAATTCCAAATTATAATGTTATGGGTGTAGCAAAAAGTGCGCTGGATTCTTCTGTGCGTTATTTAGCAGCTGATTTAGGCGTTAATGGAATTCGTGTTAATGCTATTTCGGCTGGCCCAATCAGAACGTTGGCATCCAGTGGAGTAGGCGGGTTTTCTTCAATTTTAGATTTGAATGCAAGATTAACCCCGTTGCGCAGAAATATGACTTTGGAAGATGTTGCTGGTGCGGCGGCTTATTTATTCAGTGATTTGTCCAGCGGAGTAACTGGTGAAATTCTTCATACAGATTGCGGTTATTCCAGCACAGGTATGATTCCAAATGATGTAAAAGATATTTTATTAAAAGGTATTAAAGCTGAATAAAAAAATAGATCTTTTTACAAAAACTGAATATGACGAGTTAATAAAAAAACTTCGTAAATGGGACACGGCGTATCATCAAAATGATGCGCCGATTGTTGATGATGCAACTTATGATGCGGCAAAACATCGTGCTCGTGATTTAGAAATACAATTTCCTGAATTAATTCAGAATAATATAAGTGTGATGCAAAATGTTGGTGCAGCGCCCAGCAAAGAATTTAAAAATTATAAACATGCTGTCCCAATGTTATCTATTAGTGATGTTTTTACAGAAGATGAGGTTGCAGATTGGCTTAAAAAAAATCCAGAAAATGTTTTTATAGAACCCAAGGTTGATGGGCTTTCATATTCCGCGCGTTATGAAAATGGTGTTTTAATTCGTGCGCTTACCCGTGGTGATGGATCCTTGGGTGAAGATATAACAGAAAATATAAAAACAATTTCTGATATTCCACAAAAAATTCCGTTTACCAATGATATTGAAATTCGTGGAGAGGTTTATTTATCACGTGCAGATTTTTTTAAATTAAATGAAGAAGCAATTGCCAATAAAACAAAAGTTTTTGCAAATCCACGTAATGCTGCGGCAGGAAGTTTAAGACAACTTGATCCTTCTATTACAGCGCGTCGTCGTTTGCGTGCTTTTGCTTATACTTGGGGTATGGCAAATGAAAGACATTGGAAAACTCAAACTGATTTTTTTCAATTACTGGAAGATTGGGGATTTAAAACTACACGCGAATGGTGTGCACAGGCAAATTCTGTTGATGAAATACAGTCTCATTACAATCATATAATGAATATTCGTGCATCAATACCATTTGATATTGATGGATTGGTTATAAAAATCAATGATGTTGAAACTCAAGAAAGATTGGGTTCAACTGCTAATTCTCCTCGATGGGAGGTTGCATATAAATTCCCCGCAGCACGTGCAATTACTATTTTACGCGATATAACAATTCAAGTAGGACGAACGGGTGTTTTAACCCCTGTGGCAGAATTAGAACCAATAAATATAGGTGGTGTTTTAGTATCACGTGCAACTTTACATAATGCGGATGAAATTATTCGTAAGGATTTTAGAATTGGTGACAAGGTAATTATTCAACGTGCCGGAGATGTTATACCACAAGTTGTTGAAGTCGTAGAGCATGCAAAAGATAGTCAGCCATATCAATTTCCAAATGTATGTCCCGTATGTGGTGGCGCAGTTGTTCAAGAAGTAGATAAAGTTGCGCGCAGATGTGTAAATTCTTTATCTTGTCCAGCCCAAGTAGTGCGAGAATTAGAGCATTTTGTATCACGTAAAGGTTTTGATATAGAAGGGCTGGGATCAAAACAAATTGAAAAATTTGTAGAATTAGGATGGATAAAATCTCCCGCGGATATTTGGCGATTAATAGAATTACATGGTGAGGAATTGCGTTTAATGGATGGCTATGGGGATAAATCAGTTGCAAATTTAGATGCCGCGATAAAAAAGCGTTCAGTCATAGAATTAAATAAACTTTTGTTCGCGTTAGGTATTCCAGAAGTTGGTGAAGCAACGGCAAAAATATTAGCCCGAGAATTTGGTTCTTTGGATGCTTTACGTGCAGCCACACCAGAAAGATTGCAAGAAATTTCAGGTATTGGTGAAATAATGGCAAAAGAGATTGTAGAATTTTTTAATGATAATAAAACTATTGCCGCACTTGATGATTTATTAAAGTATTTGACCATAAAAAATCCAACTATTATTGAAAATAAATCTTCTGCTTTATTTGGTAAAAAAATAGTTTTAACGGGTTCTTTATCAAAATATACCCGTGATGAAGCAAAGGAAATTTTAGAAAATATGGGTGCAAAAACACAATCCAGTGTTAGTATAAAAACAGATATTGTTATTGCGGGTAGTGATGCAGGTAGCAAGTTAAGTGATGCCCAACGTTTAGGAATAAAAATTTGGACCGAGGATGATTTTGAAAAAGCAATCAAAAAATAAAAAAGAAAAAAAACAAGTTTCATGGAAATTACGTTTGCTGGCACGTTTTGTGTCGTTGATGTTTTTTTGTTTTGTCGCGATTGTGATTTATGTTTTTATTGTTTTTTTACAAATGCCTTCACTTGATTCAATGTTAAATGAAACACGACAACCATCAATTACTTTTATAGATAAAAACGGGTATGAAATTCGCAGTGTAAATAAAATTATGGGTGCACCAGTATCAGTGAAAACTTTGCCGGCTTATGTTTGGCAATCAATTGTTGCCATAGAAGATAAAAGGTTTTTTAATCATGGAGCGGTTGATTTTATTGGATTGTTGCGTGCAACAATAACTAATTTACATACTGGCAGAATTGCGGCAGGTGGTAGTTCATTGACTCAACAAACAGCAAAAAATATATTTTTATCACCACGCAAAACGATAAAACGTAAAGTTCAGGAAGTATTGCTTGCATATTGGTTAGAAAACAGATTTTCAAAACAACAAATTTTAGATTTATATATGAATCGTGTGTCTTTAGTTCGTGGAATGCGTGGTATTGATGCGGCAGCACGTGATTTATTTCAAAAGCCAGCAAAAGAATTAACTTTGGCGGAATCTGTGCAAATAGCCGCTATGTTAAAAGCCCCAACAACATATAGTCCAGTAAGAAATCCAGAAAAAAATATTGCACGTGCAAAAATTATTTTAAAGGAAATGGTGCGTCAAAAATATATTTCTTTGGATGATGCACGTAGTGCTGCGGCAAATTTATATGCTGTGACACCTGTACCAAATACTAATGTTTTCAGATATTGGACAGATTTTGTGTTGGATGAAATGGCATCAAGAATGGGGGATGAAATAAATAGTGATTTGTTTGTTTATACAACACTTGACCAAGATTTACATGAACATGCTGCCGCGGTTGTGCGTCGCAGTGTTGATGATTGTCAAAGTGCAGTTGTGGCTATGGAACGTGATGGTGCGATTCGTGCATTGGTTGGCGGAATTGATTACCAAGAATCACAATTTAATCGTGCATTGGCTCCACGTCAACCTGGGAGTGCGTTTAAGCCTGTGGTATATTTAGTAGCCTTAGAAAATGGGATGCAGCCAACAGATATTGTCAATGATTCAGAGTTTGAAATTGGCGATTATAAACCTAAAAATTATAATGAAAAATATTATGGAGATATAACTCTTGTGACAGCATTTGCAAAAAGTGTAAATTCTGTTCCGTTAAAATTGACCCGTGATTTTGGAATAGATTCAGTTTTACAAATGGCTGGTAGATTAGGATTTGGCGCAAAATTACGTCGAGAATATTCAACTGTTTTGGGTGCATGTGAAATTTCTTTACTAGATTTAACGGCGATGAATACAGTTATTTGGAATGGGGGGCAAAGTATTCGCCCTTATGGATTAGAAAAAATTATAACTGCAAATGGAAAAATTATTTATGAAAGAAATCCATCCGATTCGGAACAAATGGTAGATTTAGAAACAATAAAAAAAATGCAAGAATTATTAGGTGCAGTTGTTCAATCTGGTGGAACGGGAACACGCGCCGCGGCATCAAATGTTTTAGGTGGCAAAACAGGTACCAGTAATGATAATCGTGATGCTTGGTTTATCGGTGCTACGGATAAATATGTTATTGGTGTATGGGTTGGAAATGATGATAATTCGCCAATGGATAAGAAAATAACAGGCGGAACTATACCCGCAGAAATTTTTAAAAATATTATAAAATAACAACTTTTTCTGGGAAGCAGTTTATGATATAATATATAGCATGAAGCATAAAATTACTATTTGTTCACTGATATTTGCTATTTGTAGTGTGTCTGCAAATGCTAATTGGGAATATAATTCTTTGGGTGGACATTATAATGATGATGGTAGTCGTGTTACAGTCAGTGTTCGGGCTGGCGGTGCATTTGGAACGGCTGGTATAACAAATGAACTTGGGACATTAATTCCAGAACCATATTGGTATGATGAAATAAACAATACTGTAATACCAAGTGCTCAATGTCCAGGTGGTGTGGGTAATTGCGGATTGTTATCAGGATATCACAATTTAGGAACATTTGATATTGCGAAATTACCTGCGGATAAAAAATTTAGTAGTTTTTCTTTTACAGGTGGTATTGGTTTGGGGATGACTTTACCATATGTCCCACAATGGCGCGTGGAAGCTGCATGGGATCATATTGCAAAAGCTGATTATAACGCATTTCCAATGTTTAATGGTGATTTAACGTCTGAGATAACTGGTGAAGTAGTAAATATTCAATCAACAGGTGTTCATTCCAATATAACTACAGATATTTTTTCATTGGTATTTTATCATGATTTTTTTGACGGGATACAAAAACCATTACATGAATTTATACCATATATTGGTATTGGTGCGGGGTATGCAGATTCTACAACAATGTTAAATGTTACTGATTTATATGGTGATTTATCTGGTCAAGATTCTATGCAAGATTTAGGTGAAGATATAGGTGGCCCGGCATTAAGGTTTTATACATCTGAAAATTCATCCAGAAATGTTGCGGTTTTGGGGGCATTAGGATTTTCTTATGGATTAGATACTAATGTCTTTTTAGATATGGGTATTCGTTTAATGTGGCTACCTAAAGTTACTTGGGCATTAAATAATGCACAAAGTGAAACCGCTACAACAGGTTTTAGAACCAGGGATATATTCAGTGCCAGAAATATGTTGTATGGGACAGCAACAATAGGGATAAGATTTGAGTTTTAAAAAACGCGACAATCGTCGCGTTTTTTTATTGTTTTATTTAACCCCAATTCCAAATCTATTCCATCTGAGTTTATCACCCCAATTCCAAATAAAAAGTAATGGTGAATAATAATTATGAGAATACCATACAAACCAGACTTTGCCCATAATATTATCACGTGGTACTACCCCGACGCTTGCGCGACTATCCGCAGACCAATCACGATTATCACCCATCATAAAAAAGTGCCCGTCTGGTATTTTGACAATTGGTGTATTATCATACATATCATTATCACTGCGTTCTAAGATTTTATATTTAACCCCATTTGGTAAAATTTCAGTCCATTCTGTTAATTCATCAATTCCACCATTCATACAAATCGGTGATTGCATACATTCACTTTGACTTTTATATTCAATTGTATAATTAAATTTTGCTGGTGCATTATCAACAAACAGACGATTGCCTTTTATTGCAATATTGTTTTTGTAAAAACCCACACTGCGAATTTCTTTTGGTAAATGTGCAATTATATATCTTTGTGGATTTTCACGTTCAATTTTTTTCCCGTTGATATATAAACGTCCAGCAATCATTTGAATTGTATCACCAGATGTTCCGATTAAACGTTTTACATAATCCAAAGATTCATTAGCAGGATTGCGGAAAACAACTACATCACCCATTTGAGGTTCTGATGACGCCATAAAACGCCCATTCCACATACGCCATGAACCAAAGGGGAAAGAATAACGTGAGTATCCATACGACCATTTTTTTATAAAAATATGATCACCAACATGCAATGTTGGAATCATACTACCAGATGGAATATTAAATGGTTCTAATAAAAAACTGCGGAAAATAATTGCAATAATTCCAGCCCAAAATAAAGTGTTTATCCATTCTCGTGCGGTGTTAGTATGTTTTTTTGGCATATTAATTCCTTTTTAAATTTGTCAGCATTTTATACCTTGAATTAAATACGTGCAAGCATTATTATAATTTATATGATTTCATTAAATTCTTTAATCTTTAATGGTTTAGAAGCCACACGGATAGAAGTTCAAGTTCAAATGATTGCTGGTATGTCTGAACAGAATTTTTTTCTGATTGGATTACCAGATCGTGCGGTTAAAGAATCACAGATGCGGGTAAAAAATGCTCTGGCGTCTTTAAATGTTTCATTACCGAATAAAAAACTTACAATAAATTTAGCACCCAGTGATATTGAAAAATCTGGTTCTCATTTTGATTTACCAATTTTATGCGGAATTCTTTGTTCTATGGGTATTTTACCCGAGGCAGAATTATCAAAATATATAATAATGGGCGAACTTAGTTTAAATGGTGCAATTCAGAAAACAAATGGTGTTTTACCAGCCAGTGTTTGGGCAAATAAAAATAAAATGGGAATAATTTGTCCGTTTGAAAATGGCGGCGAAGCCAGATGGGCAGGGCATACTAATATTTTAGCACCAAAACATATTTTAGATTTGATAAATCATTTTCGCGGAACTCAGATTTTGCCAGTTCCAGAAATAATTACTCCGAAACAAAACGATATATCTGTTGGCGATTTATCCGAAGTTCACGGGCAAGCGGTTGCGAAAAGAGCGCTAGAAATTGCGGCTGCGGGTGGACATGCAATGCTAATGATTGGACCCCCTGGATCTGGAAAAACTATGTTGGCATCACGTTTGGCGGGAATTTTGCCAGAGATGACCCCGAGTGAAATTTTAGAATCATCCATGATTTATTCAATTGCTGGGCAATTAAATTCTCAAAGTTTGATATCATCACGACCATTTCGCGCGGTTCATCATACTGCCAGCGCTGTTGCATTGGCAGGTGGCGGTGCAGATGCAAAACCTGGGGAAATTTCATTGGCTCACTTTGGTATTTTATTTTTAGATGAATTACCAGAGTTTCAAAGATCAACATTGGAAATTTTACGTCAGCCAATGGAAACTGGGAAAATTATGATTTCTCGTGCAAAGAAAACAACAACTTATCCGGCAAGATTTCAATTAATTGCGGCTATGAATCCTTGTCCTTGTGGGCATTTAGGAAATGCTGCATTGGCGTGTTCCAAGGCACCACGTTGTGCTGAAGCATATCAAAATAAAATAAGTGGGCCGTTATTAGATCGTATAGATTTACATATTGATGTTGATGCAGTAAATCCATGGGATATGAAATCAGATGACAAGAAAATAGAAACAAGCGCGATTGTTCGTGCCAGAGTTGTTGCTGCTCGTGAAAAACAAATTGCACGTCAAGGTAAAGTAAATGCTCAATTGGATGGTAAAGAGTTAGATGCAGTTGTTGCATTGAATTCGGAATTAACAGAGTTTTTGAATAAAGCGGCTGAAAAAATGGGAATGTCCGCGCGGGGTTATCAACGAATTAAAAGAATTGCACGAACAATAGCAGATTTGCGTGATAGTGATGTTGTTGAATTGTCTGATTTAACCGAAGCTTTATCATATCGTCCAATTAAACGTGGAAAATATGGGGCATAAATATGCAATTAAATTATAAATTTAATGATGAAAATTTATTTAAACTGGCGCTTACTCAAAGTGGGGCAGATTCTGTAAATAATAATGAACGTCTGGAATTTATTGGCGATAGAGTTTTGGGTTTAGCCGTTGCGATTTTACTTTATGAAATGTTTCCGGATGAATCCGAAGGAGATTTAGCGCGTCGTCATGCAGTATTAGTTTCTACGGACACTTTGGCTGACGTTGCAAAAAAACTTGGATTGGTTAAAAAAATCAGACATGGGCATATGACTGCTGGTAAAATGAATCATATTTCTGCTAATGCGATGGAATCTGTTTTAGGTGCAATATTTTTAGATGGCGGATTTGATGCTGTATGTAAACAAATAGAAGAAATATGGCGTCCATTGGCGGCAAAAGATATTGTTCCACCAAAAGATCCAAAAACGGCTCTCCAAGAACTTGTTCAAAAAAATGGGGCAGGTGCGTTACCTGAATATGAATTTATTAATAAACAAGGGAAAAAATCACATGCACCATTGTTTAGTGTTAAAGTTTCAGCATTAGGGCATAGTGCAATTGGTATTGGTGAATCAAAAAAAGAGGCTTCTGCATCTGCTGCTGAAAAATTATTGGAAGTTTTATCTTGAAATAAATTGATTTGGGCAAACAGGACTACCATTTAGTTTAATTACATAATGTAAATGCGGTCCGGTGGAAAGACCTGTGTTGCCTGTTCTGGCAAACATGCATCCGGCACTTACACTTTGTCCTTTTGTTACCATTGACACATCAGAAAGATGACAATATCCAGTTGTGAAACCATCAGCATGTTGTAGTGTAATTCCATTACCACAAGTTTTATGATTCTTAAAAACGCTTAAAACTATACCATCTGCTGGTGCATATACAGGTGTTCCAACGACTGCTGAAAAATCAAGGGCAATATGCGGGTGAGGGGGATAATCTAAAGATTTTATATGTCTCATTGTAGAACATCCCGAAGAAATCCTTGGGAATCCTGCGAGTGGTTCGCTGATGGGAATTTTTTGGTTTGTGGGGGTAAGCGGATTTGATGGAAAACAATTATGAGTATAAGAAGTTGGTTTAGCTGTTTTATCAACTTTATCAGATATTGTTTTTTTTGGGCATTTTTCTGGATTTTGTGTGCAATAAATATCTAATTTTTTTTGAATGATTCCAGAATCACGTTCTAGTCGTCTTTCTTCTGTTTCAACTGTCATACCGGAATATGCACATCCAGAAATACAATTACCTTTTTCATCCCATATAGTTTCAAAAGGTGCATAACCTGTATACATTGATTCCACGCGTTCTGTAAAAGTTGTATCAAATTTTGTTTCTGGAAAACTGGCGGCGGATAATTTTATAACGCCTGCATTTTGCGGCTTGCTATCTGGGAAATCAACAGCATAAGCAGAAAATGGTAATAATATGCAAAATGTTAAGAGATAAAACCTCATAAACAAATTATAGCATAAAAATAGAAAAAATTAAACTGGGATTGTGGTGCCGGTCGAGGGACTCGAACCCCCGACCCTCTGATTACAAATCAGATGCTCTACCAGCTGAGCTAGACCGGCGTAGTCCACACTTTAACCTTTTTATTTTTTAATTTCAAGTTTATTTTATAAAATTTATGTTGAGTTTATATAAATATCAGTTAAAAATATAAAACATGATTAAAAAACCAGAACTTTTAGCACCAGCGGGAACGTTGGATGGATTAAAAACCGCGATTTTATATGGCGCAGATGCTGTGTATGCAGGAATTCCTGGATTTTCAATGCGTGCACGTGCAAAAATTACGCTTGAAGAAATGAAGCAGGGGATTGATTTTGCTCATCTGCATAATAAAAAAGTATATTTAGCATTTAATTTATTTGCCCATGAAAAAGATTATGAATTATTACCCAAGGTTAAAGAAATTGTAGAATATTTAAAACCAGATGCTTTAATTGTTTCTGATGCAGGGATTTTAATGTGGGTACGTGAAACATTTCCAAATATGGCTATTCATATTTCAACCCAAGCAAATATTTGTTCTGCAAATACAGTTAAATTTTGGCAGAAAGCGGGTGCAAAATTATGTATTTTAGCACGTGAAGTATCTCATAATGAATTTAAAGAAATTCGTAAAAAATGCCCCGATGTTGGATTAGAGATATTTATTCATGGTGCAATGTGTATGAGTTATTCTGGACGTTGTTTATTATCAAATTATATTACGGGACGTCCGTCAAATCGTGGTGCATGTGCTCAACCTTGTCGGTGGAAGTATGATGTTATTTTACGTGAAAAAGAAAGCGGTTTAGAAATGGGACTGGAAGAGGATAATCGTGGTGCATATATTATGAATTCCAAAGATTTATGTTTGATGCCTCATTTAGCAAAGGTTTTAGAAAGTGGTGCAGATTCTTTGAAAATAGAAGGTCGTAATCGCAGCGAATATTATGTCGGCAGTGTTGTTCGTGCATACAGAAATGCGATTGATTCTTATTTTAACGATCCTAAAAGTTTTAATCCGGAACCTTTTATGGATGATTTGAATATTTTAGAAACTCGTGGTTTTACGGACGCTTTTTTTCATGGTAAATTATCAGCTGATGCTCATAATTTTGAAACTACCCGATCAAATTCTGATTACCAAGCAGCAGGTGTAATAACAGATATAACAGATGATAATATAATTTTGGAATTACGTAATGAAATAAAACAAGGTGATGAAATTAAATTTATTTTACCAAGAGTATCAGAAAAAGTTTCGGTAGTTCTGGATAAAATTATAAATGCTAAAACAGATGAAGAATTGCCTAAAATGTCAGCTGGGCAAAAAAATAGCATTAAAATATCAAAAAAATTAATTAATAAACAATATTTAGATAATTTTGTGCCATTGATATTGGCATATAAAAAGAAAATATAGTTTTATGTTTTTTGTTTTTTCTTGATTTGTAAAGTTATATATAGCACAATCTTAATTAAGGTGTGGCGTCGTCACATCAATAACAAGCATAGAGAAAGGTTAAATTATGCGTCAAGGAAAAGTAAAATGGTATAACGGGAAAAAGTGTTTTGGTTTTATTACACCGGACACTGCTAATAAAGATGGTAATAAAGAAGATGTATTTGTTCATTCGTCCGCATTAAAAGCTGCAGGTATTAGGTTTTTGAATGAAAACGACATTGTAGAATTTGATGAAGAAATTAGAGATGGCAAATTATCAGTAACAACTTTAAACCTTATACAACGTGATGAAGAATCGGCAAGAAAATTCCGCGAACGTCGCGCATCATTTCGCAGAAATCGTTGTCCACAACGTGAAGATGGTGCTTGCGAAGGATTTGGTTCATGTCGCAAGGAAGGTGAAAGTAAAAAACCGGGATGGAAATTCTGGGCAAAATAAAAAATCCCGCAATCGCGGGATTTTTTTAATAACACAACAATTAATTTAATGCATCTTTCAAAGCTTTACCAGCTTTAAATTTAGGTTGTGTAGAAGCTGGAATTTTAATAGGAGCACCAGTTTGTGGATTGCGACCTGTTGTTGCTTTGCGTTTTGCAGTTGTAAAGGTACCGAAACCGACCAAGCGAACTTCGCCTTTCTTTTTCAAAACTTTTGTAACTATGCTAGTAAATGCATCTAGAAAATTACCAGCCATTGCTTTTGTTGCGTTTGTTTCATTTGCAATTGCTTCAATTAATTCTGCTTTGTTCATATTTTTCTCCTTTATTAGAGTTTGGGTTATAAGGCAGATATTCCTTCCTGCTTGTTTGAATTGTAGAAAATCTGCTTATTTAGGTCAAGGGTTTTTTAATTCGCCGGTTTGATAGCATTTTTATATACTGGGCGACTGGCTGGATTATTAGATTCACACAATACAAATTCCCCACTGATACCATTTAATTTAACACGGCGATAATAATTTGGTGTATGTATTAAAATAGTAATTACTAGTGTTAGCCAAAATAAGATTTTTCCCAGAAATATGATGCTTTTCCAGCTTTTTTCTTCAAATTTATCTTTTAATAAATTTTGATATAATGACCATCCAATCATGGCGAGCCATACCATAAATATAAAAAAGAAAACTATAGTTAAAGATTTACGAATATATGAAAGTTGTCTTGCTATTTCATCAAATGTTGGACTATTAACTGGGCATACAAATAAAGCATGATTTGCAACCGAATCGGGTAAAGTATGAACAGGTTCTATTGGTAAAAGATGTAGTCCAAAAGATGCTGCAACAATGATAGCAATGATGGCAAGTATTGAAAGAATAAATCCTGGATTCATAATTCTATTATATCAAAATCAGCGACCGCTTGCAATTAATTGCATCATGTTTTATAATTTTTCGCGCAATATAGGAAATTGATATGAAATTTAACGAAATTCGCAAATTGTTTTTAGATTATATGGAAAAGCATGGGCATAAAATTGTTCCATCGGCTTCTTTGATACCGGATGATCCGACTTTACTTTTTACTGTTGCTGGGATGGTTCCGTTCAAAGATGTTTTTTTAGGAAATCAATTAGCACCAGCAAATCGGGTTGCTAATTCTCAGAAATGTTTACGTGCTGGTGGCAAGCATAATGATTTAGAAGATGTTGGTTATAATGGATGGCATCATACATTTTTTGAAATGTTGGGCAATTGGTCTTTTGGTGATTATTTTAAAGATTATGCTATAGAGATATCTTGGGAACTTTTAACAAAGGATTTAAAAATAAATCCGTCCAGATTAGTTATAACAACACATATAACAGATGATGAAGCAACTGAAATATGGAAAAAATTAACCGGCAAAGATGCGATAAGATTAGACAAGTCTAATTGGTGGTCTGCTGGGGATACAGGACCATGTGGCCCTTGTACTGAAATCTTTTATGATTATGGTGCGGATGTTTCGGGGGGATTACCCGGTAGTCCAGATGAAGATGGCGGACGTTATGTTGAAATATGGAACAATGTTTTTATGCAGTTTAATCGTGATGCGGATGGCAATTTAACTGATTTACCGAAAAAAAATGTAGATACTGGTGCTGGATTAGAACGCTGGGCCGCGATGTTGCAGGGTGTGCGTGATAATTATGATACTGATTTATTTGTTGGATTAAAATCAGCGGTGAGCGATTTAACAGGTGTAAAAGAAACGGCAAGCAATAAACCATCATTTAAAATTATTACGGATCACTTGCGTGCAGTTGGGTTTGCAATTGCGGACGGGGTTGTTCCCAGTAATACAGAACGCGGTTATGTAATACGCAGAATTTTAAGACGTGCGATGCGTCAAGGGCAAGTTTTAGGGTACAAAGGTGCATTATTATCAAAACTTTATCCCGCGCTGGTTCAACAAATGGGTGATTCTTATCCGGAATTGATACAAGAACAGGACAAAGTAATTTCAATACTAGAAAAAGAAGAAAATGCTTTTTCTGATATGTTGCAAAATGGATTAAAGCTTTTAGAAAAAGAATTACCAAATGTTAATAATAATGTATTTCCGGGGGATATAGCATTTAAATTATATGATACTTATGGTTTTCCACTAGATTTAACTCAAAATATTCTTAAAGAACGTGGTATATCTGTGGATATTTTGGGTTTTGATGCATCTATGGCACAGCAAAAAGAACGTTCTCGTAATTCTCAAATATTCAAGGGTGGATTGGCAGATAATAGTGAGCAGACAACAAAATTACATACAGCTGTTCATTTATTACAGGGCGCATTAAGGCAAGTTTTGGGCGATAGTGTTTTTCAAAAAGGTAGTAATATCACAGCGGAAAGATTACGTTTTGATTTTTCGTTTGATAGAAAAATGACCGAAGAAGAAATTCGTGAAACTGAAAAAATTGTTAATAAAGCGATTGCTGATGCGGTGCCAGTAGTATGTAGCGAAATGTCAATAGAGGACGCTAAATCATCAGGTGCTATTGGTATATTTGATAGTAAATATGGTGATAAAGTTAAAGTTTATACCATAGATGGTTATTCTAAAGAAATTTGCGGTGGGCCACATGCGAAAAACACTGCTGATCTGGGTAGTTTTAAGATTCAAAAAGAAGAATCATCTGCTGCTGGGGTTCGCAGAATTAGGGCTGTAATTGAATAATTGATAAATGGGGGATGTTTTTTCCCCGATTCTTGACTTTGATATTAAAAGCATGATAAAGTTTTTTCAAGTCGCCAAGGGGCAAAGATTCACTACAAATAAATTTCTTGTTAATTTATTCGCAATGAATTCTAGTCCTTTGGTAAATGTTTAACATTAAAAAGAGAAAAATATAAATGATAAAAATTAAAAAAACAAAAAATAAGCAAGATATGATTGGGAATATATCTTTCTTGCAAAATGGTGATGATTATATTGATGATGATAAAGAAGTTGCGATTAAAGCGGCGAAAAAGGCTACAAAATCATTAAAAAATCAAAAACAGAAAAAAACAAAAGAAAATAAAAAAGACACTCAATCAGTTGGTAAAAATGCTGAACCGGATGATGTGATTTCATTTTTTGCCTTGGGCGGATTGGAACACGTTGGTCAAAATATGTATGTTTATAAATACAAGGGCAAATATCTGGTTGTTGATTGTGGTATGGGATTTTTGGATCAAGATGTTGGTGGTGATGATACTAGGTATTGTGATACTACTTATCTTGAAAAACGAAAAAAAGATGTTGTTGGGATTATTTTAACTCATGGGCATGAAGATCATGTTGGCGCGATGAAATATGTTTGGCCTAAATTTAATTGCCCGATTTATTGCACAAGATTTGTTGGTAAATTTTTAACTCGCACATTTAATGGTTTGGGGATTGATTTTAAATCTTCGGATATTAATATTTTTAATCATGATGGTGCAAGTTTTGATGTGGGACCTTTTTCAATTGAAACTTTTCATGTTAGCCATTCTATACCCGAAGCCCAGATGTTAATTATAAAAACGCCTGCTGGGAAAATTTTACATACGGGTGATTGGACATTTAATGATTCTATTCCTATTGAAAATCCGACAGATTATGCACGTTTGCGTGAAATAGGCAGTGATCCAGATTTATTGGCTTGTGTTTGTGATTCTACTGAAATTAAACGTCAAACACCACAAGTTACAGAAACCGAGGTTGGTGAAACTCTTGAAAGCATTATGAAGAAAGCCCCTGGGCGAGTATTTGTTTGTGGTTATTCACGCAGTATTGCACGCATTAAAGAATTTGCAGATGCTGCAAAAAGGGCGGGGCGCACACCATGTATTAAAGAACGTAGCAATCCGCAACCTGTGCCTTATGTTGGATTACCAGAATTTCGCGAGATTGCGATAGAATGTGGTTATTTGGATAAAGATGATGTTTTATTATTCCAAGATATAAATCATTTACCAGCAGAACAACAAGCAGTATATATGACAGGTTCTCAGGGTGAAAAATATGCGATGCTTACACGTCTTTGTCGTGGGCATGTAAAAGAATTAAAGTTAGTACCGACGGATACGGTTGTATTCAGTGCGATTATTATTCCGGGACGCGAAGCCGAGGTATCATTTTTATATAACAAATTGGCTAAATTAGGTGTTCATACACATACAATTTTTGATACTGAAAAATTACATGCTAATGGGCATGCGGGACGTCCTGAATATGAACGTTTTTATGATTTAATTCATCCCCAAGTAATTATTCCCATGCATGGTGAATATGTTGCGGAAATGTTAAACGCAAAAATGGCGATGGAGCGCGGTGGTGCGAAACAAATGATGTTGGTGCACAATGGTGAAATTGTCAGGTTAAAAAAAGGTGAAGAGCCTTATGTTGCTGAAAAATTCAAAGTTGGATTTATTGTAATGGAGGGTGAAACTGAAAGAACGGGCGATGATCCTGTATTAAAGAATCGTAAAAAACTTTCAACCGAAGGGGCGGTATTTGTAACATTGACCATAGATAAGCGTGGTTATCAGAAAGACAGCCCCGAGGTTTCTTCGGCTGGCTTATTTGAATCTGACACGACTGGATATACCAAGCGTCAAATTCAAATTGAGATTACAAATATGTTAAAAGAAATGAGCAAATCTGATAGGAAAAGTTTGGATAAATTACGTGGCGCTGTGCAAGATGCAGTAAAAAAAGTTGTTCGTCCAATAATGGGCAGCCGAAAATCCCCATCAATCCACGTCCATTTTGTTTATAAATAGTTAGTGTTTGTGTTTGTGGTTAGTGTTAGTATTTTCCCCACTAACACAATCCACTATCACTAACCACTCTCCATGGTGTCATTCCTGCGCAGGCAGGAATAGGACTTAAAACCTAAAAGTGTTAGTGTTAGTGGTTAGTAAAATATTGTTTTAACTTCTCCATCCCCACTAACACAATCCACTATCACTAACCACAAACACTAACACAAACCACAAACTATTAATTAACCCTTGACAAATATAGTTTTAATACTATAATATAGATATAACAAAAAGCCGAACAAGGAGGCGGGTTATGAAAAAAGCAAGAAATTTATTAACACATCCAAAAGCCAAATCAGCAGCGGTTGCTATGGCATTGGTGTTGACATTTGGTGTGATGGGTATGATGACATCATGTGATAAAAAATGTTATGATCCAAAAGATCCAAAATGTGAAAATTATGTTCCACCGGTTATTGAACCATGTACTGATTCAACAAATCCAGATTGTCCGAATTATGTTCCACCATGCGATGATTACACTAATCCAGATTGTCCAAATTACGATCCAGAACGTGTAAGAATTGAAGGCTTGCGTGCAGATAGCACGAATTATGCGAATCAAATAAAACAATTAACTGGTCCAGATTTGGACACATTTAATGCAGATTTAAAAGCTGAATTTTGGTATTTGGCAGTTCGTGGTCCTCCGTATCCAGAAACATTTGCAGATAGTGTTGCTGGTAAACATTCAAATGGTTCATATAGTGGGGGATATGTGGCGGCTGCTAATACAATTATTAATTATCCTGAAATTTCATATTATCCTGGTGCAGTAGAGTTGTTGGGTAAAATAAAGAATGTATCTGAATTATATTTACAAAATAATGTAGAATTAGGGCATTCTAGATAAAATAAAGTCGTATTAAAAAAAATCCGCATTTATACGCGGATTTTTTTGTTGTAAAAATTTTTATAATTATATTACAATATAATAATATGAAAAATAAATTTTTTCTTTTTATTTTATTATGCTTTTTTAATATATCATTAAAATTGTATGCTGAGTGTATATTAGAAGAAGCAAACAACACTTGCACAGGAATCCCTGTTAGTATGGGACCTGGAGCAATAACTCCTACGTGTATTGAAAATTGGCCTTCTGGTGGATTATATAATCCAGGTACAACTAATTATTGTATATTTCATCCTTTTTTGTCGGATGATCAACCTGGTTGTTGTAGGGCTCCAGGATGTGTTTCTAATGCTGAGTTTAATGGTTATGAGTGTGTATGTAAAGAGGGTTTTGGGGTAACTTCAGATGTTGATACTAATTGTATAGTTTGTTCTGTAGGAACTTATGGTCCTAAAAGGACTGAACAAGATTCATCTAATGCTTGTGTGTCTTGTCCACAAGGTTACTTAAATACAGATCCAGAACTAGGTGCTTCTACTATTACACAGTGTTATCAGGAGTGTGATACATGTCCAGTGTGTCCAGAAAATTCAATTTGTGAATATTATGGGCCGACAAATGCCGGAAAAAGATATTATACAGAAGGCGATACTGGTAATTGTATTGTTCCGGAACCTAATCCATGTACAATAATTGATATAGACTGTAGTACTGGTTATCATTTAGATTCAGGTATATGTAAAGCAAATCAAAATTTTTATAAAACAAATGATGGTTATTCTGAGGGGGAATCAAGTACCCCTGTTGTTTTTACATATAATGATGGTACTACTGCACCGGAAAATACATATGAAAGAAATGGATATGATTTTTATAAATGGCAATGTACAGGTGGAAATGAATCGTGTGATGGGGGTTTAATTGATCCAGGTACAAATATTAGTACATTTATAAATATTGATGGTGGAACAATAACTCTTACTGCACAATGGACCCTAAAAACTTATACAATCACATATCATCCTAATGGTGGTAGTTGTAATGACCCAGGATGTGATGGTAATTACACTTATAATGTAACAATGCTACCAATGAATTTACCAACCCCGACAAAAGAAGCCTCTTTTTTTGGTGGCTGGTATAATAATGATAATTTAATAGGTGTCCCAATAGAACAAATTACCACCCTGGGAGATAAAACATTTTATGCAAAATGGACACAATGCTCAGACGGAACTTATTATAATAATGGGGTCTGTACTGATTGTCCAAATGGGTATTATTGTCCCAGTGGTGCTACTACCCCCACAGCATGCCCAGCAGGGTATACAAGCCTAGCATTATCAACCACTCAATCTGCTTGCTATATAACAACTGGGGAAAATAACACCAAGTTTTGTGAAGATAATGGTGCCAGATGTTTTTATTTACCAAATGTTGGAAATATTCATTGGGGACCACCGCAACCATAAAATCCTTAATTCATAATTTAATAAGAAAAAAACTTGCATTTTATTATAATTGTATGTAAACTTGGCAGGCTGAGTAATCAGAACTGAATAATCGTCGGTGCTTTTTGGTCCCGACAGAGATAAAGATTCTGTAAAATGCTTGGCACCAAGAAAACCAAAAAAAAGGATAAAAAATGGCACGTGATGGCGCAAAACGCAGTACCAGAAAATTAAAAATCGGACGTCGTTTAGGCGTAAATTTATGGGGACAGGCTAAATCTCCATTTAATAAAAGAAAATATAAACCTGGTCAACATGGTCCAACTAGTCGTGGTGGAAATTCATCTGATTATGCTAAACAACACAGAGCAAAACAAATGCTGAAAGGTTATTATGGAAATATCGGTGAAAAAAAATTCCACAGATATTATAAAGAAGCATCAAATATGCGTGGTGATACCCCACAAAATTTAATCGGTTTATTAGAAAGACGACTGGATGCAGTTGTTTATCGTGCAAAACTTGCACCAACTGTTTTTAGTGCCCGTCAATTAGTCAGTCATGGTCATATATTAGTCAATGGCAAACGTGTTAAAATTTCCAGTTATCAAGTCAATCCTGGGGATGAAATCACAGTTAGTGAAAAAGCAAAACAAATGCCATTAGTAGTATTAGCACTGGAATCACCAGAACGTCAATTTGCAGACTATGTAAAAGTAGATAGCGCAAATTTTGTCGCAACTTTTGTAAGAGTCCCAGATTTTAGTGAAGTGCCATATCCAGTACAAATGCAACCAGAACTAATTGTCGAATTCTATTCAAGATAAAAAACACCGCGTTTCGCGGTGTTTTTTATTTTGTGGTTAGTGTTTGTGGTTAGTGGTAGTGAGTTTGGAGAAGTTAAAAATACTATCACTAAGCACGAACACTTACACTATTTCATTAAAACTTTGAACTTTTTGTCACTCCTGCGTAGGCAGGAGAGGGTCTTGATAATAAATGAAAAAATACTAACACTAATTACGAACACTAACACTATCAGGTTTTAAGCCTTATTCCTGCCTGCGCAGGAATGACACCATATTAGTGGTTTGTGATAGTGGATTGTGTTAGTGGGGAAAATACTATCACTAACCACAAACACTAACACTAACCATTAACACTAACCATTAACACTAACCATTAAGTTTCTTTGTCCATTCGTTATTTGGGAAATTTAATCGCAAGGTTTCTGCATAGCCGTTTGCTTGTTCTGGTAATCCTATGGCGGTATATGCTTCGGTTAATCTAAATAATGCTTCGGGTGTCATCGCTGTCTCTTGGGCAGTGCTGATAATAAACTGCAAATGATTAATCGCACTTGTCCAATTTTCTTTTCGCATATCATGTCTGGCAGAATACATCGTTTTGCCAGCAATATAATTTTTTAATATTATAATTTTATTTTTCGTGTTCGCTGTATATTTTGAATCGGGAAATCTATCCACCAGTTGTTGAAATTGATTTAATGCATACCAAGACATCCCCGGTTCACGACGAACATCAGAAACTTGACGATAATAAGTCATCCCGCGTAAATACATAATATATGCAACGTCTTTATGCCCCGGATGAAAACGCATAAATCTATCCGTTGTCAGTAAAGTTCCAGCAAAATCCCCGTCCATATATTGACTGTATGCTGCCATAATCAATGCGTCAGGTGCCCAAATGCTTGCCGGAAAATTTGATTCTGCTTTGATAAATTCTTCAGATGCTTTCTTGTAATTTTCATCATCAAGTTCAGCATACGCATTATTGTAAATTTCAGATATTGTTTGATCTGTTGTTGGCGCTGTTCCACCACATGCAGATAAAGCGCAACACAAGGCAATAAATAAATATGTTTTTTTCATTTCTTGATTTCCGTTTTGTTATAAGAGTATAATGCCTTTCATGAAGATTGGCAAACATATTTTCAAAGTCGGTGGTTGGACAGCAATATCAAGAGTTTTCGGATTTGTCCGAGATGTGCTGATTGCAAATATACTGGGAGCAGGGCGTCTGTCTGATATTTTCTTTGCCGCGTTCAAATTGCCAAATATGTTTCGTGATTTATTAGGTGAAGGTGCGTTGTCTTCGGTATTTGTTCCTATGTTTACCGAGCAAAGAAAATCTAGTCAAAATAAATCACTTAATTTTGCAAATAATTTCTTTTCATGGTTAATGGCGATTTTATTAATCATTACAATTATTGGTTTAATTATTATGCCAATCATAGTGTTAATTCTGACCCCCGGATTTGCATCTGATCCTGGTAAAATGGATTTAACAATAACAATTTCCAGATGGATGTTTTTATATTTGATTTTTATTTGTGGAACTGCTTTCTTGGGCAGTATTCTGAACGCGTTTTCTGAATTCGCACTAGTTGCATCAATGCCTGTTGTATTTAACTTGTTTTCCATAGGCGCGCTTTTATTAGCTAAATACCTTGGTGCAGGTTCAAGTGTTTTATATATTTTATCAGCAGCCGTTGTTTTATCAGGTGTATTTCAAATGTCTGTATTATGGGGGCGATTGCGTGCGAAAAAATTCGGCTTACGATTAATAAAGCCACGTTGGAATAATCAAATAAAAACAGCCTTTAAAAGATTAGGTGTCGGATTATTTGGAACAGGATTTTATCAAATAAATATAATAATTGGAACATTAATCGCGTCTTTCCAAGCCGGTGCAGTTTCATGGTTATATTATTCTGATAGAATGATTCAATTGCCTTTCGCAATTATCGGTCTTTCTGTCGGAACGGTTTTATTAACAAGTATTTCAAATTCATTGGCAGAAAAAAATATGTCCCAAGTATATGTTCAACAAAACGCAGCATTCAGACAAAGTATGATGCTTACTTTGCCATGTATGGTTGGATTATTTGTTTTGGCAATACCAATAATTCAATTTTTATTTCAACATGGTGCATGGACCAGCGAAAGCACTATCGCAGTAGCACACGCGATGATGATTCAATCTTTGGTTTTACCAGCAATGACCACCAGTCAAATTTATTCTAAAACATTATTTGCAGCCCAAGATGTTAAAACACCAGTTAAAAGTTCAATTATAGGACTGGCAGTATCAATTATGTTTTATTTAGGATTGTTTTCTTTTATCGGATATCTGGCAATTCCAGTCGGTGCTGTTGTTGGTGGATATGTAAAAAATTGGTTTTTATTACGCGAATGCGTCAAACGTAAATTATTTAAAATCTTGCCGAAAACAAAACGCGCAATGGCTGGATTTATAACGCTTTCAGTCGTTCTGGGCGCTGTTTTATGGTTTGTCCCTGTTAAAAATTTATGGATGTTAATAGCAACAATAGCAGTGTTTGGAATAATTTATTTACCAATTGCGTTAATTATTAATAAAAAAAGTTGAACGTAATCTTTTTATATGATAAAATAGTGTCAAGATTGGAAGGAGGGAATCCATGAAATTATATCATTTGCCGTTTTTAGTTTTGCCACTTGCATTAACCGCATGTGCAAATACTATGACAGGCGACAGTACAAAAAATTATGGCGAAATGAGCGAAGAAAGCCTGACCGCAACAAATTATGAAGATAATTCATATTTGATGGCTGCGGCACCTGAATATCATATAGGACAATCATTTAAAATTGATGATGTTCAATATTTTCCGATGGAAGATTTAACATATAATCAAACAGGAATTGCCGGAATTATTCCAAATGATATGAATGGCGCCAAAACAAAAAATGGTGAAGTTTATAATTCTGAACAATTAGTTGCTGCAAGTAAAGTTTTACCTTTACCCAGTATAGCAAGGGTTACTAATTTAGAAAATGGTAATTCTATAGTATTGCGTGTTAATAATCGCGGTCCTTTTGTAAATAACAGAATTTTGGATGTTTCCAGTGCGGCGGCTAAAAGATTAGGAATGACTGGTCAATCAAGAGTCCAAGTTCAAATTATGGCGGCTGAAAGTACAGCTGTAAAGAACGCAACACTTGGTATATCTGCTGGTGCGGCACCTGCGGCACTAGAAGAAGCCCCAATTGTGGCTCAACCAGCAACAGTTGCTAATAATGGCCCATATACTGTCCAAGTTGCAGCATTTTATAGCGAAGATAATGCAAAAGTATTAGCACAAAGAATTAGTAATATCGGTAATGTCCAGATTATTAATGAAGGTGGTATGTATAAAGTACGTGTATTAGGACTGGATGCCCCAGCAGCACGTAAAACAATTGATACATTGCGTAGCACCGAAGGCATGGCCCCCGGATTATTAAAAGACGGTGTATGGATAAATGCTGATAGTATATAATTTGTTGTTTTAATGATAAAAATCGCGCATTTGCGCGATTTTTTTTATTTTGTTTTTTCGTTTATGGTATTTACTGCAAATTTTATTTTTATGGGAATGTGTTCTACTTTTATACCAAGTTTGTTTAAATTTGCTAACATAAGTTTATCTCGGTGTGCATAACTATATTTTTCAGAATAAACTACTCTTTTTATACCGGCTGCTATAATTGCTTTTAAACAATCATTGCATGGTTCTGTTGTGCAATACAGAGTTGCTTTATTTGTTGAGATACCATTTTTAGCAGCAAATGCTATAGCATTCATTTCAGCATGTATTTCATGCATTAATTGAAATTGATGATGTTCATCACGATTATAATCACAAGAATTTTTAGGTGGAAAAATTTCATCGCAATTTGTGCAATTTTCAGGTGTTCCGTTAATTCCAGTTGCTATTTCTCTGCCATTTTTAACAATAATTGCGGCTACTTTTCTACTTACACAATGACTCATTGTTGCCATACAAGCCGCTTTAAATAAATATATTTCATCCCAACTTGCACGTGTTTTAGATATATCTTTAAATTTCACATACATTTTATTTTCCTTTATAGTTTTTTAGATTATATTGTTAAATAATCATTTTGTCAATTGTTTTCACATATTGCATTTTGATTTTGGTGTGATATGCTGGGCGTTATGAAAACACATTCTGGATTTATTGCTATTATTGGTCCGACAAATGCCGGAAAAAGCACCCTTGTTAATCAAATTATGGGGCGTAAAGTATCCGCAGTTTCGCACAAAGTTCAAACGACACGTTCTCGTTTTAGGGCTGTAAAAATGGTTGGAGATATTCAATTAATTTTTGTTGATACCCCCGGAATATTTAAGCCTAATCGTCGTTTGGATCGTGCTATGGTTGGTGCAGCGATGGATGCTTTGGGTGATTCGGATGCGATTTTATTGATGATTGATGCCAGACACGGAATTACCCAGACGACCAAAGATATTGTCGCAAAGATAAACAATATTCCTTTGTTCGCATTTATAAATAAATCAGATGCGGTTAAAAAAGATACTTTATTACCAATGATAGCCGAATTGTCAGATTTAGCACAATTTCGCGAAATTTTTATAGGTAGCGCATTAAAAAACGATGGTATTGAACCGATGTTAAAATCTTTGGCTGCGGTTATGCCAGAATCACCATATTTATTTGAACCGCGTGATCAAACAGATGTTCCGGATACTTTATGGTTGGCAGAAATTACTCGTGAAAAAGTTTATAAATTTGTTCACCAAGAATTACCTTATCGTATTTTTGTGGCGACAGAAAAAATTGAAACTGCTGCTGATGGAGTTTTAGATATTTATCAAAAAATAGTTGTCGCAACCGAAGGACATAAAAAAATTGTAATAGGCAAAGGTGGTGCACAATTAAAACAAATTGGAATGGCTGCACGTCATGAAATTCAAAATGAATGGGGTGTAAATGCCAGATTGCATATTTTTGTCCGCGTTGAGCCAAATTGGGAAAATAAACGCGAAAGTTATGAAGAACAAGGGCTTGATTTTGATAAATGAAAGTTTCCGATTTTGATTTTGAATTACCAAATGAATTAATTGCATCACATCCTTTGGAACATCGCGATGCCAGTCGTATGCTAGTTTTTGACTCAAAGATTTCAGATAAACACATTGTTGATTTTATTTCTTATTTGCGCCCTGGGGATGTGGTTGTTTTTAATAATAGTAAAGTCATTCCTGCGCGTTTTAATGCAACCGCCAATGATGGAACAAAATATGAAATAACATTACATACAAAAACTAATGATGGTTGGCTGGGGTTTGCAAAAAAATTTCAAAAATTAAAAATTGGGGAAAAATTAAAGTTAGATAATAATACAGAAATAGAAATTTTAAGTAAATCTGATGAAAGTGGTTTGTCTATAAAGTTTTATTCTGATGATGTTTTTTCTGTGCTGGATAAAGTTGGAAAAATGCCATTGCCACCATATATGAAACGTAAAGAGGAAATATCAGATCGTGAACGTTATCAAACTATTTATGCAAATCCATTGGGCAGTATGGCTGCACCAACAGCAGGGCTACATTTTACAAATGAATTATTGAATGCGGTGCGTAAAGCAGGTGCCAGTATAGTAAATATAACATTACATGTTGGTGCGGGAACTTGGGCACCAATAAAAGTTCAAGATACAGATAATCATAAAATGCATAGTGAATGGGGTGTTATTACCCAAGAACAAGCAGATGTTATAAATCAAGCCAAAAAAAATGGCGGGCGTATAATCGCAATTGGAACAACATCTCTTCGCTTGCTTGAATCTGCCGCTATATGCCCCCACCAGTCGCTTTTGGCGACAGCCCCCTCCCCATTGGGGGGGCAGGTAATAATTGCTCCATTTTGTGGGACAACGGATATTTTTATTACCCCTGGATATAAGTTTAAAGTGGTTGATGTTTTGCTGACTAATTTTCATCTGCCAAAATCAACATTGTTTATATTAGTATCTGCTTTTGCGGGTTTATCCGAAATGCAGGCGGTATACAAGCATGCAATTGTAGAAAAATATAGATTTTTCAGTTATGGTGATTGTTGTTTATTATTTAAAAAGGCGAAATAATGTCATTAAAATTTAATCTTATTACAAATGATGGTATGGCGAGACGCGGAAGTATTGAAACTGCGCACGGGACTTTTCAAACACCTGCATTTATGGCAGTTGGAACAGCCGCCACCGTTAAAGCACTTACTATGGATATGGTGCATGAAACAGGAACAGAAGTTATATTGGGAAATACTTATCATTTAATGTTGCGCCCCGGTGGTGATTTAATTGAACAGATGGGTGGATTACATAAATTTTCTGGATGGGATGGTCCTATTTTAACTGATAGTGGTGGATTTCAAGTAATGTCTTTATCTGGTCTTACAAAAATGTCCGAAGAAGGTGTGCAATTTACATCTCATATTGATGGCGGAATAAAACATTTTTTAACACCTGAAAAATCTGTGCAAATTCAACATCAACTGGATTCTAATATCACAATGGTTTTGGATGAATGTTTACGTTTGCCTGCATCACGTGAACGTGTGGAAAAAAATGTTGAAATGGTTTCTCGTTGGGCTGCTCGTAGTAAATCAGCGTTTGTTAATCGTGCAGGTTATGGGATTTTCGGAATAGTGCAAGGTGCAGATTTTGCAGATTTGCGTGCACAATCCGCAAAACAATTAATTGATATAGGATTTGATGGTTATGCGATAGGTGGTTTAGCAGTAGGCGAGCCACAATCAGTAATGTTTGAAATGTTAGAAAAAACAACCCCGTTGTTACCATCAGACAAGCCACGTTATTTAATGGGTGTTGGGACGCCTCTTGATATTCTGGGCGCCGTAGAACGTGGAATAGATATGTTTGATTGTGTTATGCCAACTCGTGCTGGACGCACCGCCCAAGCATTTACTGCACATGGTACAATAAATTTACGTAATGCAAGATTTCGTGATGATGCAACAATTTTTGGCGATACAGGATTGACAATGTCGTATATTCATCATTTGGTTAAAGCAAATGAGATTCTGGGTTCAATTTTATTAACTAAACATAATTTGAAATTTTATCAAGATTTAATGCGTGATATTCGTCTTGCAATTGAAAATGGAAATTTTGTAGAATTTAAACAAAGATTTATAAAAACTTATACAGGGGGATAAAATGTCCAAAAAATCAAAAGAAGTAGAAGTTATTGATATGCAGGGTGCAAAAACTGTTAAACGAAAATCATCTTGGGTAAAACGTGTTTGGTTAATTTTTGCTATAATATCAATTTTATGGCTATCATTTATTGCATGGGCGCCTTTTTATGTTCGTAATCATTATGGGCAATCAATTAAAAAATCAATCGTTGTTTCTATGTTTTTTGATTTGCAAAGATATATGCAAGAACAATATGCTCATTTATTAAAAGGGGTTGCCGGTAGTATAAATATCAAAAAGCCAATTGCTGTTGCGATAGAAAAGGTAAAACTGGCAGAAAAACCAATCGCCAAGGCAGAAAGTGCATCCGCAAAAGCAAAAAAAACAACAAACAAAGTTTCAAAACTTTCCGGAATTGCCGGACGTTTTGGTGTTGATACCAGTGCCGCTGATAAAGTCGTTGGAAAAACTAATGACGCCGTCGCCAAAGTTGATGATACAACTAAAATGTTAAATGACAGGTTGGATAAAGTAAAATCTGAATTAGAAAAAACAGCACAAATGGAAATAGATAAAGAAATGGATAAACAAGTTAAATCATTTCTGGATAAAAAAAGTGGCGGACTGGGAACAGTGTTTTTAACCGATTATGGAATTAAACATGTTATGCCGTGGAAGCCCAGTACTTGGCCAATTACGACCAAAATTTATAATGATTTAGAAAAATCAGATTTACATATAGTTCAAACTTTGACTAATTTAGTAGATAAATATTTTGGTTATGTAATGTGGGGAATAATGATAGTTGCTTGGTTGGCGGGCTTGATAATTTGGTTTTGGATTATGAAATATGTTAAATTAATAACTGCACCATTTATCGTTTGCCCCAGATGTGGACATACATTTTCTGATAAAAAACGCATGGCAATGGGAATATTAAAAGTATTTCAGCCATGGAAATGGTTTATGTAAAGTTATTACAGGTTGTAATTTTGAGACTTTTTGCTTGCAAATGGGTAAAAGTTATGTCAAAATTGCTCCGCGTGCGAGCGTAGCTCAGTTGGCTAGAGCGCAACCTTGCCAAGGTTGAGGTCGAGGGTTCGAGCCCCTTTGCTCGCACCAATTTAATAATTGATTAAATAAAATGAGAAAAAATAATAAAAAATTTATCTAAAAATTAGCGCCACGAAAAGAAATTCGCGGGCGCTTTATGTGCCCGTTTTTATTAAAAAAAAAGGAATTAATATGTCAAAACAAACAAATGCTTTATCTAGTAATGAATTAGAAGCGCGCTTGCAAAAAGTGGAAAATATTCGTGCGCGTGATGGTATTGTTTGGAAAGATAAATTTGAACGCACAGCAACAATTGCTGAAATTCGTAAAATGCAAGATGGGACAAATGTTTGTGTTCCTGGACGGGTTACAGCACTTCGTTGGTTGGGAAAATTAATGTTTGGGCGTATTTATGATATTAATGGGGAAATTCAATTTTCTATGTCGCGTGAAGAATTAGGAGAAGAACAATATAAATTTTTCAAGTCAAATGTGGATTTGGGCGATTTTATTGGAATTACTGGCGAATTATATCATACAACAGCGGGTGAATTAACAATAAGAGTTTCCAAGTATGAAATTCTGGCCAAGGCTTTACGACCATTGCCTGAAAAATTTCATGGATTAACTGATACAGAAACCAGATATCGCCAACGTTATTTAGATATAATTGCAAACGAAGATACTCGTAAAACAATGTTGATGCGTTTTCGTGCGATTAAATTTATCAGAGATTTTTTAGATAAAAATGGTTTTATAGAAGTTGAAACTCCGATATTAAAAACAGTTTCATCTGGTGCTTCGGCAAAACCATTTATTACTCATCATAACGCATTAGATACTGATTTATTTTTGCGTATTGCGCCTGAATTATCATTAAAAGAATGTATAGCGGCTGGATTTGATCGTGTTTATGAAATTGCAAAAAACTTTCGTAATGAAGGTATGGACGCCATGCATTTACAAGAATTTACAATGATTGAATGGTATTGTGCTTATTGGGATTATAATGATAATATAGATTTTTCGTGGAAGTTTGTTCAAGAATTAATAATGGCAATGCGTGGAACATTGGAAATAGAATATCAAGGTGTCAAACTTGATTTTTCTAAGTATGAAAAATTAGATTATACTGCAAAAATGAGCGAAATTATCGGGACAGATATTTTACAATTTGATGATGTAGAAAAATTAAAAGATGCTATCGCAGAACGTGGATTATTTTCAAGGGAAGAAATTGCTGATTTAAAATCTTTATTTGCGGTTATAGATTTTGTATTTAAAAACAAAATTCGTAAAAATTTAATTCAACCAACAATAACATTTAATTATCCGACTTATACACGTCCATTGGCACGCAGAAATGATATTGATCCCAGACGAGTGGATAATTTTCAGTTAATTGCATTTGGTGCGGAATTAATAAATGCTTATTCAGAATTAGTAGATCCTATTGAGCAAAGAAAATCTTTTAATGAACAGATGGCGAATAAAGCACTGGGGGATGATGAATCTGTTGATTTAGATGAAGGATTTATGTTAGCAATGGAGCATGGTATGCCCCCAATTTCAGGTTTAGGATTTGGATTTGAACGTTGGATAGCAATGTTAACCGACCAACCAACATTACGTGATGTAATTTTATTTCCTATGATGAAGTAAAAAAAAACCGCCATTTTGGCGGTTTTTTATTTTTCTTTGCTGTTAATTTGTTCTTTTAATATATTGTTTTTGATTTCTCTAGATTTTATTTGTTCTAAAAATGCTTTTTCGGCACGCTGGTTTTTTATTTCGCGTAAGTCTGCATAGTTAATTTCGCTACCTTCTATAATGCCATATGTTTTTTCTTTAAAGTCGCCATTTTTATCGAAATGTATACATTCATAATAATTTGTACCACTTATAGAATTAATTTTTCTCTCAATCTGACCATTTTTATAGAATGATAAAAGTTTATTAAACATTATGTCATTTGTAAAATTAGTTTCTTTTTTAATTTTACCATTTGGATAGTATTCTGTATATTTACCATTTTTTTTATTATTTTCATAATTTATTTCTTTTTTAATTTTACCATTTGGATAGTATTCTGTATATTTACCATGTAATTTATTATTTAAAAAGTTTGCTATTTTATAAAGTTTGCCATCCGCTGTAAAATAAAAACATAAACCATTTTTATGTTCTTGATTATCAACTTCATAAATTGCTTTCAGTGTTGTTCCATCTTGATGGTATTCTTCAATAATTTTTAGCATAATAATTTTAATTATTAATCCGTTTTTATCATATTCTGTGTAAACACCACGTCGTTGACCTTTGTCGTTATAATTAATAATGCTACGAATATTACCGTTCGGCCAGTATTTTTTAGTTTGACCTTGTACTATATTTTCATAAAATTGAGCTTTGAATTCAAGTTTGCCATTTGTGTAGTATTTTTCAAAAATACCATGTATTGCATCATCTTGATAACATGTTTTGCTTTTAAGTGCACCACACTCATAATATTCTTTGCAAATACCATTCTTTTTATTGTTTTCATAATTTATTGTTTTTTTAATTTTACCATTTGGATAGTATTCTGTATATTTACCATGTAATTTATTATTTAAAAAGTTTGCTATTTTATAAAGTTTGCCATCCGCTGTAAAATAAAAACATAAACCATTTTTATGTTCT
>JBMNPL010000010.1:0-21019 GCA_050943575.1 Alphaproteobacteria bacterium
CTATTTTAGCCTTGATAGATTGCTCTATCGGGGACAAGATTACCCAAGGTTCTTTTGTGAATGCCATTACTTGTGATTCTGACCTAATTAAATCGCTCATATTTTTTCAACTATATTCTTTTTTATAATCAATAAACAAAGGGGATTATCATGATTTATGCTTATATTCGGGTTTCTACCGATAAACAAACAACTGAAAATCAACGATGGGAAATTCAACAGTTTTGCCAACGTGAAAATATAATAGTTGATAAATGGGTAGAAGAAACTATCAGCGCGACAAAAGAATTAAAAAAACGCAAACTTGGAAAATTATTAAAACAACTTAATACAGGGGATATAATTATTGCTAGTGAGATATCTAGACTTGGTCGCAAATTATTCGAAATTATGAGTATTCTAAATTATTGTATGAATAATGAAGCAAATGTATGGACTATTAAAGATAATTTTCGTCTGGATGCAGGTATACAATCAAAAGTATTAGCATTTGCATTTGGGTTATCGGCAGAAATAGAAAGGAATCTTATATCTCAAAGAACAAAGGAAGCATTGGCATCTCGTAGAGAAGCCGGTATAGTTCTTGGCAGACCCAAAGGCAGAAAAAATTCGAAATTAAAATTATCTGGCAAAGAAGTAATAATAGAAAAATTATTAAATCTGGGACATAGTCAAAGGTATATAGCAAAGAAATTACATGTACACAGGACAACTCTTGGTAAATTTATTAAATTATATAAAAATTAATAAATATAAACTATCTTTGATTCCTGATAATTATATGTATATTACAGGCTTAATAAGCCTAATTTTTTAATTTAAAACTTCTATCCCATTGCCAATAGTTTTTACTAAATCGCCGGTTTTATCAAAAATCATACCGCAATTTTCAGGTATACAATATGTTTTAAATTTATTTTCAATCGCAAAATTGCGAATATAATCCTCGTGCTTTGGCCAATGACATGCAACACAAGCATCATTAAGTAGATTTAAACCATCTGTATTTGTATAACAACCTGATTCATCTTCGGCACTTGCAGTATTTATATTTTTACCTAATATTATCGCACCAGCACTGCCACCATAAATTAAGCCGTCATTGCTAATATATTTTTTTAATTTTTTATCCAGCTCATTTTTAATAATAAAATCTAGTAGTTTATAAGTATTACCACCACCTATAAATACCGCATTATAATCATCCGGATTTCTTGATTTCACGTTTTCTTCAATTAACATGTCTATTATTGCTGTGTTATGATAACGGCGAACTAATCCAGAAAACCATTCCAAAGCGCTGGGATATCTATCAGAACTCATCGCGGCAGGACAATAAAGTATTTTTGCGTTTTCCGGAATATTTTCAAAAAATATTTTATCTAATTCTGCGCTGTCTTCATATCCACCGCCCCCTGCTAGAAATATAGCAAAAGAATTCCTGATAATTATATGTTTAAACCATTTTTCTTGATATGCGGTTAAAGATTCTATTTCTTCATCTGTAATTTTTGTGCTATCTGGAACAACTATCAATTTATCATCATCGTCATCAGTTCTATGAATAATTGCAATACAACGACCGGTAAATTCATCCATCGGTTTATTTATACCCAGAACATAAGCATCCAGTTCTTTGCCATCACCAGAAATAGTATTTGGTATAAATCCATAATTTGTTTCATAAATAAAACCATGTTTCGGATGTTTGCTGCCCAATGGTCTATCAATTCTAACATTTACTATTTTATTCAAGTATTGTTTTGCAAGCATAATAAATTCCTTGAAGATTTTTATCATAATATAATCTTTTTATCAAAAATCAATAAGGTTGTTTTATCAAGTTGACTTTTTAGCATTTTTCCTTAAAATAACCCAATAAACATAACTTAACAATCTATACGATGTGTAAAGGTAAAAAATGAAAATAAGTCAATTGATTGGCAAGCGGTTCAAAGAAAAACCTAGTGATACAAAATTAAAAAGTCATGAATTGTTAATACGTGGGGGATATATTCGCCCAGTGTTTAGTGGCATATTTTCTGTTTTATTACCCGGATTTAAAATTCTACAAAATATAGAAGCCATTGTTCGTGAAGAAATGAATAATATCGGTGGACAAGAAGTTGAAATGCCTTTGGTGCAACCCCGAGAATTATGGGAAGAATCAGGCAGATACCAAGGAATAAATAACGAACTAGTTCGTTTCAAAGATAGAACAAATCATGATATGGTTTTGGCAATGACTCACGAAGAAGCAGTTGTCGCATTAGCCAGAACAGAAGCAACAAGTTATAAAGATTATCCTTTTATGCTTTATCAATTTGCTAAAAAGTTTCGTGACGAAGCGCGCCCTCGTGGTGGATTGGTCAGAGTCAAAGAATTTACTATGAAAGACGCGTATTCTTTTCATACAAATCAAAAAGATTTAGATGAGTATTATTTAAAATGTGCAATCGCATACGATCGTATTTTTGCACGTTCTGGTGTGCCAGAAGTAGTGGCAATAAAATCAGATACTGGTATGATGGGTGGAAAAATAGCGCATGAATACATGTTATTAACACCAGATGGTGAAGATACAATTATTGTTTGCAATGATTGTGATTACAAAGCAAATAAAGAAGTCGCGGTATCAAAAATTTTAGTAAATAATCCAGATGAAGAAATTAAACCATTGCAAAAAATTCATACTCCTAATTTTAAAACAATAGAAGAGGTATCCAAAGCGTTGGGTGTATCAGAAAAACGTCTTGCGAAAACACTTGTTTATAAACCTGTTAATAATGATAAAAGACCCATTGTAGTAATGGTTCGTGGTGATAAAGATGTTAATGAAAGTAAGTTGGCTAAAATATTGCAAGCCATACCAGAATTTGCAGGGGACGAAGTTTTTGATAACTATGGTATAGTTCCTGGATATGCGTCAGGATATAATTTAAAAGATGTGCGGGTTATAGTGGATGAAAATTTATTCTTGGAAAAAAACCTTATAACCGGTGCTAATGAAATTGATTATCATTTATCAAATTTTAATATAAGCAGAGATATTCCAAATGCTGAAAAATTTGATGTTATATCCGTTCAAGAAGGTGATGTATGTTTGAAATGCGGGGGAAATATTCAAGTTCATCGTGGAATAGAAGTCGGAAATATATTTTTATTAGGTGATAAATATACCAAATCAATGAAAATGGAGTATATAGACGAAAATGGTAAAAACCAAACTCCAATTATGGGATGTTATGGCATAGGTATAGGGCGTTTGATGGCCAGTGTTATAGAAGCAAAACATGACGAACATGGTCCGATTTGGCCTGTAAGTATTGCTCCTTGGAAAGTTTCTATTACTACTTTGGGAAATAAAACCACAGATGGAGCCATTAAAAATAAAGCAACAATTATTTATGAAAAAATGCAACAAGACGGGATAGAAGTTATTCTTGATGATAGAGATACCAGTGCTGGTGAAAAATTTGCAGATATTGATTTGTTGGGTGTTCCGTTGCAATTTGTAATTAGTCAAAAAACATTAGAGCAAGATTCAGCCGAATGGAAAATCAGAGCAACTGGGGAAAAAGGATTGGTTAAATTAGATGAAATTATACCAATGACTAAAAAATGGCTGCAAGATGAAAATGATAAATTAATGAATATGGCTGATAATGTCAAAGGATTATCAGATAATGATTTATAGTTTTTTATCTAGATTGTGAATTTGTTTTTTGATAAACATTTGGTTTTTTTACTTTGTTTTTACCGGTATTAAATTTTTCTTTTTTAGATGTATTAACTTGTTCATCATCAGGGACAAAACGCAAGGTTTTATTCCCATAATTGTTCATCTTTTGTAAAATATTTTTTTATGCTATTTTGTTTTCTTAAGTTATCCGCATACTCTGCATGATATCCGGCACGATGTAATAGTTCAAATGGAGTTTCTTGTTTAAAATTTAAATCTTTTATTTCAATTTCTTTCAAAGATCCCAAGAATTTTAATATAGGTTCTGCATCCCGACCAGCATATTTTACAATTTCAACAATACCTGGAATATCAAAAATACCATTATCATAATTACGAATGGCTTTTGCAAAAGTTTCGCCATTTTGTTTTTTGATAATGTCATATACAGATTTAGTCATATTTATATTATATCATAATTGCTACAAAATAATTAGATTTTGTATTTATCACTCTATTATTTATCTATAAAACACACAATAATCAGTTTGTCAAATAATATTATTTTCTTTACTTTTATTTTAATGTCTGCAACGATTCGTGATGTCCACATCAAAACAACCTGCTGTTGCCAATAATGGGTGGTGGGTGATGGGACATCCGATCTTGCCAATAATGGGGGTCGGTTATAACCAAAAGGAAAAAAAATGAAAAAAACTTTAAGCTTGGCTGTAATCGCCGCTGTATTTGCAGCACCAGCGTTTGCAGCTAATTTGGAAAATCCACTTTATATTCCAAAAAAAGGGGATTTTTACTCAAAAACTAGTGTTGGGTTAATGGGAAAGGTTACAGATGATACCACAGCACAAATTGCTAAAGGACACGACGGGGAAAGCGAGTTTCCAATTCTTCGTATTAATGAAGATTTTGGATACGGAATAACCGATGCGTTGTCAGTATATACTCAATTGGGTTATACATATAACGCCGATGTAAACAGAAAAGGTCTGCATAATGGAAGACTTGGTCTGAATTATCGTGTTTTATCAGATGCTAGTCAATTAGCATGGGATGTCTATGCGGATGCCCATTTAGGTGGCTTGTCCAAAATGACAGGAACTCTTGCTAATAATGGTTTTACTTATGATAATTATGGAACCGGTCAATATGGATTTTATGTCGGAACCAAGATTGGAAAAACTTGGGATAAATTAACTGGTGCATTATATGCCGAAGTCGGACATATGTTATCAAATGATAATACAGAAATTGATATTGATGCTTTATCATATCCTATGGATCCATTGTTAACTTTTACAGGGACTGGTGTTGCAAAGATAAAATCATTCACTGATTGGAATGTTGGTACAAAGTGGGCGTATGAAATGGATGATGAATGGACATTTACTGCCGGCCTTAGCTGGAAACATCATGCGAATCATATTGTGCATAGTGCAAAGGTTAAAGGTGTCGCAAGTAATGATATTCCTGATGTAATTGCAGCTTTGGAATCAAACTTCAAAGGTCTTGACTTCAAAGATTCCTTTGATGAATTTCCATTAACCTTGTCAGTTGCAAATCAGGTTACTGATAATGTGCAAGTTGCCATTTATGGTGAATACACATTTGATAATGGTGATGTCGGCAGTCAAAACACAACCGACGTGAAAGCCGAATTGGGCGCTCGCGTTAACGTAGTGTTTTAAAACTTAAAATAAAAAAATTAACTTATATTGGACAAAACAAATCCGCGCTTGCGCGGGTTTGTTTTTTGTGTATAATCGGCAATAAGGATAAAAAAATATGCAAAACGAGAAAATTAAAATTCGTGAAGAAAAATGGCAAAAAAGATGGCGTGATGCGAAAAGCTTTGTTCCATTAAATGACGGAAGTAAGCCAAAAAAATATGATTTGTTTGAATTTCCATTTCCCAGTGGTAATGGTTTGCATGTCGGACACTTAATACCTTTTGTCGGAATGGATATAATTGCACGTTATCATCGTATGAAAGGTTTTGATGTTTTATATCCTATGGGCTTGGATTCTATGGGGATTGCAGCAGAACATTATGCAAAAAAAATCGGCAAACACCCAAGTGATTCAGTCAAAGAATTAATAAAAATATTTGAAAAAGATGCATCCGTTATCGGTTTGTCTTTTAATCCAGAATCATTTTTAACAACATCAGATCCGAAATTTATAAAATGGACTCAATGGTTATTTATCAGATTGTTTAATGCAGGTTTAGCATACAAAGATGATTTCCCAATGAATTGGTGCCCAAATTGCCAAACTACATTTACTAATGAAGAACTAGAAGATGATGGTACTTGCCCCAGATGTAAAGGTAAAATAGAACAAAAAATGAAAAAACAGTGGATGATGGCAATAACTAAATTCGCTGATAGATTAATAGATGATTTAGAATTAGTTGATTATCCAGAACGTGTAAAAACAGCGCAAATAAATTGGGTTGGACGTAGTTATGGTGCCGAAGTAGATTTTATGGTCGGGACTGATAAAATGACAATTTATACAACCAGAATAGATACTATTTTTGGCGCAACTTTTTGTGTAATTGCACCAGAACATCAATTAGTTCAAAAATGGCTAACATCCGGCAAAATTACCAATTCTGACGAAGTTCTTGCTTATATCGCCTCTGCCAAAGAAAAAAATGAATTTGAACGCACTGATACAAGTAAAGAAAAAACAGGTATAGAATTAAAAGGTATTTGTGCTCGTAATCCATATAATGGGCAAGAAATACCAATTTTTGTAGCAGATTATGTTTTAGCAAATTATGGTTTTGGTGCAATTATGGCAGTTCCAGCACATGATCAACGAGATTGGGATTTTGCTAAAAAGTTCGGATTAAAAATAATACCTGTTTTAGATAATGGTGATATTTCAAAACAAGCACAAACAGGTGATGGACTACACATTAACAGCGAATATTTAAACGGGTTAAATAAAGAAGATGCAATTAAAGTTGCGCTGGAACATGGTGCTGATTTTGCACGTAGTGCAAAACAATACAAAATGCGAGATTGGGCTTTTTCTCGTCAAATGTATTGGGGGGAACCAATACCATTAGTTTATTGTGAAAAATGTGGATGGGTTCCTGTGCCTGATAATGAATTACCCCTGATGCAACCTTATTTAACAGATTTTTCACCAACAACTGATGGCGAAGGGCCATTGGCACGTGCAACAGATTGGGTAAATACAACTTGTCCAAAATGTGGTGAATATGCAAAACGTGAAACTGATACTATGCCGGGATGGGCTGGGTCTTCTTGGTATTTCTTGCGTTATTTAGATCCTGATAATAATGATGAGTTTTGCAATCGTGAACAAATGGAAAAATGGATGCCAATAGATCATTATAATGGCCCGATGGAACATGTAACGCGTCATATGATGTATTCTAGATTTTGGTATAAAGCATTATATGATATTGGACTAGTCCCAAGTGTTGAACCATATAAAAAACGAACTCTAAATGGCTTGATGATGGGTTCTGATGGACGCAAAATGTCAAAATCTTTGGGAAATTTAGTTCCCAGTTCCGAAGTTGTTAATCGTGCTGGTGCAGACGCATGTCGTATGACTGTTTTATTTTTAGGCCCTTATGATTCAAATGTAAATTGGTCCGAAGATACTTTGCGCGGTGTTGAAAGATTTCTAAAACGCGTTGAAAATATGCCTGTTTCAGATATTAAACCAAATGATGAACAAGAACGTTTAATGAATCAATTAATTAAAGATGTTGCCGAACGTATAGAAAATATGCAATTTAATACGGCAATTTCAGCCATGATGGAATACATAAATCAATTTGTTGGTGAAATGCCACGCGATTGTTTTGAAGTATTATTACAATGTTTAAATCCATTTGCTCCGCATTTAGCAGAAGAAATGTGGGAGAAACTGGGACACTCAGAAATGTTAGTTTTGCATCCTTGGCCTGATGTAGATGAATCTAAATTAGAACGCAAATCACAAAATATTTCTGTTTCTGTAAATGGAAAACATCGTGGAATAATTCAAGTTGATGTTAATGCAACAAAAGATGAAATTACAGATGCCGCAAAGATTGTTGCTGAAAAATTTTTAACAGGTGAAATAATAAAAACAATTTTCGTTCCTGGAAAATTGATAAACTTTTTAATCAAGGGTTAAAAATGAAAAAACTATTTGTTGTTTGTTCTTTAATATTTTCTCTTTATGCTTGTGGTTTTAAACCAATGTATTCAAATGATTTAATGATTAAAACAAAAGAAGTGTGGGTTGCCCCAATTTCTGGAACAAATGGGATAGATTTGCGTAATTCATTGCGAGCACAACTGGGTGATAATGATGATGAAGCATCAGCAAAATATTCTTTGATAATAGATTTGCAAGATTCAAATAAAACATTTAAAGGATTACAAAAAACAGGTGATGCTACTTGGCAAGAAATTAGCATAAAAGCCAAGTATTTATTAAAAGAAAACACAAGTGGTAAAGTTTTACTTAATGGTAGTGAAACAGCAGCAGAATCATATACTTTTGTTACAGACCTTGTTTCTGCACAATCATCTCAAAAAAATGCAGAACAAAATACAATAAGATTACTTGCTGATAAAATAAGTATGCGTGTATCTGCAATGGTGGCTAAATGAAATGGAAGGAATCAGATTTTAATACAGAATTAAACAAGATTCGTGGAATCTTGGTTTATGGACCTGATGCAGGGCAGGTGGATGAATTTTTTGATAGCGCAATAAAAAAACTGCAAATAGAAAAAGATAATATTTTTGTAGTTTCTTCAAATGAATTAAAAGACAAACAAGAAGCAATTTTTGCAGAAGCATGCAGCCCATCAATGTTTGGCGGAAATAAAATGATTGTTATTACAAATGCTTCGGATTCGGATGCTAAATTAATATCTGAATTAATTGAACATCCAAGTTTGGGTGCATTTGTATTTATTATGGCTGGGGATTTACGCGCAGGTGGGGGATTGCGTTCTTATTTTGAAAATGAAAATAATGTTGCCGCACTTCCATGCTATATTGATGACGAGCGAACACTTGCAACATTAATACAAAAAGATTTATTTGCTGCAGGTGTAAAAAAAATTGATCCAGACGCAATGGATTATATGAAAATCAATCTGGGTGTGGATCGTGGTATTACGCGTAGTTTTTTGAAAAAAATCGCTATTTATGTTGATGATAAAAAAACCGTTTCCCTAGAAGATGTTGAAAAATGTTTGCCAGATACTGGTGCCGCAAATATTGATGACTTTTTACATTCATTAACTGCCGGTCATATTGCACAAACAATAAAAGCTTTGGATAGATTGTTTTTTAATAATGCAGAACCAAATATGTTAGTCCGTGTGCTAAATGCACATTTTAAAAAATTACTTGATGCTGTTGTTACAGGACGAATGCCAAGGTTGTTTTGGAAAATTGAAAAAGATTTTAATATTGCTGTTCGTATTTGGCCTGAATCAGAAATTGTAGGTGTATTAGTGCGCTTAAATGAACTTGAAAGACAATTGCGAACAACCGGTATGCCAAATGAAATTTTATTGCGTGATTTTGCATTAAAGTTGTCTGTGCGTGCAGCGAAACTATCTACAAGAATTCGTCGTAAATCTTGAATAAAAACTATTCCCCGCGTTCAGTAAAGATTATAGCCCCGTCTTCTGTAATACCAATTGTATGTTCCCATTGGGCTGACATTCCGCCATCCGTAGTGCGCGCAGTCCATCCATCATCATCTATTTTACATTTATTAGAATTTTCGCATAAAATTGGCTCTATGGTAAAAACAAGCCCCGGAACCATTTTGATTTTATCAAATTTTTTATCATACCAATGAAAAATTTGGGGCTCGTCATGCATTACTTTTCCTATACCATGTCCGATAAAATCATGAGAAATAGTAAAGCCATAAGGTTTAACAACTTTTTCAATCGTCCGCCCAATTTCAGAAAGTGGAACATTTGGTGCACAAACAGCAATTGCACTATTTAACGCGTCCAAGCAAACATTGACCAGTTTTCTGGAATTTTGTTTTACATCCCCGATTAAAAACATACGGGATGCATCAGCATGAAATCCCTTATGTTCGGCGGTTAAATCAATATTTATAATGTCCCCGTCTTGTAAAAATTCATCATCACGTGGAATACCATGAACAATTACATCATTGCGACTGGTACAGCAATATCTGGGAAATCCATGATACCCAAATGATGAAGATTTTGCATTATTTTCATGTAAAAACTCGGCAACCATACGATCTATATCACCAGTTGAAATTCCTGCACGAATTTGTGGGGATATAAAATCAAAACAACGTGCGACTATATCACCCGCTGCCCGTAATCTTTTAAAATCTTTTGGGGCATAAACACTTGGTAGCATTATTTTTCCATTTTATTTTTTACTTCTTGAATTCTATTTAAAATCTTTTCAAGTGCAACAGCATCATTTTTATCCCGTGACATAATTTCATCCGCCAAAACAATACATAAAGTAGCAAGCAAAGAATTATCCGGTAAATTACCAATTTTGTTTTTAATCTCGTGAGCACGAGCATTAACAAATTTTCCAATCTCTACCAGTCGCATTTCTTGACCATCTTCGCAACCCATGGCATAGTTTTTATTCAATATCGGAATTGCAACAACACTCATTTTATACTCTTTAATGTTGAAATAGATTTATCAATAAGTTGGGTTGCACGAATGTTTTTTGTGCTTATATCAGCCAGTTGACGTGATAAGACTGAAATTTCCATATCTGATTTAGATTTAATATCCGCTAAATTATCAGCAGCGGCTTCTAATTCATCAAGTTCTTTCAATATCTTATTTATAATTTCTGACATGATTTATATGGTAAGACATTTTTTTTATGCATTCAAGGTTAAAAATATGATATAATTAGGTTTCGTAAGAGGGGTGTGCAGTGAAGACAAAAATCATTTATATTTCTGGTGGTGAAAATTTAGATATGTCAGTAATTAAAACTGCGTTTGATGAAGTTCGCCAAACTTTAGAATTAGGTGACGATGTGTTGCTTTTTGGTGTCCCACTAGAAGACAAGGTATCATCAGAATCTTTTATTTCAGAACAAATAAATTCTGCCGAAACAATTCAAGAAAATGAAAAAATAGAAGAAATTGCGAACGAATCTCAAACATTATCCCAAGAACCGATTGAAGCAAATTCAGAATCAACCCCAGAAGTTGAACATGTTATTCCAATTTTATCAGTGCTTTCCGGTGGTAAATCTGAATCTGTTAAAGAACCTGTTCAAACAGCATCTGTTTCAGATTTATCAGATGCATTAAGCGAAGATTTACCAATCGCGGAACAAAAAGCCCCACAAACAATTGAAGAAATTTTTGAAAACTTAACACCATTGCCCGAAGAAAAAATTATAGAAACATCACGTTTAACAATAAGTGAAATATCTTGTGATGAAAATATTACAGATGATGCAACATTAACAATGTTGGCAACAGAATTTGTTGAAACACAAAACGTTCAACCTGAATCTGAAAATGAACGCCCCAGTAGAATAAAAAAATTAAAAAATATATTACCTTTTAAAAAAGCAAAAAAAGAAGAATCTAGTGTATTAAATGATTTGTTTGGATGGGCTGGAATTGCTGCTAATGAGGATGATGCTGGTCCGTCTGGATTTTTTGCTTCACGATAATGAATGACTATAAACGAAATTCTTAATCATCTTGAAAATTCTGGATTTAAAGTATTAAATTCTGATAGCACTTTTATCTGGCTAGAAGATCCGACTTGTTTTGCACGAAGTTTATCTGGTTTTGTTGATGTTGCTTGGGTTGTAATAACATTTTTTGCGGGAATTTTATTGTTTGGTTGGGGAGTTTCAAAAATTCGTGGCATACAAGGCGATATAATAAAAAATATTCGTAATTTGTTTTTAATATTTGCTATTTTATCAGCATCCAAATTAATAGCGGAATCTCTTTTTGGTGAAAAAATATTTCTTTGTAAAACAATACAAGTCCCTATTGCCGAAGTAAATAAAATTATAGATTCAGCAGAATTAAAATTAAAAACAAGAGATGCAAATAATTTATATGAAAATATAGATATTTATGATTCTGCAACAGGCACCGGAATGCCCAGTAGTATTATGGGTGATATTGAAACAACGGCGCCTGAAACTCCTTTTGAGGGAACAGGTATAGTTTCAGGTGGCGCAGGGGCTGGCGCTTTATCAAATAATACCGCATTAGAAGCCCATATATTAGCCCACGAAGGTTATCGCAATCAGGTTTATTTAGATACAAAATATTTACCCACCATAGGTATTGGTAGTTTAGTTAATGATTATTCAAGATTTGCTTTATTTGATTTTTATGCAAATGGTGTGAAATTAACAGATTCTCAGAAACGAGAATATTATGATAAAGTTATGGCTTATGCTTCGGCAGCCGCGGCAAGAAAAGATCCAATGGTTCAAAATTTAAACACTAATACAATTACCAATGGAACTTTATCAGATGGAACAAGACTTGCAGATATACGAACCACCAAAGAATCAATACAAAACGAAATGAAAAGATATATTTCGTCTAGTGAATCAATCTTGTCTAAATCTTATAAAGGGTGGCATTCATATCCACAACCTGCAAAAAACGCACTTTTAGATATTGCATATGGATATGGTGTTGCAGGTATTCATAATATTCGTGGTTTAGATAATTGTGTAAATAATCAAGATTGGATATGTGCCGCGGATGTTGCAACAAGAACGTATGCTAGTCGTAAACCTGGTATTCAAATCAGACAATGGTTTTTGCAGGCTGCGGGAAATCAATAAAGGAAATAAAATGAGAAAAACATTATTTTATACTTTTATCATATTAATTTCTGCTGGGTTGCTTATTTATTTTTATACAGCAAATAAGGGAAAACAAACGGAACCAAAGTTAGAGTCTTTCCAAATACAAAATCAACCACAATATGTAAAACCAAAAGAATTTGATGATGGATTGGAAAATCCTGAAAAAATAGAAACATTTGACTGGGGTACAAGATCAGATGGTGTTGTTGAAATCAGAACTTATATGTTTGATATAAATGGTGATAAGTTAAAAGATAAAATAACAAAAACTAGATATGAAAATGGTACAAGACTTGGATTTTGGGATTATAAAATAGAAATTGCAACAGGTAGTGCTTGGAAAGATATAACTCCGGATGGTTTAAATACTGCCGAAGATGTAGATTGTGATTTACAAAGAATCCAATTTTCTTTTTTACCATTTAAAATTAAAAAAGTATGGCGTGAAATAGAAACTGATTGGGATATGCCATCAATTGCGTTTATTGTAAATTATGAACTTAAAAATGGGGTTTTAGTTGGTACTCAACCACGAAAAGCCAATGTTGTATGTGATGTAAAAGTGCTTTTTTAACTTTTAATCTGTTTTAAATAAGGTTTTAATTCCTTCATTATAACATTAATTGTATTTTTTTTATTTGCGATGAATTTTTTTGTCGCTGTTGCACGCAAATCAAATATTTTTTTATTATTTAAAAAGTTCAATACTAATTTAGATAATTGTTTTTCATTATCAATGCGTTCTAATATATTATTCTTGCTCATTTCATCATATACTTCATTAAATGTACTGGTGTGTTTTCCTGTTATTATAATGTTATCCAGTTGCATTGCTTCAATTGGGCTGGAACCACGACATTCTGGTAATAAAGAACGTCCCATAAATGCAATTTTTGCGCATCTATAAAATAATCCCATTTCTCCAATTGTATCAGCAACGTAAACATTCCCGCTTGGGATAGTATTATCAGAACGGAAAGTTATTTTTAAATCTTTACCAGATTGTGCTAGTTCTTCTTTCATTTTTGGATGACGTGGTGTAATTATTAAAAAAGCTTTTGGTAATTTTTTCAAAATCTCACGATGTGCATCAAAAATAATTTTTGATTCTCCTTCGCCTAAAACAGCCGCATGCCAGATTGGTCTGGTATTTATTGCGGTCATAATTTTTTTACGTTCAGTTGGTTTATCTGGTAAAAAAGGAACTGTATATTTAAGGTTATCAATAATACTTACATTCTTTGCACCCAGATTACGAAAATGTTGCGCATCTAATTTAGATTTAGCCATAATTTTAGTAAATGAATTTAAAATTTTACGCGTAAAAAATTTATTTTTTTGATACCTGCGAAATGACTTTTTACTAATCGCGCCATTGATAAGAAAGTTTGGAATTTTTGCTTTTTGTATCGCATCTAATTGAATTGGCCATAAATCAGAATCAACGCGAATTGCCATATCAGGTTGCCAATGCCTTATAAATCTGCGAATTACAAATGGCACATCAATGGGGCTATATTGATGAATCACATCAAAATTTTTCGCAATTTTTGCAGATGTTGTTGTCCCGCTGGTTAATAAAATTTCTGCTTTTGGATAATTTTTATGCAAGTGTTCAATTAATCCACGCATAGAATTTATTTCGCCCACACTTGCACCATGTAGCCAAATTAAAAATCCATTTGGACGTGCTAAACTTGGACGTCCCAGCCGTTCTGCAAATCTATCTGGGTGAGCATCTTCTTTACCTTTGTTGCGACGAATTGTTAAAACAATTCTGATAATTGGATAAAAAATAGTTAATAAAAATTTATACAAAAACATAATATATCCTTTGCGTTATTCACAAATAGCAATAAATGGTGGCACAGAAAGTTCCTGATTTATTTGTCCCCCTTCGCCGCAATCAAGACAATTAAACTTTCTATTTTGTGAGTATATTGCATCATTTGGTATTTGTACATCGGAAAGTTGTGGTAAATTTTCACGAGCATTTGATTTGTATTCCGCATCATCAGGAAATCCAAAATAAAAAGCACGAGAATTACCACTGCATTCTGACGCATTAGGATAGCAAGCCGGATTTGTAATTTTTGTTGCGTCCGGAATACATGACACAACACAAGTTTCTTCATTTAATATCATTTTTTCACAATTATTACAAAAATTTGCAGGCTTTAATAATGTGCCACCTGAAATATTACCAGTTCTTTTTGGAAAAATCACATTTTTGCATTTAGAAGTATTAGTAGAAATAGGAGTAGAGCATACCCATTCCATATTTGCATAATCAAATTGTAATACAGTATTTTCGGGACATTTTATAGTTGGCAAAGGATCAACACAACGCCAAATATCATCAATTTCAATAGCGGTTTGACCGGCAGAACAAAGCGGTCTGCGTGATGGATCAATTACACAACTTTCAGATTCTGAACTCCAAATTGTATCACCGGTGCATAAAATAGGTGGATTTTTGGCCTGACATTCCCACCTTCCAAAACGAAATATTTTTTGTTCATTATTCATACAAAATATATTATCTGCGGCATCTTTTGTTTGATTCATTAATCTATTATTAAAAGTTAAAGGATATCTTGTAATATAAACTAGTTGCCCGTCTTTGAATTTTTCAAATCTGGAAATACTAATTGGAATATATCGTTTTTGCCCATCTCCAGAAAGTATTGAAAAATAGTTATTTTTAGAAACTATGATACCAAAATTACTGATAGAATTAAAATCTTGGGATAAAATTTTTAAAATTAAATTTGTATTTTTTTCTTGATTTATATCTGCTGTTGTAATGATAAAATTTTCTGTTATTCGGTCTGGTCTTGCAGGTATGCAATTTGAAACTTCGCGGTAATTATCTGCGCATAATTTTATAGTTTGTATATTATATTTTTCTATACATGGTTGATTGGGTAATTGAAAAATTTCTCTGGCACCAGCGAGTTTTTTAGAATCTATATCAACTGCACTTTTATGAGCGCGCGCCATACAAAAAAGAACAGATTTTACATCCGTGGTGCGCATTGTTGATTCCAGCCCATAGTCATGCATTTTCTGACTTGGGGCATCAATAAAAAAATATCCTGCCATTAAAATAAGAGTCAGAATTATCATGAAGATATTCATTTTTTCTCTCCTGTATATTTTGCATGATAATGCAAAAAATAATTGTTAGCAATATATTTGCAAATATGATAAAATAGTTAATATAAATGATGGGAATAATGGGAAGAGAAATGAAGAATCTACGGATTTTTATAGCATGCGCAGCAATACTATTTAGTTATGATGTATCTGCTGCTGTATATCCAACGTACAGCGGGGCAAGGCAAAATGTTCAATATCAGCCGGCACAGCAACAATCTGGTAATTATGGTTATGCCCAGCAGCAATATGCCCCTGTAAATAATAGGATGGTTACTGCTGCAAATCCGAATCGTGTAACTGGTGCTATACCACGTGCTGGAAATTATAAAACAACAGTCGGACGTCAATATTATCAACCTTCGGATTATGATAGATTGGCAGATAGTGGTTTGTATATCGGTCTTTCTATTGGATATTCTTTGAGTACCAGTGGCGGAATGCGGGCAGATTATCAGAATGAAAATAACGCATTTTTTGCCCCTGGGGCATTTGAAACTGCGAATTATAAAAAAGAAACAATGTTGCCATTGCAGATATCTATTGGTGCAGCAATCAATAGTGATGTTCGTGTTGATTTTTCTTATACCAGATACAAAGGATTATCTTATCCAGATACTGTAAAGACAGGTGATGGAATGGGTGGATATATTGATGCCAAGGCAACAGGTGGTGCGATTACCAGCACAGCAACAATGTTAAATTTATATTATAACCTTGATTCTTATACTGGGTATATGGCAGGTGGTTCTTTACGTCCTTATGTTGGTGCAGGAATTGGTATTGCAGTAAATACAATTTCTGATTATTTAGTATATGATTCAACTTTTTATCCCGAACCTAATATACCCGAAGGTTCAACCCCAGCACCGGGGACATTAACAGCAATTTCTGATATTTATGCATATCATGCTGGTGGTACAGTTGAACAATTGGCTTATATGCTGGAAGGTGGATTGACTACAGAGTTAGAGGGTGGTATAAAATTGGACTTTTTTATTCGTTATTCTGGATTGGGTAAAGTTCAATCATCTGGGAGTATTGTTGTTTCACAGACAGAATGGTTAAGTACTGGTCTTGCACCAATTGGTGCAGATGGTTCTGAAGAACCTGCACAATACGATAGTGTATTTCATTATACAAATTGGTTTGAAAGTGGAAAAATCGGATCAATTGATGCAGGTATTCGTATGAGAATACAATTTTAATGGGAGTTTAAAGGGAGAGAGAAAAACTTGAAGACTTCTATAGTTTCTTTATTATGTATTTGTTGCGCATTTAATGCTGTTGCTGCTTTAAGAATAGGTAATAGTGGTACTGGTCGTGGTGGAAGTTATTCTGCGGTTCAAAGTCAAGGATCTGTAAATTCTCCTATGTCACAACAAGAATTAATAGCAAGTGCCAGAACCTCGGAAGAACTTGGGTTGCCCGTTCGTGTTGCTGATATGGATTTAGCGCGTTCGATAGCTCGGGGTGATTCAAATGCAGGTGTGACCAAAGGACAGTTGGAAATGTGCGCTGCTATTTATCCAACTGGGGCATGGGCATGGGATGTTCCAAGTTTTGCGGTTGGGGCTAAACCGACTTGTATTGCAGATGTTGAAATGAGGGTGGTTAACGGGACAGATGATATTGTGGTGGCGCGTGTCAAGGTGGCTGCTGGATCTTCAATCAGATGTAATATTAGTGATTTTCCAACAGATGGATATACAACAGAAGCCGGCACAGTAGTTTTCCCAGCGGATAAAGAACCAACGATGGAAGATATTGTTGCGATTATGAATAAGGAACAAAAACAAAATGCTGGTATGAAAATCGCTGCGGCAGCAATAATTGGTGGTTTAGGGGGTAATTTTATCGGACAAAATGATCCTGGTAAGGGCGGTGCGCTTGGGACAAGCAGTGATAAAATGACTAAAGGTGCGATTGGTGCAGTTGCTCTTGGGGGATTAACCGCTATATCAACACAAACCGGCAAGGTTGCTGGTGATACAATTATGGGGGCAACAGTAAATGCTGCGGGTGGTGGTTTAATAGGTAATATATCTGGGATTGGTAATCCAGTATTATTAATACGAAAATGTGAAGGAACAGATTGTTTATATGGTTATGTTGCAAAAAATGAATCATTAAGTAGTGAAGAAACTGGTTTTATCGGAAGTAAAGGCAGTTATGTTAAATGTAAAAATCCGAATTCAAACTTGGATTATTCTGATTGTAAATATACTAATTTTCAAAATTGGACTTTGAGTGATTCTATTAATCAAGATTCTGAACTAAAAGACCTTAAAGAGTTTATGGACTCTAACCAAAATAAATTTTGTTTAGAAAATAAAAAAATGCAAGATACAACAAATTATTCTTGCACAGGTGATGAATATTTTTATCAATTAAAATCAGCTGATGAATATGGAAAAAAAGAATCAGCAGTAATAGTTGGTTGGGATAAGAAATTAAACAAAAGTTCAGATTTTAAAAATTGGCGCCGATCTGGAAAAAATGGACAATTTGTAATAAAATATCGTAAAAAAGATGGATCCATAGGGGATCCAGTTAGCAATGATTTAGGAATTGATAATTTTCAACCATTAACCCAAGACGCCACAGATGGCTCTATAATTGATTTAGATAACAAAGCACGTCAAGGTGCAACGATTACGGGCGCTGGTGTTGGTGCGGGACTTGGCGGATTTAGTGCTTATCAGGGGGCAAAAACAGAAATTGATAATCGTTGGGCAACGGAAGTTCAGGCTTATAAAGATTCATTAACAAAATTTTATTGCGCAACAGGAAAGAGGTTTTTATCACAATATAACGAAGTTTTAGTAATCCCCGCAATAACTACTATGGAATAAATAAAACTGCCATAGTGGTGTAATATAAGATTTTGTTTTAGAATTTGGCTTTATATTTTCTTACTGATAAATTTATTATCTTTTATTGCAAACCGCCATGGTAAATCAGCATCTGGGCCAGCATAATCAATACCTATGCGTTTACCTGTTATAATATCCAAAGTTTTCTCTTTACGTGGTTCTATCCAAATGTTTTTATTATTTGTTAAATCAATACCATTAAATTTTGTTGTGATTCCCAATGCTTTGGTTAATTTTGCCGGTCCATTGCACAGCTGTTCTAATTTATTAATTTTACGACGTTCTTGCATTATCTCAATACCAATAACTGGTTCCAGTGCGCGAATTAAAATAGCATTTGCTTGTCCAATATCGCTAATAACAACATTAAACATATTATGCATACCATAAACAAAATAAATATAAGCCCGCCCGCCAATATCAAACATTACAGAATTACGTGAAGTTTTTTTATTAGGATAAGCATGACAAGCACGATCACAATCACCTAAATATAATTCTAATTCAATAATTTTCCCACCAGTTAGTTTTCCATCAATATAAGAATATAAAGTCGCACCCAGTAAAACATCACGTGCAATTACAAATGGATCAAGTAAGTATTCAGAAACAGGGATGCTTGTTTTAAGCATTTTAGATATTATCTTTGTAAATTGTGTTGAAGTTTATAAGCATTTATAATATCTAAAGCAGCATACCAAGATTTTATTTCATCAGGTGTTAAAATTTTTAAAGGATCCCCATTTAATATTTCTCGTAAGTTATTTAATGTATCCACAGCACAATCATATTCTATGCGAGTTATTAATTTTTCATTAACTTTATTTTCTTCTGACATTTCTTAACCTTTTTATTATTTTGCAACTATAAATATTTTTGCTTTATTAGCATCCGCAATAACTTTATCACGATCTATTACAAAGCATGTTTTTGCATTAACTACAATTCCTTTTAATCCAGCCGCCGCAACATTGCGCACAGTTTCTGGCCCTATGGCAGGAATATCAAGACGCATTTCTTGCTTGGGTTTTGTCATTTTTGCAAATACTCCGCTTTTACCGCGATGTCCCTTGCGAATTGCAACAACTCGTTTTAACATTTCAGCTGTTCCTTCGGCTGCTTCAACTGCTAAAACTTGTTTATCAACAACTACACTCATTCCAATATCTTCGGTTCCTATAACATTTGAAACATGTACAGCACGATTAATTATTTTTAAATCATCTGCCGAAGGTTTTGTTTTTGTTTGTACACCGATGTTAAAGGTTAATTCTGGGCATAAATCTTGGGCAGCAAGGACTTCAAAGCCTTTGGATTCAACACCGGCAATCAAAGCATGCGCCATTGAATTATGACCTTTTTGATTTTTTAGAACACGTGCTAAAACTGATATAGACCATAAATCTGGACGAATGTCTGAAAGGTTTGGGTGTCCGATTGCGCCAACAAAACAAAGTTTTGTAATACCACGTTTTTTGCATTCACGTGCAGCAGTGCCCCCACCACCAAGACGAATTACTAAATCAGGTTTTAATGCGGGATCATAAAATCCACGAAGTCCGATAACAAACACTTCCCATCCGTTTGCACGCAATGCGTCCCGTGTTACAAAAGGCAAACGTAATGCGCCGCAAAATAAAGCAATTTTTTTATCAGAATGTTTTTTCATAATTTTATTTTGGCTTATTTTATGGTAAAATTCAAGTGTGAAAAATAAAGATAAATTTTTAATTATATAAATACAAAAAGAAAAAATCCCGCTTGCGCGGGGTTTTTCTTGAATGTCCAAAAGGAAGGAAAGGAGAAAAAAAGGACATTCTAATTTATCGAGCCCCCAGGGTTAGAGGAGAGAGAATGTAGGAGGGAGTCTAACTCCCAAGGGCTCTATAAAACCACCTAGGCAGTTTTACAAGATAAATATAATACAAATATATGCTTTGTCAAGAGATTTTTGTCAAAAAAGTTAAAATATAATAAAATGTAGTAAAAACAAGTATTTATATTATTTATTTATTTTGTTTTTGGACAATATTTTATAAATATTATTTAATTTTTTATAAAAAAATGCCGCGCATTTTGCACGGCATTATTAAATTTAAAAGAATTGATTTTTAACGCGTTTTTGTTTTGTTTTTGTAAAACATCTTGTTTCTTTCAATTAATTCTTCATGTCCTCTCTCAGTTAACATTATATATGGAGGATTATGTTGCTCATTACCTGGGTACACTGCTCTTGTTTTCCAATATCCCTTTTCCAATATTTGTATATCTGAAATTTTAATTGGAAATTGACTATTGTTATTTATCGCTTCGATACTTTTTAATTCTTGTTCAATTTCTTGTTTATACTTTTTTACGTTGTTTCTTACAGTTTGTAAGTTACTTTGTAGTTTTTCTATTGTGTT
>JBMNPL010000011.1:0-20077 GCA_050943575.1 Alphaproteobacteria bacterium
CATGTAATTTATTATTTAAAAAGTTTGCTATTTTATAAAGTTTGCCATCCGCTGTAAAATAAAAACATAAACCATTTTTATGTTCTTGATTATCAACTTCATAAATTTCTTTTAGCGTTATTCTATCTCTATGATACTTTTTAATATATTTTGGCATAAAATCTCTTTTTTATCTATTTTTAATCATAGATACTAATATTTGTATTGTCAAGTATGAAAAATAAACATAGATTAACATTACAAAATTATATAATGATTTTTTACATGCTTTCTAAACGTGCAATTCTATCTGTGATTTTTGGATGTGTTGCAAATGCTTCGCTGAAAAATTCCTTGTCTTTTATTGGATTAGCAATACAAGCAACCGCCATTGATTTACGATTGTTTAATGCTTCTATACGACTATCTGTTGAAATCTTGCGTAATGCGGATGCTAATGCTTTTGGATTGCGAGTAATAAATGCCCCTGTAGCATCGGCGGCAAATTCACGTTTGCGTGATACTGCCATACGCAATAAAGGTGTAATAAAAAAGTTAAATACCATAAATGCCAGCCAAACCATAAATAATATAGCAGTTATACTACCTTTATTCCTGTCATCACTATTATCGCCAATTCTGCCAGAATTTAATGCCATACGTAAAATTATATCAGCAGCAAAAACTGTTACACCCACGCCCGTAATCATTAACATATCTAAACGAATATCTCGATTGCCAATATGTGCCATTTCATGCGCAATAACGCCTTCTAGTTCCAATCTGTCTAATTTATTTATAATTCCACGAGTCAGAGCAATAGATGCATCATTGGGATTGCGTCCAGTTGCAAATGCATTCAAACCATTGTCTTCAATAATATAAACACGTGGTGTTGGCAATCCCGCCGCCAGTGCAACATTTTCAACACTTCGGAAAATTTGACGATATTCTTTCTTATCTGCATTAATTTCATGTGCCCTTGCTGTTGATAACATCATAGAATCACCAAATGCCCAAGAAATTAACATCCATACAATACATGCAATAAATGTCGGAATTGCAACCATAGCAGTTGTTTCTATCGCTTGCTCTAATGGTGCAACAATCCAGACAAATAAAAATATTAAAGCAATGAAAATAATTGGAAATGCAATAACTAGTGCCGCAGTTTTCCAATTATTTTCTTTTATATGGTCATAAACAGTTTTCTTTTTCATCTTTAAAATTCAACTTTCGGAGCTTTTTTAACCGCTTCTTTTTCAGATTCATCCAATTCAAAGAATTTTTCAGGTGTAAATTTAAACATATTCGCAATTATATTACTTGGAAATTGTTGAATTGATGTATTTAACCCCATAACAACAGTATTATAAAATTGACGTGCAGATTGAATTTTTGTTTCTGTATCAGTCAATTCTTGTTGTAATTCTAAAAAGTTCTCATTTGCACGTAATGTCGGATAACTTTCCGCCAATGCAAAAATGCTTTTTAATGCGCCTGTTAGCTGATTTTCCGCCACACTCTTGTCCGTAACATCAGTCGCACTCATTGCGCTATTACGTGCAGCAATTACCGATTCCAATGTTCCTTTTTCGTGTTTAGTTGCACCTTTGACCACATTAACTAAATTTGGAATTAAATCATGTCTGCGTTTTAATTGAGTGTCAATAGTTGCCCATGCTTCGCGTGCTTGAACACGACGTGCCACCAATCCATTATAGACTGATATAATATAAAGAATTATAATTGCTATTATTGTTATTGTTATCCACATAGTTTTCTCCTTTTTTATTATTTTATTTTTTTACCACGAATAAGTCTAGCCTTTTCTCTGTCCCATTCACGCTTTTTTATAGTTTGGCGTTTATCGGTTCTGGTTTTACCAAATCCAATTCCTAGTAAAACTTTTAATAATCCCCTAGAATTAAAATAAAGCTTTAATGGTACAATTGTTGCGCCTTTCTCATTTAACTTGCCAGAAAGTCGGCGAATTTGTGAATTGTGTAATAATAACTGGCGACCACGACGTTCATCAAAATGGACAATTTTTGCGGCAGTTGGTAATGATTGTATGACAACATTTTTTAATATCAAATTCCCATCTTTATCAGCAGATACAAACCCATCTGTTATATTAACCAGACCATATCTGATTGATTTAACTTCGGCACCAGTTAATGCAATACCTGCTTCTATTGTATCATTAATAGAATATTCATACCGCGCTTTGCGGTTTACAGCAACTTGTCCAGATTTTATAAGGCTTCGCATAGTTTTGGATATAACTTCTTTGTATTATTAATAAATATAGTTTCTAAATCTGATAATTCAATACCTTTTATTTTTGCTAAAACTTTTGCAGTTTCAATAATCATCGCTGGTTCGCATTGTTTGCCACGATAAGGTACCGGTGCACAATATGGTGCATCAGTTTCAATTACAATTCTATCAATTGGAATTTTTGCAAAAGTTTCACGTAATTCTTCAGAGTTTTTAAAAGTAATAATTCCAGATGCAGAAAAATAAAATCCGCGATCCAGCATTTTTTTCGCAAATTCCCAAGAACTAGTAAAACAATGCATCACGCCACCAACAGACCCATCCAATATATTCGCTGTATCATCTTCGGCTTCGCGAGTATGTACAGCAATCGGTAATTTTGCACATTTTGCAATTTCAATTTGTTTTTGAAAAAGTTCTATTTGTTGATTTTTATGTTCAATATTGTAATGATAATCCAATCCGATTTCCCCAACCCCCACAACACGCGGATGAGAAAGTAGTTTTTCATAATTTGGCTTTTCATTTATTCGTTCTGGATGAATTCCAATTGTGCAAAAAACATTTTTATATTTTTCAGATAATTCTATTGCTGGTGCAAAATCTTCTGGCTCTGCACATGCACAAATTAATATATCAACATCTGCCGCAATCGCCCTGGCAATTATTGCGTCTGTGTCATCAGTATATCTATCAGTCAAGTGGCAGTGAGTATCTATAAACATTTTTTTATATCGTTCATAATTTTGAAAATAGCAACTTCGGGTTCAAGATTAATATTTGCAACGTTTGCTAAATCAATAGTAGCGGTTGGATATAAATTAGCCAACCCAAAGTGAGCAATAGCATCCAATAAAATACCACGCAATTCAGGTTTATCAGCAATTTTTTTCACTGTTCGCATCATATCTGCGGAATTAGAAGATGAATTTTCCAAAACAGAAATCAACTCTTGATAAATTTCATCGCCACCGGTTGTTTTTAGACTTGCAATTTTTCCAAAACTACCATTGGCCAATTTTAATACATCGGTGCTAATATCTTCATCTGGCAAGAATATTGCACATAAATCACGTAATTGAGAAATTGTAAGTGGCATTAACTTTTCAATACGAGAACGTGAACGAATAGTTGGTAAAACATTGTTTAGTTGATGCGCTATTAATAAAAATAATGTTTTTTCTGGTGGTTCTTCCAACATTTTCAATATCGCATTTGCAGCATTAGGTGTCATTTCATCCAAACTATCAATTAAAACTACACGCCATCCACCAGACATAGATGAAAGTTGCATTTTTTCAATCATACGTGCTACTAGTCCAACAGAAATACTTTTTGCTTTACTATCACGACCAATTGCATTTTCATTTGCTATATCAAGAATATAAAAATCTCCAACATTACCATAAACCTGTTTTGCGATTTTATACGCCAGTGTTGCTTTACCAATTCCACGAGTTCCTGATAATATCCAAACAGGATGCAATGGGTATTTATCACGATTTGCCCATGCATCATTAAAAGCCTGTAAAACAGATTTATGCCCGATTAATTGTTCGTTATCAATCGGTTCAGGAAAATTATAAGAATTTTGTTTTTTACTTGCCATTTATTATTACCGAAATATTTTTAATTATACGTGCTAAAAATTGAATTTTACCCACACGTTCTGCGGCAACTAGTGGTGCGCGCGTAACAATTTGCCCGTTTTTTTGAATGATTATTTCACCAATTTTATCCCCTTTGCGAATTGGTGCAGGTATTGGTTCTTGATAACGCGCTAAAACGCGCAATTCCTTTGTATCAAATCCGCGGGGCAGTGTAATCGCTAGTGGTTTTTTAACAGTTGCTATTACTGTTTTTTTACGTCCATACCAAACTGGAATTTCAATAATTTTATCATCAGGTTTATAAAAAACTTTATTCATTGTTTTGTTAAAACCATAATTCATTAAACGTTTCATTTCAGCCGCTAATGCTTCGTGTCCTTTGCCTTTAAATCCGTTTATAATACCAATTAAACGACGATCACCAATTTTTGCACTAGCAACCATCCCATAACCACCATCCGCAGTATGTCCCGTTTTTAATCCATCCGCACTGGGCATAATAAACAGCAATTTATTATAGTTTAAAGTTTTTGTTTTGCCCCATTGAGCGCACCATTCGCTTTGATATTCATTAAACTCAAATCTTTTAGTTGCAAATAAAGGGTACATATCTGGATAGTTTTCTATAATATATTTCGCCAATATCGCTAATTCATGGCTGGTCATTAAATTATTTGGGTGTGGTAGTCCTGACACATTACCAAAACTAGATTTTTCCATCCCAATTTCGCGTGCTTTTTCAGTCATTTTTTGAACCATACCATCTTCACTACCTGCGATTTTTTCCGCTAACGCAACACCTGCATCCCCAGCAGACATAACAATTAAGCCCATAATCGCGTCATTAACAGAGATTTTTTGCCCTTTAACAAGGCAGATTTTGCTTGCATCGCGCCAAATTGGGTTTTGATAATCTGCAGCATCCGAAACAATAATGCGTTCGTCTAACTTTAAATTTCCGTCTTGAATTTCATCAAATGCTACAACTAGTGTCATTAATTTTAACATACTGGATGGTGGCATCAGAGTATGAGCCTCTTTAGATATAATTTCCGCGCCAGATTGCATATCAATCAAATAAGCACTGCGTGCAGGAGTTGAAAAGGCATTTGCACTGTTTAAAAATATATTAAATATTAAAAAAACTGATAACCAGCAACTAATAAATGATATTTTTTTCATAAATACAGCATAGCAATAAAAAACTTGCTTTTTCAAGAAAAATAATAAATAATCTTTTCCGCACGGCACCCTTGGAGGCCGTATAAAATCAAAAGGATAAAAAATGTCTATTAAATTAAAAGCAGGGATTCGTAATGTTGTAGGCAAGGGGGCCTCACGTTTAGTCCGTAGAGAAAAAAAAGTTCCAGCCGTAATTTACGGTGATAAAAAATCCCCAGTTGCAATAGAATTAAACGCAAAAGAATGGGTAGAATTAATTAGAAAACCTGGATTGCGTACAAAATTATTTGAAATTGAAACTCCGAACGGATTAGAAAACGCAATGTTGATGGATATTCAATATCATCCAGTTTCTGATGCACCAATACATGTTGATTTCAAACGTATTGATGTTAATAAACCAGTTAATGTGGAAGTTCCTTTGAAATTATTAAATGTTGAAACATCCCGTGGTTTGAAAATGGGCGGTGCTTTGAATTTTGCTATTCGTAAAGTTGAAATAGTTGCCAATATTAATAAAATCCCAGAAAAAATTGATGTTGATATATCAGGATTAAATATTGGTGATGTTGTTCACGGAAGTGATTTGAAATTACCATCAGGTGTTGAACTTGGTTTGCGTCAAGATGAACTTGCATTTGTTGTTATAGCTGGAAAGATGGCAGAAGAAGCAGAAACACCAACAGCAGAAGAAGCTGCAACAGATGCTTCACATGCAAAAGATGCAAAAGCAGATGAATCTAAATCTGAAGATGCAAAAGAAGAAAAATAAACAAAATAAAAACCCGCAAAATATGCGGGTTTTATTTTAAATAATAATAAATTAAAAGATTTTATTAATCATTTATTTAATGTTTTACCATCCGAAGGATCGTCATACACAATGCGCCCAGATTCAATAATAATTGCGTTATGAGTCAGTGGTAAAAGAGTTTTTAAGTTATGTTCTACAATAACAAATCCAGTTCCAGCTTTTTTATTTATATTATAAATTTTTTCAAATGTATCTTTTATTAATTTTGGTGATAATCCGATAGATGGCTCGTCCAATAATAAAAGTTTTGGTTTATTTATCAAACCACGTGCCAGTGCAACCATTTGTTGCTGACCACCAGATAAATTCCCCGCATTATCAGATAATCTATCACGCAAATCTGGAAAGTGTTCCAAAACTTCATCTAATCGTTTTTCAAATTCATTTCGATTGTTCCAAAAATGAGTCGCAATTTCAATGTTTTCACGTACAGACATTTTTGGAAATACTCGTCCGCCTTGCCCAATCATAAATACACTATGTTTTATCCAATTTTGCGGCGATGGGCTAATTGGTATATCATTAAATTTAATTGTTCCAGATTTTGGTGTAATTAATCCCATAATAGTTTTGAGTAGTGTAGTTTTACCACAACCATTTGGCCCCATAATTACTGTAATTTTAGATATATCAATGGCAACATTGATGTTGTGCAAAACCATCTTGTCGCCATAACCTGCAAAAATATTATCAAGTTTTATCATATTATTTTAATATCTCTGCTTTACCATTTTTTATAATACGTAGTATTGCTGGTGCATCAACAATACCATTTGGATATGTAATAATTTTACCAACTGATGTTTCAATTCCAGATGCTTTTTTAATAATCAATGGCAAAACTTCAGAATTGTTAATTTCAGGTTTAGCATAGTTTTCAAATGCAGCGGTTAGTATTTGTAGCATGGCATATGTGTATTCAGCATAGTTTGTCGCATCTGTTTGAAAAGTTTTTTTATATCTTTTTGCAAAAGAATCTGTTGCTGGTGCTGCATCGGCATATACAGAATTATTTGCCGCACTTTTATCTTCTAGAAAAGAAAAACTTTCCGCGCCAATCATCTGGGTTTTAATTCCTGCTTGATTAAATTGTTTTAAAAAAGTCATCATTTCAGGCATAAATAATAAATTCATTAAAACATCAGGATTTGTGGCTGATATTTTTTGAATAATTGTTTTAAAATCTTTTTCAGTTGGGTTAACTCTATACACATTTAATAATTTTAGGTCAGGGCGATTTTTTAATTCTTTATTTAATGACTTTATAAAAACTTCTGGACCTGCAGCATTAGTCATAACTATAACCATTGTTTTTGCATTTAATTTTTTCTGCGCATAATCTAGTATTAATTTAATTTCAGCATCCGGAGAAGTAGATAAAATAAAATTATAATCACCACGTGCAACATCAGGATCTGTTGATATTGAAAAATGTATAGTTTTTGTTTTTTCTGCAATCGGATTTACTACAAAACCATGTGATGACATATAAGATAAAACTGCATTGACTTTATCACCAGAAATCATTTTATTAACAGTTGTTGCAGTATTTGCTGTTTTATATTGATTGTCTTCCATAATAAATGCATATTTATAGTATGCGTTTTTTGAATCAAAATCATTTGTAAACATTTTAACCGCGTTTTTTACAGCATCTCCTAAAAATGCAACATCGCCTGTAAATGGTGCTGAAATACCAATTTTAACCACAGGTTTATCTGTATAAGTTTGTGTAGATTGTCGTGAGCATAAAGCCCATATAATTAAACCTATAATAATAACAGATATAATTATCCAATGTTTCTTTTTCATTTTATACCCCTAGATACGCTTGTTGCACGTTTTTATCAGCTAGAACTTTATTTGTTGTGTCGCTGGCTAATAACTTACCATGATTTAATACAATTGTATAATCAGATAATTGTTTTATTAATCCCATATTATGCTCTATAATCACAATTGTTTTGTCTGCATGTTTTAATTCAAGTATTAAATTCATCACTTGTTCAATCATTGCTGGAAATAATCCTGTAAAAGGTTCGTCTAGTAAATATATATCAGCATCTTGTATAATGGCACGTCCCAGTTCTAGTAATTTACGTTGCCCATACGATAAATTTTCAGCATTAATATTGCGATATGCCCCAAGGTGTATTTTTTTTAAAGTTTGTTCAATTCTGTCCGCATACGCATTAGTGTTAGTTTCAATAAGGCTGTCAAAAATATTTGTTTTTGCGATTCCTAATATTAAATTATCCACAACAGATAATTGATCAATTAAACGACCATCTTGGAAAGTCCTTGCGATTTTTAAGTGTCGTAAATCTGTTGGTTCAATTTTATTGTAATCATGGCCATTAATGTTTATTAATCCGCAATCTGGAAAATAAGTGTTCCAAAAATTAAATTCATCAATGTAGTTTTTCCTGAGCCATTTGGCCCAATTAATCCAGTTGTAATTCCACGTGGAATATCAATAGATAAATCATCTATGGCATGCAATCCACCAAAAGTTTTTGTTAAGTGTTTAATCCCTATTGCAGTCATTTTACATCCTGTATTTACCCAAGAATCCTTTTGGGCGTAATATCATCATTAATACTAATGTTGTGCCATATATAATTTGTTGGAATTGTGCAATACTTAAATTTGGGATTATAAAGCAAATTTTTTAACCATCTGTAGTTTTCATATTTCGGGCTTTTTATTTGTTCTCTAATATTTATAGCTTCGGTATCTAATAATTTTATAAGCTTAATAAGTGGTATATTATTTTCAATGTAAACAAGATTAGTGCATAAATCAGTATTGCAAATCTGATTTTTGTGCATGTAACAAAACTCCCAATCTTCTGGTTGGAATTTTCCATCTTTTAAATGTGGTTTAAAATAGTGCTTACATGTTGTCAGGGTTATTTTTGCAATTGATTTGTTTGATAATTCAGTTTCGTTATTTGCTATTTTCCCACAATTGCACCCTGAACAATCTGATAATTTTAATTTTTTTTCTCCATCAAGAGGACATTTCCAATCAAACTTTATAGATTCAATTAATTCAGGATCCCCCGTTGAAACTTTTCTTTCAATTTTCCAATAAATTTTTTCATTATTCATATGTTATCTCCTGATTTTTGTATTGTGCTTAACATTCAGATTATCTTGTGTGTTGTTTGTATTTTTTATCCCATTCTTTTTGGGTAATCAAATTAATTTTTTCAAACAATTTTAGATTTTGTTCAGGTGGACAATCTGGCACTAATCCAAAGTCTGATATTTTTACTTGTTTTTGAAATATTTGCGATAATTTATTTATTATATCATTACGATATGGTCCTTTTTTATTATTAAAATCTTTAACATTTTGCCCTGTTATTAATTTTATACAATTAAGTAATACGCGAATTTTCCAATAATTATTATTTGGTTTTCCTTCTTTATTTCGCGATATAGTTAAAGTACGATCAACGTTTGTTAAAATTTCTTCATGCCATTGTCCGTTTGGTTTTGCATTTAAATATAAAAAATTTTGTAAGTTGTGTTTAATTGGAATTATTTCGCTATTATAGATTTTCACTTTTTCACAAAAGTTAATTATTCCTTTATCACCAAATGGATTTTTATCACCCCAGCGAACTGGGTTGTAAGACATTTGTTCCCATAATGAATTAAAAATTATAGTGCTATTTATATAACCAACATGTATATTTACTTCTGTTATTGGTTCTCCCCATGTGGCAGATGTTTTTATCAGTTTCCAAGCATTGTTTAATTTATCACTGGAAATGTTACCAAAATATTCTTGCTTTACATTGAAACGTAATAAATCTTTAGCAATTTTTTCATGATTTACTTTTTTTACTTCCATTTACACCACCTTATTATTAATAATAGCACAATAATTATGTTTGTCAATATATTAAACCACAAATAAAAAACGTCCTTTTTGGACGTTTGTTTTTATTGTGTCTGGCGGAGATGGAGAGATTCGAACTCTCGATACCCTTGCGAGTATACTTGCTTTCCAAGCAAGCGCACTAGACCACTATGCGACATCTCCTAAAAACGAATTATTATTGATTTTCTTCTTCAGATTCTGTGGATTCTTCTGGTAAAGATTCCGCAACTTCTTCCGCTGGACTTTCTGATTCTATAATTACAGATTCTAATTCTGTATCCAATTCTTTTAATAACGGATCTTCGGAACTTGATTCAATAGAATGTTCGGCTTCTGCGCCTGTTGGCACAGATTTATAAGATTGAACAAATGTATGACGTAATTTATCAATATCTAATTTACCACTGCCGATTTCACGTAAAGAAAGGACAGTAAGTTTGTCTTTTTTTGCAGGGACAACAGGTTCTGCACCACCATTCAGGTCGCGAACACGTTGTGTTGCAAGCATGCTTAATTCATATCTGCTGTCTACATATTGAAGAGTATCGCTGTTGGTTATACGTGCCATGAACAAATCCTTTATTATTGCAATATTTTTTAGCAACTATTATAATAGTCCTTAAAGTTCTAAAAATGCAAGCAAAAAATGTAAAATTTGTCGCAATGGGGTGCAGATTAAATGCACTTGAAGCTGAAAAAATTGCAGATATGTTGGAAAAAGCATCTCTTGGCCCCGCAATTGTGGTAAATACTTGTGCTGTTACTGCTGAAGCAGAACGTCAATCTAAACAAGAAATTAGAAAACTTGCCCGTAAAAATCCAAATATTCCATTATTTATAACTGGTTGTGCCGCAACATTATCTCCGACAGATTATGAAAAAATCTCGAGTGTGGCGGCAGTTATAAAAAATACTGATAAAATGAATTTAAAATCTTATACCGCATCAAAATTTATATCAGAAAATCCAAATGTAAATATAGATGAAACTAGTATAAAATCTGTAAATTTATCAAAAGCGTTTGTTCAAATTCAAAATGGCTGCAATCATAATTGCACTTATTGTATAGTAAGTAAATTACGTGGAAAAAGTGTTTCTTTTCCATACGAACAAATTTTGGCAGATGTTAATAAGGCTATGCAATCAGGTTTTCAAGAAATTGTTTTAACGGGTGTTGATATTGCAGGTTATTATAAAGATGGTAATTTTTTATCAGATTTATGTGAAAAACTATTAAAAGATGTTCCAAATTTAAAGCGATTAAGGTTGTCTTCTATGGATCCAGCAAGTCCAGAATGTGAAAAAATTATAAAGTTAATGAATTGTCAATCAAGAATGTTATCCCATATGCACCTTTCTGTACAATCAGGTAGTGATAAAATATTATTTTCTATGGGGCGCAGACATAATTCCGAAACAATCAGAAAATTGATGGCGAATAAAATATCTTTTTCTTGGGATATAATTTGCGGATTTCCTGGTGAGACTATTCAGTTATTTAATGAAACTATTGCATTAATAAAAGAGTTAAAACCAATTCATATTCATGCTTTTCCTTTTTCTGCACGTCCAGAAACATTGGCAGCAACTATGCTAAATCAAATACAACGTTCAGAATCTAAACGGCGTGTTAAAATTGTAAATGATTTGGCGTTGGAAAATAGACAACAATTTATGAAATCTCAAATAGGGCAAACTTTACAACTTTTAATGGAAGAAAATAATATAGGACGAACGGTTGATGATATTTCTGTTTTAGTTGCTGGTGAAAAAATTCCAGAAAGAACAATTGCTGATTTTAAAATAATAGGCATGTGCAAGAATTATCTGCTTGCCTAAAATTACAAAAAAATATAAAATATGTAAAAAGAAATGAGAAGAATATTACTTACTCTTGGCTGTATGTTATCTGTGATTTGTGTTGCACTTGCTGAAACACCTAAAAATCCGCGTGGTTCTGGTAAAGTTCAACGTGTGGAAAGGGTTCAATCAAATTCAAACATAGTTAATCGTTCTGCAATAACTCGGCCACATGTACAAAATATTATGCCAAGGACGGCTTCTGTGCCAATTCAACAATCGCGTAGTGCAGTATCGGCACGTTCTGCAATTTTACCAAAAAATAATAAATCTGTTATAAATAAATCACGTAGTGCGAATATATCACGCAGTGCAACTGCTGCACCACGTGCAACGGCTGTTTTTTCTGATACGTCAAAACTGGGGACGGGATATAATGCATGTCGTGAAACATATAATACTTGTATGGATCAATTTTGCGCTGCTGCAAATGATAAATATCGTCGTTGTTTTTGTTCGGATAAATTCTTGGAATTTTCTGATATGGAGGCAGCGCTTTTTAGTGCAAAAACAATGTTGCAAGATTTTTCGGATAATAACTTGGCTAATGTTGGGCTCAGTGCGGATGAAGTTACCGCAATGTATTCTGCAACAGCTGGTGAAGCCGCAACTATTACAGATAAATCAGCTGCTGCGGCTATGCTGGATCAAATAGGTGATTTATTGTCTGGAAAATCAAAACCTGCCCCAAAAAAAACAACTACATTAGATTTTAGCGGTTTAAATTTTAATGCTGCTGTGGATGATATTTGGTCTGGTTCTGGAAGTGGTGGTTTGTTTGGTACAAGCGGGCAAGATTTAGCATCATTATCAGGAACTGCATTATATAACAAGGTTAATGATCAGTGTATTCAAGTATCTGCTCAATCATGCGAAAATCAAGCTATTCAGCAAATGGTTCGCAGTGCTTATGGAATATTAATAAGTCAAGATTGTCAGGCTTATTCAAAAAGTATTGATGCGCAAAAAGAACAAGTTACTCAATTGGTACGTGATGCGACCAAGGTATTGCGTGATGCTCGTCTAGAAGAATATCGTGCTCATAATTCTGCCAGTGTAAATGAGTGTATAGCAGCGGTAAGGAAAGATATATTAAATGAATCTGCATGTGGACCGAATTTTAAACGTTGTTTAGATTTTACTGGTGTATATATTGATCCGGTTAAAGGTGAGCCGATTTATTCCCCACGTTTGTTTCAGCTGGCCAATCAAATTAAATTAGAAAATCCAAATGCGCAGGAAAACAAAATATTTTTGGCGGGCCTGGATTCTTTTAAAAATAGAGCTACGGCTTCTTTGAATAATTGTCGTGATGATGCTAATGTTGTTTGGGATGCTTTTAAAAGACAAGCCTTGATAGAAATTTCGCAAGCACAAGATAGAAAATTGCAAGAAGTTAAAGATGAGTGTGTTAATACAATGAAAGATTGTTATGATACAACAACAGATGCATTAAATAGTTTTGATGATAGTTCATCAAAGCGAACAGATGCTTTAACAGCCAAGGCCAGTGCAGCAATGTGTAAAGATAAAGTTGTTGCTTGTGCGGCATTATATACACCAGCAGGTGGTGTGGCTTGTAAATTTGATAGTGATAACAAAATAATAAATGCTGATAAATGTGGTTTGCGTGAATTAATGAATTTTGTAAATACGGTTGATAGTGTAAAAATTGCCGAAGGTTGTGAAGCCGCGTTGGAAAGTTATGTTATGGAAACTTGTGCACCGGCGGTTGGGGATACTGAAAATGAATTTCCGTATGGTTGCAGAATTATTAGTCCTGAAAAATTAACTGCTAACTTACAAACGCATGCGAAAAGATTTTGTATTGGTGATCCAGAAGCAGTTATAGATTCTGAAACACAAAATTCTATAAATAAAATTATGAATCAAGTTCGTTCTCAATTAGAATTTCAAATGCAAGAATTATGTAATTCTTCAAATGGTACTTGGGTTTCTAACCCTGCAGATGTCCAAGGGAAAAGTAAAATAGAACTGGATCCAAACTTTTTAAATAGTGTATTTGGCGGATTAAATAATTTTAAACAAACAGTTGATTCTTCTTATAATCTGGTTGCGGCAGTACCATCAGGTTCAAATTCTAGTAGTGGCGCAACAGATACAGGACGCAGTGCTGTAAGGTCTCGTGCATTAGCCCCAACGACCACTGGGCAATATTCAACATCAGCATCAAATACAGATATGGCACAGATGACGTTTGATCAAAATACGTCAAGTGCTCCAAGTCAAACATCATCGCAACAAACAACTTTTCTTAGTAGCGCATCTGATGGAAAATATCTAAACGTGAAAGAAGTAAAACCTGATTATATGGCTATATCAGGGAATAATGCAAATAATTTATCAAGCAAGGAGATTTTTAAATTGGATTTGGCGTTTAATCCATTATTACAAGTAAAACCAATAACACCGGTTTATAAATCTATAGGGTGGGGGTTATGTCTTTACAATAGTGTTGCAGTTTTGTGCGCGCAACAAAATGAATTAACAGGCAATCAAGGTTTTGCAGTTTATAATGCTAATACAAACACATGTGAGTTATCTAATGCTTGGTATAAGGCACGTTGTGAAAGTATCGGATCAAGTGGTTATTGGGATTCAAACAGCAGAAGGTGTTATTGGTAAGGATAATGAAAAAGATTATTATTTGTATTTTTGCGGTTTTATTTTCAACTTCGGTTTTTGCAGAAAAACAGGTTGCTTCATCTGATGTTATGGGTGCTTGGGGGTCACCAGAACCGCTTCATACTACTCCAATGAGTGTATTGGGAAAAGGTATAAACAGGGAAAATGGTGGTGGTAATATAATTTTGGTTTATATGGCGCGTAAAATTGTACCACATGGGGGATATTTTTGTTTTACAACACTGGATGTTGCTATCACGAGTGGTGGAGGTCGCGGGACTGTTTATCGTAATGCGATTGGTGAACAGTGTGCTTGGTATTGTGAAAATGGTTATGCAGGCGAAGGGTGTACAGCAGGCGATGGTACCAATTGTAATATGAAAACCATAGGTCAAGCTGATATAGATAATGCTCAAATTTATAAATCAGGTGGAGGCATAAAACAAAATTTAGTTAATGATAAAGGTATGTTTATAGAAAATCGCGTATTCGGAGTTTTGGGGGCTGATACAATTCTTGTTGCTATGGAAATTCTTACAAATGGGCGTGGAATAAAAGCCCAACCAATTACATTTTTTGCTGGAAATTGGGATTATAATCAACAGAAAACAACAGAAACCGCTATGAGTGTTGAAACAAACCCATCTAGCTCAACTCTTCGTAAAACATTATGTGCAGAAGGCTGGACTGGAAGTGATTGTAACACCAGAACAGATGTATGTACTGCTTGTCCGGACAATAGGGTATTTATTGTAGACAAAGATGCCTGTAGTGCTGGCAAATTAGACCCTGAGCATCCTGGGGATAAAGCATATTCATGTGATGGTGATAGAACTAAATATATGAATCATGAAGGGAATTGTGCTGGTAAAGGATATACTAGCGCATCAGATATTATATCAAAAAATTGTTGGAAAACATCAAATTCATACGATTTTCATAAATGTATGAATCCGACAAAATAGAATTTAAATAGTTTTTATTTCATAATTTAATAGACGGGGGAGTGGGGGCGTCCCCCATTAGTATTTTATAAATTACTATTTATTAAAATACGTACAAACAATTAATAATTGTTTACCTTAATCATTATTCTTTAATGATTATAGTCCATGCCCAGACCATTAAATAAAAACACTCCGAAAAGGAGTGTTGTTATTTGGTGGGTCGGCAGGGACTCGAACCCCGGACCAAAGCGTTATGAGCGCTCCGCTCTAACCAACTGAGCTACCGACCCGACTGCCAAATTATACAGCTTTTTTATCATGTTTCAAGTGAAAAATGTAATTTTTAATAATAAGTGCCTTGCAAAAAAATCATATTTCGGATATAAAATAAGCATGTTCAATCAATTTGTTCATCTTCGTGTGCATACTAAATATTCCATAGGCGAAGGGACACTTTATATTGATGCAAATCCTAAAAAAGATCCCAATCGTATAACTATTGTAAAATTATGCAAGCAATATGAAATGCCAGCAGTTGCAATAACAGATACAAATTTAATGTCTGGGACGGCGGAATTTTCTGACGCAATGTCAAAAAATAGAATTCAACCTATAATTGGTATTTGCGCATCATTAAATCATCATGAAAAAGTAGATTCAAAAATTTTAAGGATTGAACAATTATCTCAAATAATTTTATTAGCACAAAATGAACAAGGTTGGAATAACCTGTGTAAATTAAATTCTTTGATGTATATGCGATCAGATAATATTCATTTAGGTGCATTTATAAACATATCCGAATTAGAAAAATATTCAGCTGGATTAATTTGTTTATCTGGTGGGCATACTGGGCCTTTGGGGCAAATGATTTTACAAGGGCAAAGTGCAGATGAAATGGCACAACGATTCAAAGGTATTTTTAACGACAGATTTTATATTGAAATTCAACGGCATGGTTTGGATGAAGAAATTAAAACAGAGCCTGAATTTTTACGTATAGCACAAGAACAAACAATTCCAATTGTCGCGACAAATGATGTTTGTTTTGCCCGCCCAGAAAATTACGAATCTGCTGATGCTTTGGGATGTGTTTTACAACAAACTAAAGTTATTGATCCAGAACGTAAACGTAAAAATTCAGAACAATATTTTAAATCATCTGATGAAATGTGTGAACTTTTCAATGATTTACCAGAAGCCTTGGAAAATACTTTAATAATAGCACAACGTTGTGGTTTTATGGTTAATACAAAATCAGAACCGCTATTACCCAGATTTGCAGATGATTTTGAAACTGAATGTCAAATGTTGCGCGATAATTCTAGGGCGGGCCTTGCAAAAAGAATGGCACAACAAAAGATAAGCACAGAAGAACAGAAAAAATATTTTGATCAACTAGAATTTGAACTGGAAGTCATAATAAAAATGGGTTTTCCTGGTTATTTTCTAATAGTTGCAGATTATATTGATTGGTGCCGAAAAAATGATATTTTAGTTGGCCCTGGACGCGGTTCTGGGGCGGGTTCTATGGTTGCTTGGGCGTTGGGTATTACAAATATTAATCCGATAAAATATGGGCTTTTGTTTGAACGTTTTTTAAATCCTGATAGAATTTCTATGCCTGACTTTGATATTGATTTTGAACCAGCAGGTCTAGAACGTGTTGCAAATTATATCAGTGAAAAATATGGTGCAGATCATATTTGCAGAATAATTACTTTTGGCAGTATGCAAGCACGTGGCGCAATTCGTGATATTGGGCGCGTATATGGAATGCCTTATTCTAAAACAGATAGATTTGCAAAATTAATTCCGATGGATACAAAAAAAATTGCTGATGCGATTAAAAAATCTGGAGATATTCAAGAATTATTAAATAATGACACAGATCTTAAAAAAGTAATAGATGTTTCAATGGAAATAGAAGGTGCGTTTAGAAATTTAGGGCAACATGCGTGCGGTTTTGTTATCGGGGACAGACCAACAACTGATATTGCACCTGTATATCGTGATCCCGCTAATGAAATGCCATCTTGCCAGTTTGATGGTAATTTTTTGGAATCTGTTGGTTTGATTAAATTTGATTTTTTGGGACTGGAAACATTGGCAATTTTAAAATACGCAATTCAATTGATTAAAGAAACTCATGGTGTAAATCTAAATCTGGATGAAATACCACTAGAAGATGAAAAAACATTTGAATTATGGCGTGCTGGAAAAACAATTGGTGTGTTTCAATATGAAGCCCCGTTTGTTCAACAAACTTTAAAAAAAATGCAACCGACATCATTTGCAAATATTGTTGCATTAAATGCTTTGAATCGTCCTGGACCAATTGCCCATATTCCTCAATATATTGCCAGAATGCATGGTAAAGAAGAAGTTGTATATCCACATCCCGCAACCGAAGATATATTAAAAGAAACTTATGGAATTATTGTATACCAAGAACAAGTTATGCAAATGGCGCGTGCATTAGCAGGATTTACACGTGGTGAATCTGATACTTTGCGTAAAGGTATGGGTAAAAAAATTAAAGAAGTTCTGGATAAAATGGAACCCAAGTTTTACGAAGGTTGCGAACGTGAAAAAACCTTATCAAGACCCGAAGCCGAAGAATTATGGGGAGAATTTATAAAATTCGCAGAATATGCATTTAATAAATCACATAGTGTTGCATATTCAGTAATTGCGGCACAATGTGCATATATCAAAGCACATTATCCTGCAGAATTTTTAGCCGCGGCAATGTCTTCGGCATTAAATGATTTTGATCAACTTGCATTATATGCAGATGATGCAAAAACCAATTTTAATTTAGAATTGGTGCCACCTGATGTAAATAATTCTGAATCTTTATTTGTTGTTCGTGATAATAAAATTATATTTGCATTGGCGGCTATTAAAGGTGTGGGCAGGGCGGTTACAGATGCACTTGTTGCGGAAAGAAATGCTAATGGAAAATATAAAAACCTTACAGATTTTGCAAAGCGTACTGCACCATTTATGAATAAACGCGTATTAGAGGCTTTTGCCAAAGTCGGTGCGCTTGATTCTTTGGAGCCAAATCGTGCAAAAATATTTATGAATGCTGATATTATTTTATCTTATGCGTCCAAACAAAAATCAGATGAAAATACGTTATCTTTATTTGAAAATACAGCAGTTGATGATGTGTCTGAAAATAGATTAAGTAAGAATTTAGTCGCAACTTCGGCTTGGAATTTTGGAGAACGTATGGAAAATGAATTAAGCGCTTTGGGATTTTATATTTCTGCACATCCGATGGATCAGTATAAAAAATTGATAGAACGGGAAAAATTAACAACAAGTGTTTCTTTGCAATCTAAACGTGATCGTGAAAATGTAATGATAGCCGTATCTGTAAATAGTTTTAATAAACGTACAACCAAGGCTGGAAAATTAATGTGCAGTATTAATTCTGCTGATAGTTTTGGCAATGTTGATGCAGTTTGTTTTGGTGATACAGTATCATCAGTTGTTTCAGTTTTACAAAAAGAAAACATGGTTTTATTACAAGGCAGAGCCAGTGTTCGCGATAATAGTGTTTCAATGTTTGTTGATAATGTTATTCCGTTAAGTCAATGGATAGCGGATATTGCTAAAAAAATAACACTAGAAGTTAATAATTCAGAATATTTAACAGATATAAAAAATTTAATCAATAATTTACCAAAAGGTGAAACCAAGGTATATTTAAAAATAACCACAAATGGCAAAACGATTAATTTGGCATTACCACAAAGTGTTTATATAGGTAATACTATTTCCGATGATATGAACGCATTAGGCGTTAAGGTTTTGATTGAATAATGGTTTTTATTTCAACTTTCCACAACAATGTTTATATTTTAATCCTGATCCACAAGGACAGGGAGAATTACGTTTAGCGCCAGCATTGTTTAAGTTCGCATCGTGTTCTTGATGTTCTTTTTCAGTTGCTGCAATATCTTCACGTGATAATTCCATTCTGCACAAGTAAGATAAAGACAGGGCTTTGAAAGTATTTAACATACCACTGAATAAATCAAATGCTTCGCGTTTATATTCATACAATGGATTCCTTTGAGCATATCCACGCAATCCAATTCCAGATTGCAACATATCCATTGCTGCTAAATGTTTGCGCCAAGTATTATCCAAAGCGCTCAACATCATTTGTTTTTGTGCTGTTTGCATCAATTCAGTACCATATTTTTCTGTTTGATAATCATATCTGTTATTAGCTAGTTTTAATAACATTTCATAGGCTTTGACTTCTGTAATATTTTCATCAGCTTTCCAAGAATCTAAATCAGTTATATCCAGCCCAAAAATACGTTGCATAGAATCATGAATACCTTTTAAATTCCAATCTTCTGGACGTGATTTTTCTGGAATATTGACTTCGGCAATATTTTCAATAACATCAGCCATAAATTCTCTTACTAATGGTGTCAAGTCATCACTGGTCATTAAATTATCGCGTTGTTTATAAACAATGTTCCTTTGTTCATTCATAACATTGTCGTATTTTAATAATTCTTTACGTGATTCAAAATAACGTGCTTCCACGCGTTTTTGTGCTTTTTCAAGGGCTTTATTAATCCAAGGGTGTTTAATCGCTTCCCCTGGTTTTAATCCCAAACTTACCAGCATTCCATCCAATCGTGCTGCACCAAAAATTCGCATTAAATCATCATCTAGTGCTAAAAAGAATTTAGAATCTCCAGGATCGCCTTGGCGCCCACTACGTCCACGTAATTGATTATCAATACGACGAGATTCATGCCTTTCTGTACCAATAACATATAAACCACCCGCATCCAAAACGATTTTTTTGTTTTTTTCTACGGTGT
>JBMNPL010000012.1:0-16614 GCA_050943575.1 Alphaproteobacteria bacterium
TTTAATCCTACATATTTTCTAAATTCATCATTAAGTCTTATAAATGCTGACTTGCGAGCAATTAAATCCATTTTATCCCATTTTTTATAAATATCTATAAGAATTGGACTTTTTATAAAATTTTTTAGAATTTGTTTTCTATATTTTGCATAAAATATCCCTTTATTAAGATTATCTTGGGTGATTATTCTTAACATATCAAAAAAACGATCTGGTCCTTGTTTATTACCATACCTTTGAAAAAATTTAATTTGAGCATCAAATTTATTTTTACCTTTGGCATAAATACTATATTTTGGAATTTTTCTTAAAAAAGAATGATAGTTTTTTTCTATTGATGGATTGGCTTTTAATACATAACCATCATTTTTTATTTGATTTACAAAATCATCAAACTCTTTATTTCCATCATCACGAGACCAATCTCCAAACTCTGATTTATCAATTGTGCCAATTCGCACATATCCAACTAAATTTGCTATTTTTTCTTTGGCTTCTATAAAAAACTTTTTCATATTAAACATAATAAAAATTATTATATCAAAATTACTTTCTTTTTTCCTTAAAAAAGTCTTTTAATAATTTTGCCGATTCGCTTGCAAATTCTGGTATTTGTAAAACAAATGGCTTCCACAAATTTTTTTGTGTTTTATATACACGCGCGCCATATAAAATTCCACCGCCTTTTTCATCCTTGGCTGCGAAAATTACACGTTTAATTCTGGCATATGAAATTGCCACAGCACACATAGCACAAGGTTCTAAACTGACATAAATTTCACAATTATCTAAAAATTTTGCATTTAATTTTTTACAAGCTTTATTTATAGCGACAATTTCAGCATGTAATGTCGGATTGCGTTTTAATTGAACACGATTTTCACCACGTGCAATAATTTTACCATCACGAACAATTACAGCACCAATTGGTACATCATCGTGAGATGCGGCTTTACGCGCTTGTTTTAAACTTTCTTTGATAAATTTATTCATTTGTTTTATACTTTACCTTATGGATTCTAATTTGCAAATTATTTCAGGTAAATGGCGTGGTAAAAAATTACATTTACCCCCAAATGCCAGACCAACACAAAATAAAGCAAGGATTGCCCTATTCAATATGCTGGGAAATATTACCCCAAAAATTGTATGGGATGCGTTTGCTGGAAGTGGAGGTTTTGGCTTAGAATGGCTTTCACGCACACCACATACCAATGTAATTTTTACGGATATAAATACTGAATCAATAAAAACTATTCAAAAAAATTTATCTTTATTAAATGAGACCAATAGTCAAATAATCCAAACAGATGCAATTTCCGCGATTCCAAAATTTGGTTCAAATACGGATTTAATTTTTATTGATCCACCATATACCGATGTGAATTTAGGTGTAAGATTTATAAAAAAAATTGCGCCTATTGCAAAAACTGGTGTAATAATTATTTGGGAGATAGAAAAAAACTTTAAAATACCCGCCCTATCTGAAAATTTGAAAATTATTAAAGATAAATCTTATGGACGTGCAAAATTTTTAATATTAACTAAAATATAAATTAATAATTTTTATTGACCACCCAATAAAGTACCTGTTAAAACATTAACTGTTCCACCCAATGTTCCAAGTGGACTACTACCACCACTTTGTAAAACCGAACCGACTTGTTCCATTATATTTCCCGCATTTTGTTTCTTTCCCAAACCACCAACAGTTTCCATCAACATATTTCCCCATAATTCACGCTGTTTCGCACTTAATTTTTCTGGGGCACATTTAGCCGCCTTTTCCTTTAATTTTGCAACCATGGGGACTTCGTTAGGTAAAAGATCCGCATCATCAAATCCGATTTTCAAGAATATTTCATAAATATCAGATTTTATAATTTTATTTTTATCGCTTTCTTCCAAAGAATAATCTTTCAAAATATACCCTTTGCCTGGATAAGGATAATCTTTATAAATTTGATATTCGTCAGTCGATTTATTAAAAGAATTATAACAAGGATTATCATCTGAAAATCTGAGACTAGATTGATAATCATTGCCAGGATCACATGCTTTACGATTGTTTATAGTTATTTCACCCCCTGCTTTGGCCCATTCTTGAACCAGCATTTTAACGAACGCAATTTCTGAATCTGTTGGCACACATTCTGCGGTTAAAGCGGCTTGTTGCTTATTTAACGTCATTACATTTCCAACCAAGCCTAAGGCGGTTGGAACAAGACTATTTCCAGCCATTAAACCACCAATACCTTTTTGTTTTTGTTCGACCGCTGGTGAAGCTTTTTTTATTTCAACAAGAGCCCCATAAGATACAGGTGTAAAAAATACCGTTACAAAAAAAACGGAAAAAATAAAATAAAGCTTTTTCATTTCTCTCTTTTAAGGATATTTTAACAGAAAACATGTTGCAAATCAAACTCTTTTGCAATAGGATTAACAATATGCAAGAAACAAATAGAAATTTTATTATTTCTGGAAAATATCGGCGTATTCAACGTTTATGGCAGTTTATATTCACAGGTTGGGGTCTGGTATTAATCGGAGCTTTAATCGCTGGATCTATGATTTCTAAAAAATTACACTGGATGCCTATTTTTGGAATTAATTTATCAGATGTAATGCAAAATCAATTTAAAATGACAAATCCATCTTTTGCTGGAATTGATGCCGAAGGGCAACCTTTTAAAATACATGCTGATACAGCCAGACAAGAATATGAAGCCCCAGATTTTGTCTTTTTAGATAACATAAGCGCAAAAATCACCAGAAATGTAGATGGGCAAAAAATTACAAATAATATTCGCGCAAAAACTGGAAAATATGATAAAATTAAAAAAGATATAACCTTGACTGGCAATGTCCGCGTTGATTCTAGTAATGGAGATAAACTTATTACTGAAGAATTGGTGATAAAATTATGAAACGAAGTACTCTGAAAATTGAACATTTGTCTAAAAATTATGGTAAACGCACAGTTTTACGTGATGTTTCAATGATAGTACATCAAGGAGAATCTGTCGGATTATTAGGCCCGAATGGTGCAGGAAAAACAACTGCTTTTTATTGCATCACAGGACAAATAAATGCAACTGGTGGTAAAATATTTTTAAATAGCCAAAATATTACTCATTTACCATTTTTCCAAAGGGCTCGCTTACATATTGGATATCTACCACAAGAAAATAGCGTTTTTCGAGGGTTATCCGTTGAACAAAATATTATGGCGATCCTAGAAATTGTTCAACCTGATGCTGAAAAACGTAAAAAAAAGTTAAATGATTTATTAAAAGAATTTTCCATCGAACATTTAAGAACCTCACCTGCTACGGCTTTATCCGGAGGGGAACGCAGACGTGTTGAAATTGCACGAGCACTTGCAAATGATCCTAAATTTATTTTATTGGATGAGCCATTTGCCGGTATTGACCCAATTGCTGTAAACGAAATTAGAACGCTTGTTTCACAATTAAAAAATCGTGGTTTAGGTGTTATTATTACCGATCATAATGTTCGTGAAACCTTGGGGGTTACAGACAGATCTTATGTTTTGCATGATGGGAAAATACTAATTCATGGCACAACTGATAAAATTATTAAAGATCCGATGGTGAGACGTGTTTATTTAGGTGAAAATTTTAAAATGTAAAATCACTATCAAAAAGGTATATAAGATGTTTAAAATAAAAAAGATTCACGCAAGACAAATTATTGATAGCCGTGGCAATCCTACAGTTGAATGTGATGTAACATTAAATAGCGGAGTGATAGGACGTGCTAGCGTCCCATCTGGTGCATCAACTGGTACTCACGAAGCATTAGAATTACGTGATGGTGGTGCAAACTATATGGGTAAAGCAGTATTAAAAGCTATAAAAAATGTAAATGAAATTATAGCACCTGCCCTTTTAAATATGGATGCTCGTGAACAAAAAAATATAGATGAACAAATGATCTCAATAGATGGAACATTAAACAAATCAAAACTGGGGGCAAATGCAATTCTATCAGTTTCTATGGCTATTGCATACGCCGCCGCAAAACAATCTGGGCAACCTTTATATGCATATTTAGGAAATGGAAATTTATTACCACGACCGATGATGAATGTTATTAATGGTGGCGAACATGCTGATAATGGTCTGGCTATTCAAGAATTTATGATTATCCCAATCGCGAAAACTGAAACGGAAGCCATAAAAATCGGCAGTGAAGTTTTTCATAATTTGAAAATTATTCTGAAAAAGTCTGGTTATTCTACAAATGTCGGGGACGAAGGTGGGTTCGCACCAAATATAAAAACTACACGCGAAGCACTTAATATAATTATACAAGCTATCAAAGCCGCTGGATACCAACCTAGTATAGACGTTGCGTTGGGACTTGATGTTGCCGCATCTGAATTTTATCATGATGGGGTTTATAAATTTGAAAATAAAACATTATCATCAACACAAATGATAGAATTTTATGAAAGTTTAATTGTTGATTATCCAATTATTTCCATAGAAGATGGTCTGGCAGAAGATGATTGGGATGGATGGAAAAAATTAACTGAACAATTGGGTGAAAAAATACAACTAGTCGGTGATGATTTATTTGTAACAAATCCTATACGACTACAAAAGGGGATTGAAAATAAAATTGCGAACGCAATTTTAATAAAATTAAATCAAATTGGTACAATTACAGAAACTTTAAATACAATTAAAATCGCGCAAAATTTTGGTTATGGGGTTATAATTTCTCATCGTAGTGGGGAAACAGAAAATACAATTATTGCTGATTTATCAGTAGCAACGAATGCTGGTCAGATTAAAACTGGTAGTATGTCACGAACTGATAGAGTGGCAAAATATAATCAATTAATACGCATAGAAGAAGAATTAGGTAACAACGCAAAATACGGGATTTGATCACATTAAAATATATTTTAGCTGCTTTATTAGTTTTTGCCATATTGATGGCACCTGCTTGGTTTGTCAGTCAAACAAAAAAAGATAAATTGGATCACGGAATTGTACGTACCGCAAGTTGGTTATTTGGCTGGACTGGAATTGGATGGCTTTTCGCTTTATGGTGGGCAATAAGAAAATAACATTTAAAATTAATATTGATTTTTTATAAAAAATATAGTCAAATCAAATTATACTATAAAAAAGGAAAATAAAATGGCAGGCAGTATAAATAAAGTAATTCTTGTTGGAAACATTGGCAGTGATCCCCAAGTTAGAACAACCACCAATGGTCAAAAGGTAGTAAATTTTTCACTTGCTACATCTGATCGTTGGAAGGATCGTCAAACTGGTGAACAAAAAGAACAAACTGAATGGCATCGTATTGTTATTTTTAATCAGAATTTGGCAGAAGTTGCTGAACGCATGATACAAAAAGGAACCAAACTTTATATCGAAGGTCAATTAAAAACTAGAAAATGGCAAAATCAACAAGGACAAGATGTTTATACAACAGAAGTTGTTCTGAACCAATTTTCTGGACAACTTGTAATATTAAATGGTGCAAAATCTTTAGATAGTTCTATTGATACAAGCGAATCAAAACCTCTAGAAAATCATGATGAAATTGATATCGAACAAATTGATGACGATATACCATTTTAAAAAAAAAACGGCATTTCGCCGTTTTTTTTATTCAGTTTCATCAATTTCATCATCATCTTCGTCTGTAGCATTTAAATCTATTTCTTTTGGGACACCAATAATTTCTTCTATTTTGTCGGATGCCTCATCTAATTCTAATTTATGTAAAGCGGAATATTCTTGAGCCAATCTTTCTAAAGCACGAAAATATAAACCTCGGGCAGAAAAAGTCATTTGATCTGTTGGTGCACGCCTTTGTAAATCACGAATAACTTCAGCGATTTTCATTACATCACCAGAATTTATGTTATCTTCATAAATTGCTGCCCGACGCGCCCATATCATTCTTTTAACACCTGCTTTCCCTTTAGCGCTTTCAATCGCCTCATTCATTTTTTTCTGGCTAACTAATGGACGTAATCCGGAAAGTTCTGCACGATCCAGTGGAACACGTAATGTCATTTTACTACGTTCAAAATCAATTACTAATAATGAAACCTTTTGTCCACCAAAAGATTGTTCTTCAATACGAACAACTTTACCGACACCTTGAGTCGGATAAACAACATATTGCCCATTTTTAAATTCTATTTTTTTTGTTGCCATCAGCCATGCCCCTTGTGTTGGCATTCTCTCATAAATAGAATTATATCATAAAAAATCGAAATTTCAAATTTTATACTAGGATAATTAATAAAAATTATTGTCCAAGTCCCGCTGGCTTAAATCTACCCACATTATTTATTAATTCTTCTAATGCGTTCAATTCTATAGCAGCAGGTATTTGTGTTTCGCCATCAGCAATTACCACTTTGGGCAATTCATCATTATGTAAAATTTTAGTTTTTGTAACAATCTCACCATTTACCCATACTAACAGCACTGTTTTTTCATTATAAGAAAGTGGAAATGGGCCATGATAATTTTCATTAGTGCCATAATAAATCCAAACTAGGTCACCATTTATTGTTTTTACTTGAGGACTCCCAAATTTTTCTTCCAGTTGTTTTGTTGTTTTTATCCCTGCAACTTGAGTGTCTAGATTATCAGGAAAAACATATCCACGATGTTTAGTTTGAAATGTACATCCACATATTAAAATTAATAATAAAAGATTGAAACTAAATCGTTTCATTTTAACCTTCTTTTTCATCATTGGAATGATTGCGTAAAATAGCAAACGAAGCAATGTGTTTTTTTAATTCTCTACGATATTCATTATCATTTATTGCTTTTTTTACCAAAGAGGCGAATTTAGTCGGGTTCATTGCACGGGCTATATTAAAACGCCCTTCGGTTTTTAAAAAATCTTCTAAACTTGCCGCAACACTGGTACCAGAATCCATTATTAAAGGATTTTGCCCCTGCTCTATTAATGCCGGATTAAATCTATATAATGGCCAAGCACCAGATTCAACAAGCATTTTTTGATGTGCCGGTCCATCTGATAAATTATAACCATGTGCAATACATGGGCTATATGCCAATATTATTGATGGACCATTAAATGCCTCAGCTTCTTTAATTGCCCGAATAGCTTGCACTTGATCAGCACCTATTGCGATTTGAGCAACATAGGCACCCGTCATCATCGCGATTAAACCTAAATCTTTTTTATGCTGTTCTTTTCCCCCAACCGAAAACTTCATAGATGCCCCGAAAGGTGTAGCTTTGGATTGTTGACCACCAGTGTTTGAATAACCTTCTGTATCCATAACCAAGATATTTACATTTTCCCCACTATGCAACACATGATCTAATCCGCCATAACCAATATCATACGCCCATCCATCACCCCCAATAATCCAAACAGATTTATCAACCAGCGCATCTAATAACGATTCTATTTGTTTATTTCCTTTGATTTTAGCACGTACTAATTCAACATTTTTACGTTGTTTATCAATATCCTTTTCTGAAAATAAAGATTCAATTATTTTATCATCCTCATCATTAAAGGCTTTGAATAATAAACCTTTTAACATTTCACGACGTTGATTTAATGCTAAACGCATCCCCAACCCATATTCTGCATTATCTTCAAATAACGAATTAGACCAAGCAGGACCTCGACCTTGTGAATTTGTTGTATATGGAGTAGTTGGTAAATTAGCACCATAAATTGACGAACACCCTGTAGCATTTGCAACAACCATACGATCCCCAAATAACTTAGTTATAAGTTTAATATAAGGTGTTTCACCACAACCTGCACATGCCCCTGGAAATTCAAACATATGCTCACACAGTTCTATATGCTTTGGAATATTTGTATTTAATTTTTCTTTAGGAATCGGTGGTAATTTAGTTGCATTATCAAACGCAATTTGCGCATCATTTTTTTGAGCTTTATCCAAAGAAATCATATTAAGCGCATTTACTGGGCAATTTTTTACGCATACTTGACATCCTGTACAATCTGCTGGTGATATAGTTAATAAAAATTCTGTATCTGTCCCCAATTCAGGCGTTTTCATCGGAACACCATTAATGCCTTTACCAGCATTTATACGAATCGCGGCATGTGGACACAACATTGAACATTTTCCACATTGAATACATTTATCTAAATCACAAGTTGCGACATTTTCACTAATAGCACGTTTTTCATATTTTGAAGTCCCGACTGGAAATTCTCCAAAATTTGTCATGGTAGATACAGGCAACTCATCTCCGCGCATAGCAGCAATTTCTCCTAATGTTCCGGCAATACATACTGGCGCATCTACTGTCATTGCTGGTAACCAATCTGGGGCAAAATTTGACGGACTGGATGGTAAAGTATACTCGTATAAAAATTCTGTTGCCCTTTCAATCGCTGCCCAATTAGCAGCAACAATATCTGCCCCTTTTTTTCTATATGTTTTTTCAATTGCATCTTTTGCGGAAGATGCCGCTATATTTGGATCAATAATCTTGGTTAAATTGAAAAAATTTAACATTATAAAAGTATTAATTCTATTACCAAGTCCCAATTCGCGTGCAGCACGATTCGCATCTAAAAAATATACTTTTGCTTTATAACGAATCAAATGCTCTTGAACATCACGTGGTAAATTAGCAAATGCTTCATCTGGTTTATAACTGGTATTTATCATAACTGTGCCGCCAGGTTTTAATCCGCGAAAAACATCAAACCTTTGTGCAATTGTAAAATTAGAAACAGAAATAAAATCCGCATATTCAACCAAATACTGCGAACGAATATGATTTGGTGCGAATCGTAAGTGAGATGCAGTTAAACCACCAGATTTTTTGGAATCATAAACAGCATAAGATTGTGGATATAAATCAGAATTTTCCCCAACAATTTTAACAATATTTTTAACCGCCCCTACTGTTCCATCAGATCCAATTCCGTAAAGAATCGCAGATTTATAACCCGCATCATCATTAGCAAAGGCGGGATCTGTTTTTAATGATAAATTTGTAACATCATCAGTAATACCAACAGTAAAGTTATGTTCAAGCATACCTGTCATCATATTTTCAACAATTGCTTTTACATCACGTGGTTTAAATTCTTTAGAACCTAAACCATAACGTCCACCAAAAATATTTATACCGCGATTTTGTAATGCTGTAACAACATCTAAATAAAGTGGTTCTCCGATACTACCAGGTTCTTTTGTTCTATCCAGTACCGCTATATTTTTAACACTTGATGGTAATATCTCTAAGAATGCGTTTGTTGGAAATGGGCGGTATAAATGCACCGCAATCATCCCGACCCCTTTTGGTAAATGGTTTAAAGTTTCGGTTATAGTCTCTGATGCACTACCCATTACAACAATAACATGTTCAGCATTTTTATCACCAACATATTCAACTAATCCGTATTTTCGACCTGTTAATTTTCCAAATTTATCCATAACTTCCTGAACAATTTCTGGAACCGCGTCATAGAGTTTATTTACAGCTTCACGGCTTTGAAAAAAAACATCAGGATTTTGTGCAGTACCACGAATTTTTGGAGAATCTGGGGACATTCCGCGATTACGCGCGCTCAACATTAAATCTGTTGGTATAAGTTCACGTAATACATCATCTGAAATATGTTCAATTCTTGATTCTTCATGACTGGTGCGAAATCCATCAAAAAAATGTAAAAATGGGACACGTGCACGTAAAGTAGCAGCATGTGCTATAGCTGCCATATCATGAGCCTGTTGAACATTATGCGAAGATAATAAAGCAAAACCCGTTCCACGAGTTGACATAACATCTGAATGATCCCCAAATATAGATAAAGCATGTGTTGCTATAGCACGCGCTGCCACATGCATAACAAATGGTGTTTGTTCACCTGCAATTTTATACATGTTTGGAATCATTAAAAGCAATCCTTGGGATGCTGTAAAAGTGGTCGCCATTGTCCCCATTTGTAATGCGCCATGAACTGCGCCTGCGGCACCACCTTCGGATTGCATTTCAATTATTCCAGGTATAGCCCCCCAAATATTTTTTTTATGTTGATATATCCATTCATCTACTAATTCACCCATAGTACTACTGGGTGTTATTGGATAAATCGCCGCAAATTCAGTACATCTATATGCCACATCTGCTGCAGCCCAATTACCATCAACTATCATTTTGGTCATTATTATTTCCTTTTTTTAACTTGATTGATAATCAATTAGAATTAAAAGCGTGCACTATTTCTTTTTATTTTCTGATTTCATTTTTGCCATTGCACGAATCATATCCATTGCACGCTGTAATTGATAATCACGTAATTCTTTTTCTGCTTCTGTTAATTTTGAATCATCTTCATCATTATTTTTTTTAGAATCTTTATTTTTAGAATTCTCATTTTTTAGAGCATTTTTAAAACTAGCTTCTGAAAAAACATCTTTTTTCTTTTCCAAAACTTCTACTTTAGATTGTAAAACTTCAACATCTGGGGTGATTCCTTCACCTTGGATTGATTTACCCGATGGTGTATAATATCGTGCAATAGTTAAATGAATTGCTGTTCCATCTCCAAAAGGTTTTTGCTGTTGAACACTACCCTTTCCGAAAGATTGACTTCCCATAACTAATCCGCGCTTATTATCTTGTATGGCACCTGCGACAATTTCTGATGCTGATGCAGATCCATGATTTATCAAAACTACCAAAGGTTTACCATTTGTTAAATCACCTGGTTTTGCCATAGTACGATCAATATCATCTTTGCCACGACCACGAGTTGAAACTATTTCCCCACCATCTAAAAAAGCATCCGAAACTTCAATAGCGGCGATTAAATATCCACCTGGATTATTACGGACATCTAAAACATATCCGATTACTTTTTGTTTTTCTAATTTTTTAATAGCGTCTTTTAATTCTTTGGCAGTTTTTGCACCAAAATCAGAAACACGAATATATCCAATTTTTTTATCATCTCCTTTGGCATCAAATTTTATTGATTTAACTTTTATTATACTGCGAGTTATTGTAATTGTTTTTGAATCGCCACGTTCTTCTGGAATAATGGTTAGTTTTACTTTTGTCCCAGGACGCCCTTTCATTTTCTTTACGGCTTGGTTTAATGTCATATCAAAAACTTGTTGCCCATCAATATGAGTTATATAATCTCCTGCCTTGATTCCTGCGCGATATGCAGGTGTATCATCAATTGGAGAAATAACTTTTATTGCACCCTTATCAGATGTTATCTGAATACCAATACCACCAAAACTGCCGGAAGATTTATCACCAAAATCTTTTAAATCATCCGCATTTAAATATGAAGAATGGGGATCTAATTCTACAAGCATCCCATTCATTGCTGCTTCTAACATTTTCTTTTCATCTACTTCTTCTACGAAGTTTTCACGTGCAGTTTCAAACACAAGCGCAAATTTTTTCAATTGCTCGTAAATTTCAGCATCTGTCAGATGTTTTACAGGTGCTTTTTTAGCAGCAGCAAATGCGCCAAAAACAAACACAAAAGATAATAAAACCGAAATTAAAGTCTTTTTCATAAAATTCCCCTTTTCATAAAGAAATTTAGCAAAAAAAAATTACACACGCAAGAGAGAAAAACTTGACAAATAATATAAACTGATATAGTATTTAAACTAAAATAACTTACTAAAAGGTATAAATTAATGTCAAGGTGTAGTTCTCGTCCAACTTTGTCAGTTATAGTCCCGTGTTATAATTCGGCACAATGGGTTAATGATTGCTTTGAATCTATTGCGGGACAAAAACATTTATCCCTTGAAATAATATTTATAAATGATTTTTCTGGCGATAATACTTTAAAAAAATTACAAACAATCCAACAAACACACAAATCGCAAAACATTACAGTTATTGATAATAATAAAAGAATTGGGAATTTAGGTGTCTCTTTGTGTCGTAATAAAGGTATTAAAGTTGCCAAAGGAAGATATCTAATGTTCGTAGATTCAGATGATACTATAGGCTATAAAAACAATGGCTATGATCCTTATTATTTAGAAGCTTTTTATCGTTTGATGGATACATTCCCAAATACTGGAATGGTTGTTGGACAACTACACAAAACAACCGCTATTGAAAAACCGACTGTTTCAAATGAATTATTTAAAGCGATTGGTAAACGAAGATCAAACTCTAATTCTCAAAAACGAGCATTAAAAACTATAAAATACCTAAATGAGCGGGTAAGTGCATGCGCAACTATATATCGCACTGATTTTATAAAAGAAAATAAAATTTACTTTGATAAAAATTTTTTATATTTTGAAGATGCGAAATTTGTAACAGATTACGCTATTCAGGCTTATAATGTTTTTGATCATATTGCACGTCCAAACTCTGAGTTTGTAAATTATATGGGAGGAGTATATTTATATAATATTCATAACGATTCCGCTATGGCTAAAGTTCAAATGAAGCATTCCGAACAAATATTTCGCCATCCAGAAAGAATTAGAAACTGGATTATATATTTGTGTGGGCTTTTGATAAATACCGCAAATACTATGGGAACTGAATCAGAATTATTTCATTTTTTAGCAAAAACAAAGTTTGCAAAAGAAATACCTGCAACTATAAACCATTATGCTGCATTATGCGAAAATAGAAATCATCCGCTATACAACACAATCATATCTATGAAAGATAAAATTCCTTACGAATGTCAAAAGTGTAAAGTAAATTACCTTTTACCTAATAAAATCGCAAAAACTAATTCGCAAGTAAATAATTGTGCTCAATGCACAAATTCTAAAAAATTAATAGAATATATAATTACTAATACTACTAATCTTACGGCTCGTTAAAAAGTCTTGCGGGATCAATCGCTTTTGTTCCGCGACGTAATTCCATATACATTTCTGCCCTATTTTCTGGCATACGACCAATTGGTTCGCCTGCTAAAACTTCTTGACCTAATAAAACATCGGATGTTGCTAGACCTGTCAAAACAGAATAATAAGAGTTTTTATGTGAAAAAATTACAACTCTACCATTTTTACGAAAATCATCCGCAAATTCCACACGACCATCAGCAGGAGCTGTTACCAGTGCGCCACTGCGTGTTTTTATCAACCAACCATCCGAAACTAGTCCCAACGGAGATTTTTCCCCAAACCTACGTAACATAATACCTGATACAGGGGGGCGCATTTTTCTCCAACTAAATGAATCATCGGCTGAAACTTCAGTCTTGGATAAACCAGCAGTAAGTTCAGATAAATTTTTTGCACGAACTGATAAATCTCGTAGTTTTTTTTGCAATTCATATTGTTGAGATTTTAATTTTTCATTTTGTGCCGCACGTGTCTGCATTAATTTATTTAAATAATTTTTATTTTCTTCATATTTTTTTGCAGTTTTATCAAGTTTTTTTTGTTGTTCTTTTCTGGCATTCATAATTTTTTCTAATTCTGCAATCTTTTTTTCTGCTGATTGCATTTCAGAATTAAATTCTTCAGCAATACCTGTTAATAAAGCCGAAGTTAAAATATATTCATTTGTATCTTTGGCTGAAAACGAAGGATTTCTAGATATAGTAACTAATCCTGCGGCGGCTTCAGCTAAACGCCCTTGATTTGTGGCAATAGAAGTTAATAAAGCATCCTTACGCAAATCTAAACTTTTAATTTTATCTTTTATTTCACTACGTCTAGATTCAATTTTATCCAAATCTTCAGCCACATTAACCAATTGTTTTTTTGTTTTTTCAACTGCGCGATCAGATGTTTGAACTTGTTGTTCTATTTTTTTATTTTGTCGCTCAACCTGAACAATTTGTTTTTTTACCGCATCTAATTCATTTGGTGTAGCAAATACAGCACCAACAAAAATACAAAAATAAAAAATTAAAAAATAGGTATATTTTTTCATTTACATAATATTATCATATTTACAATATTAATCCTAATTTAAATCAAATTTTACTTGATAATATTTTAATATAATACTACATTAAAATTTAAGTGATAAATTTTTAAAAGGTACAATTATGAATAGAAATTACAAAAATAAAACAAAATTATTTTTATTTATGTTTTTTATGCTTATATCAAGTAAAACATTTGGTCAAACTCAAACAACTAGTACAATTGAAAATACAAAAATTAAAAATTCGAATGAAGAATTTCGTATTGACTCGCTTAATACAGCCCGAGACAAAGAATTAGAACTTTTACTTTATAAATTTATGGTCACCCAAATGGAAATGCAAATGTCCAGTGGTAAAGAACGTCGTGATCTAAAACGTAAATTAAAAATGTTGAATAAAGAAAAAGAAAATATATATAAAAAATATAAAATTCTTAAATTAAGAATCGCTCCTGAACAAAATATAAAAAATCGCTAATAAGCGATTTTTTTCATTTAGTTAATACTTTCAAAAAAGTTTTTTTACCTTTTTGAATCATTATTGAATCAGCAGGTTCTACCATAAAATCTTTATCTGTAATTTTTATACCATCTAATTTAATTCCACCCTGTTCTATTGTTCTGCGGGCTTCAGATTTAGATGGAACAATGCCAGATTGTACCAAAAAATCAACAATATTAATGTCTTTTGCCATCTTTATTTCTTTACTGGGAATTCCGGTACTTTCTGCACCACCACTAAATAAAACTTTGGCAGTTGTAGCAGCATCTATTGCTAACATTTCACCATGAATTAATTTAGTAACCTCGTATGCCATTTTTTTCTTGGCTGATACAATATCATTTGCACACATTGCAACAATTTCTGACATTGGAATATCTGTAAACAATGACAATATCAGACCCGTATTTTCATCCGGCATATTATAAAAATATTGATAAAATTCAAACGGAGTGGTTTTATCACGTGCAACCCACAATGTTCCTTTTTCTGTTTTTCCCATTTTTTTACCATCAACCGTCATTAAAAGTGGTGCAGTTAAGCCATATATTTCCGCAGGTTCTTTACCTTCGGCTATATTTTTCTTTCTAAATAATTCTGTACCGGCAACAATATTACCCCATTGATCACTGCCACCAATTTGTAAAACGCAATTTTCAACTTCGTTTAAATAAACAAAATCATAAGCCTGCATTGGCATATATCCCATTTCTAAAAATGTTAATCCACCAGTTTCACGACGACGAGCATAAGCCTCGGATGCTAGCATTGTATTAACATTAAAATGAACCCCAACCATACGCATAAAATCAACATAGGAAAATTTATTTATCCAATCGGCATTATTTACAAATTTAGTTTCTGGCAGAACAAAACGACGCGCTAATGCTTCTACTTCGGCTAAATTATGGGCGACTTGTTCTTTACTTAACATCTTGCGCATATCGGACTTTCCGGTTGGATCGCCAATTAATGCGGTTGCGCCGCCAATTAAAATAATCGCTTTGTGTCCCGCATTTTGTAAATGACGTGCCATACGTAATGCGAAAAAATGGCCAATATGTAAAGAATCTGCTGTTGGATCAATACCAACATAAAAAGTTATTTTTTTATTACCATTTAATAAATCTTTTATCTGTTGCGGATGAGTCATATCTTTAACAAACCCGCGTTCTTGTAACATATCAAATAATTTTTGTGCCATTTTTTATTCCTTTAATGAATTATAACAAATTTTAATATTAAGAGCAATTATTGTCCTTATTAAAATTTGCTGATAGTTAAAAACATTAATACAAAAAAAATCGCGCTATTATGCGCGATTTTTCTTTCTTTTTTCGGATTTTATTTAAGCATTTTTGCTACTTCATCCGCCAAATTATCATCGCGCTTTTCTATGCCTTCGCCTAGTAAATAATAAGCAAATCCTGTTAATTTTACACCAGCATCTGCCATAACTTGTTTAATAGTTTTGGATGGATCCATTACAAATTGCTGTTCTTCTAAAACAGATTCTCCATAGAATTTTTGAATACGACCCGCGACCATTTTTTCTATAACTGCTTCTGGCTTGCCAGCTGTTGCACCCGATTCAATAAAAATCTTTTTTTCACGCTCAACAGTGGCTGGATCAACATCAGCAATAGTCATAAAATCTGGCTTATTTGCAGCAATATGCATTGCAATTTTTGGGCCGACTTCATCAGCACCTGCCTTGTCTCCTTCTAAACCAACTACTACACCAATTTGTCCCATTCCTGAAACCAAGGCGTTATGAATATATGAATAAATATGTTGCCCAGTAACTTTTGCAATTCTGCGTAAATTCATATTTTCACCAATTGTCGCAATAGTTGCAGCAATATCATCTTTGACTGCGTCCATTGTTGCATCAAAATCACCACTAAGTTCCAATGCTTTACTTGCAACATCTGAAACTAATTTTTGGAATTTTTCATTTTTTGCAACAAAATCTGTTTCCGCGTTCAGTTCAACAACACAGCCCATACCATCACATTTAACAACGGTAACTAAACCAGAAGATGCGACGCGACCAACCTTAGACGCGGCTTTAACAATACCTTTTTGGCGCAACCAATCAGATGCAGCCTGAATGTCACCATTATTTTCCATTAACGCTTTTTTACAATCCATCATACCAGCGGATGTTTTTTCACGTAATTC
>JBMNPL010000013.1:0-16209 GCA_050943575.1 Alphaproteobacteria bacterium
AATTTAAAAATCATTTAACGCATTAATTATAGGGGAATGAAAATGATATATCCATTTGAACAAGAAAGAAAAAAAGATAATAAAAGGCAGATTATTATAAATATGTCAGTTGGAATTGTTGCTGCTACATGTTCTGTTTTTGCTACTTATGTATCTACCCAGATATTAAAAAACAATAAAAACATTACAGCCAAACAAGAGCAAGTAAATTCTATAGCAGAACAAAAAGCATTAGAACAACAAAAAGAATCTGCAGGATTTTCAATAGGGTTTGCCGCTTCATGCGGTTTGTTATCACTTGCTAGTTTTATAAGAGCTGGTCAAAAAATACGGGGATAAAAATAAAGTATAATTTTATAAGCCCGTGTGTAATGCGGGCTTGATTTTTTTGTGTATAGCATTATATTCTAAATCACTATGAGTAAAAATCTTTATGATATTTTAGGTGTTGCAAAAAATGCGTCTGATGCGGATATTAAAAAAGCATATCACCGGCTGGTTATGAAACATCATCCTGATAAAAATCCGGGGGATAAATCAGCCGAAGAAAAATTCAAAGAAATTAATAATGCTTTTGATATATTAAAAGATCCTCAAAAACGCGCTGCTTATGATCAATTTGGTGATGCTGCTTTTGCAGGTGGTAATGGTGCGTCCGCAGGTGGCTTTTCCGGAAATCCATTTGGTAATATGGGTGGTGGCACATTCAGATTTGATATGGGTGGTGGCAATATGGAAGATATTATCAAAGAAGCCATGAAATCTTTTGGGATGGGCGGTTTTGATATGGGTGGTAATGAATCCGCCCAGCATGTTGGACGTGATATGCTGCATGAAATTGAAATCTCATTAAAAGATGCGTATCTAGGAAAAACTGAAACGGTTAAATTTACCAGTGGTGTGAGTTGTGAAAAATGTAATGGGCATGGAACTGCTGATGGTAAACAAGCACCAACTTGCAAAACATGTAACGGAACAGGCGCTGTTCGGACTCGTCGTGGTTTATTTGCAATGGAATCAGTATGTCCAGATTGTCGTGGATTGGGGCGCAAGGTTTCTAAAAAATGTAGTGATTGTGATGGGATGGGGGTTGTTAAAAAACGTCGTGAAATTCAGGTAAAAATTCCAGCCGGCATCCAAGACGGCACCAGAATGCGATTTGCAGGGCAGGGCGAAGCAGGTATAATGGGCGCACCTGCTGGTGATTTTTTCGTAGATGTTTATGTTTTACCAGATAAACAATTTAAACGAGTTGGGCGAGATTTGTTTATGCGTGAAAGTGTTCCATTTACAACACTTGCGCTGGGTGGGGAAATTGATATTAAAACAATTGATGATAAAAAATTAGGTGTAAAAATCCCAAGCGGAACCCAAGTCGGTGAACGCATGCGTGTTCGTGGTCGTGGTTTTCCAGGTGGTGATTTATTTATAGAAATAACAACACATGTTCCAACTAAATTAACAGATAAACAGAAAAAGGCTTTAAAAGAATTTTCAGGCGAAATAACTAACGAAAAGAAAAATAGATTTTTTTAATCAAAACAAATTCTTATTTAAAACAAGGGGATAATTATCCCTTTTATTTTTGAATTAAAAATTGACAAATAGTATAATTATAATTATTATTTGATTTATAATTTAAATTATAGGGGTTATTTATATGACAAAGAAAGAAAAAGCTAAATGTATTTTTTATTTTGCAGCGTTCTTGGGTTTAATGAATTGTGGGATAAGGATTATTCAAAAAGTGCCTAAATTGTCAGAATTTGACTATGCAGAAAATGGTAAATTTTTGCTCGGAGTGATACTTTTGATGTTATCTGGTGTAAGTTTAGAACATGGTTGGAATGCTGTTTTTAAATGGTACGATGATAAAAAAAACTCTAAAATGCCCGTATGTCCACATCGTAATATTATGGAAACAGATCCAAAAACAATAGGTGAAATTTTAAAAATCTTATTAAGAAGTGATAAAAAAGCATATCTTGGTAGTTTTGCCACATATACTAGTGATATTGATATAGATACAAAATCAGGAAAATTCACATTTTCCAATCCACATATTTGTTATTTTTATAGGAATGGGTATTGTGGCGCTAACAAAAAACAAATATTTGAAGATTGTATAACAACATTTGATAATATAGATAAATTCCGTATTAAAAAATCTATTATGGGTCTATTAACATGCCCTCATAAAAAAATGATGGAAGCAGGCTTACCAGAAATAGAAAATACATTAAAATTAGCGAATAATTTTATGGATGACCCTGTTGCAAATAGTTTTAAATATCAGTTATATGAAGTTTGTGCAGATAAAAATGATTTTACCAAACCAAAAATATGTTCTTTCTATAAACAAGGTTTTTGTCAGGCAACTGGGGGTTTAAAACAATCAAGATTGTTTTCATCATGCAAATATACTGCAAAAGTCATAGAAGCAGCAAAACAAACACTTGAGCAAAAAAGTAAATAAAAAATCCCGTTGAATGACGGGATTTTTTTAATCTTCTTCTTTATCTGGAATTTCTCCATCCGCAGATAACAAAATCGCAATCCATCTTGTTTTATCAAATTGTGCAGTAATTATAAATGTCGCCACCAATAACGGTACACTGAAAAACATTCCAATTGCACCCCATACCATTCCCCAAAATACTAAATTTATTAAAATTGCAAGTGTACTTAAATTTAATGTTTTTCCAGTAAGTTTGGGTTCAATTATATTACTTAATAAAATTTGTATCGCTATTAATCCACCTGCGACTAATAATGGTATTTGCAATGTACTGGCTGTAATTAATGAATAAATTACAGGTAAAGATATAGAAACAATTGCGCCAAATGTCGGGATATAATTTGTAATAAAAACAACAAACGCCCAAACACTTGCAAATTCAACACCCAGATAATTAAGCCATAAATAAGCCAAAATTGCTGTCGCAGCCGATACAACAGTTTTCATAAACATATATTTTTTCATATTGCTTCCAATTGAATCTAAAATAAAGTTTACTTTTTTAAACTTACGATTATCAGGAAATAAACGGGATATTTTCTTTTTAAATGTGCTTTGTTCTATAAACATAAATAACATATAAATCAAAACTATCCCCAGTGATAACATCGCATTACCAACAGATAAACTAACATTTGTCGCAATCGCTGTAAAATTAGGTAAATTAGATGGGTTGATTTTTATACCAAAAACATCAGAAAAATAATGTGTTAATGTTATAAGGCTTGATTGGATTTCGGGCAAACGAGAATAAAGTTCTATAAACATTGGTTTTATTTGTGTTGAAAAACCATAAACAAATCCCCCAAGAGTAGCGATTGTTAATAAAATTGTAATAATATCAAAAGTTTTATTTAACCGATTATTATCTTTATATGGAAATAACTTTCTATAGTAAGCCACAATCGCATTTGTTAAATACCATAAAAAAGCCGCGATTATCAAAGGGACAAATACAGGCTTTCCCAATACCAATACAACTAAAACACCAAGAAAAAGTATAATTCCGTTCATTGTTTATTTACTTCAGTTATTTCAATTTGTTCACCAATAATTTGTGTTTGTTTTGGTAAATATGTTAATGTAATTAATATTCCAATTACAGCAACAATATTTAAAATAATAATACCAGTTGAAAATAATCCACTAATATTATTACGTAATTTTTTCCACATTAATATGATTAACATTAATAATGAAGCGGCATAAAATATAATTATAGTTTTAATTCCTGTTGTTATCATTACACCGCCAAACGTAATAAAAATTAAAAAAGTTAAAATAGTATTTGATGGTTTTCTAACTATCCAATTGGTTAATTCATCAAATGCTTTAAATTTTGTTTTTATGGTATCAGACGTTTTTTTATTATCTGGTAATAAAAATCCAGAATACCAGAATAAATTTATTCCCAATGGCATAGATAACCAAAGTTTCCATTTAGGAACATTTTGATTTCTTGCGCGACAAAATAAACTTTTTATTTTTAATAATCCATTTCCAATTAAGAAAATAGTCAACATACCGATAAATATTGTTAAAATTACAGCCATATTAAAATTAGTAACAATTCGTGGTAGCAAAATAGATAAAAATCCAATTATTAAAATTAATATCACACTAAGTATATTTTGTGCTGTATTAAGCATAATAAAACTTTTATGATTTAATTTATCGTCTGATGTCCAACGTATTATCTTATAAGTAGAAAAAACAAAGATTGCTAACATAGCAATAATAGAAATAATTTTTATAACCTGAAAATATTGATTTGTAAAAAATAAATTCATTAATGTTAATAAAATTATTGTTAAAACGGAAAATAATCCTGTAAATTTCAATGGTGCAACAAACAACCATTCTGAAAGATTTGATGTTTTTATTTTATTATCCGCAGTTTTTTGTTTTATTGACATTTTTCTAATCCTTTTTGCTTCATTATCTTATTCTATCACAATTTTACCATTTGATAAAGATGTGATTGCGGTTGGGGATACTAATTGAGTAAATTTTTCTTGATGTGAAATAAATAAAAATGTGGTTTCAGACATTTCGTGCATAATTTCAGCAAATAATTTTTGTGTGGCGATATCTGTTCCGGAATCAGGTTCATCTAAAATAGCTAATTTAGGATTTATCATTAACAGACGTAAAAACATTAATTTTTTTCGTTCACCACCAGAAAAACCTATATTTACACTACGATTTAACCATTCTTTTGGGATATTTAATCTTTTACATGCATCTTCCATTTTGGTTAAAAAATCGCTTATTAATAAATCTTTACCAGTTTGAAATTTATAATGCGCCGTCATAGAATGTTTTAATAAACTTGTTATTGTTAATCCGCTAATTTCAGGAACATTTTGTGCACCGATAAAAATCCCCATTAATGCACGTGTAGTTGTATTTGTATCTGTAATATCTTGATTATCAAAAATTATATTTCCAGATTTAACTTTGTATTCAAAATTACCAGCAATTGTTTGAACCAAGGTTGTTTTTCCAGAACCATTATCACCATGTAGTAAATGTCGGGCACCTTTTACCACATTCAAATTAATATCACGTAATAATTCTTTATCTTCAAATAATACATTAATATTTTTTATTTCAAGTAAATTCATATTTTACTCCTGACTTTTTAAAGCCATTTGAATTAATTGTTTACTTTCTACTAAAAATTCCATCGGTAATCTAGAAATTACAGGTGCTGCCATGCCACCGATAATTAATGCAGTTGCTTCATCTTCATTTAACCCCGCCATTTTTAAATAAAGCAGGGCGGCCGCATCAATCGCGCCTGTGGTTGCTTCGTGGCTTTGCTCGTTTTCGCAATTTCCAAGAATAATTGTTGGTAAAGTATTCAGAGTCGCTTTATTACCAATCATTCTACTATCACATTTACTAGCATTTTTTGCATTTTTTATATTTTTACCAAATGAAACCATAGACCTGAACGTTTGTTTAGATTTTTCTGATGCTATACCATAAGAAACTATGTTTGAAGTAGTTTTATCAGCAACATGAATCATTTTTGTTCCTGTGTCGGCTTGTTGATCCTCGCGGGTGATAGAAAGAGAGTAAAAATCACTATGTGCACCGGTTCCTGATAAAATAGATGATGGATATTTCCAAGTTTTTGCGCTACCTACTTCAATTTGAGTCCATAATAATTTTGCATTTTTTTCCACACGACCGCGTTTAGTTACGAAATTATAAATATTATTTGCCCAATTTTGAACAGTTGCATATTTTACGACAGAACTATCCATCGCGATAATTTCTACAACCCCGCTATGAAGTTGATGATTTGGGCGACGTGGTGCGCTACAACCTTCCATATAAGATAATTCTGCACCGGATTCCGCAATAATTAATGTGCGTTCAAATTGACCAATTTTTGCAGTTTCTATTCTGAAATAACTGGCTAAATCAATCGGACATTTTATATTTTTTGGAATATAAACAAATGTTCCATCAGAAAATACCGCGGCATTTAATGCTGCGAAGAAATTATCATTTGATGGCACAACTGTCCCCAGATATTTTTTTATTAAATCTGGATGTTTTTGAGTTGCTTCGGAAAAGGGTAAAAATATAATTCCCAGTTTTTTAAGTTCAGATGTATAGCTAGTATTTACAGATTTAGAATCAATTACTAAATCTGTCGCCATTCCCAGCAAGGCATTTTGTTCTTCAATTGGTAATCCCATTGCTTCGTATGTTTTTTTTAAATCAGAATTATCAATTGGCTCGGCTTCGTGGAAATAATCTTGTGCGTTATAATCAATAGGTTCATAATCTATTTCAGCCCAATGTGGTTCCTTCATTGTTTTCCATATTTCAAATGCATTTAGTCGCCAATCAAGCAACCATTTTGGCTCGGCTCTTTTTTTAGAAATTTCCAAGATAGTTTTTTCAGAAAACATTTAATTACTAGTTGCTAATTGTCGGGCTTGGGTAAGCAAAGTTATTGTTTGCCCCAATAATCCGTCTGAAAAAGCGGATACTAATAATCCATCAGAATCTGTTTCAGTCAAATGATTTAAAAAATTAGAAGCATGTTCAATATATATTTCTGTTGCTCGTGCAACCGCAGAATCAAGTTTAATTGCTTGACGCATTTGCTCTAAAACATAAGGGTTTTTTGAATATTCATCCATTAATCCACCAGCCCATTGCCATAATGGATGTTCTGGTGTTTCACGTTGTTTTATACCGATAACAGATGTAATAGCTATAAGTTGTTGTAATAAATCTTGATAGATTATTTCTGAATTTTGCACAATTGTATTTGTTGCTTCTTTAGATTTGAGTGTATTTTGCATTTTTACAATAGTTGCGGTTAACGTATTTAATTTTTTATTTAGTAAACTAGTTCTTTTTATTAAAAATATACTTACAAGAAAAAGTAAAAATCCAAAACCGGCAGATATAATAGAAAAAATTTCATAATTCATATCAAATTCCTTTTTATTTTGATTCTAGCATAATTTTTGTTAATCACAAAATCTAACAATACTAAACTACTATTGTCTTGACGACGATTCGCAAAAATTGCTACAATATAGATAAATTATAACATAAAAGGAAAGGTTATGTTCCGGAAGTTCTTTATTTTTGCACTTTTTGCAACTGCTTGCGGATATGTGTTCGCATCTGATTTTGATCCTTGTAATCAACAAATACCATCACAACAAGTTTGGCCAATTCCAGGGTCTGATGCAGATATCCGATATGATGCGACCCCTAACACTCCAATTACAAATAATATTGATGATAGAAATAATGTTCGTATTGTTTCCAAGGCAGGTGCAGATGTAGTTGTAGAAAACAATATTAGTATGGGTGGTGAATTTGTCGGCAGAAATGTTGGTGCAGGTTGGGCTGGCGGTGCAGATTTAACACATCCGTATCAGGCACCATCAGGATTTAATATTTTTGAATCTCAGGCTGAAATACCATTAATGCATACTGAAATGATGGAAGACGATGGTGGTTCTATATTATCTATCTCTCGTTCAAATAAATCTAATATAAAAAATAGTAATATTGTTGATGCAGAATATGAAGCAGGTTCAGATTTAATAACTGCAGACAATAAATTTGAAGTAGAAGATTCAGATACAAAAACAAAATTAATCCCAGATCAAGTTAGAAGTTGGGTTGTTGCATCTGGTCAAACTTTGCGTGAAGTTTTACAAGATTGGTGTGATAAAGAAGGTTGGGATTTGGTATGGAATACTTCACGTGAATATCCAATTCAAGCATCGGCTGTTTTCAAAGGGCGCTTTATGGATGTATCCAGTGCTTTAGTGCGAAATTTTAGTCGTGCGACACCAATACCTTATGCAAAGTTTTTTAAAGGGAATCGTGTTTTAGTAATAACGACTATGGAAGAATAAAAAATTGTTCCGGCGAATCGTTATTTGCCGTAAAATATTTGAGTAGGAAAATATATTATGAAAAAAATAATTATTATTGGTTCTTTATTATTTGCTTTTGGTTTGTATGGTTGTGCCAAAAAAGAATCTGCTCAGGTTGCATCAACAGTTGATCAAGATTTTGTAAATGCGTATGACGCATTTGAAATGTCCAGAAATCCAAAAGCAAAAATATCAACTGATACAATTTCCACCAGCGAAGGTGTTTGGTTGGGCAATACCAGTACAATGTTAGATTATAAAAATTCTTTACCAAAAGAATTTGAATCTGACACAGGTATTACCATTATGTTAGGGGAACAAATAAATTTACAAGTATTGGCAAATAATATTTATTCAATTACAGGAATTCCTGTAAAAATTGATAGTCAAATAAGTGCTGAAAAATTAAAAAGAACAATGGGTATTGCATATACTGGTAAATTATCAGGATTATTAAATCAAGTTTCAACTGATATGGATTTATTATGGTATTATGATAAAAACAATATAGTGTTTTATGAAACAGAAACAAAAACATTTACTTTATTTGCACTTGGGACAGATGTTAGTTTTCAATCTGCGATTCGCACAGATGATGGGAACCAAGTATCAATGGAATCAAATTTACGCGAATGGGAAGAAGTTGAAAAAACAATAGAATCTATAATTGGTGAAACTAGTGGTTCTAAATTCAAAGTTTCTCGTGCCTTGGGGACAATAACTGTAACTGCACCTCCATCTGTTTTAACTCGTGTAAAAGAATATATTGAAAAACAAAACAAGCGTTTATCTCAATTAATAACAATTGATGTTAAAGTCTTGCAAGTTTCAATTCAAAATTCATCAGCTTTTGGTTTGAATTTATCTGCTGCGATTAATTCTGCTTCTGGTTTGACTGTGGCAGCAAATCCGAAAAATAATCTTGGGGCAACTGATGCCAATTCTATGAGTATCGCTGTTTTAGGAACAAACGCGCATGGTACAGCGAGTGGCTCATTAGCAAACATCCAAGGAAGTTCAGCTTTAATTACAGCATTGGCACGTCAGGGTAAAGTATCATTGGTTACAAATGTTGGTGTTACAACTCGTAATAATCGCATTGCACCAGTTTCTAATACAAAAACAACTGGGTATATTAAACGATTCGAATCACGTAATTTTACAACAGTAGAATCTAGTACGGTTGATCAGGAAGATTTAGAAACTGGGTTTTCTATGCAATTATTACCAAATGTTTTAGAAAACGGTAAAGTTTTATTGATGTTCAGAATGTCTATTCGCGAACTTATAAATATGCGTTCAGAAACAATTGGTGAAGTTGTATTACAATTGCCCGAAGTTGAAGAACGTAGTTTTATGCAAGAAGTGATAATGGAATCTGGTCAGATATTGGTCTTGTCTGGGTTTGAACGTCAAAATAATAATGATACCAGATATGGGGTTGGTGATGCGGACTTTATGGCATTGTCTGGTTCTCGTGATACTGCCAGTCAAAGGGATGTATTGGTTGTAATATTAACTCCACAGGTTTTAGTTAGCCCGATGGATGCAGAAAGAAACATCCAACAAAATTGGGGTGCTCCATTAAATTAAAAAAAACTTATAAAAAATAAAAACCCGCACAATCGCGGGTTTTTATTTTATTAAAATTACTTTTATTTCATCGCATTAACTTTTTTAGTCAGGCGTGATACTTTACGAGAAGCAGATTTTTTTGGCATTGTTTTACCAGCAGATTTCATAATTTTACTTTCTGCTGTACGTAATGCTTCGGTTGCGGCTTTTTTATCACCAGATTCAATTGCTTTTACTGCTTTCTTGGTAAATGTTTTAACTTGTGTTCGACGCGCAGTATTAATCGCGTTTTTCTTTTTAGTTACTAAAATTCTTTTTTTAGACGATTTATGATTTGCCATTTATTATTTCCTTTTATTATCTTTACTTTTGCGCTATTTTACATGCAGATAAAAAGAAAAGCAAATGATTTATATAATTTTATTAATACTTTCGTACTTACTAGGCAGTATTCCATTTGGTTGGCTATTAATTAAAATGCTGGGCAAGGGGGATATTAGAAATATTGGAAGCGGTGGCACAGGTGCAACAAATGTTGCACGTGTTTTAGGACTAGGTGGATTTATTGGTGTTTGGGCATTTGATATGGCCAAGGCCGCAATCGCTGTATGGTTGGGTACACATTTTATATCGCCTGTTTTTGGTGTAATTTGCGGATTGGTTGCTATTATTGGGCATTGTTTCCCAATTTGGTTAAAGTTTAAAGGTGGTAAAGGTAATGCAAGTATGTTTGGTGTATTGTTGGCTGTAAATCCATTGATGTTTATAGTTATTGGTATTGAATGGTTATTGGTCGCTATTACAACAAAGTATTCTAGTCTAGGCGCAATTGTTGGTTTTTTAGTTATGCCGTTATTAGGTTTTGCAACTAGTTTTGAAATTGGTTTGGTGTTTATAGCGATTTCGGCATTATGTTTATTCCAACATCGTGAAAATATTAAAAGATTATTATCTGGCACAGAATCAAAAATGCAAATGGATACAAAAAAATTAACCGCTGGTTTAATTATAGTTGGTTTATTAGTTTTAGGGCTTGTAATTGCAATCAATGCATGAATTATTTAATAAACTCTTAATTCTTCGGACACCGGGTATTGGTCCGGTTAAATATAATAATTTGATAAAGGAATACGGTTCGGTTGAATCTGCTGTTAAATCTTTGAATATAAATCAAGATTTTTCTGATTCTATAAAACGTGAAATAGATTTAGCAAATTCATTAGGTATAAAATATATTTGTAATAACGAATCGGAGTATCCGAAACTTTTACGGAAAATCAAAAATCATCCTCCAATATTATGTGTTCGTGGAAATATAAAAACTTTATCAAAAAAATCAGTTGGTATGGTTGGCACAAGACATGCGAGTGCTGCAGGATTATCGTTTATGGCAAATCTTGCAAATGATTTTGCAAATCATGGGTATGCGGTTGTATCTGGTATGGCAATGGGTACAGATGCTGCGGCACACAAGGGGGCATTACGTGCCCAAGGTGATTCACAAACTATTGCTGTTCTTGCTGGTGGTGTAGATTATGCTTGGCCGATTGAAAATGAAAAATTATATTATTCAATAATAGAACGTGGTGTTGTAATTAGTGAAATGCCGGTTGGGAGCAAACCGCTTCCTAATAATTTTGTTCAACGCAATCGCTGGATTGCAGGGATTTCTGAAAAATTAATCTTAGGAGAAGCAGATTTAAAATCTGGTAGTATGTCAACGGCGAAATTTACTTTAGATTATGAACGATTATTATATGCAATTCCTTCACATCCATCGGACGAGCGTTCAGCCGGACCGAATCGATTAATTAAACAAGGAAAGGCAATTTTATGTCAGGGCGGGGATGATTTTTTCATAAAAAATCATCAAATTGAAAATAAAAAACAAAACACAAAAAATAAAAGCGAATTGCTAGACAAGATTGGAACAATTCCTGTTTCAGAATCTGTATTGACACAACTTGTCAAAAAAAGTGTATCAGAAATTAAAAGTGAGTTAATAATGCTTGAGTTAGATGGAAAAATTAGAAAAACAGATACAGGATATGTAAAAATATAATACATCAAATGTCAATACAGTGTCTATACAATCCGCAGAAAACCAGTAAAAAACCGAATCGGGTGCAAGTAAAATCTTTTCAAAATTTGCTTAAAAAAATTTGCTATTTCATTTTTATCTTATAAATTAATTTATATCAGATTATTTATTTAGCGGAAGGAAAGGAGTAAGATAATGCAGGTAGCAATGCAGCATATAGTTTCAGCAAATGCAGAAACAATTCGGGGTGCCATAGCGGCCAAAATTCCTCCTGTTGCATATGAATCATGGATTGCTCCTTTAAAAATATCTGTTGTTGATAATAATTTGGATATTATTGCTCAAAATCAATTTTCAGTCGATTTTATTTCTCAAACTTATATGCATATATTAAAATCTGTTGCCCAAGAATTTGGATTAACTTTATATCTAGGTACAGGTCGCGCAGCTCAATCTGTAAATATAAATGCTAATGATAATAAAATTGAAACATTTCAACCTGTTATAACTCCGACTGTTAAACAAAATATTATTGATTTTGATTCATTTATTGTATCTGATGAAAATGCTTTTGTTGTATCTGCTGCGAAAAAATTAGCATCAGGTACCGCAACTTTTTCACCATTATTTATTTATGGTGTTGCTGGCAGTGGTAAAACTATGTTAGCTAATTGTATTTATTCGGCTGCACGTGGTCATGCTTTGATGATGACAGGGTCTCAATTTGTTTCAGATTTTTTACGTTCTATCAATGAAAAATCAGTTTTTGCGTTTAAAGATTTTTGTCGTGATTGTGATATATTTATTATGGATGATGTTCAGGTATTGTCTGGTAAACGTGCATGCATGGATGAGTTTCTTTCTTTACTTTTGGATTTATCTAATGCGGGTGTCAGTGTTGTTTTAACTTCTAATGTTGCACCATCTGCATTAACAGGGTTTGATCGTCGCACACAATCTGTATTTGCCAGCGGTTTAACTGCTGATTTAGCGGCACCAAATCAAAAAGTTCGTTATACAATGTTGCTTCGTTCTGGGTTATCACCAGATATTGCGGAATCTTTATCAACTCGTATCCAAGCCGATGGTCATTTGATTACTGGTATTACAAATAAAGTTAATGCATTTAGTGATTTAATGGGTGAAAAAATCACAAGTGAAATTGCTGAAAAACTATTATCAGATACATTATCAAAACATAAAACACCATTATCAATGGTTCGCGCAATGTGTGAAAAATTAGGTGTATCGTTTGATATTGTTTCCAGTCCAGCACGTAGTCGCAATATAGTTCGTGCGCGTGGAATAATGTCAGTTGCATTAAAAACTGCAACTAATTTATCTTTGTCTGAAATTGGACGTTTAATGGGCGATCGTAATCACGCAACAATTTTATATGGAATTAATCAAATTAACGAGGCACGTAAAACAGATTTAATTTTAAATGCCGAAATTCAAGAAATGATAAACGAATGTAAATAACAGATGTTTAACTAATTATAATCAATATTCTAATCGTTATTTATTTCAATTTTTTAATTTTTTTCTTAAAATCTATTGTATAAGTTGTTGCTGACCATAAACTTGCAATCAAGGATAACCATAATCCCAAAATACAAATATGAGGTAAAGTATTCCATATAGATAATAAAGAGCGATAAATAATAGGTGTTGTAGCAATAGATCCAATTGTAAGTATTTCTAGCAATTTTAGTTCCCAAGTAGTAGTAGGTAATGCAATACTAGAACCAATAGCAATTAATAAAAAGAATGCCCCAATAGTAATCATTTGCAAAGTAGTTTTAATTTTTCCAATTGAAAAGCGTTCTTTGGGTACAGGCATTTCAATTTTTTGTGTTCCTAAAAATTCACGTAACCCACTTATATATATTTCGCGCGCAATCATTAATATAATCGGAACCATAATAAACCATACACGCATCATCACGACTAAAATAATCATTGAATTTACAACTAGTAACTTGTCTCCAATATGATCTAATACACCGCCAATTTTACTAGTTACATTATATTTTTTTGCTAAATATCCATCAAAAAAATCACTAAGCGCCGCCAAAATAAATAATATAAATACAATCCAATGCATTTGGAATAAAAATAAAGGAATTATTGCAAATGCTGTAATTATTCTAAATATAGAAAGAAAGTTAACGAATTTTTTCATTTTAAGATACCTTTTTATGAATTAATTATATCACAAAAATACTAATTAATCATTATATTATTAAAATACACCGCCAACTTCAGCAGATTGTTGATAGCTATCTGAATGTATGATTTTATTATTATCAGATTGAGTATTTGGCTTTTGTCCTATTTTAAATGCTTCTTGAATAATCATCCCGCCATCTGATGTATTTGCAGCAGTTCCAGTTTTACGATTGATTCTGCGAAATTCAATTCCGCCAGGAACTGAAAACGGCTGATCTTTTACGTCTTTTAAAGCGATGGTCATAAATTCTGAAAATACTCTGGCTGGCATATGGCTACCGGCACCTGCACCCATTGGTTTTGGTGTATCATATCCCATCCATACACCTGCAACCAAGTTTTTAGAAAATCCGACAAACCAAACATCTTTAACTTCATTTGTTGTTCCGGTTTTTCCAGCTATAGAATGTCCAGCAACCGCTGCTTGTCTCCCAGTTCCACGTTCAACCACCCCTTGCATTATTGAAACAATTTGATATAAACTTTGCGGATCAGATAATGGTTCATCTTTTTCTTTGGGTTTTGGTGGTTGTAAATTATCGTGCCATTCTTGAATGTTTATTGTGCCAGAATTTAAAACACGACCATATCTATCCTCAATATAATCAACCATTTTTGGCTCTAACTTGCGTCCCCCATTTATAAATGATGCAAATCCCATGGTTAATTTTGCAAGTGTGGTTTCACCAGATCCCAGAGCTAAAGATAAATTCATATTTTTTAAATTTTCAGGGTAGACCCCAAAACGTTGTGCCGCAGAAATAGCGTTTCTTACACCGATTTGTTGCACTAAACGGACAGTTGGAACATTTCTTGATTGTTCCAAAGATAAACGAAGAGGTACAGGTCCCAAAAATTTTTTATCATAATTTTCAGGTTTCCATAAAGAATCATCTTCTTTCCAACCAACTATGGGCACATCTAAAAGTAAAGTTGTTGGATTCCAATTTTCTCCATCTTCTAATGCGGCTAAATAAACAAACGGTTTAATGGCTGATCCAATTTGTCGATTTGCTTGGGTTGCGCGATTAAAACTACTTTCCGCAAAAGATTCCCCACCAACCATTGCGAGAACTCGACCAGTATGCGGATTCAGAGCGATAAGTGCACCTTGTAATTTTTCTGTTCTACCAGCATTATAAGCATCTAATGCGTTTTTTAATGCATTAGTTGCCACGCGTTGTAATTCAGGATCAATAGTTGTTTTGATATATAGACCACCATTATAAAGTTCTTCACGTCCGATTTTTTCTAATAATTGTCGACGAACTTCTTCGGCAAAATATTGAAAATCGTCAGATTGTTGTGCCATAAACTCAACATTTATATTTACCGGTTCTGCAGATGCGGCATACATTTCTTTTTTAGTAATAAATCCTTCTTCTTTCATTCTGCGCAAAACATAGTTGCGACGCTCTGCTGCTCGCGTTCTTTCATTTGGTGCTTTTGGCAAAGATGCCAAAAATGCTGCTTCGGACAAGGTTAAATCTTTAACTGGTTTATTAAAATACATTAATGATGCAGAACCAACACCATAAGCACGTGCCCCTAAAAATATTTGATTAAGATATAATGTCATAATATGTTCTTTAGAGAATGCACGCTCAAGCCTTAATGCCAAAATAGCTTCGCGAATTTTACGTGAAAAAGTTCTATCATTAGTAAGAAAGAAGTTTTTCGCAACTTGTTGAGTAATAGTTGACGCACCTGTAAATCTAGTTGGACCACCAAAAAAACGAATAATATTATTTGCCCCAGCACGAATAATTCCGAAAATATCAACCCCAGGATGATGCCAAAAATTTTTATCTTCAGCGGCAATAAATGCATTTACTAACATTGGTGGCATATCAGCATAATCAATAAATACACGACGTTCTTCAGCATATTCGATTAACAATGAACCATCTGCAGCATATAAACGTGTTGCAACAGGGGGGGCATAAGTTGCAAGTTTTTTATAATTAGGTAAATCTGTACCATATCGTAAAATCATTAAAATTAATGAAATAATGATAACAAGTGTAATCCAAAACAAAGCACGTAATAAATGTTGCCCCATGTTTTTGAAAAATGATTTTAAATTTTCCATAGGGCAAATTATATCAATCGATATTTATTAGTCAATAAATCATTAATACATCAATTTAAATACAAACAATTTTTATATAAAAATTTGACAATAGTTGTTTTTTGTAATAAATATAATATAGTAAAATAATAACAATTAATAAATAAGGGTTTAAAATGGCATATAGCAGAGAAGAAATTGCAGATTTAATCAAAACAATACTTATAAAAAATCATTTTTATGTAGATGGTGGTGTTTATGGAATCAGTAAAAATGATATTACTAATGAAGCAGATTTTAAAAACGACTTTGGGATAGGAAGTTTGGAAAAAATGGGGTTAAT
>JBMNPL010000014.1:0-15542 GCA_050943575.1 Alphaproteobacteria bacterium
TTCACTAATTTGTATTTCTTTGTTAATTATATTTATTTTATTCAAGTGTTGCTTAAAATCTTTGTATTGTTCTCCAGAATAATATTCTTCTATATTACGTTTTATGCTTTCTTGTTTTGCTGTTTCAAAGAGATTATCTAAATCATTGTTCATGGAAGAACTCAAATAGTCGTTTATACCAAAAAGCAAAACTTGGTTTGGATGTCTAAGTATAATTTCTTTTATAAAATGCCATTTTCTACAATCATCAGTCTGCCAAAATGCGAAATCACCTGCTTTGCTGGCATCTAGTATAATTAAATCAGTTTTTTTATTTACTATTTTAAATTTTTCTTCCTTAACACTTTCATATTCCATATTTTTCCATTTTGGATCTTCGGGAATAGAATTGTCAATTTTTAATTTAAGTGCCCCTTGTGCGAATTCAGAAAGATCTAAATATCCGGATAATTTATATAATTTAAGAGAGATTACTTCTTGATAATTTAACCCTTCTATGCTTTTACAATTGTTTTGTTCAAGAATTTTTTTAATATTGTCATCAGAAGTGTTAAGTTTATAAATAGAGTTTACAGACATGGTTAATCCTTGTTATTTATTCTCCATATCCCTCTTGGTATCAAATATATTATATTAAATATAAAAATCAATAAAAAAATGTCCCATTTATTATAAGGCATTTAATTTTTGGTGGCCTTGGTCGGATTGTATAATTCCCTGCCAAAATTATTCCAATCGTATTTCTCTTGGTAATTTTGGCGGGCCCCTTTCACTACGCTTTGCTCCGTCCCGAACCTTCGGTTCTCTTCCGCCAATCCAATCCAAAAATAAAACGCCCACAATGGGGCATTTAATTTTTGGTGGCCTTGGTCGGAATCGAACCGACACTCCTTGCGGAACTTGATTTTGAGTCAAGCGCGTCTACCAATTCCGCCACAAGGCCAATGTTTTATTTTTTTGCAGCGTTCTTTTTTGCTAAACGTGCAGAAATGTTCGGTTTGTGTGCCGGTTTTTTTACAATCGTTTTTTTGTCAGCTGTTCCCAATTTTTTTTCAATGGCTCTTTTAACAGCAGCCATATCATCAGATAATTTGGAAATAGGTTTCGCAATAACATACGCATCTAACCCGCCATGTTTGGTTAAAGTGCGAATACCATTTGTTGAAATACGCAATGAAAAATCACGATTTAAAATATCACTATGAAATTTCATTTTTTGTAAATTAGGTAAAAAAGTGCGTTTTGTGCGGCGATTTGAATGTGATACATTCATCCCGACTTCAGTTTTTTTCCCAGTAATTTGACATACTCTTGGCATATTAAAATCCTTTATTAATCGGCAAAAGACTATATTAAATAATCGGTAAAGTCAAGTATTAATAGAAAATTTATAAATTTTTATAATTGCAAAAAATATATGATTTTTGTAGGCTGAATGTGTGAAAAGAATTTTATCATTTTTTTTGTTTTTAATAATTTGTTCCCCAGTATTTGCGGTAACTGAAATTCGTGATACAGAAATAGAATTGGGATTGGAAAAATTAATAAAACCAATCGCTGTTGCTGCAAACATTCCCGATGGTCGTGTTCGTGTTCATATAATCGCAAATGATGAATTTAATGCTTTTGTTACAAGTGGTGAAGATGTTTTTATATATACCGGATTATTAACTCGTATAAAATCTGCAGAAGCCTTGCAAGCCGTTGTCGCGCATGAAATGGGGCATATGATTGGTGGGCATATAACGCAAATGTCTGGGCGTATGCGTGATGAAATGACAAGAACTATGATAATGCAGGCACTGGGTGTTGGATTAATGGTTGCAAATCCGTCTGCTGGGGCAGGGCTTTTAATGGGAAGCAGTGGTATCTCCAGACAATCATTATTGGCTTTTACACGTGATGAGGAACGTTTGGCTGATGATTTGGCTATTGACTTGTTAATCAAGGCAGAAATAGATCCAAATGGATTAGTTCAAGTTTTAAATCAAATGCAAGAACTAACCGGCGATATTGAAACTAAAATAAACCCTTATAATAAAAATCATCCGCTAATCAGTGAAAGATTAAATAATGTAAAAGAAAAAATAAAATCAAAACCAAGAACAAAACGAAAAATTGAAATAAATGTTAATTATGAAATAATTCGTGCAAAATTAATCGGGTATTTACAAACTGAAAATCAAGTTGAAAATTTATACCCATCAAAAAACAAATCTGATGCGGCAATATATGCTCGTGCAATCAGATATATGCGCAGTGGAGACTTAAAATCAGCAAAAATTTCTACTCAAGAATTAATTTCAAGACATCCGAAAAATCCTTATTTTTACGAATTATTAGGTGATATTGAATATCAATTTGGACATTATGATGATAGTGTTTTGGCTTATGAAAAATCTTTAGAAATACAAAAAAATGCACCACAAATTCAAACCGCATTGGCACTGGTATTAACCGAACGTAATAAAGTTGGTGATAAAGATAAAGCAATTCAATTGGCTAAACGTTCAATTTTAACAGAACCTATGCCTTTGTCTTATTTAGTTTTGGTAAAGGCTTACGGAGATGATGCACGCAGCGATTGGGCATACGCAGAATATTATAATATGTTAAAACAAGAAAAAAAGATGCGTAAATATGCAAAATCTGCGCAATCTCGCCTGCCAAAAAATTCACCAGAATATATCAAAGCAGGCGATTTGTTGCGCTAATTTTATTTTGCAAACGAATAATTCATTTCCATATGATTTGGGTTATAAGTCCCATTCATAATTGCAATAGTATCTTCAACAATAACTAACTCTTCGTTTGTTGGTATCATAAACACTTTTACTTTGCTATCTGGGGTAGAAATTTCTGTTTCACCAGCACCTAATCTTGCCAATCCTTTGGCATTTTTATCTTGATCTATTTTTATTCCCAATTCTTCTAAACCACTGGTAATTTTTTCACGTAAATAACCATCATTTTCACCAACACCAGCGGTAAATACAATCGCATCAACATGTCCAAGTGTTGCCATATAAGCACCGATGTATTTTTTTGCATTATTGGCTTCTATATCTAGCGCCAATTGACAAATAGGGTTTGTTTCACGATTTTCTTCTAAATCACGTCTATCTTGAAAACATTCTGTTAAACCAATATGCCCAGATTCTTTATTTAATATTTTTTGCATTGTGTCTGCGGATAATCCTAAACGTTGTTGAACATAAATAACAACCCCAGGATCTAAATCCCCCGGACGACTACCCATAGTAAGCCCAGATAATGGTGTCATGCCCAACGATGTATCAACAGCCAACCCTTTGCGTATTGCGGCTGCAGATGCGCCAGATCCAATATGCATAGTAATTAAATTAGGTTCTGGATTATTTAAAAGTTTTGCAGCACGTTTTGAAACATATAAATGAGATGTTCCATGAAATCCATATTTGCGAACACCTAATTCACGATACCAAGCACTTGGCACAGCATAGCGATAAGCATGTTCCGGTAAAGTGCTGAAAAATGCGGTATCAAAAATAGCAACTTGTTTTGCCAGTGGCAATAACTGTTTTGCGGCAACTATACCTGTCAAGTTTGCAGGGTTATGTAATGGGGCAATTGCAGATAATTCATCAATGGCTTTAATAACTTCATCATTAATTTCAATAGATGATTTAAACTTTTCCCCACCTAAAACAACGCGATGACCCACACCACCAATTTGAGTTAAATCAATAGATGCATCACGTAGCATATTTATAACTTCAGTCAATGCATCATCATGATTTTTCATTGCGACTTCTTTGCGTTGTTTGGCACCATCTGGATATTTTTGAGTTAAAAAAGAATCTATTAAACCGATTTTTTCAACTGATCCACCAATTATAGAAGTTTTAGAATTAACATCAAAAATTTGATATTTAAGTGAACTGCTGCCGCAATTTAACGCCATAATATACATTTCTGAATCCTTTTTGCTTTATTTTTACTAGCGCAAATATAACAAACAAAGTTTTTTATTGCAACCGCTTTTGTAGCATTCTATTATGAAGCATATAATAAAAAGGTTTTTTAATATGAAACGTATAGTTGTCCATCTGCATTTATATTACTTGGATCAAGTTGATATGTTGCTTGATAAATTGGTCGGTATCAAAGATTTATGTGTTCTTGATTTAATTGTGACAATACAACAGAAAGAACCAGAAATAGAATCAAAAATAAAATTAAAATTTCCAAACGCTAAAATAATCATAGTAAAAAATGTTGGCGCTGATATTTGGCCATTTATTGTGATGTTAAATTCTGTAAATCTAGAAAATTATGATTATCTTATAAAAATTCATACGAAAAGATTTGTTAAATTAAAAACGAGCAGAATACCAGAAACTAATATTAAAATAAATGGTACAAAATGGCGTGATTATTTACTAGAATTTCTTGAGCCAGATAATTTTATAAAATGCTTGGATAGTTTTATAAATGATGAAAAACTTGGGATGGTTTCAAGTTATCCGGTAATTATTACAGATAATGAGAAACACTATTGGAATGCGGATGTTTGTGCAAAAACAAGGGATTTTATAAATAAAAAATTTAAATATCAGAATAAAATTTCTTTTGTAGCGGGAACTATGTTTATGGCGCGCGCAAAATTATTTAACATAATAAAAGATTTAAAATTTAAAGAATCTGATTTTGGAAAATTTGAAAGTGGGAAAAGTAATCAATTACCACATGTTATGGAGAGATTTCTTGGTTGTTGTATTTTAGGGCAAGGTTATGAAATCCGAGATGTTTTTACCCCCAAGATTAAAATATTTTATCAAAAATACTTTGTTAAATTTGGTCTTATTATACGAAGAAAAATCGGAAAAATAATCAAATCAATTTTAAAGTTTTTTGTAAAAATAGAACGAACAAAACCAGAAAGAAAAATAATAGGGATAAGAATTTTAAAAATATGGGTATGGAAAAATAAAGAAACTTTCTGATATTTTCACACAATAAATTTATTACAAAATACACATAATATTGTACTACAGATTTTTCTAAAAAGCAAAATATAATAAAAATTTAAAAAACCTTGAAATTTGTCAAGCGATGCACTATAATAATTAAGAGCAAGCAAGGGGAAAATAAAATGGCAGATTTTAATAAGTCAATAATTTTTCTATCAAAATGGCTGAATTTACATTCAGCGGATGAACAATATTTATCACAAGCGGCAAAATTTGCAAAAGAAGGCAAATTAAATACAAAAATGAAAAAAGCCGGTTGGGAAGAATTATTTGTTCAAGATTCTGCCGGAAATTACCCTGAACCAGATCCCACAGACCCAAATCAAGCAGGGGTTTATATGGATGATATAGAATGGGAAAAATTATATCGTGAATTTTTAAAAGCATTTCGCAAAATGGATGAAAATCGTAAAACTATAAGAGATGTTGGAGGTGCGGAAGATTATCTTAACCTTGTGTATGGTTATGGGTGTGTTTTTGCTCCGCAAAAAATAGAATCATCTGCAAAAAGTGAAATTCAAAATTTACTTGATTTCTTAAGAACAAGCGAGGGTAAAAATTATGGTCGTCAAATTGCCAGACAGTTACAAATAGAAGATTTTAATAAATTTCTTGCAGATGTATCAGCCGGCAAATATGAAACAAATGGCATAATAAAACAAAACATCAAAGGGATTATTGACTATTTACAATATTATCAACAAAGTGATAATTTAAAATTAAATGACGTGGCTTCAATGCAAAAATATAAAAAAATTAATTTTGAAAAAATAGAGGAAGGGTTTGATCCTAGTAAAGAAAATATAAGTAATAAAATTCATGATTTTAAATTTGTTTATCCCGAACTTTTACGCAATTTAGTTTTAAATAAAGATTTACGTGATTGTTTTGCAAAAAATGATGGAGAGCAGATAACCAAACCGATAACCAAGGCTTTGGAGCAAACTGATTACAGTAATTCAGAAAGTGAATATTATGTAGAACCAAATGAAAAAGATGTTTTAACACCTGCACAGAAATTAAAGAAAAAACTAGAAGGTATACACACAAATACAATTGGTAAGTTAAAAAATGCCGCTTTGCGTGATAAATATCTTATGCCAGATATTTCAAAGCCTATTGCAGTGGCGATTTATGATGCTGGTTTTCATCCGAAAGATGGTCTTAAAAAGTTTTTGGAATTATCTAAAGATATAGAAAAAAAATTCAAAGGTAAAGATCCAAAGGCAGCAGAAAGTTTTAGTTTTTTGGTTGAAGTCTTAAATTACGCGCAAACAAATACCCCGAAACAATTTGAAGGCGCATTAAAAAATGGCAGACAAGGTCTGGGACTGGATATACTTATTGCTCAATATGGTATTCGTAAAGGTAAATCTGACGAGCAAATAAGCGCAGCGCATGAAGTATTATCAAAATTGCGTTGGGGGTATACTACTTCTGTTTTGCGTGAAAAATTGGCGGCAAATCCTCTTAGTATTTTTAGCGATCCACAAATGTCTTATAATAAAGATAATAAAGCTATGCAATTTATATCCAAAGCGGTTGATAAAACTCTACATTACGGTGTATTAGGAGTTTTTAATGTTGCCAATATGGGTGTTAATGCTATTCGTCGTCGTGGAAAATATTATAAGGTTGATAATCTAGAAAATAAACGTATTGAGGAACGTAATAAAGAGGTTGATGCCCGAATAAACGCAAAAGGAAAAATACAAGCCAATATACAAAATAGTATAAATACTTTAAAAGCCGAACGTACCACGTTTGATAATAATGTTAAAAATCTTGCTGGGTATGAAGTAGGTGGTCAAAAACGTAATGATGCAGAATCTAAAATTCAACAGGCTCAAGTTAAAATTGATGATTTAAAATCAGATAAAGAACCATTTGAAACGAGAAAATCATCAGTAGAAAACCGTAAAGAAATAGCGACAAAAACAAAAAATAATTTAGTTAAAGAAAATCAAAATATAAAAGAACAGATTGAAAAAGCCGAAATGGAATTAGAAGCTGAAAAACAGGGTGGTAATTCAGAAAGAATTGCGGTTAAACAATCAATGATTGATCAATTTAAAGCTAAAAAAGCTGAAAATGATAATAAAATAAAACGGGCTGATGTTGTAATCGGATATAATGACAATATTTCTAAAAGCATGGATGCAGAAATAGGACAAATTGATAGTCAAATTGATTATCAACAAAAAAACAATATAGATCCATTACAAAATAATATAGATGCTTATGATTCTAATAAAAGTCAATTGGATGATATTGATCAAAAAATAGCTGAACAAGAAAAAATCTCTGCTTCTTTGGATGAAGAGATGGATAAAATGGAAAATCAGGAAAAAAGACGTTTTTTAAATTTAATGGCCACCAGAAATATGATGAATGGTCAGGGTGGTTATACAAAAAATAGAAATTTGGCTCGATTATTTTTCAAAGGACAAAAAGCGATTCAAAATAAATTTAATGCAGAAAAAGCCGATTTAACAGCCGAATATATAAATAAATATTGGGCTAACCACAATGTTGAATTAACTGTATAAATTTTATATCTATAATAATAAAACCGCACCCTGTGGGTGCGTAAATTTTAAGCCCATCAAAATAGATAGATTATTCATAACTTTTATCAAAAAATTGTTTGATAAATTGTTTATTTTCTTTTGGAGTAATTGTTTCTTTATTCCTAACTTTCTCAGCCATTGCGTCATATGTCTCTTTTGCAGCTTTATCAAGAATAATTGGCTTGTATGGTGATTTATCCATCGCTCGTTTTTCTTTTACTAAGTTTTCGGCATGTACTACTCCAGATTGTTTACCTGATTTAACACCAATGTTGTTTAATCTTTCAATGCTTTGCTTATATTTATCCTTAGAATTAAATTTTTGCAATATTTTTTCATCTAGTGCTGCACGATATGCATAAGCCAGAATTGCGGGAGCATTAAAACCATCAATTAATTTTTTGTGTATTTCATTTTGTTTTTTTTGTAAAATATCACGTTCTTTTTCTAGTTTTATTTGTATATCATGTAATTTACTATATTCATCAACGTGTTGCTTATATTTGTTGTTAAATATTGATTTTTTAGGTATTTTAACGTTTTTATGTTGTGTGAAAACTTTATCAGTTTCTTGCAATTTAGAAGACAATTGAAAATATTGTTCCGTGATTTTTCCGTATGAATCTAACGTCTTCCAATTTATTTGTGGCATTTCATTATATAATTTTGTTTTATTAAATATATTATCATTATTTTTATATGGATAATCACCTTTACCAAAATTATTTCCTTTGTTTTTCATGCTTTTAATTGTTAGTTCTGATTTAGAATTAGCATTTGCTATATCCGAGTTAATAAGGTCGATAGTTAAATCATCTAAAGAATATGATGTATATGTAAAATTATTTGCTTTATTAATGTAAGGATACTTTTTTCTATATTCAATAGGGATAACATGTATAAAGTTTTTGATTTCACCATTTTCCAATTTTGTCTTTTTTGCTTCAAAAACAATACCATCAGGTGCAAATTTATTTAGGTCATCTAATGAAAATTTAATTAAAGTTTTGGACATTTTAATCACCTTTACTTATTTACTTATTAATTAATTAATTAATATTATAACATAAAATCGATCGAAATACAAAAATATTGTATGATAAATAATCTTTTTAGAACCGCACCCTGTGGGTGCGGTTTAGTTTTTGTTTTAAGTGAGTTAAGTTATCTTATTTTATTTTTATAAAGTTCGGGAAAGATAATTTTACCGAATGTATTTATCATAAATTGACATTCGCATTTCCCAGATTTTAAATTGTTATAACATGTTTCAAGACGACTATTATAACTGCTATTATAATTTGCTCGTTCTTCATTTGTTTTAGCGCAATAGAATTTCATATTAGCCCAATGAAAATCTTTAAAATTTAAAAGTATTTTATCTGGTAATACTTCCTTTGTTTCTGGATTATAAGAATAACCTTGTTCTGTATGAAATTTAAAACTAGATATACAGTTATTTTTAAGTTTTGCCGATAATAATAAGCTAAGTAATTCTTGGAATTTATCTGGTGATATTGTGCCAAGTTCTTTTGTTATTGTTGGCCAAGCAGAAACTCTTTCTTTATGAAAACAAACTTGTATTTCGTTAAAATCTTTTTTTGTGGTCATAATAATACTCCTGTTAATTATCCCCCACACCCCCTAATACTTGTTAAAATGATAATCCTTGAGCCATAAAAAGTAAAGGGGTTATATTTTATTATAAAAAACACTTGCATTTTATATATTGGATATTTATAATAGCTCGGCTATTCGGGATTAGTTCAGTTGGTAGAACACCGGACTGTTAATCCGTATGTCGCTGGTTCGAGTCCAGCATCCCGAGCCAAGATAGATAGCCGTTCGATTTAAATAATAAATCGAACGGTTTTATTATATTGAGTATAGATATATTATCTGAATTTGAGATAATTATAGGAAGCATATTTTCATAATTATTGTTAAGATGTGGTGACTAAGAAACGTTCCTGAAACTCTCTATGGATGTAAAATAATATAAGCAAGCGATGTAAAAAATAAACAAGTTGTTTTTGTAATTTTATTATATGTTATGGGTGTTTGCATTGTTTTAACAACTTTTTATATTTTAATAATTTAAAGATATAATATAACTAAAGATAGTATATGCGTTCTGATCTTACTTGACATTTTAACTTCAAAAATATTATCATACACAACAAGAATTAGTTCAAAACTAAAGGAATAAAATATGGCCAAAGATAATATCCAGCCCCAGCTAAAATCTATTAGTACATATTTAAAACTTAATAAAAATGACATATTTGTAATTCCAGAGTATCAACGCGAATATTCATGGACCGTTACACAATGCGATGATTTATTTCAAAGTGTTGAAAGTTTTATACATGCAAAACAAACTGAAGATAAAGATCCTTATTTCTTTGGAACCATAATAGTCGATTGTTCGGAAGAAAACAAATTGAGTTTAATAGATGGCCAACAAAGAACGACATCTTTCTTACTTTTATTAAAAGCATTGTTATTAAGAATTGAAGATAAGCTTGATAGTTTACAAAACGATAAATTACAAAGTGATATCCAACTAATGGGTTTAATAAAAGGTCTACAAGAGCAAAGAGATATAATTTTTAATATTTTGTATAAAACAGATGCTATGGGGCATGTAGAAATAGAAAATAATTGGGATTTAGCATCGAAAGTGGTATTATTAAAAAATAAATCTATATCTGAAATCGAAGAATATAAACCAGAATTGAAAAACATCCTCACTAAACGTACTTATACTGAAGCCGCAAATGATTGTTATAAAATCAAAAGAAAGAAGAACGATAATAAATATACACCATATTTTAGAAACTTTAAGTTTTTTTATGACCAATTAGCACCAGAAAAATATGGTGAAGCAAATTTATTTATATTTGCTAAAACCTTGTTAAAAGAATGCCAAGTGATTGAAATTCGTAGTTGGCAAGTAGAACAAGCTATAGAAATGTTTAATTCATTAAATTCAAAAGGTTTGCCTTTATCTGATGCAAATATTATTTCTGCTAAACTGTATGCAAATACTAATCAAAAAGAAGAATTTAAGAAAAATTGGGAAGAATTGATAGATTTGGTAAATCAATTAGAAACTGATAAGATTATAAATATAGATTCTGTATTGCAAGAATATATGTATATCAGACGTGCCTTAAACGGGGAATATAAAAATAATGATGTTACAACACCTGGTGTAAGGAATTATTATATGGGTGCGAATGGAAAAATTTTAAGACAACCCGAAGTTTTATATGAAAATTTCTTAAAAATTGTTAAGATTTGGGACAAAATAAGATTTTATCCAGTAGTTAAATTATTGTTAAAATTTAATGAAAATATCAAAATTTATCTGATGTCGTACTTAAACAGGTATGAAATTGATGATATTTCTGAATCTTTGGTAACAGAATTTGCAGAGTGTTTGATACGACTATTTACTATATTGGAATTGGTAGATTCCGGTTATTCTAGTTCCAGTTTTAAGACGTTTTTATTTAATGAAAATCTTAAATTAGTACATAAAGATTATGCATGTGCCCAAATCAAGATAGATTTCGATAACCATATCAATAAAATGTGGGAAAAAAATAAAATACAGGAAGAGCTTGCGGATTATGATAAGAACATCTTGGTGTTTCTAAATGAGTATCTATACGCTAAAGAAAAACAACTAAAATTCGATATTTTTGATAAAGTAAATATTGAACACATTATGCCTGCAAGTGGTCGCAATTTAGATTCCATTAGAACAGATGCGGGGGTCACATCAAAAGATGAATTTATGAGTATAGTTAATAAATTAGGAAATAAGATTTTACTCGAAGAAAAAATAAATAAATCAATAGGTAATGATTGGTTTAAAACAAAGAAACAAAGTGCAATAACAGATAAGGCTGGTTACAAAAATAGTAAATACAATATTGCTAGAGCTTTGGTTGATTATGATAGTGATGTTTGGACAATTACAGACATAGAAACTGCCACAAAAAAAGCAATAAACAGAATATTATGCTTTATTTTTAATGACTAGTACTACTTATTCACTACAACTTTTTGTTGTTTATGGGACAAATTTGATGTGCGAATGCTTTCCTAGGATTAATTATGCGCCTGTAAGGGCGCATTTTATTTGTGCTTAAATTTATTCGTTTTTGAATTGAATTTTAAATGGATTATAATTTTCGCATGGTTGTCCGTTATTTTGTGTAGGCATTGACCTATGCTCATTTCCCGGCAAACATATTAAATTTTTAGGTCTGTTATCATATCCATCATTTGTAATATGATGAATTTCAACTTTATTACCATTCTTAATTGTATAATTTGGGAACCAAGCATCCGCTACAAGTTGATGAACGGGTGGTTTTGAAGCTAAAACTTTCAAATTACCAACATATTTTTTGCATTCTTCTGACATGCATTTAAATATTTCTTTGTTAATCGGGGTATCTTGTTTAAACAATTCGCTATCATAAGGTGGGCATATTTTACCATCAATTTTGATACGTCCATAGTTGCTGGCTTCAATGTTTGTATAATTTTCTGATTTACATGCTTTCCATACTTCATCATCGTATATTTTATCATCTGTTGTGTTGGTAAATAGCCATGCTTTGCCGTCTTTATCTTCGGAATAATATTTATTTATATCGTCAGCCTTGATTACTGCGTTTTTTAAATCGTCCAAAGTCCATTCTTTATTTTTTTTCTTTATTAAATAATAAGTTTGCTCGTATGTTTTATCTGGCATGATTTTTCTCCTTTGGTTTTGTTTTTAATTGTTATGATTTTATATGTTTTTGTATCACGTTCAGCAATTCAACCATTGCCATTGTATCTTGCCCGCAGTATTCTTTTAAATCAGTCATCATTTGTTGTGTTTGTTCTGCTGTTTGTTTGCCGGTCATAAATGCCATAAATTGCTCGCTGGCCTCTGTTCCGCCATGTATCCCAAGGTTTTCATAAGACATTTCTGGAACAAATGCAGGCAATGTTTGTTTTATTGATACACTACCAAATTGACATGGGCGATATAAACCACGGTTTTGAAATGGTATCATCAAATCAATAATACGATTATTTATAGCTAATAATTGGTCGGCATATTCCGGAAAATCACGTGCCATTTCAGTGTTTCTAGTATATTCAAAAGATTTGTTATATACAATTACACTCCCTGTATTACCAATTGTTTCTATTAATTTTTTTATTAAATCTGGCCTTGGGTCTGTATCAGATTTATTATGCAAATATTCATAATGTTCTAATTGAGCATCAGGTGTTGATTGCACATGTAATGAAAATTGAAAACATATCTGTTGATATGGTCTGGAATTATCAAACATTGGTACAGCCGGCATAATTGATTCATAATCTAGATAATATAAAGGCCAACATAAACTATCTGTAAATTTACGCAAAACATCTTTATTAATAATATCAGTATTATTAAGGAATGATTCTATATCACCTGAATTTATTCGTTTTGCATAAATTTCGGGTGGAATATTGCGTAAATCTGCACCATATTTAGAATAAATTTCATCTGCTAATTTACCTCTAAACACATTAAATACAGAATATTCTGGTATATCTTTCCAACAATGATATTTATAGCCACACTCGTAAAACTTATTACACTTGGTTTTTGATATCACAGTTTCTAATTCTGGGCTATCTAGAATCTCACGTAAATTAGCCACTTGTTTCTGAACAGTTTCAATATCTTGTAGTTCGTTTTTGGTATCATGCAAAGTAAATAATTCTTCTAAATCTAAATCACCATGACGAACATATTCCGAATTCAAAGTCATTATAAAACAATTTCTAATTTTAATACCACATTGTGAAAATACATACCTTTGAAAAGATGCATCAATATAATGATAATCATTAGGTTTGCTGGTAGATTTAACTTCTATGATATCCCAAGTTCCGTCATTATTATTACGTAAAATATCAACCGCGCAATATTCACCTGTATCAGTACAAAGAGTGGCTTCATAAATAAATGGAGCATTTTCTGATATTGCGTTTTTTGTTTGGGTAATAGCTTCGTGTTCCCATGGTTTTGCAGTAATGCGAACACCGCCAGAAAAACGCTCGCACGCTAGTTCACCAACATTTGTTCCGCTATCTAATATAACCTGATTCATTTCTGGTTGTAAATCTTTACGATGTTTTTTTAACCATAGTAAATTAGGGCATTTTATCCCGTTTACATAATCTGATTTTGATATTTTAAACATAAATACTCCGTTTTTATAAATTATTGTATATGTGGATTAAATATTTTTCAATTATATTAAATATGAAATCCTATTTTTGTTTTTGGTTTTTGTAGTTTTTTAACTTGTTGTTCTTGTTCTAATCTGGATAATAATTCAGATTTGTTTGTAATATCGAATATATCAGCTTGTTTTTTTACCACAGCAAAATCTCCCGGTGTTAAATTAACTAAATCAATAACTTCATCTTTGGAAATAGTTAGATTAAAGAAAATTTGAAATGCTGCAACTACCTGATCTGGTGTTAAAAAATCATATTTTACTTTGAAAGTAAATCTGCGCAAGGCTGCCTTGTCAATATTATCCATCAAATTAGTTGTGCAAACAAACGGATATTCTGCACTTTCCATTTGTGTTAACATTTCATTAACATGGCTGACTTCCCATGAACGCACAGCATTTTTTCTATCCATAAGAAAACTATCGGCTTCATCAAAAACTAACATTGCTTTTTGAGTTCGTGCTTCTCGGAATGCTTGGGATATATTCTTTTCTGTTTCTCCTACAAATGAATCGACTATATCACTAGCGCGTTTTTTAATTATATTTATTTCTAGTAAATCAGCTAAATATTCACAAAAAGCTGTTTTCCCAGTTCCTGGTGCACCATACAAGCAGAAAGAAAAATTATTTAATTTTTTGTCTTTGATTTGATGTGCTAACTTGGTTAAATCAATATCTGTGTTTAATAATTGTGTATTAAATTTTACAACATTTGGATTTGTATTCTTTGATGATTTACCTGTTAATGCCACCATTAAATTTTCCAAAGTATAATCAATCATTTTACAATCATTTGTTATTTTAGCATTTCTTACAGCAGTATCTATGACTGATATTGGAACGGGATATTTATTTATTAATCGTTTTAATTCTTGCTCGGGAAATTCAACTTTATGTTTTTGAAATACACGTTGCCACGAGTTTATTTTTGCACGTTCATCAGGATTTGTCATTTTTAATACAGTTGTAAATCTGCGGATATATGCATCATCTAGGGTGTTTAAATTATTTGTTATCCATATCACCGGACGTTTATTATTTTCTAATATACGATTAATATATAACTTACTGGGGGTTAATCTGCTAACTGGTGATAAAGAAAACACATCTTCGGCTTCATCAAACAATATAACTGATTTATTATCGTTTTTTAAAATTGTTTGAATATGTGCTAAATTTGATAATCTGGAGTCTTTATTTTCTTTGTTTTCAGATGTGGTATATAAGCGCAATCCGGCAGTATTACAAATAGTTTTTGCCATTTCTGTTTTTCCTGTCCCTGGATAACCATATATTAAAATATTTATCCCGGTATTTTTATTTTTAATTGCTCCGGATAAAATGCCTGATATTTTATCAAAATCATTTGAAATGTAATCAAAATTCTCACGTTTTAAAGTTGTTGATAATGGTGTGCCAATTAGAAAATTACTTACTTCTGCAGTAGTATTAAAATTCATAGTTAATAATCTAGAAAATTCTGATGTTAAATTATACTCAAATCCAATTTCAATGCTTATTATTCCGGATTCAACTAATGGCCCAGTTCGAGATAATAATTGTAAAATTTCATTTTCTGGTATTTTACATATATTACTTATAAGTTGAAAATTACTCGAAAGCGTATTACGAGAAATATCAGTAAT
>JBMNPL010000015.1:0-14732 GCA_050943575.1 Alphaproteobacteria bacterium
ATTTATACAGCATATAATGCTGAATTAGCACGATTAAACGGTTTAGATTTTGGTGATTTAATCGTAAAAGTTTTGGAATTATTTCAAATTGCCCCAGATATATTAGAAAAATATCAAAAACAATTTAAATATATTATGGTTGATGAGTTCCAAGATACAAATGCCGCTCAAATGCAATTATTGCAAAAATTAACGGGTAATAATTTTAATATTTGTTGTGTTGGTGATGATGATCAATCTATTTATTCTTGGCGTGGAGCACAAATAAAAAATATTTTAGATTTTGAAAAAAATTTTCCAAAAACTAAAGTTATTCCTTTGGAAATAAATTATCGTAGCACACCAGCGATTCTAGGCGCAGCCAATTCTTTGATAAAACATAATTTAGGGCGACTAGGTAAAGATTTAAAAACTCCAGATGGTACTCCATTTGGTGAAAAAGTTTATATTTTAACATTACTAACAGATCGGGATGAAGCGCGAATAATCGCACGCGCAATTATAAATCACGGGGATTTTTCACAAACAGCAGTTTTAATTCGCTCAGGTTCTTTATCTCGTGTTTTAGGAGAAGAATTTAAAAGTTGCGGCATTCCATATCGTTTAGTTGGCGCAATGAAGTTTTATGACAGGATGGAAATTCGAGATGTAATAGCATATATCAGATTATTAGTTTATTCATTTGATGATTTATCTTTTTTACGAATTATTGGCAAACCCAGACGTGGTTTTGGCGATTCGGCGATTAAAAATTTACGTGCATCTGGTACAGATTTTATGTCCGCATTACGAGTAGCAAATTTACGGGGAAAACAGCGAATTAGTGCTGATAAATTTTTAAAATTATTTAATTTTGATTGGGAAAATATGGCACCGATGGATGCGGTATTAAAATTATTAGAAGAATCAGAATATTTAAAAATATGGCAAGATTCCAAAGATCTGGATGCACCCGAGCGTTTAGCAAATATTAAAGAATTAATAGAAGATGTAATTTCAAAATGTAATTCATTACCAGAATTTTTAGAACATGCGGCTTTAATGACTACTGAAGACGAAAGGGCGGATATTGGTAATGTGGTAAATATTATGACAATTCATGCTGCCAAAGGATTAGAATTTGATAATGTTTATTTACCAGCATGGGAAGAGGGCGTTTTCCCAAATGATATTGCAATAAAAGAAGGTGAAATTGAAGAAGAGCGTCGTTTAGCATATGTTGCTATTACTCGCGCAAGAAAAAGATGTGTTATTTCTCATTCAATGTCTAGAATGTTATATGGGAAAAGAGAGTATAAATCTCCCAGTCGTTTTATAAATGAAATAGATAGCACATTTGTTGAAAAAATTGCACAGGGGATAAATCCATATTATCAACAAACAGAACCACAAAAAGAGATTATTAAATCTTCATCAAAAAAAAGTTCGTTTATTAATAATAAATTAGTTGGAAAATTGGTGTCTCATTCAGAGCTAGGCAGCGGTGTAGTTATAGAAGAATCAGGGGAAATTTTAACAATCGCGTTTAGAAACAAAGGAATTAAAAAAGTATCAAAACAATTTATTAAATTATGATATTTAAGATACTATTTTTCTCTTGCGTGTGATTCATTATTTGTTCTAATATAAGGGTAAGGAAGGACTTTAATGCAGCTGAAATTTTTGATTTCTCCGGCTTTATCTTTAATTTTTGTTGGATCGGCTTTTGCCGGCGCATCTTTGCCATTTGTTAATGTTTCTCGTTCTGTATCAGCACGTGCAATGTATGGTGATGCACCAGAAGTTAAAAATTCATCTGTATCTGTTGCGAAAAAACAAGAATCTGAAAATAAAAAGGTTCAAGTTTCTGCCCTTAAACCTAGCACAGATGTTTTGGTACCTCGTCGTCCTAGTGAAAATTTATGGGCACAGCAAAAAAACTCTCCACGTTTATCAGAAAAAATTACTGAATTTGTTTTACCAGAAGAAACTTTGGACGAAGTACCAAAAGCTGAAACAACCAAAATTGTTTTGCGTCCGGCCCCACAAATTGAACAACCAAAGAAAATAATTGAAAAAGTAGTTGATAAAGAAGCTCTCGCCAAGGCTTATGAAGCGGGCAGAATTTCAGAACTTCAACGTATTGCTGATAAAGCATTGGCTGCGCGACCTGTTGAATCAAAAACACGTAAATTAGTTGTTCCTATGGATGATGCATCAGTTGCTGTTACATCGGTTCGTTCGGTCAAAACATCACCAATGACCGAAGAAGAAAATTTTGCTTATAAAAATTCTGATGATATACCATTAACTAAATTATCTCCGATGCAATTAAAACGTGCATTTAAAAAGACTTATGTTTCCGAGAATAAACATTTATCTACCTATCGTGCTCTTGATAAATTTGATACAGTCAGCGATAGTTCAGAAGATATCAGCACTTCTATTCAAGGATTTGATTCATCACGTGATTTATCAGAAAGTAGTGATATTCGCCCGCTAGAAATAAAAATTAGATTTAATAATGAAGATTCTGCATTATCTCGTGATAATTATATGTTGCTTTCTGAATATGCTGGTATTGTGGTTAGCAATCCTAAACGTGCTGTTCAGGTTTCTATTCCAGAACATGCCACACGCAGTTTTGATGGACGTAAATTAGCCGCTAAAAGACTAGCAATAATTGAACAAGTTTTACGTGATACAGGTGTCCCAGAACAAAAAGTAGTGCCTGTTTTAGCTGATCGTGATGATGATGCATTAGTTTTGCGTGTAATTTCTAATGATGTTTATCAATCTTTAACACAAAATCGTGGCAAGAAAAAAACTACAACTAAAAGTTTATCTTGGTAATTAATTTGATAGGTAAAAAAACAATCCATTTTATATGGATTATTTTTTTGTAGAATTATATTTTTCAATACTTTTCATAATTATTTTATCTGCTGTTTCACGATCGCCCCATCCTATAATTTTTGACCATTTATTAGGCTCTAAATCTTTATAATGCGAAAAGAAATATTCAATTTTGGCTTTTAAAATAGGGGGTAATTGTTCTACAAAATGGGTGTTGGTATGAAAAGGATCTGTTTTGTTTAAAGGGACACAGATTATTTTTTCATCACCACCGACTTGATCTTTCATTAACAAAACTCCAATGGGACGAACATCAATTAAAACTCCGGGGTATAAAGCAGAGTTTGATACAACAACACAATCAAGTGGATCACCGTCATCACCTAGTGTGCCAGGAAAATATCCATAATCTGCGGGATAACTAAGTGGTGTATGTAAAATTCTATCTACTTTTAAAAGTCCGGTTGATTTATCAATTTCATATTTTACACGTCCACCTTCGGGCACTTCTATTACGGCTGTCATTTTTTTTGGTGGTAGTGGACCAGGATTTAAATTTCTAATATCCATAAAATTCTCCATTAAATTCTTTATTAAAAAACCGCGCTGATGCGCGGGGTAATTTTTTTTACATTCTTATCGGCATCAAGATAAATAATGCATCTGATTTTTTATCTTTGGACTTCATAATTGTAGGGCTAAGAGAATCTTGCATTTCTATCTGGAATTTATCACCTTCAATTTGATTAGCATTATCCAACAAGAATTTTACATTAAATGCGATTTCGAAAGTTTCATCACCATTATATTCAATATCTATTTCTTGTGTAGCAGTTCCAGCATTTGGACTAGATGCATTAACAATTAATTTATTCATAGAAAATTCCATACGAACAGATTTAGTTTTATCTTGGCTTGCAATTGAAACTAAATCAACTGCTGCGATAAATTGTTTTCTATCAATTGTTGCGATTTTATCATTCCCTTTTGGAATTACGACACGATAATTTGGATATTGTGCATCAACTAATTTGCTTGTTAGTGTTGCTGGTCCAACGGTAAAGCGTGCCTTAGTATCTGATAATTCAACAACAACATCATCAACTGTTGCATCTTCTAACAATTTTGATAATTCACCAATAACTCGACGTGGTAAAATAACAGCGGGCATTTCTGCACTATCATTTGGTGCTGCAATTTCACACAAAGCCAATCTTTGAGAATCAGTTGCGACAGCAGTCAGCATTTTTTTCTGATTTTCTTCTGTAATATGAAAATAAATACCGCCTAAATGATAACGTACATCATCTGTTGGGATTGCGAATTTAGTCTGATTAATAAGATGGGCTAAATCCCCAGTAGTCATTTGGAATTTTGTTGTCAGATTTGCATTCGCCATCATTGGGAAATTTTCCGCTGGCAATGTTGGCAATTTAAACAAAGCACGTCCACTGGATACAACTAATTGATCATCAGTTTGTTTAAATTTGATTTCTGCATCTTCTGGTAATTTACGTGTAATATCATAAAGCATTTGAACAGGAACAGTTATTTTTCCAGGCAAAGTAATATCAGCGGGAACATGTTCAACAAGTTCTAGATCAACATTAGTTGCGCTTAATACTAAATTGTCAGCTACTTCTAATTTAACATTCATTAAAATTGGTAAAGTAGCACGTTTTTCAACGATTGATTGCATATGTCCTAAAGCTTTGATTAAAACCTGACGAAAAACTGAAAATTCCATAATAACCATCCTTTTTATTTATATCTATATCTTTGGAGAATTTTACAAAAAACGCCGATTCGTGGCAAGAGTAAAATCCACTAATTTTAGCATAATGATTTTAAAAGTGATTTTTTCAAAGAAAATTTTAAAATTTATCTTTGTTCTTCACTATTTAAGTATGCGATTGCATCCATTGCGCATTCACATCCTGTTCCGACAGCGGTCGCAATTTGCATTTTTAATTCACTACGAACATCACCTGCGACGAACATTCCAGCAGGTAGTTCCGAAGGGATTAATCTACCCAATTCATCGCGTTTTATATCTTCATTTAAATAATCTGTGTTTGCTTCATGTCCAATTGCGACAAATACACCATCACATTTTATTTTTTCACCATTTGTTGTTATTGCAAATGTAACACCAGTATTATCTCCGCCGACTTCGTCTAGTTCTGTATTCCACATAACTGAAATGTTTTGAGTTTCATTTACGCGATCTATTAAAATTTTTTCTGCGCGTGTAAAAGAATCTTTACGATATAAAATTTTTACAGATTTTGCAATATTTGCTAAATACAAAGCATCATTTAGCGCGGTATTTCCGCCGCCAATCACAAGAACATCTCTATCGGTATAGAAAAATCCATCACATGTCGCACAATAAGAAACTCCGCGTCCCATAAATTCACGTGTACCTTTAATCTCTAATTTTTTTGGGGTTGCTCCGGTTGCGATTATTATTGATTTAGTTTTATATTCTTTATTATCACTTGCAAGCACAGAAAAACCATTTTCAATTTTGTTAACTAATTTTGCGCTGGTTAAAACAACTTTTGCTCCGAACATTTCTGCTTGGGCTTTCATTTTATCGGCTAGTTCTTGACCATTACCTAGGAATCCAGGGTAATTTTCTAATTTATCAATTGATGCCATATATCCACCAATTCTATCACCAGCTAACACCAAAGTATTTTTCCCGCCACGTGCAGCATATAATGCGGCTGTTAATCCAGCAGGTCCACCACCTAAAATTAAAATATCATTCATTTTTTATTTCCTTACAATTTGTGAAATAACAGAATAACAGAAAAAAATAGAGATAAAAAGCGAAAAGATTGGTTAAAATTTTTATTTCGCTCGTTCTACATATTCTAATGTTTCGGTATTTACTACAATTTTTTCACCTTGTTCAATAAATACAGGGACAGATAAACGAACACCATTATCTAATATCGCAGGTTTACCACTACCAGTTGCAGTTTGACCTTTTAACGCAGGTTCAGTTTCTTCTACAGTTGCGATAATTGTTTTAGGTAGTGTGATTGAAACAGGGTGACCTTCTATAAAACTTGCCTTGACTGACAATTCTGGTTGTAAAAATTTTATTTGTTCACCTAATGCATCATTAGGTATTGTAAATTGTTCATAGTCAGACAAGCGCATAAAAAAGCTATTATTACCATCACCATATAAATATTGGCATTCAATATCTTCAACCATTAATTTTTCAACTTTATCTTCCGAGCGCCACCGATCATTTCCTTTATTACCAGAATCAATATCGCGTAAATCGGCCTGAACAAAAGCGCCACCTTTACCAGGTTTAACTTTTGTAATACTTGTTACGGAATATCTTTTACCATTATGAGCAATTACCCAACCGACACGCATATCATTTGCAATAAAAGTAGCCATTATTTATCCTTTTTATTTAACTTATTGATTATAGATGAAAAAAAAATTATGTCAATGAAAGTGCTCATAAATCTTTTTTGCTAATGATTTTGATATACCGGGTACTCGGGCGATATCAGTTTCAGAAGTGTCAGCTATTTGTTTTACACTGCCAAAATAATGTAATAGGGCTTTTTTTCGTGTTGGACCAATTCCATCAATTTCATCTAATGCGCTGGTAAATTCAGTTTTGGCTCTTCTGTTTCTATGAAATGAGATTGCGAATCGATGTGCTTCATCACGAACACGACGCAACATTAAAAATAACTTAGAATCTTTGGGTAATTTATGATTTTCAGATCCATCTGGCATTATAAAATACTCATCGCCATCACGAACATTTCCTTTAACTACACTAATTATGGTTGAATTATTTCCTAATACTTTTTTTGCAATATTCCATTGTGCTCGTCCGCCATCAACAATTACCAATTGATGTTTTTCAGCACGGGATAAAAATTCTTGCATCATTGCAATATCATTTCCGGCATTTTTAATATTACGTAATTTAAAATGTCTATATTTACTTTTAATAAATCCATTTTTGCCAAAAACTATCATTGCTCCAACTGGATTTTTGCCAAACAAATGAGAGTTATCAAAAACGGCAGCCGACTCAATTTTAATACCTAACCATTTTTCAAGTTCATTAAATGATTCAGAAAAAGTATTTGTAATTTGAAAATTTGGTTTACCACGATTTGCAGTTGTAGTTAGTGCTGATATTTTATCACGTATTTGTGCTGCGGCTTCGTATTGTTGTTTTTTTGATAAAGTTTGCATTTGTTCTGATAATTTTTTAACAACTGATTGAACATCTCCGGATAATATTTTTCTTGCTAATTTTACTTGTTGCTCATAATTTTTTCCGTTTATACATGGTGCGCTACAACGATTGATTTGATGTAATAAACAGGGACGTGTTCTATTATTCATAAAAGAATCGGTACAAGTTCTTAATTGGCAAACTTTTTGAATTGTTTTTAATGCTTCGTTTAGTGTATTAACTGATGGGTATGGTCCAAAAACATCTTTTGTTTGGGAAAGTTTTTTACGAATTTTTATAAGTCTGGGGTATTTATGTTTGGTCAAGGCCATCATTGGATACATTTTTCCATCAGTTAACATAATATTATATTTTGGCTTTAATGTTTTTATTAATTCTTGTTCTAAAATTAAAGCATCTGATTCTGTTGCTGTTATTTGCCAATCAATATTTGCAACTAAATTACGCATAACGCGTTTATGCCATTCTAATTTTGATACATTTATATATTGGCGAAGTCTGACGTGAATATTTTTTGCTTTACCTATATATAAAAGTGTATTATCGGCATCATACATCATATAAACACCGGGCAGGGCGGGACTATTTTTTATAAGATTGGCAAATTGAAAATTCATCATAATTATGATACAATTAACAATGAAAAAATCAAATGGAGATAAAATGAAACTTATAAATCAAGAATCTGGTCGCAGCATGGTAGAAATGCTGGGTGTTTTAGCAATTATGGGATTGATAACTGTCGGCGCAATCACGATGATTTCTGCTGCTATGCGCAGTCAAAAAAGAACGGTTGTACAAGATGAGGTCGCTCAAATTGTAACAGGGGTCAGAACAATATTGGGTGAATATGATGACTTTTCAGGATTAGATAATACGACTATTTTTGTAGCGATGGGAATGTCTGATAAAAATCCATATGGTGGTAAATATTCTTTATCTGTTAATCCAGAAAATATACATCAATTTATTTTAACTATAGACGGATTGAATATGTCTGATTGTAAATTTTTCAAAACAAAGGTATGGTCTGATTCAATTGGTTATCAATTATCAGATGGAACAGCTGGCGGTGCAGTTGCGACTCCGAATGACTGCGGTGCGTCGGCGGGACAAAATTATATTCAAATAACTTATGGTGAATAATCAAATTGTTTCAACGACCGAGGATGGCATTCGTCTGAAAAGATGGGTAAAAAGATATTATTCAAAAATTTCAGAAGGTGAATTTTATAAATTATGTCGTTCTGGTCAAATACGTATAAATTCTTCCAGATGTCGTGGGGACGAGATTTTACACGCTGGCGATATTTTGCGTTTACCACCATTTATGGTGGGGTTAATTCAAAAAACAACCGACAAACAAGAATCTGGAATAAAATTTTCACTCGCAGATTTAGAAAAATTACGTAAATGTATAATTCATGACGATCCTGATTTTATTGCTTTTAATAAACCTGCGGGCTTGGCGGTACAGGGTGGAACAGGTATAAAAAAATCTATGGATAAAATGGTTGCTGCATTATTTCCTTATGATTCGATTTTACCAGTTCACAGATTGGATAAAGAAACTAGTGGTGTTATTATTTTTGCAAAAAATCAACGCGCTGCTCAAAAGTTAGCATCACAATTTCAGGATAAGATTGCTAATAAAGAATATTTAGCATTATTATCCGGTAGTGTTTCACCCAAGATAGGCACTATTGATAATTTTATTACCAAAGGCAAGGTATTTGATGATACCGAAGAAATACCATCAAATGCTCAACACGCTGTTACAAAATATAAAGTTATAACTGAATTACCAGAAATTTTATCTTGGGTTAAATTTATTCCGATAACTGGTCGAACGCATCAATTACGTATTCATTCTGCTTTTTCATTGGGTGCACCAATCATTGGGGATAGGTTGTATATGAAAAGAAATGAAGATAAAAAAGATAAAAATAATTTATTGAGTTCAGTTTTAGAATCTAATAAATTATTTTTGTTTGCGCACAAATTATCATTTAAACATCCAACAACAGGAAAAATAATAACGGTTCGTGCTCAAATGCCGAGTTTTATGACCCCTGTTGCAAAATTTTTAGAACTCAAGATTGATTAAAATGAGACGACTACGAAGAAGAAATTTTTATAAATTTGCAAGAATTTTTGCCATGTTTTTTATTGGGTTGCTGGTGTCTTTGGCAATTGCGTTATCAAGGGTAAATCTTGAAACTTTACGTGATGAAATTTCTAATACTTTATCTGAAAAGGTTGGGATGCCTGTTGAAATTCGCGGAAAAGTTTTCTGGAAATTTTCGTTAGTTCCACGGGTTGTTTTATCAGATGTGGTAATAAAGTCAAAAGATTGGGCAAAACATCAAGATGGTATAAATATAAAATTAATAGAAGCCAGATTAAATTTAATTTCTTTACTTGGTTCAAATACTTCGATTAAGGATATTATTTTAATAAATCCGATTGTTTATCTAGAAAAAAACATCAATGGGGATATATCACTAGGTTTAAAACCTGAAACTGAATTATCAGATGCAGATAATCCGCCAAGTAAATTTCCGATAGATATAGATTTTGGCATAGATTCAATTCTTATGGAAAATCCAAAATTGGTTTATATAACTCCTGATAGTATTGAAAATTATAAGGCTAAAAAAATAACTTTAACACATAAAAAATTAGATGATTTTATTGAATATAGCGGAAAAATTTATCTAAATGACCAAGATTATTCTTTTGCTATATCAATTTCTCAACTGGATGAAAAACGTGGTGTTTATCCATTAAATATAGCAATTGTTAATAAATTTAGTCCATTAATTATAAATGTTGCATTAGATAAAGCAAATTTAATACCGACAGATTTTAGCATTCGTGGAAAAATAAATGATGCAAGAACTTTATTTAAAAATATTGGGATAGGTATACCAAAAATTAGTCCGATGAGAGTTGATATAGTGGGTATATTGGGGCAAAAAAAATTGACCTTGAAAAAATTGTCAATATTATTTGATAATAGCGATATTAAATTATCTGGATCTTATTCATGGAAACATAATAAACCTTATATAAGTTTAAATATAAAATCAGAAAAATTTAATTTGTATGAAGTTTTTCCAGAAACGTATGGATATTGGCAGCGTCCAAATCGTGAACTTTATGTATTTAAAAACGCTCCGCTTTATTCTGAAAGCTGGGATGATATTGATTTTGATTTGATGATTAATTCTAAAAAGTTTGTTTTTTACAGGGATATGTACGTAGAAAACACAGAAATAAAAACATCATTAAATAATAGTTCTCTTTCAATTATGGCAGATACAGGATTTGCAAATGGGCGAGTTTTAGCAGGATTGCAAGCGCACGATTCCAAAGGTGTTGCAATTGTTCGCGCAGCAACAACAGCAAAAGGAATATCCATTGGCAAAATTCTTGAAGGTGTCAGAGAAAAGAATTTTATATCTGGTTTACCGGTTGATTTAGATTTATATGTAGAAGGGCAAGGGCGTGATATGTCAGAGTTAATGGGCAGTTTATATGGTCCATTACAAGTACGAAGTTCAGGTTCAGGAACAGCTTTGCCTGATGCTTCGGAATATATTTATGGTCGTGATTTTTTAACATCTGTTCGTCACAATATTCATGATATGCTGACTATAAATAATAAATATGACAAAGTAGCGATTTCATGTGCAGTTGTTAATTTAAAACTTCGTAATGGCAGAATTGAAACTAATAAAGGGGTGGTTTTACAAATGCGCGATGTTAATATGCGTGCGGTTGGTTTTGTAGATTTAGGCAAAGAAACTTTACATATATCACTTGCTTCTACACCAGTGCGCGGTATCAGGTTAAGCATTTCTGGAAATATATTAAATGCGATGGAATTTAGCGGTAATTTAGCAGAACCAGATATAAAATTAAATAATAGATCAATAATTACACGAACTGCAACAACAACGGGACTTGGTATGTTGGTACTTGCACCTTTTACGGGCGGGCTTAGTATTGCTGCTGGTGTGGGGGTTGGATTTTTAGCAGGGGATTTATTAAATAATTGGCTATCTGATGATAAACCTTGTGAAACTGCGTTAAAAGATGGTGTTTCAGAAGAGGGTGGCGATCCAGAATTTATGAATCGTTCATTGGATGAATTGACAGGGGAAATTATAAAATAAGAGTAAAAAATGAGTTTTATATTTCAAAATTTTATAAATATTTTACAGGTTATAGCAGTATTAGCAATACTTTGGTTGTTTTATAAACGACTTATAAAAAACACAAATTCTGAAAGAATAGTTCGTGGTTTAATAGGGCTAGCAGTTATTTGGTTATCCAGTTGGTTATTTATGTGGCTAGGACTTCGTCTTTTAGGGGAATTTACTCGTCTTGTTGCGATTTTTTTATCTGTTGGGGTTGTTGTTGTTTTTCAACCAGAATTACGCAAATTTTTTGCAATGATGGGGCATATGCGTTTAATAAATGTTTTATTTTCATCGCGTGCAATGAAAGAAGCAAAAGATAAAAGTAAATCTGATTATATAATAAATGAGATAATTAAATCTGTTGAATATATGTCGCATAAACGTACAGGTGCATTAATAGTATTTCGTAATGAGTTTGATGGAACTATAGAAAAATTAGGTACAAAAATAGATGCAGAAATTTCAAGTGAACTTATATTAACAATATTTTTTAATAAAACACCATTACATGATGGTGCCATGATAATTGGGAACAATCGTATTTTATATGCGGGCGCTATTTTACCATTGACTGAAAATTCAAATTTGAATTGGAAATACGGTACCAGACATCGTGCTGCTATTGGAATGTCAGAAGAATCAGATTCTATAATATTGGTAGTTTCCGAAGAAACAGGGGATATATCAATTGCAGAGCGTGGTAAATTAACCAAGTATGATGATATGAAAAAATTACGAATAAAGTTGGAAAAATCTATTAATAATTAAACAAGTGGATAATAATCCACTTTTTTATGCACTATGTTTACCGATGGCTTTTGCAATTTCTTCTTTGGTTGCGGTACTGGGTAATAAGTTTTCAAACCACAAATTTGCTGTACCGCTTTTTATCCAGCCTTTTTTTGGCCAATATAATCCGGAATCTGTTCCGACGGGTATAATTGGTAATTTTAATTTTTCTGCGATAAATAACAATCCACTTTTTATTTTTATATCAGCACCAGGTTTTGTTCTAGTTCCTTCGGGGAATATAATTAATATCATTCCATTTTTTATTTTTTCTGCAACAGCATTGACTAAATTTTTCATATTTGTTGCGCCTTTTGCACGATTAACTGGTTGCATACCTGCGCGCCAAAAAGACCATCCATAAATCGGAATCCATAATAATTCTCGTTTCATTATAAAAAATGAGTTAGGTATTTCTGTAACAAAAATTGCTATTTCTAAAATAGACATATGTTTGGCTGCAACAATTGCCTTGCCGTCTACTCGTAAAGAATTGCATGGTTTTAATGGGATACCATCTTGGGAAACAGCGGGATAATGAACATTATATTTTATACCTGCTATTATTCGTGCCAACCATAGAACTCCGCTGGCATTTGCGAAAATTACCCAACGTGTTAGTTTGCGTGATGGTAAAACAATCAGCATTAATGGCGCCCAAAGGATAAACCATATTAAAAGAATTGTTTTGAATACTATTGTCCTTATCATAATATTATTCCTATATTTGTTATTTAGTTAATTATGGTAATTTTGGACTCCAAGTTGGTTCTAGTCCATTAACATCTCGTGGTAAATTAATATCATAAAAAGTTTGACCTGTTATATCAACACTTCGTATATGGCTTTCGCGTTCTGTATCTGTAATTTTTTCTGTTTCATAATAAATTATTCGACGCGATCCAGGTGCCCAACTGGGTGCTTCCATAAACCATCCACCTGCCAATATTTTTTCTCCTTTACCTTTTGGTGACATTATTCCGACAAAGAAGGTATCATCCGCCATTTTTGTAAATGCGATATAATTTCCATCAGGCGACCATGCGGGTGTTGCATATCTACCAACACCAAAAGTAATTCTTTGTTCGGATAAATTTTCTAAATTTAATACATGAATTTGTTGACTACCTGATTTATTAGAATTATATGCCATATATTTTCCATCGGGGGAATAACTGGGTGAAGTATCAATAGAATCGCCAAATGTTAATTGTCGTAATTTATTAGTTTGCAAATTAAATTCGTAAAGATTTGTAGTATTTCCTTTCGCTAAACTTAATGCTATACGTGAACCATCGGGCGAAAATCTTGGTGCAAAACTCATTCCTCCAAATTGTCCTAATTTTCTTTGTGCACCTGTATTTAAATCCAGTGTCCAAACCATTGGATTATTATCTCGATAAGACAAAAATACAATTGTTTGCATATTTGGGGAAAAGTGTGGTGACATCACCATTGTTTTTCCATCCGATATATAGCGAAATCCAAATCCATCACTATCCATAATTGCCAGACGTTTATTTCTTTTGCTCATATCTCCGGTTTCAGTTGTTAAAACTATCTGGGTATCAAAATATCCAGTTTCACCGGTTAATCTTTCGTAAATTGCGTCTGCCATTATATGTGCCAAACGACGTATAGATTTTTTTGGTGTAATTAGAACTTGTGCTTCAATTTGTTCTTGTCCTTGGATATCCCAGACATAGAATTCAAGACGATATTTTCCATCTTTGTTTTTTGTTAATTTTCCTTGGACTAAAACTTGTGTTTTTATTGCGTTCCAATCTTGGAATTCGGGCATTTCTCCCATTTTGACTATTTGCGGGTGTGCCGCTTGTTTTATAATTCTAAATAAACCGGTTGATTTTAAATCTTTCTCAACAACTTCACGTAGAGTTTTTGCTAATTTTGCATTATTTTGTGATTCAAAGTTTTGAATTGCAATTGGTATGGGGGCTATATTACCTGCAACTATATCCACACGCAATTCGGCAATTGCAGAATTAGAAAAAATAAACATTATTGCGCAAATAATAAATCTTTTAAACATGGTTATAAATTTCCTTTCTTTCCGTTTGAAGATTTTAACACAGGAAATCAAAGAGCGCAAGAGGGGAACAATAATTCGTTATCAAAAGAAGTATTTATTTACACCAACTTTGTCTTTTTCCGCCGGTATATTTTCGTGCTAATTTTTCTTGCAACATTATTTTACTAACATCTCGACCATCTGGTAATTTAACTTTGGCATTTATACGCCCCAGATATTTATCATCTTTAATATTTGATAGTTCAACAGATGATCCAATTGGCAATAATTGTTTTAATCTTTCACGCGCTTTATTAGCCATAATAATTTCAGATTCACATTCCCCGTGAATTTCTGGGGTGTCAATTTCTAAAATTCTCACACGAACAGAAATACGCATACCATTTTCTAATTTTACAATTGCCGCAAAAGTATCCCCATCAAAAATATAATCAACTTTTGCGGAAATAGATGAGATTTTTCCATAGGTAATAAAAGGGGAAAATAATAAAATAGCCAGAATTAAAAGTTTTTTCATAAAACGATATTATTAAAAACAATAAAAAAGTCAAAATGAAAATATTAAGTCGTTTTTTTTGCAATTTCTTTTGTATTAACT
>JBMNPL010000016.1:0-13674 GCA_050943575.1 Alphaproteobacteria bacterium
CTTTTTACATTATTCAAATACATATCGTGGTCAGGTTGTTTTAATAATTGTGCTATATATAATTCTGTTTCTTTTTTAACCAAAAATTCTATTGTTTCTTTATTTTCCATTTTCATTCTCTTATAATTAATGTTAAACGATTATTTAAAACTCTTTAATATCTATCAACCTCTTTAATATTTTATATATTATTACACAAAATATTATTTGTCAAATTATTTATTAAAAAATTCCAAAACTTGCATTTTTTTTTAGATTAATATAATCTATTTGCTGTGATAAATAAAACTCAAAATTCTTATGATGCATCCGATATCCAAGTTTTAGAAGGTTTGGAACCTGTTCGTTTGCGCCCTGGAATGTATATTGGTGGCACAGATGAAAAAGCTTGGCATCATTTGCCAACCGAAATTATTGATAATGCAATAGACGAAGCAGTTTCTGGATTTGCGAAAAAAATTACCGTTAATTTAATTGATTCTAAAACAATTGAAATTTCTGATGATGGACGTGGAATTCCTGTGGCAGAACACCCTAAATTTCCTGGAAAATCAGCATTAGAAATAATTTTTACAACATTGCATTCTGGTGGAAAATTTAATAATGATGTTTATAAAACCAGTGGTGGATTACATGGTGTTGGTGCAGCAGTTGTAAATGCTTTATCTGCAGAAACTATTGTTAGCGTTGCTCGTGATGGTTATTTATGGACACAAAAATTTTCACGTGGCAAATCTGTTGGAACAACAGAACGTGGAAACGCGACAAAAGAAACTGGTACACGTGTTCGTTTTACACTAGATGATCAAATCTTTGGCCCAAATGCCGCATTTAAACCAGTAAAAATTTATCGGTTGGCGCGTGCAAAATCTTATTTATCTCGTGGTGTTCGCGTTGAATGGAGTTGTGCCCCAGATTTATTAACCGAAGATATGAATTTACCAGAAACTGCAACTTTTTATTATCCAAATGGTGTTGCAGATCGTATGGCTGAAACTACTAAAGATAAACCACAAATTTTACCACGTATTTTCGCAGGTAATACTGATTGGTCTGAAGATTCTAAATTTCGCGTTGAATGGGCGCTAACCTTTTTAACTGATGAAAATGGCGCAGCATCTGATGATGGATTTTTCGCCAGTTATTGTAATACTATTGCAACTATTGATGGCGGAACACACGAATCTGGATTTCGTAGCGCAATTACCAAAGGCTTAAAAAGTTATGCTGAAAAAGTTGGTAATAAAGCCGCGAGCGCAATTATCGCAGAGGATGTTTTTGATTCAGCCGCTGTCTTGCTATCAGTATTTTATAAAACACCACAATTTTTAGGACAAACTAAAGAAAAATTAAGTAATCCAGAAATTACACGCTATACTGAAAAAGCTATCAGTGATCCTTGGGAAATATTTTTAGCATCTGACCCAAAAACTGCAAATGCTTTATTGGAATTTATAATTAATCTGGCAAATGCACGTATTAAAACCAAAGCCATAAAGGATATTGCACGTAAAACACCGACTAAACGCGCACGTATGCCAGCCGAATTGGCAGATTGTTCAAAACATGGTGTTGATGGAACTGAATTATTTATTGTTGAAGGTCAATCTGCTGGTGGTACCGCAAAACAAGCACGCAATCGCGCAACCCAAGCAATATTACCTTTGCGCGGTAAAGTATTAAATGTATTATCAAATTCAGATGAAAAATTTAGCAATAATAAAGAACTAAATATGCTGGTGGATATAATCGGTGCAGGGACTATTGACGATTGGGATGAATCAAAATTAAGATATGAAAAAATTATTATTATGACTGACGCGGATGTTGATGGATCGCATATTGCATCATTATTAATGACATTTTTTTATTGGTGTATGCCCCAATTAATTCATGGTGGTCATTTATATTTATCTTGCCCGCCTCTTTATAAAGTAACACATGGAACCGAATCGTTTTATGTTGATACAGATAAAGAATTAGAAGAATTAAAAACAACTAAATATAAAAATAAAAAATTGGAAATTAGCCGATTCAAAGGATTGGGCGAAATGATGCCAAACCAATTAAAAGAAACCACAATGGATCCAAAAACAAGACGCTTGATTCGTGTTGAATTACCACCAAAAACCGAAGACGGTGTAGAAGATTCTGAAAAAACAAGAAAATTAGTAACAGAATTAATGGGTAAAAAACCAGAATTTAGATTTAAATTTATAACCGAACATGCAAAATTCGTAAAAGATTTGGATATATAAAAAATCCCGCTTTAATTGCGGGATTTTTTAATTTTAACTTAGATTTTTATTATTCACACCAAGTGCCATAAGATGCTTTGGCGCAGTTATTGCGTAAATAAACACGTTTAACACTGCGAACTGTTGTTGATGTTGGTTGTTCAACAAATACAACTTTATTAATTGTTGGTGCTGCTGGTGTTTCTGGTTTTTTGTTTAACAATTCAGAACAAGCAGTATTTGGATAAATAACACTATTAGTTTTGTCTGTATTAGCACGATCCATTACACCCTTTTCACCAGTTTCTACGATGCAATCAAATCCATCTTGAGTATAAATTTCGTTCTTTTCATAATGAGTATAAGAAGAAGAACAACCATATAAAACAGCAACCGCTGCAATTGATAAAATTATTTTTTTCATGAGTAACCCTTTTTGTTGTTTGACAAAATTATAGAATTTTTATGTCAATTGTCAAGTTTTATTTATTTTCTAAAAAATATGATATAATAAATGTATGAGATATAAAGATTTTGGTTTAGTTAATACCGACGAAATGCTTGGGCGCGCTTTGCATGGCGGATATGCTGTACCTGCATATAATTTTAATAATCTGGAACAATTACAAGCAATATTAATTGCATGCGAGCAAACCGAATCGCCTGTTATTTTACAGGTATCCAAAGGGGCGCGAAAATATATCGGAAAAGAAGTTTTATTAGCGATGGTTAGCGCATTTACAAAAAATACAAAAATCCCTATTGCACTACATTTAGATCACGGCACGGATTTTGATATTTGTAAAGATTGTATTGATATGGGATTTTCATCCGTTATGATTGATGCATCAAGTAAATCATTTGATGAAAATATTGCCCTATCAAAACAAGTTGCTGACTATGCACATAAATATAATGTATCGGTTGAAGCTGAATTAGGCGCATTAGTTGGTATAGAAGATGAATTAAATGTTGAACAAACAAGTTATACAAATCCTGATGATGTTGTTCAATTTGTAAAATTAACCGGGGTAGATTCGTTAGCAATTTCAATCGGTACTTCACATGGTGCATATAAAATGAAATCCCCAACCGGAAAATTGCGTTTTGATATTTTAGAAAAAATTCAACAAGAATTGCCGGACTTTCCATTAGTTTTACATGGTGCATCATCTGTGCCAGAAAAATTAATTAATGAAATAAATAAATATGGTGGAAAAATTACCGGGGCATTAGGAATCCCCGAAGATCAATTAATACAAGCACGCAAAATGAATATTTGTAAAATTAATGTTGATTCTGACGCACGTTTGGCATTTACAGCTGGGGTCAGACAAGTATTATTTGAAAATATGGAAGTGTTTGATCCACGTATTTATTTATCTGCCGCACGTGATAAAATGATAGAACTTTATAAAGATAAAAATATAAATGTTATGGGCAGCGCAGGTAAAATCTAGCGCCCTGTAAATATATCAATTATTGCTTTCTTTGCATCTTCCAAACTTCCATGAAAAACTCCGCCTGCTGCTAGTTTATGCCCGCCACCAGAAAAATATTTCATAGCAATTTCATTAACTGGTTGTGTTTTTGCACGCAAAGAAATATGAATTTTATCTTCGTGTGATTGTGTTAATAACACAAAATATTCTAAATTAGGTATGCGACGCAAAGTGTCCAAAACCTCTATCGCACTACCATCTAAATTTTTATAATCTGCGCGTGGAATTATCGCAATAGCTAAATTTCCGTAAAATTCCGCCGTCGCGACAGAACGCCCACATGCAATTATATGTTTTTTAGGTGCAATATTTATTTTTTCTAAAATAATTTCCATGGATGCACCCAAATCCATTAAATCAGCACATACTCGTAAAGGACGAGAATTACGAGCCCATCTGAACATCCCAGTATCACTAACTAATCCAGATAGCAAACAAATTGCAACATCTAAATCAATTTTCCATCCCGCAGTACGTGCAATATCATAAATTATTTCAGCTGTTGCGGATGCTGTTTCATCATCTATATTTATATTTCCAAATTTTTCAGAGTTTTGATGATGATCTATTTTTATTATAAAATCACTACGTGAAAAAACATCTGATTTAAAATCTCCAAATTGTCTATTTGAATCAGCAATATCAACACAAATCAATAAATCAGCATGAAATGTTTCTTGTAATTTTCCGACATAAATTAAATCATCACGCTTTGGTAAAAAATCTTGATAATCAGGTATATTCCCATCATATAAACACATAGGTTTTTTATCAAAATTAAGTTCTATTAATTTAGCCAAACCAAGCACACTACCCAAAGAATCTAAATCTGGATTTTTATGCCCAACAATAGCGATAGATTCAGCATCTGCTAATTTTGCAACAATTTCTGAAACTTGGGTTTTATCAAACATCTTTTAACCTTTTTATTATTCCAATTGCGTTTTCAAGAATAACCACTGCAGATTCGGAATCTAAATCTATGTGTTGTTTTTTTGATTTTATTCTTTCACTGGCTTCTAAACTAGTTAAATTTTCTTCTATAAATATAATTGGTAATGATATTTCTTTTTCTAAACTTTCAGCAAATTCACGTACTAACCGAGTAGTATCAGAATCAGAGCCATCCGCATGCAGTGGTAATCCCAAAACTATACCAACTATATTTTCAGATTCTATTATCTTTTTAATTTGTTCTTTGCCATTTATATTTTGTTCAACTTTGCGCGGAAACACAAAATCAAGATCTGGGCTGGATATAGCAAATCCCATACGTTTGGATCCCCAATCAATCCCTAAAATGCGCCCTTTGTGTGGAAAATCCTTGAAATCTGTCAAGACCATGATATGATTATAAACGTTATTTTATAAAGAGCAACTATTATGGCATTCACAAAAGAACAATTACAAAAATTCGCTACATTAATCAGAATAGATATTTCTGATGAAAAACTAGCTGAAATGAAAATTGATTCCATTATTGATTGGATTGATAAATTACAAAAAATTGATACAACTGGAATTGAACCAATGTTAACACCAGTTGAACATACCCTGCCCTTGCGCACAGATGTTGTAACCGATGGTGGAATTCGTGATAAAATTTTAGCAAATGCGCCTGATGATGCTGGTAAATCTCGTGGTTATTTTGCAGTACCTAAAGTAATGGATGAATAAAATGAATTTGATAGATCTGACAATGACTGCTGCATTAGAGCATTTGCGCACAAAGAAAATTTCAGCGACTGAATTAACACGTGCTTATTTGGAACGTATAGAAAAATTCGGCACTGAATTAAATTGTTATATTACAACAACACCAGAACGCGCCTTGGCAGATGCTGCCGAATCAGATAAAAGATATGCAAATGGCACTGCACGCGTATTAGAAGGCATCCCTGTGGGAATGAAAGATATATTTGCCACCCGTGGAATTCGCACAACAGCCGCATCAAAAATGTTAGAAAATTTTATTCCAGAGTATGAATCAACTATTTCACAAAAATTAGCAGATGCTGGAACTACATTGTTGGGGAAAACAAATCTAGACGAATTTGCAATGGGAACTTTTAGTAAAACTAGTTTTTTTGGTGCCCCGATTAATCCGTACCAGCGCACACGTAAATTAACAGCAGGTGGTAGTAGTGGCGGTTCAACTAGTGCGGTTGCTGGAGGACTTGCGCTAATTGCGACCGGAACTGATACTGGGGGTTCTATACGTTTTCCATCCGCTATTACTGGACTTGTTGGTATGAAACCGACGTATGGATTATGTTCACGTTGGGGTTGTGCCGCATTTGCAAGTTCTTTGGATACAATGGGACAAATTACAAGAACTGTTGATGATGCTGCGCTTATGTTATTTGTTATGGCAGGACACGATTCAAAAGACAGCACCAGTGCTAACTTTGATTTTCAAATTGAAACAACACCTGTTAATTTAAAAAATTTGAAAATCGGTATCATCAAAGAGTTTTCAAATATTGAAATTTCAAAAGATATGAATCTGGTATATGAAAAAAGACTTCAAGATTTGAAAGATTCTGGTGCACAGATAATTGAAGTATCAATTCCAAATATTTTGGATGCGCTTGCGGCCTATTACATTATTGCACCAGCAGAAGCTTCTAGTAATTTAGCACGTTATGATGGAATGAGATATGGCTTGCGTGAAACAGGTGAAGATTTAAATGATACATATATGAAAACGCGTGCGGCAGGATTTGGCGATGAAGTTAAAAGACGTATGATTATCGGCACCGCAGTATTATCATCAGAAAGTTATGAGGTTTATTTTATGCAGGCTGCACGTGTTCGCAGAATGATTGCAAATTCTTTTAATACGGCGTTTAAACAATGTGATTTTATTATATGTCCATCCAGCAGTGGACCAGCCATGCCATTGAATTCTGATTTAACACCTTTGGAATATTACGCATTGGATTTATTTACAGTCGCAATGAATTTAGCAGGTATACCTGCGGTTAGTGTCCCTGCTGGCCTTAGCACAGATAATTTACCATTGGGGATACAAGTTGTAGGAAAAAGTTTTGATGATGCACAAGTTTTAGCACTGGCAAAACATATTGAAACATTTGCAAATTTAGATAATCGTCCAACATCAATTATGGGGGAATGATAATGGAAAATAAAGAAATAATAGAATCTTTTGTCAAAAAAGAAACAGAATTATATATAGCAAAAGCATTAAGATATCCTAACTATGATATGTATTTGAATACTGTAGAAAGAATAAAAACTACTGGACAAAAATTATTACGAAGACTTATAAAAATAAATAATCAGTATGGGGATAAGACTTCAAATTTATCAGATTTGCATCTATCAACTATACGAGTATATGTAAATTTCTTTCGTATTAGATGTGAAGCACATATAAATTTGAATAATAATCGCCAAAAATATTATGAACAACAATTATCTAATTTACGTTAAAATATATAGTCCGACATTAATTATAGAGGAATAATATAATGAGAAATGCAATTATTTTACATGGAATTGATGAAAATCGGCAAAATTATACTAATCTTCCAGAAAGCCCTTCAAATTTAAGTTGGTTTCCAGTTGTGCAATGGGAAATGATTAAACGTGGTATTTTGACACAAACTCCTGAAATGCCTAACCCTTATTTACCAGATATGAATTATGAAGAATGGGTTAAAATAATTTCCAGATTTGAAATAAATGAAAAAACTATTTTAATTGGTCATTCATGTGGTGGTGGATTTTGGCTTAAATATTTATCAACAAATCCGCAAATAAAAATTGATCAACTGATATTAATAGCACCATGGATAGATATTGATCACGAACACCCTACTTTCTTTGCAAATTGGAAAATGAATAAAAATTTAACGACAAATTGCAAACAAATTGATTTATTTTATTCTAGTGATGATATGGATATAATTATTGATTCTGTTTCAAAAATTAAAAGTTTATGGGGGGGTAAAATAAATTATCATGAATTTACAGATAAAGGGCACTTTTGTCACGATGATATTGGATGTAATTTTCCAGAATTATTAAAGGTAATAAAATGACTGAATATTGTATAATATTTACAACAGCAAATGATTTGAATGAAGCGTTAAAGATAACTGATGCTTTATTGCCATTACGTTTTGTGGCCGATGTTCAAATGTCTGATATCAAAAGTGCTTATTGGTGGCAAGGAGAAGTAAAAAATAAATCTGAAATTTTATTAACAATAAAAACTAAAACAGAATTATTTAATCAAGTTGCTCAGATTATTCGTAAAAATCATTCTTATAAAGTTCCGCAAATTATTGCTATTCCAATTATAAATGGAACTGATAGCTATTTAAATTGGATAAAGGAAGAAACAAAATGACATATACTATCAAGGGTAAAACAGGAGATTGGGAACTGGTTATTGGGTTAGAAACTCATATAGAAGTTTTAAGTAAATCTAAATTATTTTCTGGTGCATCCGCAGATTATAACCCCAGCGTTCCCGCAAATACCCAAGTATCTATGGTTGATGCAGCAATGCCTGGTATGCTGCCTGTTTTGAATGAAGAATGTGTAAATCAGGCGATTCGTTTTGGATTGGCAATTAATGCTGAAATTTCCAAACGTAGTATTTTTGCACGAAAACAATATTTTTATCCTGACCTGCCCCAAGGATATCAAATTTCACAACCACCCGAACAACCACCCGTTGTTGGTCGTGGCTGGATTGAAATCGAATCTGATAATGGCAGTACTAAAAAAATTTTAATTGAACGAGCACATTTAGAACAAGATGCTGGGAAAAATATGCACGATAAACATCCGACTAAATCTTTTGTAGATTTAAATCGTTCTGGGGTTGCATTATTGGAAATTGTTACTTTTTTAGATATTAAAAATCCAGAATATAATTCGTTTATTTCTAGTCCAGACGAGGCAGAAAGATATTTGCGTCAAATTCGTGAAATTGCACGCGCAACAGGTGTTTCAAACGCAAATATGGAAGAAGGTAGTATGCGTGCAGACGTAAATGTATCTGTGCGTAAAGTTGGAGAAAAAAACTTTCGTACCAGAACTGAAACTAAAAATATGGTTTCATTCAAATTTATTAAAACCGCGATTGAATATGAAGCAAGACGTCAAATAGAAATTTATGAAAACGGCGGTGATGTCAGCCAAGATACAATGCGATATAATCAAGATTCTGGGACAACTAGTGTAATACGCAGTAAAGAAGATGCACTAGATTATCGCTATTTCCCAGATCCTGATTTATTACCGTTGATTATAACTGATAATCAAATTGAAAAAATTCGTAAAACGATGCCTGAATTGCCCGCTGCGCGTCGTGCAAGATATATCAATCAACTTGGGCTATCTGAATATGATGCGGCAAGACTTACCGAATCGGTTGAAATCTCTAATTGGTTTGAATCTGCTGTTGGGGATGTACCCACACGCGCCAAAGGAGTTGCGAATTGGATGATTTCAGAACTATTTGCTCATCCAGAATTTGAAATGAAACCGGCTGATTTAGCCCAAATAGTAGATATGACACAAAATGGTGAAATCAATAGTAAACAAGCAAAAGATATTTTTATAAAAATGCTGGATGGAGAAACAGGAAGTCCAAAAGATATTGCAAATAAATTTGGTATGAAACAAATAACAGATATAAACGCGATTACAAAAATTGTTGATGAAGTAATCGCAGAAAATCAAAATCAAGTTAATGAATATAAAAATGGTAAAGTCGGATTACTTGGATTTTTTGTAGGGCAAATTATGAAAAAATCTGGCGGGCAAGCAAACCCCGCAACAGTAAATGAAATTGTGAGAGAGAAATTAAAATAAAAGGAAAAATATGATGTTATTTAATTTTAATAAAAAAATCGCTCAATTAAGAAAAGTATACAGTATTAAATTTACATTTAATCTGCCTGTATTACGTTGGAATAATCATGATAATAATTATAGAAAATTTACTGAACATAAAAATATTAAAGTTAAAAAAGTACGTAAAAACAATCAACATTATAAATAGTTATTATGAAAACATTTTATATTCAAACTTTTGGATGCCAAATGAATGTTTATGATGGGCAACGAATTAAAGCCATGTTAATAACACATGGTTTGATACCAACTGATGATTTAACACAGGCAGATATTATTATTCTAAACACTTGTGCTGTTCGTGAAAAAGCGTCAAATAAAGTATTTTCAGCATTAGGACGAATTCGCGATACAAAAAAATCAACCGCTTTGTTTGGTATTGTTGGTTGTGTTGCCCAAGCCGAAGGAGCAAACTCTTTTCGCAGAATTCCAGAACTCAACTTTGTTTTAGGACCACAAAGTTATCATAAATTACCAGAAATTTTGAAAAACCCAGACGCCAAATTATTAAATATTGATTTATCTGGATTAGAAAAATTTGATGTATTGCCACCTATATCTGAAAGTTCATCATTAGCATATATTCCAATTCAAGAAGGTTGTGATCATTGTTGTACTTATTGTATTGTTCCATTTACTCGTGGTCGGGAAATTTCACGTCCTTTTGAAGATGTTATGAACGATGTTTATGCAGCAGCTGAAAATGGCGCAGTAGAAATTTGTTTTTTAGGACAAAATGTAAACGGATATAAAAATTCATTAGCAAAACTTATTGAAAAAACCGCCACCCTGCCCCAAATCCAAAGAATCCGATTTACTTCTAGTTATCCAACCGAAATGACAGATGATTTAATTAAAATGTTTGAAATTCAGCCGAAACTTCTGCCATTTTTAAACATGCCTATACAAAGTGGATCTCAAAATGTATTGACAAGAATGAACCGTCCATACTCATTGAATCTATATATAGATATTATTGAGAAATTGCGCGCTGCGCGACCTGATATTCAAATATCGTCTGATTTTATTGTCGGGTTTCCTGGAGAAACAGATAATGATTTTGAACAAACAATAAAAATTGTAAAACGTGTAAGATATATTAATTCATATAGTTTTAAATACAGCCCCCGCCCCCATACTGCTGCAGCATTGATGCCGAATCAAATTCCAGAAAATATAAAAAAACAACGCTTGGCAATATTGGATGAATTATTAACTGAAATTAATCGTGAGTTTAACGAATCGTGCATTGGTAAAATTATGGAATGTTTAATTGAAGGTCCTGATAAAACTGGCAAGTATTTATTAGCACGCTCACCATACATGCAACAGGTAATTATACCAAACGAAAGCGAAGACAAAATTCAAAACATTGAAATCACGGCCGCAAATAAATGTTCATTACGTGGCAAGCTGTTTAAAAATTAAACCACCCAAACGGGCGGTTTGATTTTTGGTGGACGCGCAGACGGGGGAATGGGGGCGCCCCCCCATTAGCGAAGCGTACAAAACATTAATAATGTTTTGATGATTATCAATAAAATGATAATCAAAATCCATGACAAGGGTATCATAATAATAAAAAACATCCCGGATGGGATATTTTTTATTATTACTGGTGGACGCGCAGGGATTCGAACCCTGGACCCACTGATTAAGAGTCAGTTGCTCTACCACCTGAGCTACGCATCCAATGTCGCGATTATATATTAAAAACTAATCCTTGCAAGAAAAAACGCTATACTTTGACCTTGATAAAAAATAATTTTATTTTTTACTAACCGAAAGTATATCTAAACCAATAACAGATTCTTTTGCCTTTTCTACAAAAAAATCTTTTACGGAAAACTTATTTATAAAATCTTTAATTTGTTTCATTTTTATTGGTTTGCCATCATAATCTGAACGATTTGGTTTCACACGATTAAATTCTATATCCAAGATTTCTTCGGATGATAAAACGCTAAAAATTTCTGTTTTTGGAAAAATCTTTTTTAAATCTTGCTTGTATAATTTTAAATCATATTCTCTCAAATGAAACGGATTCCAAGGTTTTTGATTTTTTGTTAAGCGATATCTTCTATCCGGTGTGGTTAAAATTAATAAACCTTTTGGTTTTAAAATTCTCCTTAATTCTTTTAAATATTGTTCTACTGATTCTACATGCTCTATTACCTGAAAAGACAAAATTACATCGAATGTATTGTCAGGATAATTAAAATCTTTGCCATTAAATGATTTAAATTTAATATTCTTATATTTTGATTTTGCGATCTTTATCGCATCTTTTGAAACATCTATGGCTTCTAGATTAATATCCGATCTATTTATATAACATGTTCCATATCCATCACCACATCCAACTTCTAGAACATTAGCTCTAGGGAATAAAAATTGTTTAACATATTCATAAGCAAACAAATGCTTTTGATATAATAAATAATCACAAATATTTTGTTTATAAAAATCTGGATGTAATCTTTCCGGATTTTTAACATATTTTTTCTTGCCTGATTTTTTATACGATAATATTTTTATACCAAACAAATAAATATGTCTGCGACCATTTGGTAAACGCTCTTTTTTAAACAATTTATTCCCCTTTATTTAATTTTTTAAAAATATAAAAATCAGCAAAAGATGTATTATCCGGATCTTTAGTATCAAATGGATATTTATTATTAATAATTTCTTGTAATTTCCAATCTGGTTTGTTTTTTTCTATCCAATCTGTAAATTTTCTATGCCTAACATGTTGTGCTTGTACCTTATTTTTATTAGATGAATAAATTATGACAAACTTATCGGCAGCATTAAATAAATTATTCATATATTTATTAAACACATCATCTTCTAATAAATGATAAATCACATCCAATGATAATGACAAATCTGCACGCTGTTTATTAAATTTAGTTGTATGAATAAAAGATTTTGTTTTATCTCCAGCAAACATTTTTGATACATGTGATAAAATTGTTTTTGAAACATCAATACCTAAGTATTTGTTAAACTTAAATAATGACAAATTGTTACCATCACCAACACCAAAATCAATAACAGATTTTATATTATTATCACAAACAAACTTATTTAAGACATCAGCTTTAAAACGTGCTAAACGTCCATAAGAACCTGCACCACTGTTACCTTGTTTCGCATATCTTTCTTCCCAATATTCACCTGAATTAAAAGATATCAAAGGCAATAAATCAAATTCTTTTATCACTGCATCTAATTGCAAATCATTTCCCCCCCCACGAACATTTAATTTTGCCAATGTAGGTTCATCATTGGTCCCAAGTTCTCTTTCTGGATTTATATAAACACATTTAAAATCAGAATTTACAACATTTATTTTTGTTCCATTTTTTATAGCCATTGCCCAAAACCAAACATCATCAGCATTCGGGGCTAGTTTTTTAAATAATTTTTCATTCGTAACTTCTGAACTTAAACAATGTGGCGGATATAAAACACCGCCAACACCAGTAAGAAAATTATTATAAGATGGTTGAACATTTTGTATTTGGTGTTCCCAAGAATTATAAGGTAAAATATTTCCTAGTTTATCAAAACTAACTTTATGAGCACGCAAACAATGAATCATTGATTTATTAGCTATATATGCATTATATAAAGTTTTTAACCAATAATCAGGGTAATAAATATCATCATCTGCGGTAACAATGATATCTCTCGGGAATTCAAGTAACGCGGGAATTAATTTTGTATACGATTTTATATCTTTGCACCATTTTATAGTTAATCCATTTTTAATTAAATCTAAAACTGAATTTGGTAAATCTTTCTCTTTATTTGGAAATCTATCTTCACCAAGCCATAAAACAACCATGTCAGGTTTTAAAGATTGGTTAAGCAAAGAATACAAACAATAATGGATGTCATATATTCTAGCCGGATAAGAAGTTAAAGATACTATTAAACGTGGATTGCGACCTGAATTATTATCAACCCCTTTTTTTGAAAAATTGTTTATTTTTTTATCAATCTCTTACTTATTTATATGTGGAATACTA
>JBMNPL010000017.1:0-13104 GCA_050943575.1 Alphaproteobacteria bacterium
GTATCAGAATTTTTACAATCTGCAGGAATTGATGATATATTAAACCCAAAACAATTTATGGATTTAATGTCCGGCAAGGCTTATTTAAGTGAACCACTGCTTAAATTTGTTTATGAAATATTACCTTTTGGAATAGCAAAAGATAAAATAAAATCTTTAAATAATAATGCAAGTCATGGTAAAAATTGTAAGTATTGTATTTATATTTCAGAAGAAGCTATGTTATTAAAACGACAAGAAAAGCAAAAAATAAAACAAGAAAAAATAAGATTAAAAAAACTTGAACGTTATGCAAATCTTAAAAATTTACGTGATCAAAAACTGGCAGCATTTAAAGCATTTAATAGACATAAAACTTTGTGTGCAATGGGGCCAGGATTTGCGATTAAAACAAGATAAATAAAATTGTATGGGTATAAATAATGTCGTTTGAATATGATGATTCTTTTGAAGAAGAAAATAATATATTTAACGATGCTTTGCCGGAAAATATACCAGAGATAAATAAAAACTTTTATGTTGAACAAGATTTTGATAAAAAAGCTGTATTTTTTAACTCTGGTATAAGTGGCAAAATACAATCTTTATCTGAATTATTTATAGAATGGTATTTATTTGATTCTTCGGAATCCAAAGATATATCTGCATTTCTTAAATCAGAACAAATTGATGATATATTTACCCCAGAACAATTTATGGATTTAATGTGTGGAAACGCATTTCTGGATGAATTGTTAATAGATTTTATTTATGAAATATTACCTTTTAGAATATTAAAAAACAAAATAGATTTTTTAAACTATATGGCAAGCGAAAATGATACTTGTCAATATTGTATTAAAGTTTCAGATAGTATTATTTTAGCAAAACAAAAAGAAATAATAGTTATCAAAAAGGAAAAAGCAAAGTTACAATTTAAAAAATGGGTGCAAGAAAATCCAGAACGAAAGAAAGAATTGCAACGAATTTTTAAAGAAAATAATCCGCAGTATTTTAAGCAGTATTATGATAAAAATAAAGAACAAATTTTAGCATATCAAAAAGAGTATCGTGATAAAAATAAAGAACAAATTTCAGCAAATGATAAAGAGTATCGTGAGAAAAATAAAGATTATCTTAAAGATTATTTGAAAGAGTATTATGAAACTAATAAAGATTATTATAAACAGAAATATTTAGAATTTAAAACTCGTAGAGAAAATGCAAAAAAAGTGTGTCCCACATTTATATATCTTACAATGCTTAGAAAACAAGATTTGCAGTTGTATCTAACTGTATATAAACAACACGAAGATGTGGTCGGTAAAACTGCACGTAATTGCACGGCTTTACAAAATATGGATTTTAATTTATGCCCGTTTTCACAAAACATTGGGTCAGATTCAGAAATGAAAGAAAATTGCCCGATGACCAAGGCTTTTGATTTACCTGATTCTTTTAATTTTATACGAAAGTATTCTGAACAATTAAAGCAAAATTCTAAATAATCGTAAAAACTTGATTTTATAATATTAGTAGAGTAAAATTATAAAGATATGAAAAAAATAAACTTTATTTTTTCTGTTTTCTGTTGGCGCGTTGTCGCCTAAATGTTTTTTACGTCGTAACTTTACGCTTTTATTTTTCAACCAATTAATTTAACATTTATTAAAATGGAGTTATAACAATGTCCAAAGATATTATTTTAACTGGTGTAAAACCAACAGGCAGATTACATTTGGGAAATCTTGTCGGGGCAGTTCGTCCCATTATAGAAATGTCTAAAAAATCTCAGGCTTTTGTTTTTATTGCTGATTTGCACGCATTGAATATCATCCATAATTCAAAACTTTTACAAGAATATGTTTTAGAAGCGATTGCAACATTTTTAGCATTGGGATTAGATCCAAAAAATGCTATTTTCTTTTGCCAATCAGATGTTTCAGAAGTGTCTGAACTCTCAACTTTGCTTATGAGTATTACGCCAAAAGGTTTAATGAATCGTGCTCATGCGTATAAAGCAGCAATGGATAAAAATATAGAAAAAAACGAAGATGTTGATAGTGGTATAAATATGGGATTGTATACTTATCCTGTTTTAATGACAGCGGATATTTTGCTTTATGATTCAGATATTGTACCTGTTGGTAAGGATCAAAAGCAACATGTAGAATTTGCACGCGATATTGCCGGATATTTTAATAATACTTATGGCGAAACATTCAAATTGCCAAAATCGTTTATTTCTGAAGATACTGGGATTATTCCGGGATTAGATGGTCGTAAAATGAGTAAATCTTATAACAATCAAATCGCAATTTTTGATACAGAATCAGATTTGAAAAAGAAAATTATGCGGATTATAACTGATAGTAAATTGCCGAACGAGCCAAAAAATCCAGATGAATCAGCAATCTTTTTATTATATAAGCATTTTGCAGATAAAACCGCAATAAAAGAAATGCATGAAAAATTTATAAATGGTGGAATTAGTTATGGAGATGCGAAAAAATTGTTGTTTGAAACGATAAATAATTATTTAATTGAACCTAGAAAAGAATACGAACGTTTAATAAAAAATCCAAATGAAATTCGCGAAATTTTAAAATTAGGTGCGCAACGCGCACGTAAAGTCGCAGCAGAAACAATCGCGAGAGTTAAAAAAGCAATGGGATTAAACTATTTTGATTAAAAATAATTTATAATAATTAGTAAGGTATTATAATACCGCTATGATTTTCCTTGACTTTCAGGGTGTTTGGGGGCATAATCATCCCGCTTTTAATAAAAAGGTTAAACAATGCAATTAACAAAATCAACGAAATCGCTAAAAGCAAGCGAATTGCAGGCAGATTGGTACTTGATTGACGCCACAGGTGTCACTCTTGGTCGTTTGGCTGCTTATGTTGCTACACTTTTACGCGGAAAACATAAACCAACATATACACCAAACATGGATTGTGGTGATCATGTTGTTATTATTAATGCTGACAAAGTCGCTTTGTCCGGAAAAAAAGCCGATAATGAAAAATTCTATTGGCATACAGGTTGGATTGGCGGAATCAAAGAACGGACTTTGGGTCAAATGCGTGCGGAAAAACCAGAACAACTTGTTTTTAACGCTGTCAAACGTATGATGGGTCGTCGTAATTCTGTTGCTTTGGCTGATAAACGTCTGACAAAACTACATATTTATGCTGGTGGTGAACATAAACATGCTGCTCAAAATCCAAAAGTCATAGATTTTGCAAACATGAACAGAAAAAATAAAAGGGTCGAATAATGGCAGAAGTTAAAAAAACAGAAACGGCGGCAAAAAAAGCAGCCCCTGTGAAAAAAACAACAGCGACTAAAAAAACAGCTGCGAAACCAGCCGCAAAAAAAACTGCGCCAAAAACCGCGACTGCTAAAAAAGAAACATCAAAAACTACACCTGCAAAAAAAACGCAGGCTGTAATTACAAAAATACAAGGTGCAACATACGCAACCGGTAAACGTAAAGATAGTGTCGCACGTGTTTATTTGATACCTGGTAAAGGAAATTATACTATCAATGGAAAACCAATTGTTGAATATTTTCGTCGCCCAGTTTTGAGAATGATTGTTGATCAACCTTTTGGGGTTACAAAACGTGATGGACAATATGATATTGTTGCGTTTGTAGCAGGTGGTGGTTTATCCGGTCAGGCAGGTGCTGTAAAACATGGAATTTCCAAAGCTTTAAATATGCGCGAACCTGAATTGCGTGCAACATTAAAAGCTGCTGGATTATTGACACGTGATAGTCGTGTTGTTGAACGTAAGCATTACGGATTCCGTAAAGCACGTCGTTCAACTCAATTCTCTAAACGATAATTACAATATGCGAAATATAGGTTACGAATACAAAATTCTAAAACTATATTTCGCATTTATATATCACGGCACAAAGCAAAGGTTTTTACAATGATAAAAAAAGAAAAAATAAAAGACTTGCAGTATTCATTGACTGGTTTAATTTCTGATGCTCAAATTAATACATTAACAGATGAAATTTTAACCGAGCATGGTAAAACAGCAAAAATGCCGGGTTTTCGCGTTGGACGTATTCCTTTGAATATTTTGCGGCAAAAATTTGGCACATCAGCTAAAGCCGAAGCTATTGATAAATTAATCAATTCAGATTTAGAAAAATTTATCAGTGATAAAAAAATTCGTTTGGCTGCTTCACCTAAAGCAGATGTTGCGAAATTCAAAAATGGTGAAGATGTAGAATATACTTTGGAATTTGAAGTTTTGCCATATTTGGCACCAATTAATTTAGAAAAATTCACATTAACTAAAAAAATCACAAGTGTTCCAGCAGATGAAATTACCAAAGCATTGGAAAATTTACGTAAATCACGCGCCCAAGCCGAAAAACAAGATGTAAATTATAAAGCCGCTGATGGTGATGTTGCAGTTATTGATTTCAAAGGCTTTTTAGCCGATAAACCATTTCAAGGTGGAGAGGCAAAAAAACATCATTTGATTTTAGGAAGTGGTTCTTTTATTCCTGGATTTGAAGAACAACTTATCGGGCATAAAGTCGGGGATGAATTTGATATCAAAGTTAGATTTCCAAAAGATTATCATAGTAAAGATTTAGCCGGTAAAGAGGCAAGATTTGAAATTAAAATTCATGAATTACGTCATCATATTTTACCAGAATTAAATGATGATTTAGCAAAACAAGTCGGACAAGAATCAATAGCCGCATTAAAAGAACATATTCATAAAATTTTAGATGAACAATATATAGAAGCATCCAAACGTGAAATGCGTGATGAATTGCTTTCTATTTTAGCGGATAAAATAAAATTAGATTTACCAAAAGTTTTGGTATCCCAAGAAGTAGAAATGGCAAAACAAGAATCAGAACGTAGTGGGCAAAAATTTGATGAAAAGAAAGAAGAAAAAGATGCTCAACGTCGTGTAAAATTGGGTTTAATATTGGCAGAATGGGGCATGCAAAATAAAATTGCAATCAGCAATGAAGAATTACAACGTGCCATTTGGACCGAGGCTTCACGTTATCCAGATCCGAAAGTTGTATTTGATTTTTATAATAAAAATCCCAATTCTTTGGCAATGATGCGTGGAATGTTGTTTGAAAGAAAAGCATTAGATGAAATGTTAAAACACGTTAAAGTAAAAGAAAAGAAAGTTAAACCCGAAGAATTATTTGAACAAAAACCTGTAAAATAAAATCGCCGCAAATGCGGCGTTTTTATTTGCTTTTTACTTTTGATTTTAATTCTGCAGATGGCTTAAAAGATACCACGCGACGTGCGGTAATTACTGCGGGGACACCTGTTTTTGGATTTCTTCCTATACGTGCGCTTTTTTCTAGGATTTTAAAACTACCCAAACCTTCTACTTTGACTTCTTCACCACGAATTAAAGATTCTGCAATTTCAGAAAATACTAAATCAACTAATTTATATGATTGAGACATAGTAAGTCCTGTGGCTTTACTTAAATTATCTGCAAAATCATTTCGTGTTATAGTTGCCATTTTAAGCCCTTATCATTGCTGCACCCCAAGTCAAACCAGATCCAAAAGCAGGGTACATTATTAATTGTCCATGTTTAATTTTTCCAGTATCCATCCCCCATGCAAATGCTAGTGCCCCAGATGCCCCACTGGTGTTTGCATGTTTATCAACAGTTACAATAATTTTTTCCAATGGAAATCCCAAACGTTCGGCACCACTTTCAATAATACGCAAGTTTGCCTGATGTGGAATAATCCAATCAATATTTTCTGCATGAATACCTGCGTGATCCATAATAAAATTGGCGGCTTCGGGCATCAATTGAACAGCGTTTCTATATGTTTCTGGACCATTCATTTCAACGTGTGGTCCTGGTTTTTCGTGGAGCATTCCATATCCACGACCATCTGCATAAACGACAGTATCAATAATTCCACTATAACCAGAAGACGAATGTTCAAAAATCATCGCACCAGCACCATCCCCAAATAATATAGCAGTGCTGCGATCTTTCCAGTCAATAAAACGAGACATTTTTTCTGCACCAATTACCATAATACGATGATGTATACCCGCATTAAAAAAAGCACGAGCACAATGCAAGGCATAAATATAACCCGTGCAAGCACCACGAACGTCAAATCCTGGGGCGTTATTAGTCATACCCAGATCCCGTGATACCATAGAAGCAACAGATGGGAAAGCATGTTCCGCAGTAGTTGTTGCAACAATAATCAAATCAATATCATCTGGTTGCAGATCTGCATTATTCAAAGCCGCACGTGCCGCAGCAGTTGCCATATCTGAAACACTTTCATCATCACGTGCAAAATGACGATGTTTTATACCAGTTCTGCTTACAATCCATTCTTCGGATGTATCAAGAATTTTGGTAAAATATTCATTAGTAACAATTTTTTCTGGCAAGTATGATCCATAACCAATAAGTCTATTTCCCATATTTATAACTCTTGTTTAGTAAAATTAAGCATTGCATATAAAAGGTCAAGAATCAATAAAAAACGATATTAAACTATTCTTCGTTTTTTAATAATTCTTTTATTTGAGCTAACTTTTCCACTTCGGTATGAATTTTATCATTAAAATTAGCATCAACTAAATCAACCGCATATTTAATAGCATTTGCAAATGCCAAAGCATCGCTGTTGCCATGTGTTTTTATAGAAAATCCTTTTAACCCAAGAAATATTGCGCCTGCATAAGATCTGGGGTCTATTTTATTTTTTAATCTTTTAAAAACATGAATTAAAAGAAATGAAACTGCGATCGCAATCCATGATTTTTTTAATGTATCCATTAATACACGTTTAACAAGTTTTGCCGTTCCTTCAATAGTTTTTAATACAACATTTCCAGTCCATCCATCTGTAACAACAACTTGGACACGACCACCGCTTATATCATTGGCTTCTACAAATCCGATGTATTCATAAGGTAAAGATTCTTTGTTTTCAGATAATATTTTATTTAAATGTTGTAAAATTTTATCCCCTTTGGTTTCTTCTGCACCAATATTTAATATACCAAGTTTTGGGCGAGACATTTTACCGATAGTTTCGGCATATACAGAACCCATTAAAGCAAAATCAAATAAATTTTCTTCGGTACAAACAACATTTGCACCTAGATCTAAAATAACAGCGCGCGCATCACCGCCACCACTGGGCAACATTGTTGTAATTGCAGGTCTGGAAATTCCATCAATAGTTTTTAATGCCATTTTAGATAAAGCCATTAAAACACCCGTATTTCCAGCAGATACAACTGCGCGTGAATTTCCAGCACGAACATCTTTGATTGCCATATACATACTGGTATTACCAGCATGACGAATAACTTCGGCAATTTTATCTGTCCCTTTGATTACATCAGGGGCATGAATTATTTCACTATTTTTTATAACTCTGGGATATTTTCGTAATAATTTTCTTAAACGATTTTGATCACCAAACACACGAAAGAATATATTACTATTGGGGTTTTGAAATAAAAACTGATTCATACCCCCTAAAACAGAACGCGGGGCGCTGTCGCCCCCCATTGCATCTATTGCTATGATTTTTTTATCAGTCATATCAATTTATTTTGTTCCACATGCCGCGCAAATATGATGCGGACGCTTTTTTTCCCCGCATTTTTTACAAACAGATGCCGGCATTACAGATAATGCATCATGTGAACGACGTTGTCTTGTTTTTGATGCGCTGGTTCTTTTCTTTGGGACTGCCATTTTTATTTTCCTTTTTTATTTGGTTGTTATTTTATCTGATTAAAGTGATTTTGCAAGTGGAAAATAGAAATTGATTATAGACATAGGTAGTTAATATATTTTTTTAAATTACTTTTTCACTTTTAACATATACTGGTTTTATGATATAATTAGGAATATGAGATGTAGGATTCTTGTTTGCTCTTTGGTCTTTGCGCTTTGCAGTATTTCTGCGAACGCTGCTCCACGTGAAGGAACTCCTGTTTATTATAATAATAGATCAGTTAATAGATCACCTGTATATGTTGGAAGTCAAAGGCAACTCCCATCAATTAATCAACGCGATTATACTTATTATGTTCCGCGTCAAAAATTACCATCTGATTTAGGTAGTGCAACAACGCCTGCGGGTGTTGCGACGGGAAAAACACCGCCATGGATTTTATCTTTGGATTATGGACGCAGGTTTGCAAACTTTGAATTTAAAACAGGTGTTAATTCCATTTTAAAATGGGATGATATGATTTTTAATGAGATTACTGCCAGAGTAGAATCAAATTTCAATATAAAAAATTATGATTTATTTGCTTATGGTGAATATGGCGTGGGTAATATGGCTGGCGGTGGATTTTCTATGGACTATGATTTAGAACCTTATGATCCTGCTAATAAAGATGTTGGAATATTTACAATTTCTGTTGGTGATCAATCAGGTAGTACAAAAAATTTAAGGCTTGCATTTGGTGCAAAAAATATATGGGATTGGGCAGGGTGGAAATTTTCACCCAGTATTGGATATGAAATTTTTCAACATAATTTAGAGATGAATAATCATTATTATCCAAATCCTGGGGTTTATTTACCTCTTTTAGATTTATCGGGAAACTATGTTTTTGGTGATAACGATGGTTTGTATCATAGTGTTGCGCAAAGTGATCAACAATCAGCCATTGATAATGGTTGGTATCAAATATGTTTATCCCCCGAAGATATTATGTTGGGGCAGGTTGGTCCTGATGGAAGTTTAACAACAAATGTTCCATATTCACAAAACCCTTTAAATCCTTATGCTCCTTGGGGTGTTTTACCTGGACAATGTGTAATTATTGGTGGTGATGGTCCAGTTTTAGTAAAGGGAACTACGCATATTTATAATACAACTTGGAGTGGTCTTTTTATCGGTATGACAGTTGAAAAGCAAATGACTTACAAGGATAATTTGCGTTTTTATTTACAAGTTGGAATGCCAAATTATTCATCCGAAGGAATATGGCCCAACAGAACAGATTGGCAACAAAGCCCAAGTTTTATTGATGAAGGTAATGGTGGTGCATATTCATATAGGGCAGAGATGGAGTATAGTTATCAAATATCTGACAGGTTGCGATTATCATTAAAAGCAGATATGAATTTATTCCATGTTGGTAAAATAGGCGGAGAATTATATGTTGCAGCATATACTGATTATGTAATGGATGAATCTGGTCAATATGTATTTACTGATGGTGGTGTATATGGTGGTAATGCATGTGATCCATATACAACTCCGAATTGTTTTCCAGTTTTACAAACGGTTGAGGCACACACTGTTAAAATTGAAGATTCTCTTAAATACGCAACTTGGCAATCTTTTGGTCTGCATCTGGGTGTAAAATATTCGTTTTAGTTTATTTAGTGTTAGTGATAGTGGTTTGTGTTTGTGGGGTTGGAGAAGTAAAGAATACTAACACTAATCACGAACACTAACACTATCAGGTTTTAAGCCCTATTCCTGCCTACGCAGGAGTGACACAGAGTTTTATCCTGATTACTAACCACAAACACTAACACTATCACTAATAATTATCACAAACCACTACAAACATAGATAATTTTATGATATAATATTGTGTCAGAAAGAGAGAATATTATATATGAAAAAATTACTAGCCAGTAGTTTATTTGCAATATTTGCTTGTTTTAATGCTTTTGCATTAGATTGGATGAATAATGGTGAAGATTTATCATCGGCAAATGCACAAATTATCTGTAATGGAAATGATTGTACATTATCAAATATAAATGCTGGTGATATTACAGATAGAATAGATATAAATGGTGTTCATGGATTAAATTCATTTATTTTTGCAGATACAAATCCAAACGGGGATTCAACCCGAATAAATTATAACGGTTTTGGTTATTTTGCCTTACAATTTTCAGGTTTCCAAGGCAATAATATTGAGTTAAATGGTGAAGTTCTCAGTAAAGGTAAAGGGATAAACCTACAAAATTCTTATTTATATAATAATTTTATTTCTGCGGGGAATATTAGCGCAACTGGTAAAGGCGCCTTTGCTCTTTATTTAGAATTGTCCATAATAGATGGTGATTTTATTTCTTCTGGTAATAACATTAGTTTGATGGGGCAAGCTATTGTTTTAGAAAAATCTATCATATATGGTGATTTTATTTCTTCCGGTACAAATACGGCTGATAATAATGCTTTTTATTTGGATGGTACAACAATACATGGTGATTTTGTATCTTCTGGTACAAATAATGCCCTTAATAATACTCTTGTATTAAATACTTCTACTATAAAAGGTAATTTTATTTCTTCAGGGGCAAATAATTCCAATCATAATAATGCTCTTAATTTAAATAATTCAACCATAAATGGAGATTTTATTTCTTCGGGAATTAATTATGTTAAAGGTCAAGATGCTCTATCTTTAAAAACATCTGTTATAGGCGGTGATTTTATCTCATCAGGTACAAATACCGCTGAAGATAATGCAATTGTTTTAACAGCTTCTACTGTAAATGGAGATTTTATATCATCAGGTACAAATGCTGCTAGTAAAAGTCGTGCTATTCGTTTACTTGCCTCTACAATAAAAGGGGATTTCGTTTCTTCTGGTAATAATATTGTTTATAATGGTGGCGATGCTATTGTGATTGATGGTTCTACTATAAAAGGTGATTTTATCTCATCAGGTACAAATACTGTTACTAATAGTCGTGCTCTTTATTTGGACAGTTCCACTGTAAATGGAGATTTTATATCATCTGGTAATAATAATGCTGATCAAGATGCTTTATATTTGATGGCATCCACTGTAAAAGGTGATTTTATTTCGTCTGGTACAAATACTGCTAATAATAGTCGTGCTCTTTATTTATATGGCGCCACTGTAAAAGGCGATTTTATATCTTCAAGTGAAAATTATGCCGAAAATGAGACTCTTTATTTAGCAGGATCTACTATACATGGCGATTTTATATCTTCTGGTAATAATAGCGCTAGTAAAGAAATGGCTCTTGTGTTGGAATCTTCTACTGTAAATGGAGATTTTGTTTCTTCAGGTATAAATACTGCTGATTATTATGCTATTTTTTTAGAATTATCAGATATATATGGTAATTTTATCTCTTCGGGTACAAATGCTGCCTTGGATAATGCTATTGTTTTAAGAGCATCTACTGTAAATGGAGATTTTATATCTTCTGGTAATAATAATGTTGATAAAAATTGGGCTCTTTATTTAGAAGGTTCTACTGTAAATGGTAATTTTATATCTTTGGGTGAAAATATTGCTGCTAGTCAATCTGCTCTTCATTTATCTGGTTCTACTATAAATGGAGATGTTATATCATCCGGTAATAATAGTGCTACTGAAAAATCTATTTTTTTAGAAAGTGTCAATATACATGGTAATGTTATCTCTTCTGGTACAAATACTGCATCTAACAGTTTTAGTTTAGTTGCAGTAAATTCTACTATATATGGTGATTTTATATCTTCAGGAACAAATAATGCTAAATCTCATTTAGCTCTTGGTTTAACGGCCACAACTATACATGGTGATTTTATTTCTTCAGGAATTAATACTACTGGTAATATTAATACTATTTATTTTCAAGCTGCTACCATAAACGGTGATTTTATTTCTTCTGGTACAAATACTGCCATGAAGGATTATGCTATTGTTTTAGTAGCCTCTACTGTAAATGGAGATTTTATACATGAAGGTTTAACTCTTGCGGGCACTGTTAACCCTGATGGTACTTTTAATGCAACAGGCGATCAGGCAATGCATTTTGAATATAACACCATGCTAAATAAAAACTTTATAAACTCTGGTACTATTGCATCTGCATCTGAAGGAATTTGGATGCAACAAACTCGTATTGCTGGTGATATTATAAATTCAGGTAATATACTTGGTGGCAAAACTGATTTTGATAATGGTTATAGTGGATCTGAAGAAACCGCTGGTTTATATATTGTTAATTCTGCGTTAGGTGGTAAAATTCAAAACAAGCAAACTGGAATAATCTCTGGCGGATATGGTGTTACACTATCCCAAGATTATAAAGATGGAACTGCTGGAACATATGCATCTAAAAACCTTCATATTATAAATAATGGTCTAATCAAAGGTTATAACTATGACGCAATCGCGTTTGATATTACATCATCAGATGATGAGCATGGCGGAGCCGGTCAATCTTATAACAATATCTTAACTTATTCAGGTAATGGTAAATTAGAAAGTAAAGATTTTGACATTGATATGGGCGCAGGTGATGATGTTATTAACTTTACAGATGTTCGTAGTAAATGGTTTAAAATAAATGGTGCAGAAACTATTAATATTAATAATTATATAGTTGAATCAAACTACACGGATGATTCAACCTCAATGCATACTCATACAGATAATTACACAAGTGTATTTAATATCTCTAAAATGGGATTCTTGGTTAATACAGATAGTAATTATACTGCAGGTACTGATTTATACGTAATGCAAAACGTTGGTGCTTTAACTGATGATAATTTATCAAATATGACCTTGGTATTGGATGGTTATGCTCAAACTGATGGTTATTTCTTTATGGATGGTAGTGATTTAAAATATCATTTAAGATCACTTGGTTCTATTGCTGCTAAATCTGATCAAGCAGTTGCTATTTCCAGCATACCTAGTATATCTGCACAAGCCAGTTCTATAATCTCTGCACAAGGCTTTAATCGTTCTGCTATGAATCTGGTATCTGGTCGTATGATGAAACTCTATGGCAATATTGATGATGTGGATAATCAATCATTTGATACTTCAGGTTTATGGGTACAAGGTTTTGGAGAAAAATCTAAATACGATGGTAAAATTGAGCACAATACTGTTCAATCAGTTGGATATGATTCTAGTCGTTATGGCATAGTATTAGGTTTTGATAAACAAATAGGTGATAATGTATTAATAGGTGCTGCATTATCTTATGGTACAGGTGAAGTTCAAGGTGAGCTGAATCAATTTAATATAGACCTTAAACAATATCAATTAAGTTTATATGGTTCATATAATATGAATAACTATTTTATAGATGCAC
>JBMNPL010000018.1:0-10872 GCA_050943575.1 Alphaproteobacteria bacterium
GAATTGTTGCTAATTCATTTCCTGTATGCCCAACCATATCCCCATTGGCGTAATTTAGTATTATAACATCAAACTTTTTTAGTTTTGGTAATAGTGCGTTAGTGATTTTTATTGCTGACATTTCGGGTTTTAAATCAAATGTGGCAACTTTTGGTGATGGGATTAAAATTTTTTCACTATTTGGAAAATCAATAAATCTTTCAGCATCAAAAAAGTAAGTTACATGATTATATTTTTCTGTCTCGGCGATTCGTAATTGACTTAAATTATTTGCCGCTAAAACATCACCTAATGTATTTTTTATGGCGGAATAAGGTAAAAGAGCAGGGGTTTTGTCTTGTAATTCTGATTTAGAGAATAATAATATTCTGGCATTGGTTGTTTTAAGCATATTTAAAATTTGTCTGATACGATCAGATCTATAATTTGCAAATACAATACCATCTTTTTTTGTGATTACTGATTTTTTAATAATAGTTGGTGTTATAAATTCATCCGATTCGCCACGTTTATATGCAGCGGATAATGCATCATCTATAGTTTGTGCAGAAAATTTGCTACGTGCCATAGCAATTGCATCAAATGCTAGTTTAGTCCTATCTAGGTTTTGATTTCTATCCATTGCAAAATAGCGTCCGCTTAAACTTCCAAACCACCAAGAATTATTTTTTGGTAATGTGCGACGCAATTTATTTATATATTTTTTCGCACTTTTTGGTGGTGTATCACGTCCATCTGCAAAAAAATGAATACAAATTTTAAGATTTGCTTTTAATAATTTATTCGCGATAAAAATAGTTTTGTTTATATCTGCATGAACTTGTCCATCGGACATTAAACCTATCAGATGCACAATTCCGTCACGTTTTTTTATATCATGTATAAAATCGGCGAGTGGGCGGTTTTTATCCCAATCTTCTAAATCAAATCTGCGTAAAAATTGATTAACAATACGTCCTGCACCGATTGTTATATGTCCGACTTCGCTGTTACCCATGACACCTGCTGGTAATCCAACGGCTGTTCCGCTGGCACGTAATAAAGTATTTGGATAGTTGCGGCGTAATTTATTAAAAAATGGCATTTTAGCCATTGCGACAGCATTGTGATTTTTGATTGAACTAATACCAACGCCATCCATTATACAAAGAACAACAGGTTTTGTATTCATATTGAACATTATACCATAATTTATATTAAAGTTTATTTATCTTTTTTCAGGTGTTTGTTTTATGATATAATATAATTAAGAGGTTAAAAAATATGCTTATAAAAAGGTTAATAGCTTTATCTTTATTTTGTTGTTTTTATATATCAACTTCATTCGGCTGTTTTATTTCAAAACAGTCTACAATGAGCGAACTTGTAAATAAAACACAAATAGAAAGTGATATACACATTAATATGATTTTTACTTGTAAAGTCTCTAATGATCAAAATAAGTGTTGCATAATTAAATCGACAGATGATATGAAAGTAGTGCAATGTCGTAAAAATAGCGATAAGTTTAGTTTTTCAGTTATGAATAATCCCAAAGATGTTTTAAACAACTGTATTTTTAACAATAATAAAGATTATGAGGATAAAAAATATAACAACGATTATTTTTTAAGTTATAGTTTAAGTGTTATTGAAACTGAAGATAATTTAGAATATTTGATAAATACAGGATTATTTGATAAATCAAAACAATATAATAATATGACAGTCTTTCATCACATAGCGACTAAATGTAACATTTCTCTCTTAAAAAAAGTTGTAGATAAAGGATTTGCTATAACTAGAACAGTTACTGATCAAACACCATTAATGTATGTGGCGACACTCTGTAAAAATGCAAATGATGATTTTTTTGATTATGTTTTAAGTATAGATAAAGATTATTCAGGGGCGGTTGATAAAAATGCATTAGAACAATCTGCTTCTAATAATCCGGCATTTAAACAATGGATGAATAAAAATTCGGACAAGATTGATAAAAAGTTACCTGATTCTAAATCTAAAAATTCTGATGATGAAATTTCAAATACAAATAAATCGGAACAAAATGAGGGGGAGGAAAAGCAAGAAGATAAAGAAAAATTGGACAAGATTTCATCTTTACATACTTCTATTTCTGCACAATCTAAAATTATCAATGATATAAAATCTGCTCATGCGGATGATAAAATAACTGTATGGAAAACTGCCGATGGCAAATTTAATAAATCACGATTAGTAAGTGATTCTACTGCTGGTATTGTGGGTGGCTCGGTTGGTGGTTTAATATCATCATCTGTTATAAAAAAGAATCAGGTAAAAAAAGGTTTTGAAGATTTAAGTTGCGGTCAATCTGGAACTAAACTTGCAAATTGGGGTGATGAATTTGAAATTAATGGCGCAACAACTAAAGCAGAATGTGAAAAAGCATCAGATAATGGTAAAAATAATATATTTGTGTGGGCATCAAAAAGTAATACAGGTGATAATTTTGCCACCCTTAAAGAAGATACTAAAATTCCTGCAAATAATGCTTGTTGGACACGTATAGAAATAAGTAGCGCAGATCCCAGAATTAAAACAGATAATATGAAAGAAAAATATTTTATTATTGGTAATAAAATAACTTGTGGTTCGTGGCTTGATGAATCAGAAATAGAAAAACAAATCTTGGCTGCAAAAAAGAAAGCTCGTGTTGGTGGTACAGTTGCCAGTGTTTTTGGTGGTATGGCAATAGGTGTCGGTGCTATGGAAGCATTTGGTAATAAAATGATAGGTGGTAAAGTCCAAGGTCAAAAAGCCTTGCAAGGAGACGAATTATTAAAATCTCAAATTTTATCCCAAAAAGATGGCGAAGCAGAATGGAAAAAATATGAAACTGCTAAAACTGAACTCAATAAACTTTGTAAAGAGTTAAAAGCACTTGGTGAAACAGCAAAAGAATGTGAATAAGATTAGCATATTTATCATCATAAAATATACTTGATTGAATTTTGTAAATTTCGTATAATGTGCAATATAAAAAGGAATTAAGTATGAAAAAAATTCTTGCTCTCTTTGGAATTATGGCGGTTGCTGCTTGCACAAATATCGCTAATTATCAAGAATCTGAACATTATTCAACACCAACAGTTGATTATGTGGAACGTCTGGATGTAAAAACTTCAACTCAGGCGGACTCTTTTTTAACTCAATTGGCAATGAATTATCGTTCGTATGCAATATTTAATGCCAGACAAGCTAGATATCCAGATCTAGGCGAAATGTTTGCTCAAAAAGCAATAGTTGCTTTTTCTGGAGAAACACCAATGCCAGAATCTATTGATAATTGGAACATCCAAGATAAAAATTTAGGATTTGAATTGTCCAGAGGATGTCAAGAATTAGTTAAGTTTTTAAAGAATGATATGTCGGATTATTGTCCGATAGAAGCCGCTGAAGCCCAAGCAAAATTTGATTGTTGGATCAGCGCCTCGGCAACTGGTCAAATGGCAACTGCTAATGAATGCCGCAGCAGATTTTATGGTGTAATAGAAGTTTTACGTAATGGTGGTCCAAATGGATGCGGAACTAAAAAAATAGAATCTAAACCTGCACGGACTGTTCGTGCGCCCGCAGAATCTGAATATTATCCAGAACCTGTCCCAATAATTCCAAGACAAATGCGCGCACGTGATGGAATTGTAGTTGTAAATAATATCAAGGTAGATCCTGTACCTGTTCCATTAGTATTTACTCAAAATATATATGGTGGTGATAAAAGTGTTGTAAGTTATGGTGATGAAGTTATCAGCACAAAAACAGCAGAAGAACAAACAATAGCGCCAGATATAGTTTCACGTCAAGAATTTATTGAAATGATGCAAGTTATGCGGGAAGAAATTCGCTCGATTAACGATCGTCTAGATAAATCTCAGAAAGAGGATATAACTGTTTTAAAAGTTCAACAAATTCCATTAGAACCAAAACAGCATATTATGGAAGAAGTGTTTGAAGTGTATTTTGATTTTAATAAAGCGGTTATAAAACCTGAATATGCAGAAGTTATTAAAAAATTAGCTAAAACAACCCAAGAAAATCGTAATGTCAAGGTTTCTGTTGTCGGTCATACAGATACCAAGGGTTCACAAGACTATAATTTTGCTTTGGGTGGACGTCGTGCCAAAGCAGTTCGTAATATGTTAGTAAAATATGGTATTCCATCGGAGCAAATAGTAATAGTATCTTCTGGGGAAAATGATTTAAAAGTACAAACAAAAGATAATGTTAGGAAAGCTGAAAATCGTCGCGCCAGAGTTATCAAAGAAGAAAGATATATAGAACAACCAAAACAAGGTAGTGAATTAGAAGTAATAGTAGGGCAAGAAGCAGAAATTGTTAAATAAATAATAAAACACTTGACAAATTATTTATTTTTTATTAATCTTAAATAGATTAAATATATTTTTTGAGGTAAAGGTATGAGTGAAGAAGTCAAAAAAAGTAAAGCAGGAAGATTTAAAAACGCTAAAAAGGGCGTTGTGAATCTTATTGATATGTTTAAGCAATTTGGGATGGAAATTCCAGAAGGTGGTCTTGATCAAAATGTAATATAAAAATAAAATCCTCATTAAAATTGGGGATTTTTTTGTAAAATCGTCATATTTTGAAATTACTTGACTATTATAAGTTTTTTTATTAAAATAATAAACATCAATTTAAGTACAATTCTGTATTAAATTTCCAAAAGGTAAAGATATGCATGTTAATGAATTAAAGGCTAAATCGCCCCAACAATTATTAAAAATGGCCGAAGATATGGGGATTGAAAACCCATCGCAATTAAATGTTCAACAACTTCGTTTTGCGGTTTTACGCGTTATTTCAATGGATAAAAAAACAACTTTAATTGGTGATGGTGTATTGGAACGTATGCAAGATGGTTTTGGTTTTTTGCGCGCGCCTGAATCAAACTATTTAGCAGGACCAGATGATTTGTATGTTTCCCCGAATTTAATTAAAAAGTATGGATTAAAGACAGGTGATTATGTCGAAGGTAAAATAGATGCCCCACAAAATGAATCAGAGCGTTATTTCGCATTAGAAACAATTGAAAAAGTAAATGGTGAAGATCCAGAAAAATTAAAACATCGAATTTCTTTTGATGATATGACACCGCTTTATCCGGATGAGATGTTAAAAATGGAGACAGAAAATGATAAAGATAAAGGGCGGTCTTTGTCTGCACGTGTTATTGACCTGATTGCTCCAACTGGTAAAGGGCAACGTTCCTTGATTGTTGCGCCGCCCAGAACTGGTAAAACTATTATGCTCCAAAATATAGCAAATAGTATTTCAACAAATTACCCAGATGTAACTTTAATAGTTCTTTTAATAGATGAAAGACCCGAAGAAGTTACAGATATGAAACGTAGTGTTAAAGGCGAAGTAATTTCCAGTACTTTTGATGAGCCTGCTTCGCGTCATATCCAAGTAGCCGAAATGGTTATTGAAAAGGCTAAAAGATTGGTTGAAAGCGGTAAAGATGTTGTTATTTTATTAGATTCTATTACCAGACTTGGTCGTGCTTATAATACAGTTGTGCCATCAAGTGGCAAGGTTTTAACCGGTGGTGTAGATGCTTATGCTCTGCAACGTCCAAAAAGATTTTTTGGTGCGGCCAGAAATATAGAAGAGGGTGGTAGTTTAACAATTATCGCAACCGCATTAATTGATACTGGTAGTAAAATGGACGAGGTTATTTTTGAAGAGTTCAAAGGAACTGGTAATAGCGAAATTATTCTGGATCGTAAATTATCTGATAAACGTGTATATCCCGCGATTGATATCACTCGTAGTGGAACACGTAAAGAAGATTTATTAGTCGAGAAAGATATATTATCCAAAATGTATGTTTTACGCAGAATTGTTAACCCGATGGGAACATTAGAGGCTATGGAATTCTTGCTTGATAAATTGCGGACAACGAAAACTAATGCAGATTTTTTTGCCGCAATGAATGGATAAGATATAATAAAGTAAAATATAAAACGCCACATTTTATGGCGTTTTAATAATTAATTTTCAAAATTTGCGATAATTGATTCCCCAGCTGTTTTTAATTTATTTAGATAAGTTTTATAAACGGTGCAATCTCGAGATATTTCTGATTTATAAGAATCTCTTAGATTTGAAATCATATAAAAACAACCACGTAAATGTTGAATACAATAATCATGACCAATTAAAAAGGCAGTTTGACCACGCACATTATCATTTTCATCTGGCCAACTTATATTTAATGCTTCGTTTAATGATACCATATCATTTGTTCCTGTATGTTGATAAAAAGTATTTTGCCATAATTCTTCTAATTCTGAATCTGTTATACCGCTATTCGGTAATCCACCATTTTTTATCATAAATAATTGACCTAAAACGTCTTCTACGGCGGGACGTAAATTTGTTTCTATTTCAATTAATTCATCACTGCAATAACAACGATTATATGGTGTGTTTTGACGTTTACAATATCCATCCATACAAGCCCTATAATCTGCCAGACATCGTGATGCACCGATTGAGTTTTCAGAATTTGTAATATTTGAATTTGGTATAGCAGTTATACGATTTGAAACTGATGGATTAACACGACTTGAACGCATAACTACGCGTCTTGATTGATTGTTTTGAGGTTCTGTTGAATAAGATTGTGAAGTATTATTTATATCAGATTGATATTGTAATGGTGCGATTCCACTCCTTGCGATTGTTACCCCAGAACGTGGCACTACCCTGCGTCCTTGTTGATATACAGGCGCAAAATTTGATTGTCTGGGTATTACTTTACGAGTATTAAATTGATTGTTTGATGAATAGTTGGGGTTATATCTTCTTGAAAAAGCGGCAGTTTGATCGGGTGAATTTATCACATTGTTTTGTTGAAGTGCTTCTCTCATTTTTTTATTAAGAAAAGGTTGCATATTACTGTAAGTTACAGGATTTATATAATTACCCCTGTTAATTGTTCCAGATATAGCGGGGTTTAAACAAGAAATAGAAAATACAAACAAGATAGCAAATTTAGCCATATATACTAAAAAAGCATATTTATTATTTGCTATCTTATTTTGCATTTGATTCATTTTTATTTACCAATCCAGTATTTTTTTATCCATTTTGTTGGACGAACACGACGTAAACCGAATTTAGCAGTGTATCCATTCATTGCTTCCTCATTAATTGGTCGCCCGTGAAAAACAACAACTTTTGCTCCGACTGGTAATTTAGGTGTAATAAACCAATTAAATGGAAAAGGTAATAAGCAACAATATTTGAACGATCTGACCCAAGATTTACACATTGGGCATTTATCCCCATTCCAAAAGCTAAAAATACCTTTTTTATGCATTTCTCGAGACATATAAGCTTGTTCATGGCGCACTTCATGGCGAATTTTTTCAAAATTTTTCTCAAAATAATCTAAAATATCTTGGTGTTTACCGATTTCAAATCTAAATACAGATGAATTTCCAACTAAATCATCATTTGCTTTGTCACGAGCAATAATAAATTTCCCAGGTTGACGGAATAAATCATCAATATTATCTATTATTACAACATCTAAATCCAAGAAAAGCCCGATACCTTTTAAATTACCAAGTTTTTTAGATAACAATCCCAATTTTTTCCATCCGCGTTCTGGCAAGCCATTACGAAGTTTTACAGGAGGCAATGGAAAAGTTTCAATACCTTTATCAAGTCCTTTGGGATCTTCGGTAAAACAAACAAAACGATGGGGCAGGGTCATATTTTTTTCTACCATGCGATATAGGCGATTTACATATTCTTTACTGAATTTCTCGCTCCCATCTTCACGTCGCCACCACATACATATTACATTTAGTTCTGGGACACTAGTCGTCTTTTTTGGTTTAATAGTTTTAAGTGTTTTTTTATTAGTTGTTGTTTTTGCCATTTTTTCCTTCCTTTGTTTCAGTATTATAGAACATTATATTTATTTATTGCAATCGTGAAATTTTATTATAAACTAACACAAGTTATGAAAAATTATTTAATTTCTTTACCTGTTCTCTTTCATCACGTATTTTATGTGAATTTATAGCTATTATTATAATCAACACTTGCTGAATTTAGCAATTTTCTGATAAAATATACAATATATAGTAAAATATAGGAAAAGAAAATGGGACAACTTAAACCGACAAAACCTTTATCTGGATTTATAGAACTACTACCTGTTCAACAGCGTTGTTTTGATGAATGCGCTGAAAGAATGCAACAAGTTTTAAAAACTGCTGGTTTTAGCCGTTTGGATTTACCAGCGATAGAGCGAGCAGAGGTTTTAACTGATAAAGACAATTGGGATGAAATAGAAACACAAATGTTTATGTTTCAAAAAGGTGATACAAAAATGGGGCTTCGTTATGATGGTACTGTTGGACTTGCGCGTTATGTATCCGGTCATTTAAATGATTTAATTTTCCCATTCCGTGCTTATCAATTTGCTAGGAATTATCGTGGTGAACGTCCACAAAAAGGGCGTTATCGTGAATTTTATCAAATGGATTTGGATATTTTGGGCATAAATGAACTTTCTACAAATTATGATGCTGAAATTGTTGCGGTTTTGGCCAGAGCTTATGAATCTTGTCGTGAATTTATAGGTGGAATAAATATACGAATTGGGTCACGTCCATTTTGGAACGCTTTTTTTGAATGGTTGGGGTTATCAGAAAAACAATCACGAGCAGTGTTCGTTTTAATTGATAAAAAAGATAAATTAGATGATTTTAATGGTGCTTTGACTGAAGAAATTGGTGACAAAGCAGTTGAAATTATAAACGTATTTTCAAATGGTTATAAATCATTCTTAAACAAAAGTATTAAATTAGATTTAGCCATCAATGAAATTGATGAATTTATTAAACAATTAGAAGTTTTGGGTATAAAAAACGCAAAAATAGATTTAGGAATAATGCGTGGTCATGCGTATTATACCGGTTTAGTTTTTGAATTTTTTCTGGATGATTTTTCATCAATTGGTGCGGTTGGTGGTGGTGGTAGATATGAGGATTTAACTGGAAAATTTAGTAAAACCAAGATAATAGGGGTTGGGGCGGCAGTCGGATTTTCTAGAATGATGGTTGCTTTATTTGAAGATGATAAAATAAAACTGGATAAATTTGAATCGCCAATCATAGTTTCTGTATTACCAATGGATGAAAATGCTGTCCCGTTTACCATGTCAATTCTTACACAATTAAGAGCAGCAAATATTGTGGCAATTCCATATCTGGATACGGGTAAAAAGTTTAAAAATAAAATAGAATTTGCTGATAAAATTAAAAGTAAATTCAGTATAATAATTGGCGAAGATGAAGTAAATTCTAATATGCTTACAGTTAAAGATATGATGACTGGCGAACAACAGAAATTATCGCTGGAATCGGTGATTAATATATTAAAAAAGATAAAGTAATGGAATCAAAGTTAAAAGATATTCAAAAACGTGCCGGTGAAATAGAAGTATTGATGAATTCTGGTGATTTATCTGGGGAGGAATTATCAAAATTATCTAAAGAATACTCTCAGCTGGCAGAAATAATACCAATTATATCAGAATATTTTCAAATTCAGACAGGAATTAAAGATGCAAAAGAAATGTTGTGTGAGCCAGAATTAAAATCAATGGCTGAAGAACAATTGTCTGAATTCAAAAAGTTATCAGACGAAGTTGAACAAAAACTTCAAATTGCATTATTACCAAAAGATGAGGCGGACGATCGTAATGTTATTATGGAAATTCGAGCGGGTGTCGGTGGTGAAGAATCTGCTTTATTTGCATTTGATTTGTTTCAGCAATATGCATCTTATGCACTTCGTCATGGTTGGGGGGTTGAAATTATAGAGGAAAATGCGACAAGTTTGCGTGGTTATAAAGAAATTATATTTAAAATAAATGGTCATGGGGCTTATTCGCGTTTAAAATTTGAATCTGGGATTCATCGTGTCCAGCGAGTTCCAGAAACCGAGGCTTCGGGACGTATTCATACTAGCGCGGCTTCGGTTGCTGTGATGCCCGAAGCCGAGGAAATAGACGTTATTATAGAAGAAAAAGATTTAAGAATAGATACTTTTCGCGCTCAAGGGGCAGGTGGTCAACATGTTAATAAAACAGATTCCGCTGTGCGAATAACTCATTTACCAACAGGTATTGTTGTTAGCAGTCAAAACGAACGTTCTCAAATTCAAAATCGTGCTTTTTGTATGGCTGTATTACGTTCAAGATTATATGAAAAACAAAGACTTGAACAAGAAAGTTCAAGTAATGCATCAAGGAAATCTATGGTTGGTTCTGGTGATAGAAGTGAGAAAATTCGGACTTATAATTTTCCGGAACAACGTATTACAGATCACAGAATAAAACTTACTTTATATAAATTAGATGATATTTTAGCTGGTGGAGAAGCACTGGATGAAATGATAGATGCGTTAATAGCGGCGGATCATTTAGAACAATTGGCAAATATGGCTGAAAAATAAAGTTTATTTATCTGACAAGAATATTTTGTCTTATTGCAAATCCCATTATTTTTTTGAATTTATTTTCAATATTGTTATTGTTTTTTGGTGTGGTGTTATAAAAATCATTATATAAGTCGTAATTAGTTATACTTGTTGTGATACTACCATTTCCAAAAGCGACTACTTCTATCCATGGATCTTCATTAGATAGCAATTTCCACACATCTGCGATTTTTTTAGCCTTATCAAAATTAATTGCTCGATTATTAAATCTTTTTGTTAATATTTCATTATTTATATTATGGCCACCATTATTGACTCGGTTATTTATTCTTGCACGATGTGTTTCTTCGTTTTCCAGAAAAA
>JBMNPL010000019.1:0-10724 GCA_050943575.1 Alphaproteobacteria bacterium
GTAAAAAATTTCATTACAAGGTTATAGTTACAGATGAAAAAACAACAAAAATGATACGCTTGCCGATAAAAGATATAATAATACAAAATATAAGAGGATAAAACATGTTTCCTATCACTACACAATGGATTAAATATATTATCAAATGATGCTTTTATGTTTTTAGAAAATGATAATTTGTTAATGAATTTTCAGATTCCAGAATCTATAAGAGTTGAACAAACAACAGATGAAGAATTATTCATTAAAGTTTGGGGTGATGCAAGAAAAGATCCAAATGATATTTATGGGGTAGCGAGTGAAGAAATGATAAATGGTATGCGTAATTTTTTTCATACACCACCAGTCGGTTTAAATCATTTTGCTACTATGGCTTACATGAACGATAAACCAGTTGCAAATGTTGTTTCTGTTTATAATAAAGATTTTTTACTTGTTGTTGGGTTAGGTACTTTACCAGAATATAGAAAAATGGGTATAGGGACAGCATTAATGAAAGATATTGTTCAACGTGCAAAAAAACTTGGGATAAAAACTATAACATTACAAACAGAATCTGGAACTTATAATGAAATATATTATAAAAAATTAGGTTTTATTACAAAATTTAATGGAATTTATTACAAAATATAAGCATATAAAAATTATTTAACTAGACTTTGAATTAAAAAATTTATTATGATTATGTAAGTTAATAGTTGGGGAAAAAATGGAAATTTCTAATATTGTTTTTATTGGGGCTGGAATTGCAGGGGTTTTGGCCATTATACTTTCTATCGCTTTGTTTTTTATATCACGTAAATCACAAAAAACAATGGAAGCAATGTTATTATTTCTAACAAAGCCAGAACGTGCAAAAATTCAAGATGCCGCCAGAGTATTGCATTTAATAATGACAGATGAAGTTGAAAAAATAGAGTCGTTATTTAAATCAATACAAAACACTTTGGCACATCAAATTTCTAAAGCAACAGATTTAGAAAAAGAATTAGGAGAAAGAAATAGTACATTAATAAACTTGTCTGAAGATGCGGTAAAAAAAATATCGTTAATGTCAGTACGTCTTGAAAATACCATAGACGGGTTTCAGAAAATAGTAACATCACGTGAATGGGCCGAAGTTGAATCTAGTTGTGAAAGATTTCAAAGTCGTGTCAACGAGTTATTAAATAGAATTGATTCTGTTTCTAATGAAACAACTGAACGTACACATGTTTTACAAGGGAATATTGAAAATTGGATAGAATCCGGCAAAGCTTTATCAAATCAATTGCAATCAGATATTGAAAATAATACCAGTCAGATAAATTCTATGGTTGTAGAATCTGAAGCAATACAAGAAAAATTATCTGAATTATCTCATTCAGTTGCTGAAGGTTTTGCGGAAGTTAAAAAAGAAACTTCTGATTATGAAAATATTCTATCCGCAAATGATAAATTATTAAGCAAACAGTTGGAAAAAATTGATGCGTTTACAAAGCAGTCTAAAAAATTATTGGCATCTCAATTGAATAATTTAACTGGTACAGCAAATGCTGTTGGTAGCCAAATTCGTCTGGCAGAAGCTTCTATTGCAAAACAAGAAAAAGATTTGGGACAAGCGGCTCAGAATTTAATGGAATCTTCACGAACAACCGAAGAGTTTATAAAAACTATCACCAGTGAAGTTACAGGATTGTCCGGAAAATTCCAGATAGAAATTCGAGAATTTGCAACCGATGTTGTCGGTGAATTAAATAAAGTTCATGATGTTGCTACAACAATATTGTCAGATACCAAAACAGTTGCGGGTGCATTTTCAGATTCTGTTCGTGCAATGACCGAAGGTGTAAGACAGACACTAATAGAAATGAATGCCGCACATGCACAATTAACCGGTCAATCGCAAGAATTAGTAAAAGTTTCATCAGAAACAACTGAACAATTACGTCCATTATCAGAATTAATAGAAAGGTATTATACATCCCTGCCCGATTTAACACGTGGTTCTGCTGAAATGACAGCGCAATTATCTGGGGAAATTACATCGCTAGATAAAAAAATAAGAGATCTTGCCAAAGAAGTTGAAAATGCGATTACTGGTATTGCAGATTCCTCGTTAAAATTAGAACATTTATCTGGGCAATCGCGTCAACAAATGATAGATTTATTGTCTGATTATGCAAAAGCTACTAATACTATGCAAACATTAAATCGTCAAATGGTTGAAGCACGTGCGTCTGCACCCATGGCGGCGGTTTCTAAAACACCGGAACAAATGTCTGCTGATAAATATGCAAAAATATCCAGCAGTGATTTTATGAAATATTCTGAAGGTATTATAGAAAAATTACATGAAATATCTGTAGATTTAACACGTGCAGCTGGTGCAGAGATTCCCGCGGCAGTATGGAATAAGTATCATGCAGGAAATAAGACTATTTTTTCAAAATGGTTTGCAAAAATATTAGGTGCGGCGGACAAACGCAGGATTAAAGAATTATTCAAAAAAGATGCGGTATTTCGTAGTCAAGCAACCCAGTTTATCCGTGCCTTTGCTAAAATGATGGCTGGTGCAGAACAAACAGATAATAAAGAAATGATAATCTCAACCTTATTAAAAACAGATTTAGGAAAAATGTATCTGGCATTGAGAGATAATTTATAAAATTTAATTCAATTTAATTTATATTTTTTGCTTTTTTACTTGAAAGTTAAGTAAAAATAGTTTATATTCAACGGGCTAAATAAAAAGGTTTTCCATGAATTATCCGTATATGCCAAAATCAACCGCTTTGTGGTTAATAGAAAATACAGCTCTTTCTTTTGAACAAATTGCAGATTTTTGCGGTTTGCACGAATTAGAAGTAAAAACAATTGCCGATGCTGAACGTAACAAGATTCAAGGGTTAAATCCAATTTTACAAGGGCAATTAACACGTGAAGATATTGAAAAATGTGAATCTGATCCATCTGCTCGTTTAACTTTATGCAAAAATATTGTAGAAGCACAGAAAAAACAAACCAAGAAAGGTGTGGGTTATACTCCACGAATTCATCGTCAAAATCGTTCGGGTGGAATTTTATGGATTCTTAAAAATTATCCAGAATTGACAGATGGGCAAGTCGCTCGTTTAATGCGCAGTACCAATCCAACTGTTGCTTCTATTCGTAATAAAACCCATAAAAATTATTCTGCTATCCAGATTCAAAGCCCGATTGTTTTGGGATTAGTTTCTGAAAGCGCATTGCGTGATGCTGTAAAAAAAGCAGAGAAAGCGAAAAAAGATTAAAAATAACACAAAAATTTAATCAAAAAAATTGAAGGTATCTTAATGCAAAAAAAGATAGATGAAGCAACAAAATTTTTAATAGATTCTTTACCAGAAAATTTACGTAAATTAGCAGAATCATCTTCTTCTGCTGGTTTTTTATCACGAATGGATTTTGATTCTGCTATTGTTGCGGACGAAATTGATGAATCTGAAAAAGATGAAATACTATCTTTTTTTCAACAAGATTTAGCGTTAGATATTTTAGAATCATCTGTATTTTTAGATGATAATGTATCTTATGAAGATACCGAAGATTCTGGCCCACGTGATAAATCTAAAGATGTTTTAAATGCTGATACTGAACAAGTTTATGTTGGTGATGAAGATTATGAGCATTATGCCAAACAATTGGAACGCAGCACCACGGGTGGATTAACACTGGGGGTTCAAGATTCAGTTCAATCTTATTTAAAATCTATTGGTACTGTTCAATTATTAACAGCTGCGGGCGAAGTCGCAATTGCTCAACGAATAGAGGCTGCTTCTCGTTTAATGGTTTATGGTTTATGCGAAAATCCGATGACAATTCGCGCCATGTTAGATTGGTATCAACAGTTATTAAATGATGAAATTAAACTTCGTTATATTGTAAATTTAGAAGTAATGTATTCATCAGATGCCGAGCAGAGAAAATTGGCTGAATTATCAGATGCTTTAAAAAGCAAAGGTGTTGATAATATAGAAGAACTAGATGACGATGAACTAGATGATGCTCTGGTTGATTCTGATGATGAAGAAGACGAAGATGAAGATTTAGATCAACCGACTAAAGATGAATCTACTCGCAGTAGTTCTGGGGTACCAATTCCGGTAATGGAAGAATCTTTGATGCCCATGATTTTAGAAGCGTTTGAAAAAATTAAACGTATATTTAGCAGACTTGAAAAATTACAAAAAGAACGTATGGAAATTCTGGTCAAATCTGCAAAGCCAGATGAAGCATTGGAAAAGAAGTATGCAAAATCCAGATGTGATTTATTTGAACATGTGAGTAAAATCAGGTTGAACGATGATCGTATAGCAGAAATATTGGAAAAATTAACTGCTCGCACTGCTTTATTAATGGGATTAGAAGGCAAATTATTACGTCTTGCTACTGCTGCAAAAGTTAAACGTGAGGACTTTTTAAAAGAGTATACAGGTAACGAATTAAATAAAAATTGGGCGAAAAAATTAATGAAGAGTAAAACGCCCGCTTGGCAAAAGTTCGCAACAAAACATGAAAAAGATATCCTGAAAATTCAGGATGAAATTCTGAAAGTCGCGATTGAAACTGGTCAGCCAACAGGTGAATATAAAAAAGTTGTTGATTTAGTTCGTCGCGGTCAACAAGAAGCTGCACGTGCTAAACATGAAATGATAGAAGCAAATTTACGTTTAGTTATAAAGTTTGCAAAACGTTTTAGTCCGCGTGGTTTAGGGCTAGATTTATCTGATTTAGTTCAAGATGGTAATATTGGTTTAATGAAGGCTGTGGATAAATTTGATTATCGTTTAGGAAATAAATTTTCAACTTATGCAACAAATTGGATTCAACAAGGCATTTCACGCAGCATTTCAGATCAGGCGCGTACTATTCGTATTCCTGTACATATGATTGATAATATTCATAAAATACAAAAAGCTACTCGTCAATTTATGCACAAACATGGCCGTCAACCAACTGCAGAAGAATTATCCAAAATTATTTATTTACCGGTTGAGAAAATAAACAAAGCTTTAAAAGTAAATTTGCGTCCAGTATCTCTAGAAGCCCCCGTAGGTAGTGAAGATGATAGCAGCCGTATTGAAATTATTCCGGATGAAACTGCAAAAAATCCATTTGTATCTGCTGCACAAAAGAATTTACGTAAAATTGTTACTCAAATTTTATCCGAATTAGATCCAAAAGAAGAAACTGTTTTGCGTCAAAGATTTGGTATGAGTACAAACAAAACTAGTACATTGGAAGAAGTTGGTGAATATATTGGTGTTACACGTGAACGTATACGTCAGATTGAACAAAAAGCATTGAACAAGTTAAAACACCCTACTCGTGCTAGAAAACTCCGCAGTTTCTTGGAAGAAGATTAAAATATAAAAAAACCGCCTAAAATGGCGGTTTTTATATTTACTTTTTTACTATTTTTACACCTTCTTTAGAATCTTGAATTAACCATCCCATATTTTCAACTTGGGCGCGAATTTTATCAGCTAATTCCCAATTTTTAGCCATTTTTGCAGTTGCGCGTTCATCAGCTAGTTTTTGAACTTCTGCGGGAATTGGTTCTGCTTCTTCGGCTAATAATTTTTCCGCTCTATCAATAAATTGTAATCCCAATAAATCATCAATAAAATGAATCAAACCAAGTTTTTCCGCAGCAGATAAATTATCATCTTTAAGCATTTCTTGAAAATCTACAATAACAGTCGCAGTTTTTAGGTTATCAGATACCGCACTTAACATTTTGCCTCGCCAAACATCACTGGCTGTTGTTTTTGTCATTTGTTTATTTGCATCTGTAATAATTACAGCGATTTTTTTTACTAAGTTTTTATATCCTGTTGCAGCAGCATCTAAAGATTCCCATGAAAACATTAATTGAGATTGATAATGTCCCATAAGTAAAAGATATTTATAAGCCATCGGATCATATCCACGCTCTTTTAATACTGAAAGAGTCAGAAATTCTCCAGAAGATTTACTCATCTTTGTACCTAATTTTTCTATTAAAAACTCTCCATGTACCCAATAATTTACCCATGGTTTACCAGCTATAGGTTCGCTTTGGGCTATTTCATTCGCATGATGTATTCTGGATAAATCTGTTCCCCCTGTGTGTATATCAAAATGTGGGCCTAATAGTGCCATGCTCATCGCGCTACATTCTATATGCCATCCTGGAAATCCCCGTCCCCATGGGCTATCCCATTCCATCGCACGTTGTTTATCTTTTGGTGAAAATTTCCATAAAGCAAAATCAGAAATATTCTTTTTTTCAGTATTAAATTCTATACGTGCACCAGCCCTATTACCATCTGTTGAACCACCAGTTAATGCTCCATAATCTTCAAATTTAGAAGTATCATAATAAATCCCATCATTTGCAATTTCATAGGTATAACCAAGATCTTGTAATTTTTGAATAAGTTCTATTTGTTCTGCTATATAATCAGTTGCACGTGGCATATAAGTCGGTAGTAATATATTAAGATCGTTTATATCTCTTAAAAATTCATCAGTATAGAATTTTGCAATATCCCAAACACTTTTATTTTCGCGTGCTGCGCCCTTTTCCATTTTGTCTTCACCACTATCATCATTATCACTAGTTAAATGTCCGACATCAGTTATATTCATAACATTTTTTACTTTATATCCATTAGATAAAAACATACGTTTTAATAAATCAGCCAAAACAAATTGTCGCAAATTTCCAATATGCGCGTAATGATAAACTGTTGGGCCGCACGAATAAAAGCTAACTTGACCTGGGACTAGTGGTTTGAATTCTTCTATTTTTCTGGACATTGTATTATAAAGTTTAATTTGCATTTTTTATGCCTTTTGTAAATATGTGTGAAATAATTGTGTTAATAAAAAGAGTATAATAAATCAGCAGCCCAAAGGGCAACAAATAAAAATAGAAAAATTAAATATTTTTAAATTCATAAATACATTATACATTGTTTTATCAAAAAAATCAAATTATAATTACTTTGTATGAATAAAGAATTATTAGATTTTTTAAATACTGATCTGCAATTTATCAAAGGTATTGGACCTGTATTAGCTGCACGATTAGATGATTTATTAGGCGGACGTCGCGTATTAGATTTTTTACTACATACACCACGATATATTCGCCCCCGTTGTGTATCAGAATCTGTTATAGGTGCAAAACCAAATGAAATAATTACAATTCCTGTTCGTATAGAATCTCATAAAAAAGGTGGTGTTTTTCGTAATGGTAAACGTCGCCCGACCCAAGTTATTTGTCGCGATAAGTTAGGTGGCGTTTTAACTTTACAATTTTTTGGAAATAGTTTTTTGGATGCTTGGTTGGAAAAATTGCCAATTGGCGAATATAGAATAGTTAGTGGAAAATTAGATTTTAATGATGTTCGTGGTGCTACAATAAATCATCCTGATTTTATTGAAAAACCAGAAAACCAATTTAAAATTCCAGAATTTCAAGCGATTTATCCGATAAGTGCTGGATTAACTCAACGTATAATGACAAATGCTCGCGATACTATTTTTACAAAATTAGATACAATTCAAAAGACAAGTACCCAAGATTTTTTTAATGCTTTGTATGCTATTCATTTTGCAAAATCTAATGATGATTTATTACCGAATAATAAAAATGTTTCAATTTTAGCTTATTCAGAACTATTGGCTCATCAAGTTGCAATAGGATTAACACGTGCGCGTAGAAAACGCGGTATAGTTGGTCGTAGTATTATAGGAGATAGTAAATTACGTGAAAAACTTTATGCTTTATTACCATTTAACTTGACTGACGCACAAACTAAAACAATCAAAGAAATAGAATCTGATATGGCGAATACGGAACCTATGATGCGACTTGTTCAAGGGGATGTTGGTAGTGGTAAAACTATTGTTGCTTTGATTGCCGCATTAAATGCTGCGGAATGTAAATTACAAACAGCATTTATGGCACCTACGGATACTTTAGCGCAACAACATTACGCAAAAATAAAACCTATTTGTGATGAATTAGGGGTTGTATGTGATATTTTAACAGGGCGGGATAAAGGCGCAACACAAAAAGAAAAATTAATTTCTATTCGTTCTGGTCGAACTAGAATTGTAATCGGAACCCATGCGCTTTTTCAAGAAGCCGTAGAATATAAAGATTTAGCATTAGTAATTATAGATGAACAACATCGTTTTGGTGTTGCACAACGTGCTGCATTATCTGCCAAGGGGCAAAACCCTGATTTACTTGCTTTATCAGCAACGCCGATACCGCGTACTTTATCAATGACTATTTATGGTGATATGGATATTTCTATTATTGCGCAAAAGCCTGTCGGGCGATTACAAATCAAAACATCTGCCCTGCCCGTTAATAGAATTCCCGCACTAGTTCGCCGATTACAAGTTCAAATTAATGAAGGTGCAAAAGTATTTTGGGTTTGTCCTTTGGTAGTTGAATCAGAAGAGTCTGATTTTGCTGCCGCTGAAACTCGCTATGAATTTTTGAAAAAGATTTTTGGAAATAAAGTTGGTTTAGTTCATGGTCAAATGGATAAAAAGCAACGCGATAAAGTTATGGCAGAATTTGCAAATCAAAAAGGAATATTAAAATTATTAGTAGCAACAAGTGTAATAGAAGTCGGGATAGATGTGCCCGAGGCAACAATTATGATAATTGAAAATGCGGAAAAGTTTGGTTTGTCTGCTCTGCATCAGTTGCGTGGACGTGTTGGACGTGGTGTTGAGCAATCATATTGTATTTTATTACATGCAGATTATTTGACCGAGAACGGAATAAAACGTTTAGATATTTTAAGTAAAGCTGATGATGGTTTTTTAATAGCCGAACAAGACTTAATGATGCGTGGTGCGGGTGAATTATTGGGGCAAAAACAATCTGGTTGGATACCATATTATTTTGTAGATTATCGCGAACATAGGGAATTGTTTAAATTAGCACAGAAAAAAGCAATAGAATTATTAAATTCTGATTTTAAATTAGAATCACAAGCGGGACAGAATGCGCGTGATTTAATGAAAATTTTTGATACATTATCTGAGATTACAGGTTAAATAGATTTATATTTGATTTTTTATGTATAGAAATTGGTGGCTAGAGACGGAATCGAACCGCCGACACAGGGATTTTCAGTCCCTTGCTCTACCGACTGAGCTATCTAGCCAATGTGCCGCATTATAAACTCATTATTTTCTAAAATCAAGAATATTATCATAAAAGATGCCTTGGGTTGCAACATATTTTATAAATTGGCTATGATTGTGCAGGTTTATTATTTAATAAAAATAAACACAACTTGACGAGTGTGAAAGAATTGCTTTATACTATTTTATAAATTTGGGAGTTTTTGTTATTTTTAACAATAAATAAAATAGGGAAAATCAGCATGATTAGTTTAGAAGACAAAAAACAGCATTATTTGAATGAAATAAATAAAATTGCCAAAGAATCATTCAATGACGAGCAGAAGAAATTAGCATGTGATATATTAAATTCTGCACATAAGGACAATATAGACAGCATTTATACATTTATAACTCAACGTGTTAAATTAGGATTTGTGTTTGATGTTGCCCCAGAAGTTGCACATGATTGTGTAGCATTATGTGAACGTGATAACAAAAAAAGTTTTGGTAACGAACTGGGTATTCATCATAAATTAATAATTGGGGAAAATTATGATGCGCTTAAAAATTTAGTGGTGACATATACTAAAAATGGTAAAGGTTTAATAGATGTTATCTATATTGATCCTCCGTATAATACTGAAAAAACACAAGAAGATGGCAATGATTACAAAACTGATATAGATGCAAAGAAATTTATATACAGGGATAAATTTAGCCGCACAGGTTGGCTTAATATGATGAGAGAACGCTTGGTATTAGCAAGGAAGTTATTATCAGATACAGGTGTAATTTTTATAAGCATTGACGATACCGAGCAAGCATATTTAAAAGTTTTATGTGATGAAATATTTGGAGAGGAGAATTTTGTCTGTAATTTAATATGGCAAAAGAAAAAAGGTGGAAGTCAAGATTCAGAAAGTTTTTCGAAAGAACACGAATATATTTTATGTTATCAAAAACAAGATTGGCGCATCATTGAAGTTGTAGAAGATTTTGACGAGAATAATTTTTCTAAAATTATAAATGGAAGAAAAGCTAAAATTCTAAAACTTGAAAAATGGGGTAATCATTCACTTAGAAGTGATAGACCTACTTTATATTATCCAATAAAAGCTCCAGATGGAAGTGATTTTTATCCTATGGCTCCAAATGGTGAAGATGGTTGTTGGAGAAAAAAACCAGAAAATTTAGACAAAGAACATATTTATTGGCAAAAAAATTCAAAAGATCGATTAATACCTTATGAAGTTATTTATTATGATGAAATTAGACATAAAGATAGAATTGTAAAAACGAGAACTATTTTTACAAATTATGGAACAACTACAGATGGGACGAAAGATTTATTAAAAATATTTAATAATAAGAAAATCTTTGATACACCAAAACCTGTATCATTGATAAAAAAATTAATATCATTATCTATATATTCAGATGACAATTCATTAATCTTAGATTTCTTTGCTGGTTCAGGAACTACTGCTCAAGCGGTGATGGAACTCAATGCCGAAGATGGTGGTAATCGTCAATGTATATTAGTCACCAATAACGAAAAT
>JBMNPL010000020.1:0-10239 GCA_050943575.1 Alphaproteobacteria bacterium
TTAAATTTATAGGATATTTTATTAAAACGAGCAGGTTATAAAAACAAATCAAAAACAAAAATTTTGGTTTTATATATTTGTATTAAAAAATTATAAATCACATTTAATCTGATTTTTAGTAATTGACAAATTGTCTGTGTGTGATATAAAGGTTTAGCCTTAGATTATTAAAAAAAAGTATGTTATAATACTCATTGCTTCACAAAAAAGGGAACAAGATATGTTTAATATAGAAAATTTAAAGACGTTCTCTTGGGTGAATGTCGGAAATCCAGATCATAAAGATTTTGAAAGTTTGCAATCAGAATACAAGGTTGATGAAGATACTATTCTGGATATTCTGGACCCAGATGAACAATCACGTATAGAAGTTGAAGACGATTATGATAATATAATCGTGCGATTCCCAATTGTTAATCGTGAAATGGATACCACATGGCATACCGAGCCTTTATCAATCATATATGCAGATAAACACGTTTTAACAGTTTGCCGAAAACGTTGTGATTTATTAGATAAAATAAAAGAATCTGAAAAAACTTCCCGCGAAACATTTATATTAAATATTATGTGGCGTATTGCAGATGCATACTTGAAATCATTAAAAGAATTAAATAAAAAAGTTTTCGCATCAAAAAAGAATCTGCAACGAAGAATCTCTAAAAAAGAATTGTTATTGCTGTTGGATATTGAAAATAGTTATACGCTTTATATGGCAGGTTTAAAAGGTAATATGTCGGTTATTGAAAAATTGGAAAAAACACGTTCATTCAAAAAAAATGAAGAAATGGAAGAGTTGTTAGAAGATATAAAAATTGAATTTAATCAGGCAATAGAAGTTATAACCAGTTATCATAAAATGCTGATATCCATCAAAGCAACATTTGAAAGTTTAATTAATATAGATTCAAACAGATATATTAATCGTTTAACTATGTGGAATATTATTTTAATTGCTCCCACTATTATTGTTGGTTATTATGGAATGAATTTATATTTACCATTTGCTGAATATCGCGGAACAGCAATGATTATATTCCTGTTAATTTTCGCATTAATTGCCGGATATGGAATTTATACTTGGTTAAAAAAGAGAAAATAATCTTTTATAATTTTTGCGATTTCATCCGGAGTTTTTGTACCATCAACTTTTAAAAAATTAATATCTGGCGCAGTGCTTAAAAATTTTATTGCCGGTAAAGTTTCTTTTGCAAATGCATTTAGTCGTTTAATTATAATATTATTTTTTAAATCATCTGTGCGATTAGAACCATTTAATAAACGTTTATGAATTCTTTCAATCATAATATTTTCAGATATTTCCAGATAAACAGTATTTATATTTTTTTGAAATTTATTAATTAACCATTGTGCTTGAACAATATTTCTGGGAAATCCATCAAACAAAATATCCTGATTAGAAATAATTTTTTCATTAATCACTGGAAATATTTTTTCATCAGGAATTAGTCCGCCATATGCCATTATTTTCGCAATATCAGAATTATCAGGCAGGCTACGAAATAATGCACCAGTTTCAATATAGTTAAATTGATATGAACGCATTAATAACTCAGCGATGGTGCCTTTACCACTTCCTGGACCACCAGTAATAATTAGAATATTTTTCATAAATATATTGTATCAAAAAACAAGTAAAATAAAAACCGGCAAATGCCGGTTTTTTACTTTTTACTACTTTCTATTGCAGCACCTAAAATGTCGCCTAAAACACTTCCGCTGTCAGTTTGATTTGCAAATTCTTTAACAGCTTTCTTTTCCAAGGCAACTTGTAAAGCGCGAACAGACAATTTTACATCAGTACCGGTTATTGAAACAACTGATGCTTCTATTGTATCACCAACTTTGAATTTAGAGGTGTTTTGATCTTCTTTATCACGAGAAAGATCAGTCTTGCGAATAACACCACGTGCATCCCCAGGTAATGCAACTATTAATTCATCAGGTGTAATTTCAGAAATTGTTCCTGAAACCGCGGCGCCTTTTTTAAGTTTAATTTTGCCATCACTGCTTTCGGTCATTTGTTTAATACCCAAAGTAATACGTTCTTTTTCTGGATTTATATCCAAAATTTTAGCAGTAACTTCTTGTCCACGAACAAATTTTTTCAATTCTTCTTCGTCCAATTTATCCCAAGACAAGTCAGATATATGAACCATCCCGTCTAATTCAGGTGTTAATGCAACAAACAACCCAAATTCAGTTGTATTTTTAATAGGGCCGGTTATAACATCGCCGACTTTATGCGTTTCTGCAAATTGCTCCCATGGATTATCTAATAGTTGTTTATAACCCAAAGAAATGCGACGTTTGTCTTGATCAATACCTAGAACAACAACATTGACTTCTTGTCCGTTTTGCAAAACTTTACTTGGATGTATGTTTTTGTTAGTCCAAGATAATTCTGACATATGAATTAAACCTTCGACCCCGTCATCCAGTTCAACAAATGCACCATAATCAGTTAAAGAAGAAACTTTACCATTAACAGTATCACCTATATTAAAGGCACGAGATGCATTTTCCCATGGATCTTCTTCTAATTGTTTCATACCCAAAGATACTCGGTGTGATTCTGGATCAAATTGAATAACTTTGACTTTGATTTTTTGTCCTACATGAACTAATTCTCGTGGATGATTGACACGTTTCCAAGACAAGTCTGTAACATGTAATAATCCATCAATTCCGCCTAAATCAACAAATACACCATAATCAGTAATATTTTTAATAACACCATCCAGAACAGCGCCCAAACTGATATTTTTCATAGCTTCTTTTTGTGCTGCTGCAATAGAGTCGGCTTGGATAGCGCGACGTGAAACAATTGCATTTGTCCGCAAAGCATCCATTTTTAAAATTCTAAATTTATCTGTTACACCGATTAAAGATTTAGCATCGCGAATTGGACGACTATCTGCTTGTGATGAAGGCATAAATGCAAAAACACCATCCAAATCAACGGTATAACCACCGCGAACAACTTCCATAATTGTTCCAGTTGGATCAATTCCATCAGCAACAGCTTTTTCTAGTTCTTTCCATGCTTTTTCAGCACGTGCTTTTGTATAAGATAATACAGCAGTTCCTTCGCGTGATTCATAACGTTCAACGAATATATCAATAATATCACCAACTTTTGGTGGATGTGCACCAAATTCTTTTAAAGAGACACGACCTTCGGATTTCAGACCAACATCAACCAGAGCAAAATCTGATTTGATATCTTTAACTGTTCCTTTGGTAGCATAGCCTTGTAAGGTTTCTTGTTTGCCATAATTAGCATCAAATAATTCTGCAAATTTTTCATCTGCAACTGGATTAAATAATCCTTTGGATAAATCTTTCATGGGAAATTTTATACAAAGTTTGCCATCGCTTTAGATACGAGGTCTTGGCGGGTTATACTAATTGCTTGTTGCCGCCCCAAGCAAGCTGAAAGATTATAAATTAAAAAAAATCAGATTGCAAATTATTTTAATCCATATGCTTTTAATAAAGAATCAGGTAAAGGATCCCTTCCGATAAATTCACGATATAGTTCGCTCATCTTTTTTGTATCGCCTTTTGCCAATATTATATCCTGATATTTTTTCATTAAAGGTGAAAATGGATCTTTATCCATTGCTATAAATGCGTCTGCCGCCAAAAGTTCTGCCCACATATAAGAATAATAACCAGCCGAATATGCTCCGCTGAAAATATGTAAAAATCCATTTTGAAATTTATCATAAGTGGCAACTGGCATTACAGATATTTTCGCACGAGTTTCATCCAAGATTTTTTGTACGTCATTTTCAGATAAATTTTCACGTTGATAAATTTCTAAATCAAATAAACCAAATTCAATTTGTCTGAGAACCCACATACCTTTTTGAAAATTTTGCGCTTTATTAATTTTTTTAATCAATTCATCTGGCATTTCTGCACCAGTTTGATAATGTCGGGCTATACGTTTTAAAACTTTTGGAGAATCCCAAAAATATTCTAAAAATTGTGATGGAAATTCTATAACATCCCAATCAACAGCATTGCCAGATAATGGTCTTTCATCAACTTTAGTTAATAAATCCATCAATGCATGTCCTGTTTCATGAAATAAAGTAGAAACATTATTAAGTGATAAAAGAGCAGGCGCATTGTTTTTTGCTGCTGGAAAATTGCCAACGATAACTACTTCGGGCAAACAAATTTCATTTTGAGAATTTAAATGTCGGGTATGAAATCCATTTTCCCAAGCCCCAGATTGTTTTTCTTGACGTGTTTGTAAATCAACATAAAATCCACCGATTATTTTTCCATCTTTTTTAACATCAAAATAATTCGCAGTTTGATGCCACAAGGGGACTTTGCGTTCTATAAATTTAATATCAAACATTTCTTCAAGAAGATTAAATATACGTTTTGTTGTTGCATTGGCTTCAAAATAAGGTTTAGTTTCATTTTCATCCAGATTGTATTTTTCCTTTAAGATTTTGTTAGAATAATATAAGTTATCCCAAGGAGAAAAATCTTTTATCCCATCTTTTGCGGCACGCAATTTTAATTCTTCAAGTTCTTTCAATGCTTGTGGTCTTGCGGTATCTGCAATACGTTGTAAAAAATCTTTGACTTCTTTTGGATTCGGAGCAGAACGATTTTCAAATGCCAATTCAGCATAATTTTTATATCCTAAAATTTTGGCAATATTTTGATGAAGAGATAAAATTTGTGGAATAAGTTTTTCGTTTTCAGGTGCGCGTGTCATATAAGCACGATGCATTTTAGAACGTAAATCACGATTTGAAACATAAGTCATAAAAGGGATATAAGATGGTGCAAGTAAAGAAAATTCCCACCCATCTTTGATTTTATTCGCATCTTTGTCAGATTGAGGCATATTGCCAAGTAATTTTTCATCAGTGATTTTTATAGAAAATTTTTTATTTGCGGCTATAACATTATTAGAAAAGTCTTGTGAAAGTTTTGATAATTTTATATTTATTTGTTTGAGACGTTCTTGTTTTTCTGGTGGTAAATCTATACCGGCAATTTTAAAATCTCTGATTGAATCATCTATTACTTTTTTTTGCTCGTTGGTCAAATTTTCATATTCACTTTTTTTGATTTCTAGAAAACCTTGATAAATACCTTTGTGTCGCGCCATATCAGAAGAAAAATTAGATAAAATTGGCAATATTTCATTTATAATTTTTTCAGTTTCTTCGGAATGCATAACAGCGTTTAAATGATAAATAGGATAAGTTATTTCATGAAGTTCATTACTATTATCTTGTAATGCTCGGACAAAATTCATATATGTTTTGTTTGGAAATGCGACAATTTGTTCAACACCTGCGCGTGTTTTTTCAACAGATTGCTTTACTTTTTCAACAGCGTTTTCCAAAGCGTTCAGATTAAAGTTTCCGATTTGTTCTTGCATAATTTTATTTCCTTTATATTTTTGCACTGCGAAAAAAGCGGCAACAATTACCGCTAATATTCCAATTATATTTAATGTTTTATTTTTCATTTTAATAAGTTTACTATTAAAGTATCCAAAGTCAAAAAACTTTTCGCAATTAATCGGTTGTTTTGAATAATAAAATTATCCCCATTGGCAAAATCAATATTAATAATTTTATAAATTTCAGGAGTTAATAAAACACCACGAGTTGTGCGAAGTCCCGTTATTAAAATTTCTGTGGCTCTGTCATTATTATTTAATAAAATTTGTTTACCGTTTAATGTTTCATACCAATTATTATTAATTAAAACACGACCGGCGGCACCTTGCCCTAGTCCTAAATAAGGTTGTCCATCCCAGATATTTGAATTGTGTTTACATGGGACACCATAATTAGAAACTTCATATCGGGGCAGGGCAAGAGTTTCGCCAATTACTTCATACATTTTCGCCATTGTTTCGTTGTCTGGCATTTGTAAATTTTGCATCGCGAACGGGGTGCCTTGTTCAATTGAAAGTTCATATAATGATGCATGTTCTAAACCTAGTAAATTTATATTTTCACATAATTTTTTAATATCTGCGGGGGTTTGATTGGGTAGCCCGTAAATAAAATCAGCAGATACGCGTAAGTTTAGATTTTGTGCAATAGTTATTAATTTACGTGCTGCTGTTGCATCATGAATTCGTCCCAAGAATTTTAATTCATCGTCATTCAAAGATTGAACACCGATTGAAATTCTATTTACACCAGATGCGATAAATTCTGATAGACGATTGTGATTAATAGTTTCAGGATTTGCTTCTATTGTAATTTCAGCATTTTGTGCAATAGAAAATGATTTATGTAATTCATTTATAATTTCTGTAAAAATTTTTATTGGCATTAAACTTGGTGTGCCACCACCAAAAAATATAGTTGGAATTTTTATAAATCCAATATGCTTGCGCCAATAATGAATTTCAGAAATAATTTTATTTTTATAATTTTCCCAATCGGGTGTTGCGCAGGCTTTTGAATAGAAAGCGCAATAGTTACATTTTTTTACACAAAATGGAACATGAATATAAATATTATGCGGAACAATCATTATTTTAATGCTTCGGGAATTAATGATACATCAAAACGAGTGTTATTTAATTGATCGTCTGTACTTTGGCAAAATTCATTTGCTGTTTTTCCATACGGACAAATTTTATTTTTATCTTTATTACTTTCATCATAATCTGTATCAAGATTGTCATCAGGCTGTATTAAAATACTGCGATCACACCAACAATCACCATTATCACAACTACAATTTTCACTATTAGCTGGGAAAGAGCTATCTATTAATTTATATTGTCCTGGGATACATTTCAAAGAAGTTCCATTATTACTACGTCTGCCGCCATTTTCCCAACACAGACATGCCCCCCAAGAAGAAGTATCAACTTTATTCCAATAATTTAATGGGCACATATTTTCATTTTCTTCTATATTATATTTATCTTTAATAGTACTCACTTGAGGGTTGGTAAAATTAGCTTTACAAAACGCCATCTCACCATCGCTTTGATAATAATAATAATTTTCTAATAAATTTAAAAAACGTTTTTGTACAAATTTTCCACCATAGTTTTGACAATTTATAGATAAACTATTTACAATTTGATTATAAATTTCAGTTGCTACCCCGACTTTATGCATTTGTCGTTGATTTATATTTCCTAGATACATAGACCCTTCTGTATATAATCCGTAATAATTATAATCATTTAAAGTATATTTATCAAACCCACCAAAAATTTTACGTGCAAACTCAGGATTATCAGCAGGATTACATGCATCCACTTCTAATAATTTTTTAGCACATGTTGATACAATAGAATTTTCAGTATCACTATACGATTTAAATGTAAACCAATCTAATGCCAGTCCTGGTGAAAATATACCGCTTATTGGATTGTAAAAATTATTATAAGCAACACCGCCAAAATTATCAAAACATTGTTTAACAACTGCACGACAAGCATCTGTTAAATCTTGATCTTTGCGTATGGCTATATATTGTGCAATAATTCCATTACCATCTGCATCACCAAACATATTATCACATGCTGCGACATACTTGCTACAAGTATCATCTAGGAGTTCAATAGTTCCTGGTGTTAATGAAGTAGTTCCATTTATTATATTAGACATAGCAGAAGTTATAGAATTACTGCCATTCATATAACATGCAGACACAAAATCCATACAACCTGTTTTAATTTCATCAACTTTTTCTCGTTGGGCATAATATATTGCCAGCATTGCTTTATCCAGATAATCTGACCATACTTTATCAGCAATTTCTTGGCATTTATCTAGTTCTGGTTTAGCAAATTGTTTAACTTTGGTTTCAAACATATTAACAAAAGAACGGTTGTTTGGGTTTTTAGCCAGTTTTTGATCCGCCAAAGAGATATTTGCAGAAAAACTTAACAATTCTTGTAATTTATAAAATTCAACAACACCTTCAAGTGGTTTACCTGTTTTAATATCAATGTATTTTCCATTATCTAGACATTTATGATAATTTGCACCGCAAACTTCTTCGGATAAAACGGCTTTTTCAACCGCATTTAAACATGCGGTCGCATCCAAAGAATTTCTTTCTTGGCGATTTTTAACACGTGCTAAATCTAGCATTGCGCTGGCTTCACGAACACTGGCGGTCATTGATTTTTTTGCTTCATCCAGTTGTTTTTGTACAGTATTACAATCTTGCTCAATTGCCATTAAATATGCGGTAACAGAACGTTGTAAAGTTGCATCTGTGCAACTATCACGAACAGCTTCGCGACATTTGTTATAAATAGCAGTATATAAATTTTTTCCATTATATGCAGCGATTTCTTGACCACTATCAATAAATCCAAATCCAGAAGTATCGTCCATTTTTAAACTGATAGTATTCAACCCTTCGTAAACACCACCGACATTTGTATTTTGCCCTTTGATAGAATTCATAATTGCCTGTAATATCGCAGCAGACGAAGATTTATCACCTGTTAATGCCAGTTCTCCTTCGCTTGCTTGTTTCATAGCGGTTGCTTGTGCGGCTGTCATACCAACAGCATCCAAAGATTCTGTAAAAGTTGTTAATTGTGCATTTGCATCTTGCATGACACTTTGTGCAGATGTGATACCAAAGATTCTATCTGAACAAGAGCAACGTTGATAGTTTGGATCTTTTATTGTGCAAAATTGATCCATGCATGCAAAATAGGCAGATTTACATTGATTGTATGCAGTACCAGTTCTGGTGGTAACGTTTGGAGTTTCTTCGGCGCTACGTGCCACAATAACGGGCGTTGCGACACGTGCAGATGTTACAGAACGAGGTTGTAAAACATTTTTATTATTTGTTCGTTTATTGGATATACCAGAACGAGCGGCAACTTTGGCAACAGCAGAGGTTGCGGCACGCGCGGAATTTTCAGTCATAGGGCGCGCAGAGCGAGCCTCGCGAACATTGGCATGTGTGGTCGCGTTAAAAAATATACAAGAAATTGTTAAAAATGCGAAAATTTTTCTCATTCTTAAATTAGATTGTAGCGAAAATTCATCACCTGCGTCAATAAATAAAGTCCGAAATAAAACAAAATAATCGCAGAATTTTTGTCATAATTTATTGTTGCAAAAGGGAAAAACATAAAGTATTATTGCGCTTACTTGTGCGGATATGGCGGAATTGGTAGACGCGCTAGTTTCAGGTACTAGTGGGGCAACCCATGGAAGTTCGAGTCTTCTTATCCGCACCATAAATATTCGCTATGGCGGCTTTCGGGGGGTTGTAGCTCAGTTGGTAGAGCGCTGCGTTCGCAATGCAGAGGTCGTGAGTTCGAATCTCATCAGCTCCACCAAAAAATATGGACTACTTGAAAAAGTGATGCTATAATATACAAATGTCGCACTAAAAGTTCGGTCTTGTGGCGGAATTGGTAGACGCTGAGGACTTAAAATCCTTTGGTTATTGCAACCGTGCGGGTTCAAGTCCCGCCAAGACCACCAAAATTAAAGCCCCAATAACGGGGGCTTTTTTATTTGAAACAAATAGAATAAATTTTCTAGAAATTATATTTTGCTTTTATAATTCCTGTATGATTTTGAAAATTTTCTCTGAAATTAAAATCATATTCCAGAGATACATTAAATTTATCAAATGATGTTTCTAATGCTAAACCAGATTCTATTCCGAATGGATTTAAGCTTTCCCCTATAATTTGTGATTTATATCCGTAATAATCTGTATTTATTACATCATCGTCATTGATAATATCATATGTAAAATTCAATTTAGTTTTTAATGAAATTGTATCAAAGTTATATTTATATTTTATACCAGATACCCAAGTTAGCGAACCATTTCCGTCGGTTGATATTTTTCTATTCATAGAATCTTTATAAGAATTTTGGGATATATAAATATATCTTAATCCGATTTCCGGGGTTAAACCATTTGGCATTTCATAGCCTGTTTTCAAAGCAAATCCATAATTATATACATTATGACTACTTTTTATATTTTCGGAAGAAAAATTGTTTATTATTTCTCTGTCATATTTTGCAAATCCAAAATTTAATAATCCTTGGAAATATAATTGGTCAATTTTATATTTGCTGTAAAAATAAAAGTTGTGTCCATTTGAATCAATAATGTCCTTATAAGCCTTTATATCAGAATTGTTAAGGCTATAACCTATACCAAACATCATGTTGTTATTAATATTATTATCTACCCCCA
>JBMNPL010000021.1:0-9698 GCA_050943575.1 Alphaproteobacteria bacterium
AGTGCAGAAGTTCCCGTTTGTCCTAGACGAGATCGGCAACGAGCACCGCTCCCGTCAGTTCGCCATCCTCATAGACGAAGCCCATTCCAGCCAGGGCGGACGCACTGCCGCAGCCATGAATGAAGCCTTGTCCTCTGTGCACATCGAGGAAGATGACGAGACCACCGAGGACGCCATCAACCGGATCATGGAGTCCCGAAAGATGCTCTCAAACGCCAGCTACTTCGCGTTTACTGCCACTCCCAAGAACAAGACCCTGGAGGTGTTCGGCGAGCCGGCGCCGGTCGGCGAGGCGGTCTCGCATCGGCCGTTCCACGTCTACACCATGAAGCAGGCAATACAGGAAGGTTTCATCCTGGACGTACTCCGCAACTACACGACGGTAGAGAGCTACTATCGGCTGATGAAGACCATCGAAGATGATCCGCAATTCGATACGAAGAAAGCGAAGAAGAAGCTCAAGCACTACGTGGAGTCGCACCAGCACGCCGTACGGGAGAAGGCCGAAATCATGGTGGACCACTTCCACGATCAGGTGCTTGCCAAGAGGAAGATAGGCAGTCAAGCGCGGGCAATGGTGGTTACAGGCAGCATCGAAAGAGCTATCCATTACTACTTCGCCATAACCGATTGCCTCAAAGAGCGCAACACCCCACACAGAGCAATCGTGGCGTTTTCGGGAGAACACGAATACGGCGGACGCAGAGTCACCGAGGCATCGTTGAACGGATTCGCCAGCAACCTTATTCCCGAGCGCATCCGCGAGGAACCTTACCGCTTCCTGGTCTGTGCCGACAAGTTCCAGACAGGCTATGACGAACCCCTGCTACACACCATGTACGTCGACAAGCCTCTGTCGGGAATCAAGGCGGTCCAGACCCTTTCTCGCCTGAACAGGGCCCACGCCAAGAAGCATGACACCTTTGTGCTTGACTTCCAGAACGACGTAGATACCATCCAAGCATCATTTCAGCCGTACTACAGGACGACCATCCTCAGCAAAGAGACAGACCCCAACAGGCTGCATGACCTCAAGGCTGAGCTCGACCGGCATCAAGTGTATTCCGAAGACCAGGTTGATCGGCTGGTCGAGCTTTACCTGAGCGGCGCCGACCGGGCACGGCTCGATCCGCTGCTCGATGCGTGCGTCGCCACGTACGTCGATACGCTCGACGAGGACGAACAGGTGAGTTTCAAGGGTACCGCCAAGGCGTTCGTGCGTACATACGGGTTCCTCGCTTCGATACTGCCCTTCAGCAATGCCCAGTGGGAGAAGCTTTCGATATTTCTCAACTTCCTCATACCTAAGCTGCCTGCACCGCAGGAAGACGACCTGGCCAAGGGCATACTCGAATCCATCGACATGGACAGCTACCGAGCCGAGGTGAGAGCCACAATCGATATCGTTCTCGCTGACGAGGGAGGCCAAGTGGATCCCGTTCCCACCAGCGCCGGCGGAGGCATGACGGAACCCGAAATGGACTGGCTCAGCAACATCATCCGCGATTTCAATGACTTGTTCGGAAATATCGAGTGGCAAGATGTCGACAGGATCCGTCTCCTGATCACCCAGATACCCGACATGGTGGCTTCGAACGTAGCGTATCAGAACGCAATTAAGAACTCCGATAGGCAGAACGCAAGGATCGAACACGACAAGGCCCTTCAGAACGTCATAGTCGCGATGATGCAGGACCAGGTAGACCTATTTCGCTACTTCATGGACAACCTCGACTTCAAGCGATGGTTGACCGAGCAGTCCTTCAGACGGACATATCAGGAAGATGCACGAGGGGCCTGAGTTCAGTTGATCTTTGGGCACATGGGGTACCGGAACCGTAGGTTGCCCCCATTTCGGCGCGGCCCGCGGACCATCGGTCGCAGTGTTTCCTGTCTTCAATCATAGTCACACGACCGCTCTTGATGGCATGCAGGTCAGCATGCCCACGGTGGGTATACAGCGTCTGACGGTGCCGGACGGCACAGTGCTATGCCACCCGAGCCGGTCTCGAATCGCAGCGTGAGTGTCCGGCTTGTGCTGAGCAATCAGACTGGCCATTTGCCACCACCACTACAGGCCCAGATAGTCCGCCATCACCTCCAGCGGCTCGCCCAAAACTAGCACATGGTGAGCCTGCTCACAACATAGGCACGGCACTGGCTCCCTGACTGCTGGCAACCTCACCCCTGTCGCCCGAATCGACCGAAATCGGGGCCGCTATCTGTGTTCGCATATCGAGCTGCGCCGGGGCACAGGCCCGGGCCGGAGAGAATACACTCTTCGGACAAAAGGAGAGAAAGCTCGAAGGAACGGCTTTGGAAGTGTCGAAACAAGTGTATGGCGCTGCGCAACATCGCAAGCACACGATGGCATTAGTGCGGCCAGGCGACTGTATCGCGGGGCATCGGGTGACTCCGTAAGCTCGCGTAGCAGCCTGTAGCCACTCATCACACCAACGATCCACGCCAGCTTATCGAACTACTGCATATCCCTGACGCCGAAGCCAAGCTGTCAGCATCTATGCACGGCTTTGCATGTCGGATTGACGGTCAAATCGGAATCATTATCGATTCTCAACTAGCAGGATCTCAACTGTCATGCGCCCGCGCGCATGAACTCGGCCATGCTATGCTGCACGATCATGCCGGGCACTATCTGATCGCGGAGAGCACGTTCATCCCGCCAGGCCGCTACGAGCGAGAGGCGGGTAAGTTTGCGCAGGCGCTGCTCGGCGAAGAAAGCTGAGCTGCTGGCTAGAATGTGAAGCGGGACGGCCTCGTAATCAGGATATAGAAGGTGGTGTCGCCATGCCGACGCGAATTGGGCCAGTTCGGCGCGCCCTGGTCATCCCAGCGCTATGCATTGTGCTAAGTCTGGCTAGTGCTGGATGCGGGAAAACTGAGTCAGTGGGCTCACAGAGCAGTGTTCAGCAGAACGTGGAGCCTGAGACCATAGAACTATCGTCTGAGTACGACATTGTCGACATAAAGGACCTGTCGTTCCTCAACTGCGTGCGGAAACAGGTCACAGTCCGGACTACACACCGGCTATCCGAGGTTGAGGTTACGAAAGTGGCCCAATCTGTAGTCAGCAGAGTCACTTGCGAACACAAGGTAAATGCTGTCTCCATTCTGATGTACGACACCCCACACACCACAGGGCCATACACGCTCGCATCAGTTGACTGGGCACCTGACGGCGATTGGGCCCAAGCGCGCACGGTAAACACAGGCGACTACTCCCGGCATGGATTCACGGTCCACATGGCGCAGGAACGGCTTCTGGAGCCCGAAAGGGTAGGCGGCCTTCCACTTGCTAAGGCCAAACAGTGTTTCCTTGACATCTGCCGCGCACAGGACCGAGCCTTCGCAGATGCGCAAGCCAAGTATCCGACCCCGAAGGATTTGATGAAACAGAGTGAGCTGGCGCGGGCCCTGTCAGAGCGGTACGAAAAAACCGTGAGGGAGGAATACCGCATTACCGAAGAGCAACAGGGCGAAATCGTCGCTTTTGGAGTGATCCAGCTTTGGCCAATGGACTAAGCGTATTCGTATAGTCTCCCTCGACATGATGCTGAGCTGTTATCAAGTGTTAGTGTCTGGAGGTGTTCGCATGAATCGCGGAGGATTCTCATGGAAACGGGCTACAGGCATCTCTGGCGCCAAGGCCAAACTATCACGGAAGATCGGCATTCCCTTGACGAAGAGCGGACGCCAGCGCAAATGCGGGGCGGCTATGGGGTGCGCCACGTTTCTGCTGGCCGCTCTCGCAGTTGCTCTGATCGCAGGCGTAGCTCTGTCGCATCCAGGCAGGACAGACAAGTATGGCGGCCACACGGACAGCAAGACGGGCGCGTATCACTACCACGGAGGCGGATCGGCGTCCTCATTGTCATATGCCACATCTACGTACGTATCCGAAGAGCCAGTTGTTACTGTAGACGACCTCATGGCGCAGCTTCGAGAAGCATGGCTGGTGGGAGAACTGGAACGCGCCATCGCTCTGTGTGATCAGATAAAGGTCGCTCTGGCCGAGGAGAAAGCTGCCAGAGCGGTAGAGGAAGCTCCTGTGGCCTCTACCCAATCGTTGCAGAGCCCAGCGTCATTTGATGCCGGCGACGGCGTCACGGGTACGATCGAGTTTCCGGTTGGGACAGCCTACATACTGACTGACAAGTACTCGACCTATGGCGACATCAGTGGTTCTGTAAAGATAGCAGTACCCGGGTCCTTGGCCGTCGACAACAAGTTCTTCAAGGTCGGAAGCTCTATCTTCACTGCTGAGTATGGCTCTTCGGACTCGAGCGTAGTATCAGTGGATGGGAATGGTCGCATAGCTGTACGCAATGAAGGACGCGCGGGTATCACTGTTGCAATAGGCAGCGCCCACATTCTCATTCCGGTCACGGTGACTAGGCTGCCGATAGGGCTGTACTCATCGAAGTCCGACATTGTGCAGGCTATGGGTTTCCCAGACGACATTACGCCAGTTGGTTATGGCACCGAACTGTGGAGATGGAACAAGCATTCGGATCTATGCTTGGCTGTTGGTGGCGTGCGCGTAGAAGTCCGCTCGAGGTGGAGTGGCAGATTCGATAGTATCTGGAAGTAGAGGTTGCCTGCGCTGCCGGAGGACTGCCCCTGCCGGTCGGGGGCTCTGCTGAGGTGGTGTCTGTTGAAGTCCTGCCCCGACTGCGGCACAGAGAACAGTGAGCTCAATGGATTCTGCTCCAAGTGCTCGGCCGCGCTGCCACGTAGGCTGAACGTCTCCTCGGCCCCCGTTGAGCCGCGTCAGGAGAAGCAGCGCACATCCGACGCCGAGCCCAGCGACACCGAGAAGCTGATCAAGCGGGCTGAGAGCCATCGGTCGAAGCTCAATGGCCAGATGCTTTCACACCGCTGCGGGTTGGCCGGCGCGCTCTCCGCCCTGCTGCCCGGGCTAGGTCAGATATACACCGGGGATATCATCAAGGGCATGGCCATGGTTGCCAGCTGGGTAGTCGGCGGGTTCTTCTATGGGCGCTGGATAGTCACGTCGATCAGCGCTAGATCTGAGTTGTACCTGTGGACAGATAGATCTGATCTCGGCCTTTCGCACTTCCTTGTCGGGCTAGTGTTCGTGGGATTCTGGATCTACGCCATAGTCGACGCGGCAAGCGCGCCGGAACGTCTGCGGTGATGAGCGTCTCCCTCCGCTCCCTCGCCTGGGCCTTCTCGATATGCCAGCACATGATGGAGCTGCGGGGCAGGCAACGTGACGCATCTGCAGCATAGATCGGAGGTGACGCCGTGCCACCGTACAACCGCTTTGAACGAGCTGCCTTGCAGGCGATACAGCAGGCCGTGGCGGATGCCGCCGATGGAGCCGCGTCTTTCACATGGGATGAGCTAGCGGAAAAGGCACTCGCGATGAGCGGCGAGTGCATGTCGATTCACTCAGTGCGTGCGTCCACGATAGGCCTGCACCGCAAGGGCATCATCGGGATCGATTACGCGGATGAGGGTAGGGCGGGGAAAGTGACAGTGAAACGTGGGCGACGCTAAGAGCTGAAGGTTTTCTGGAGGTGGCTGGAGTGTCCGAACTCAACTGCCGCGTAGATGTAGCGCTATCGGACGGTAGGCATATGGGCGAAGCATACATCACAGTACGTGCCGGAACGTGGGGTGGAGTGTTGTGGGTCAACAGGGACAACCCACTGCTGCATGACCTGCGCAACATGCGAATCACCTGTCTGGATACTGATATCGGTCTGATCAACATGGTCGGCCATCACCCGAGGTCGGAAGATACCCGCGACGTGGCTTTCGATGTTCAAGGCACCGGCGCTCCCAAGGGATCGTTGGCGAAGATGATTGAGGCCCATTGGGGGCAGTAGGCGAATAGTCCGTTACCACGAGATAAGGGGTGCAATTATCATATGTCTTCTGAAGAGCACAAGTTCTGCGGCGATCTGCCGGCGGAATGTCCATATGCGAGCGCAAAGCCCATGAGCCTAACAGTCTACAGAATGGTAGGCTCCAACCCCCCATCACCGGAGGACTTCGTACCGCAAGGGCCGGAGATGCTGGGCATCAGCCCGGATGACCCCGCAAGATACTGCGAGTCCTTTGGCCTATCCGTCATCGCAGATCCGGAGGGTTTCCAAGCGACTAGGAGGCTAGTCAAGTCCACACGCAAGAAACTGTTGATTGCATGTGGTACAATAACGCCAGACTCCGGAGTCGTGGCCCATACCCCGTCGAAAGCTCGACACAACCATCATACATGGTGGATCTATGAGGGGGTTTCTCCGCACACCCTGTTCAAGGTCGTCTAGGGAGGTGAGCGAAAATGAGCGAGTTCACGATGAACACTCCTGCGGGCCCGTTCTACGTAGACGAGATCTACATCGAGTATGACGGCCCGCGGCTCTTCGCTTGCCACGATGGAAATAAAGTGCATCACATTGGCACCTGGGTTGATGAGGCGCCTAACGTTAACACGTGGGTGTTCACCCCAGTGACCTCTCGTGATGCTTCAGCTTTCCATAAGGGTGAGCTGCCATTGCGAACACTCATGTTGAGTCCCCTGGGCGGTAGTTGTCTCCTCGTACGTCTTTCAGCAGACCCCACGCTGCAGTACTCAGAACGTGTGGTTCCCGGAGAAATTCCGGCCGAATACCTGCCAGACGAAGGGGCATGCCTGCCTCGGGCTGAGCGTGAACTCCTCCTCCTAACGAGCACAGTTGAGGGACATGCAGAAACGACGAACCGTGAGGCGCTCGACATATACGTACAGCAGACTGATCGATGCCAAGACAATCGCATTGAGGCAGCCAAGCTGGGAGGCGTCCTGTCAGCAATGCAGACGCTAGCCAGCGCATCTGCCCGCCGCGGCACCATGCGCGTTCGCCTCGACCGTACGTACTATCCGTCAACCCGGCTGCTTGTTGCGGGTTTCATGATGGGCTCCTTCGGTGTTCGGCTAGAGGCCTGCGGCGAACTCGATCTATTTCGCGAGAGTGCCGCAACAGAGGTCATGGAGAACATGGTCAGGCTTCTTGGGGCGGTTCACGATGTGGATGAGCTATCCAAGATCCTCGCTGATAATCGGCGAGCCGGGCCTGCAGTACGACAATTGCTGACAGTTGTATCCGAAGGCAAGCTGGATTTCAGAGCGGAATGGGGCTCTCCGAGCGGTCGCAGCGAATCTGTGGAGTTCTCGCCGGTTCAGTCGCATGCTGCCCTGGCAGCCATTGATTTATCCAGCGTAGCGCGTACAGCTGAGTTTGCTATTCACGGTCGACTCGTGGGCTTGATGGCGGACACCAGTAGATTCCGGCTAGTTGATGATGCCGGCAAGCGGTACAACGGGACTTATGTGCCTGAACTGATGGATTCGGGTATCGGGAATCTGCCGCTATCCCACATTGCGAAAGGCATTCCTTGTACCGCTGTTCTGGTCGAGGAACAAAGGCCGCTCCCTCTGGGAAAACGTCTTCACCGAAAGTACCGATTGCTAGAAATCGCCCCTGACTAGTGCCTTCTCCGAATTGCCACCAGCGCACCGTAGCGGCCTATCGAGTCCATCCGCCGTACAGGCAAACGTAGCTTCCAGGTACGCGTCTACACCAGCATCGTGGACGGCGAACTGGTGCTGAGTGTTTGGACCAGAGAGTCTCCTTCTTGGGGGGAGGTGAGCCCCATGGCCATTAAGCGCCGAGGATGCGACCGCTACACCATCTCGATCTATCTGGGGCAGATGGACGGCGTGGAGCAATACGAGCAAGTGGCGTTCGCTGGCACATACCGCGAGGCCCAGGCCGAAGAGGCTCGGCTCAAAGTCAAGTACGGCAAGCGGGTAAGGCTGCCTCGCAGAATCACCGTCGCTCAGTGGCTTGACATATGGCTGCGCGATTACGTCAGTATGCGTGAGCCCAAGACGCAAGAGAACTACGCGATGTTCGTGCGGCTCAGGATCAAACCGGCCTTGGGAAACGCGCCTCTCCGAAAACTCGACGTCAACGCCATCCAGCAATTCTATGCCCGGATGGCTGGCGAGCGACTTGATAAGCAGGACAAGCCCGTCTCCCCGGCCACTGTCCACGGTTGCCACAGAGTGCTCAGGGCCGCGCTGCAGCGAGCTGTAATTGCCGGCCTGATACCGGATAACCCTGCCGCGCGCACGGTCCCGCCGACCGTCCCTGAGTACGAGCCCACGGTCCTCACGGACGATGAGGCAGACCGGTTTCTCGAAGCTGCCCGCGGCCTACGCACATATGCCATGTACGAACTGGCTCTCTTCGGCGGCCTGCGCGTTGGAGACATCCTCGCCCTCACTTGGCCGGACATAGACTGGGACGCCAAGGTCGTGTATGTGATCAAAGCCCTTAAGGACGTCAAGAAAATGCCGCTCTTCGTTGCCGACACTAAATCGAAGGCGGGTCGGCGACCGCTGCTCATGCCAGACCGGGTTATGGTCGCATTGCATGAGCACAAGCAGGCCCAGGACGCCGAAAAGCTCCGGTACGCCGACCGGTACCAAGATCATGGCCTGGTGTTCTGCACTCGCTGGGGCACCTACCTCGACCCCAAGAACGTCAGCCGGCGCGACATCAAGCGAATCTGCAAGAAGGCCGGCCTGGACCCTATGCGTTTCCACGACTTGCGGCACTGTCACGGCACGTATCTCGACGAAGAGGCCAAGGGGGCGCGCGGCATCGCCAACCGCCTTGGTCATGCCGACCCAGCGTTCGCAACGAGGAAGTACACGCACCTTACCGTCAGGGCGCAGCGGGGTGCCGTCGAGAAACTCAACGCTCGATTTCCAGTGCCAAAGACCCCGGAAAAGGGGTCGGAATGACACGCCGTCTAGCTGGCCTTTAGTGTTTTCCGGTACCGTTCCGGTACCGCGTTGCCAGAGAATAGAAAATTGCCCCGGCATCAAAGCCGGGGCTAGCTGGTAAAAGGCTGGTACGCCACCGGGGACTCGAACCCCGGACCCGCTGATTAAGAGTCCGATTCAGCCACTGTCTCGCCGTTACGTGTGACATCGCCGCGTATCACAATATCCGTCCTAGCGGCGGCTCACCATATTATGCCTTACACCAAATGTTAGGAGATTATGCCCCGTCCGCAACAGTTCGCACACTACTCGCACACCATTCGTGGCATCGCAAGTGCCATCTCTCGCAGGACTTTGACCGCTCTCGTGGAAGCCACTGCCCACCACATGGAGATCATCGGAGACAACCATGGGGCCCAACGATGGCCCGCCAACGCGGCGCTGGAGACGACGAGTTGCCCAGCGCGAAGGCCAACGGCGGAATGCTGTCGGTCCTCCACGGCAGCGCACATTCTCTCGAACAGGCGAGGACTGGCCAGATGCCGGTAGCGGGAATCGGGACCTGATCAGAGGGCAAGGCCCTGAAGGTATCAGGTCGCGTTTGTGCTATTACTACATCTGAGAGGCCTCAGTCAAAGTGGAAGGGTGGTCTCGCGAGCCCGCACTAGCCGCTAGAGCGCCATCTGCAGAACAATCATCACGCCAATCATCTGCCTCATCTTGATGACCTAATGTGAATCCACCACGCCATGACACCCCCTTGGCGACTGGGCTCAGGCGGAAAACATGAAGACGGACGATTACTCGAAGCACGCCTTCACAATGATCATGGCGTCGGAACACCCTCGGGCACCACAAGCCGTAGGCGGTCTAT
>JBMNPL010000022.1:0-9329 GCA_050943575.1 Alphaproteobacteria bacterium
AGCTGATCTGTACAGGTAGTGAAAAGGAATCATCCTCGGACAGATAGAAACAAACACGGGGTCTCCGGACCCCAGCTTAATCCTTTTATTTTCCACTTCTATTAAAGTAGATGTTAAATTTTGAATTTATGTTATTTTGTCTATAAATCACAACTGTTAACTTTTGTATTGCGGTCATTGAAAATAATATAAGAGTTTAGTTTACCTTGGACAATCTGGGTTATAATGTAATTTTCGAATTTGAATAAGATCTGATTCGTAATTTTACGTTTGATGTTAACTTTACATTGTTAAATATTATCTTTCATTAAGGGGAATTATCTGAACATTTTTGTCCCAAACAGTTTCTCTTTCTCTAGAATCGCAGCATCTTTTTAAGTCATTATGAGAGTTTTCTTAGCGTCCAGTTCAGGTTTCATCCTCTACAATGCATAATGATAAAAATTCATAATGCCTATTCTGATATTGTATTATATGTTTTATTAAAACTCGTGTCTGACATTTACGTGAAATGATTGACCTCGTTTTCGCTACGATAATTGTATTTTACGAACGGTTTCCGCGTTCTCAGTTAGCTCTTTTCACGATCGGAATCCGTCAATTAAGGTCTGTTTGAGTGCCTTCGGCGTCGGGATAGAACCGTTCTCATGCCTAAGACGCCGAATAATGCGTCCGAAATTGCTGAAAATACGTTTCTTTTCCTCCCCATTCCCAACAATAACCGTAAATGAGAACGAACTCAGTTCCTCGGGTATCGATTTTGCCGTCAGACCTCTGAACTCCGGATACGGAAAACGGATCATCGACATACAGAACAGCGCCAGAAAAGAAATTAGGACATGTACTCTGATCGCATTTTCAGATGTGTATCCATCCAGTCTCCAATCTCTCCTGTGCTTCAGGTCTCTGAACTTCGTCTCCACATCATTTCTCGCACGGTATAGATCCAACACTTCCGAAGCTGTCAATGGACGGTTTGTCAGAATCTCCCGGAACACAGTCTCCGCCAAAAACTTGTTCTCTGCGGCCATCGTCACATTTTCGTCGGATTCGGTATTTTTGCATGTAATCTGCTTCTTCTGCGAGATATTTTCTTTCTTTTCCCACTAAACATCTACCGGGTCCGATCACAAGATCAGAGGATTCAATTCCTATGATTAAGACGGCCTTTCGGCCTGGTTTAATTGTTTAACGACACAAAACATCGAAAGGCCGCTTTACTCTTTGCCCAGATCTTTGATATCTATTTCAACCTTTATCTTACGTCAGTTCCTGGAATGCACTCTATCTATCAAATCCGGATTTGAACATATGTCTGTTTTTTTGAGAAGATACGAGGAGTACTCAAAATCATGGCAATTATCGATACAGATGGAATCCATCGAAGGGAAAAGATGATTCGATCTGTGCATTTTTATCAATCGATATTCCAACAATTGGATGGATGTATATTGCAATATCTCCTATATAGGTGGCGTGATTTTAAGGTAAAATTATATATTGTTGGATGAAAATGTTAAATAGGATATCTATGAAATCTGAATACACACCATATGAGTACAGATCAATAATCGCCTCGGTTGGATCATCCCGCAGGAAAATTATCATCGTATCCGCATTCGCGGTTCTCCTGATGATAGCCTCCGCGGTAATCGTGATGTCTGCATCCGACGATACGAGATCGTCGGATGCCGCTATGGGCGATACATTCACATCGGATACCGTCGAAGGAGTGACCGTGACATACAAGATCCTGACGGAATCCGGAACGGAGGGATCCGTTCAGGTAGGTGACGGTAGCAATAGCGCGATCGCCGGTTCCACATCCGGTGAACTATCGATCCCGTCTACCGTCGAATACGGAGGAGTCACATACACTGTGACATCCATAGGCGACCATGCATTCTATAACTGTCATGCCCTCACATCCGTGACCATACCCGACAGTGTGACGGAGATAGGCGACCATGCATTCTATAACTGTCATGCCCTCACATCCCTGACCGTACCCGACAGTGTGACGGAGATAGGCGACCATGCATTCAGTTATTGTACCGCCCTCACATCCCTGACTGTACCCGACAGTGTGACATCCATAGGCGACTATGCATTCAGTTGCTGCCAGGCCCTCACATCCCTGACCATACCCGACAGTGTGACATCCATAGGCAGCGACGCATTCTACGATTGCCCCATAACCACTTTCACCGTGACGTTCCCGTCAGCGACCGTGACCTCCGGAGGTGTGACCGATATGTATCTCGACAAATCATCGACCGGATGGGAACTTCCGGGCCAATCCTCTGTGACCGTCACCACTCTGATACTCGACGGCATATCCGATGCCGATCTGGATCCCAACGATCCGACGGCGGGGATATACGGAGAGGACGGATGGGCACTCGAATACACCGACAGCAGCATCCTCACATCGTATTACACATACTCTGCTTCAAGCGGACTCTGGGTCTCACAGCCGGTCGTGACCCTCACCGCAGGCGATTCGGGTATCACCGGATTCACGTACACCGTGAACGGAGGCGCGTCCCGGACGTACGCCGGAGCATTCGCGGTGACATACGGCGACGTCGTCGTGATAACCGCGTCCGTGAGGACGGGATACGGATTCGATTCGTGGTCCGGGTCCGTATCCGGCACATCCAATCCTCTGACGGTCACAGCGGCATCGGATCTCGCACTGACCGCATCCTCTTCCCCGGGGACCGGTCCAGTGAGGATCGTGTACAAGATCACCTACAGGACGGGATTGGGATACGCGTACTCGGATTCCTCCTCTACAGCCATATATTCCGACGGGAGCGTGACGTTCTCCGTCAGCATACTGTCGGAGTACTCCCTCCGGGGGGTGTACGCCACCAATGGCGACATAACGTCCGTCGGAGGCGGGAGGTACACCCTGTCGAATGTGACGGAGGACACCACCGTGTGGGTGTCCGCAGTGCATTCGGAACCACCGCTGACGGACGACGACGGGGGTCACAGTTCACGGATAGGATGGATAATAGTGCTGGTCGCGGCCACGGCGGCATTGACGATAATGGTGGCGGGAGTGGTGTATTTGATCAGGACATGACATTGTCAAGGACATTCAACAAATGAAATCTATTGGTATGAATTCTTTAAATCAAACCTTTTTCATTTCATTCTTTAAATTTTCTGAAATGCCTGTTCATCCTGTGAACGGGATTCCGACGATCGCATGATCCGGAACGTCTCGATATCCTGTTCTTTCTCGCTGTTTTCTCGCTATTGCCGGAAACATCGGCGTTGCCGCTGTCTGTATCGTTGTTCCGACCATCGTCTCCGCGCATGCAGGGAGACATTATGATCCTGTCAGATTTCAGACAGAACTCCGGCTTGTTGTACTCCATGAGATCCGCCGGCACGTCCGCCGCCGTGGGATTCCGCTCCATCTCCCCGATGCACTCTTTGACATCTTCGTGATCCTCCGGACACACGAAGACCTGAGTGCGGTCCATATGAGTGACTAACTCGTTGAATTCTGTTCGGCCCTTGCATCGATCGTCATACCGAATAACATCAGTTTTCTTCCCAGTTCTATGTTTTATAAATGTTACGCTCCCGCATCGTCAACGATACCTGAAAATGTGACATCCATCGGAGATGGCACATTCGTAGGTTGTCACTCCCTCACATCTGCGACGATAGTATCTTTTTCGGGAAATACGGTATCGGGAGGTGTTATCGACAAATACTTCGATAAAACGTCCGAACATTGGAAACTTCCCGGACAGGCATCCGAATCGATAACGGATCTCACGATCGGCGGGATATCGGATTCCGTTCTGGATCCGAACAATGCGGACGCCGGGATATACGGCACGGACGGTTTGGCGCTCACCTATGAATACGGCAGCATAACCAACGTGTACAATTACGATTCCGTTTCAGAACGGTGGGTCCTGACCTCTCACACAGATACATCGCCGGTGACGGAATACGACATCACCTTCAGACAGGGTCTCGGATATACCGTGTACCCGTCTTACGCGACCGTGTCCCCATCCGGGACGGTCATGTTCACGGTCAGCGTACTGTCCGGGTACGATCTCCGGGGAGTTTTCTCCGACGGCGGTATCGTCAGATCGCTGGGAGGGGAAAGGTACATGCTTTCGGACGTGACCGAGGATACAGTTGTGTGGGCATCCGCGACGGAATACGCTCCGGATGTCTCCGATACGGATGACGGGAACGGTCCGACGGAATGGATCCCCGTGATTGCGGCCGCGGCCGCAGCCCTGGCCATGATAGCAGTATCCGTGGTATATCTTAAAAGAAAATGATCTTTTCCGAAACTTTTAAAAAAGCTCCGTCAGAGATCTTATATCTTTTTCAATTGGTACGCTGACGGTTATTCCCATACTGCTGGATCAAATCATAATATTTTATACCAATTTCATGAATAAAAAATAAATTTTATTTTCACAGTAAAAACATATTACAGAATTAATACAATATTGATGAATTATACGATGTTCAATTTACAATATTATGCCAATATTATTTCCAATATTGCATTATTTTAACGGCGTTATTATATATTTTTCATACAGTAGTATATTAACATTTCTTATTTGTATAAATAAGGGATATAACTCCGTTATGCAAGGAGAAAATACAATGAATATGAAAAAAATAAAAATCATGATAAGTCTCGCTGTTCTGTCATTTGTTATTTTATTCGCAGGATATGCTGTTGCGGACAATGATTCCTCAGCGGCATTGAATGACGTATTCACAGACGATTCGACAGGCGTGACAATAACATACAAAATCACCAACGAATCCCCGCACCAGGTCCAGGCAGGCGACAGCAACGGCAATGCCGTATCGCTTCTGGCGACCGATGTTACGATACCTTTCAGTGTTGTGCATGATTCGCAAACATACGAGGTCGTAAGGATAGGGGATAATGCATTCCTCGGCTGCATCAATCTGGAATCGGTGACGATCGACGCCGATCTGGCAACCATAGGCGCACACGCATTCCAGAAATGCAGCAGCCTTACATCCGTATCCCTCCCGGAAAGTTTGATGAGCATAGAGGAAAAGGCCTTCTACAACTGCGGCAGCCTTACGGACATAACCATACCCAAAAATGTGATTACAATGGGTGACAACGTGTTCTACGGATGCACGAGTCTTCCTTCCATAAACGTGGATGGTTTGAATACAGTATACTCGTCAGTGGACGGAGTGCTGTTCAACGAGACCTTAACGGAACTGATATGCTATCCGGCAGGCAGGACCGGCACCTCGTACACGGTACCGGGCGGCGTGTCAACCGTCAGTACTTCTGCTTTCTCCAACTGCGTATACCTGGAATCATTGGATATAAATGAAGTGAGTAGTCTCGGTATTCCTGCATTCTACGGTTCCGACAGACTTGGTTCGATAACCGTAAACGATTTGAATACAACATATTCGTCGGTGGACGGAGTGCTGTTCAACAAGGCCTTAACGGAACTGATATGCTATCCGGCAGGCAGGACCGGCACCTCGTACACGGTACCCGGTACGGTCACCGCGATAGATAACCGTGCATTCAACTATTCCCATGTCGAAACCGTATACATCGGAGAGAATGTAACGACGATGGGAAATAACATATTCGAAGACTGCCTCGATCTCGAATCCGTTGTCGTGGACAGTTCAAATTCAGATTATTCGTCGGTGGACGGAGTATTATTCAACAAGGCCGTATCGGAACTGATATGGTATCCGGCAGGCAGGACCGACACCTCGTACACGGTACCCGGTACGGTCACCGCGATCGGTACGAAAGCGTTCGAATACTGCACGGATCTGGAATCCGTCACGATACCCGATAAGGTGACATCGATAGGCAACAGTGCGTTTGCCGGTTGCACACTGTCCCGCATGACCGTGGAAATATCGGGTTCAGCCCTGACCTCCGGCGGTATGGTCGAGACATATTTCTCATCGGATGTCTTGGATGGATGGCTGTTGGAAGGACAGGCATCCAGGACCTTGATCCATCTCACATTGACGGGGATATCCGCTTCCGGTCTCCCTCCCAGCAGCATATACGGATACGGCGAGTCGGAAATATGCCTTACCTATGCCGATGATCCTGTGAATTACGTGTACATCGACGATGTGACAGGATGGCAGCAGGCATATACCGTCATTTTGAATGCGGGAAGCGGTTCGGGAGGAAGTCCTTCGTTCATCATAGCCTACGGTGACGACACGGTGATAGGATACTCCGCACCGCATCTTCTCGGATACACCCTCAGCGGATGGTATACTTCCTCCAGCGGAGGCATATCGGTCATGAATGCATCCGGCATTCTGATATCCGATGCAGTCGGATATACCGACAGCAGCAGCGATTGGATAAATACCGCCGGAAACGTTACCCTGTACGCTCATTGGACCATGGTCGATCCGGGCCCTACGGTCTATGATATAACCTACAGGGCGGGATACGGGTACACGATATATTCTTCGTCTTCCGCCATCTCGTCCGAAGGAACGGTGACGTTCACCGTGAATCCGATATCCGGATACGGATTGGTAGGGGTGTACTCGGACAACGGGATCATAAAATCATTAGGAGGGGGAAGATATTCCCTTTCCGGTGTCACGGATAACGTTACGGTATGGGCATCCGCGTTCGCAAACAATCCGTCCCCATCGTCTTCGAGTATCGATAACGAGGAGGGCGTTGTGATGTGGATAGTTGTTCTTGTGGCAGCCGCTGCAGCTTTGACGATAATGGTGGCAGGGGTGGTGTATCTCAAAAAAGAATGACGCCGTTTCAAATCATTTCAAAGGAATGCTCCGAATCGGAGCTTCCTACATTTAATCTTCAGATATGAATCATCTATTTTATTGGCTCTGTTAAAAATCGAATGGATTCGAGATCTTGAAGAATTTATTTTAAGTTTTCATGTGTATGTCGGAAGCATGCTAGAACGCGATGCCAATGAGGTCTTCTCCATTATACTCAGACTATAAGAACCATGGTTCGTGGAAAACGTCTATGTGACACCTGAAATGTGTGGATATACATGTTCGACAAGGACGAAGAATTTGATTCACTGAGGCGGTTCTCAGACTGGCTCATCGCATATAATGGCGATTGGTCAAAGATAAGACTGATTAGTTGCGATTTCAGCAAGTCGTTCCTCGTAGGCATAAACGCACATCTGCCGAGGGCGGACATCGTCTACGACAGGTTCCATCTGGTGAAGACGGCCAACAACGCTCTGGACAGGATCGGGGCGAAGAACCAGGTGAACGGTTCCAGGCACAAATGGATGAGATTCAGGCTCATGGGGAACGGGAAGGACCTGTCCGACGACGATAGGCAGAGGATATTCGATATCAAGAACGACAATCAGATCATAGGTCCGGCATATGGGATGAAAGAGTCGCTCATCCAATTGTACGATTATCCCGACATCTCGGCGGCATCCGAGCATGTGAAGCAATGGCTCCGCTGGGTGGACAGTGTGGGCGAGGCCCCGATGAAGGCAGTGGGCAGGACGGTGTCCAGGCACTTCCACAGGATATTGAACTGGTATGTCCACAGGATGAGCAACGGTTTCCTGGAAGGTCTGAACGGGATGATACAGACCACGAAACGTATCGGACGCGGTTATCCCAATACGCAGAACTTCATGACGATGGTATTCTTCAGGCACGGACGCCTGGATATCTGAATCATATGTACGGGTATGCAGCATTCTTCTCTGCGGCAGCGGAGCCTGCCGCATCAACGGGACGGAGGGAGCAGGGGCCTGTCCCCCTGCGACCGATGTCCCGCTTACAGTATCGTCCCGGCAGGCCCGAAGGGCCGTGCGGGGACAGTGCGATGATAGAAACGATCAGAGATCGTCATATCATTTCACATAAAAACTTATAGAACCATAAATAAGATGGTAATTGTGTTTGAATGAAACAGTTGATGATGTTTGAATTCAGAAAAGTCAACTTATCCCGGTTCAGGCGGGATAAGTTAGCGGGAATTCACATTTCTTCAAATTTAATCTGCATACGACTATCTAATATAGAGATAAGGGTATGAAATTCTTGATTTCAGAAGTCTCATATCGTTAAAAATCAGAATACGAACTTATCTCCAAGAAGAAAATCATCTATCATATTGAGCCTTTTGATACCGTTCCTGCTTATATTCACGGGGTCCATGGAGATTATATACTTGGGATAACCGTCTTTTATGGCCAACAGAGGTCTTTCCTCCCTTACCTCCGTCTCCGGATTGTCCATGACGTATGTCACCTGGACATAGGCAAGGTTCTCCCCTTCGGTGACCACGAAATCTATCTCCTTGTCCCTGAGCTTACCCACGGTTATGTTGTATCCTCTCGATACCAGTTCCAGATATACTATGTTCTCCAGAATTGCTCCTATCCTCAGATCGTGCCTGTAATCGGGATAGAAAGAATATACGGCAGGATCCGCGACATATGATTTGTAGAAGGTCTTGAGAACTTTCTTCTCTATGACATCGAAACGATCGCATCTAAGCGCGAGTTTGCTTGCGAATATCAGATCCATGTAACGGTTGATGGTGTTGGGAAGCGTGTTTATCTTCTCCGTCCTGAGATACTTGGATATCGATACGGAAGATATCTCCGCACCCGGCGATGAGGCGACATACCCGAGGACCTTCTTCAGCAAAGGTCTGTTGCGTACCTTCCTTAGTTTCAGGATATCCTTTTCTATAGATTCATCGACCAGCTGTCTGATGTACGTCATCTGTTCGTTCTCGCCCGAGCACATAAAACGCTGGGGAAAACCCCCGCGGACGATATATGAGCGGAACTCTTCCGAGGAAGAGAACGGAAGACCGTTCAATTCTTTGAAATCCCTCACCTCGCTGAAGGAGAACGGGAATATCGGGAATTCCAGAAAACGGCCGGTGAGTTTGGTTACCAACTGTCCGCTGAGGAGATATGAGTTCGAACCGGTTATGAACACCGATACGCCGTCATTCCGGTAAGCGTTGATAAGAGGCTCGAAATCCTTCACGTTCTGTATCTCGTCTATGAAAAGAAATCTATGTTCTCCCGAGTTCGAGAAGGACCCATCTATCTTCTTCTCCAGAACATCGGATGTGACAATCCTGATATTCTCTTTAGAATCCAGATCCAGATACACGATATCGTTGCCGGAAAGTTCAGATATGATCTGCCTCATGATCGTGGATTTGCCGCAACGTCTGACACCTGTGAGGACTTTGATAAGACTGGCATCATGATAAAAAGGACGGATACGGGCGAGATATTTCTCTC
>JBMNPL010000023.1:0-8570 GCA_050943575.1 Alphaproteobacteria bacterium
AAGAGTATAAAACAGACGCTATTAATGATTGATAGGGAACATGTTGTTCATCAGCTAGTTTTTTTATACCATTTAAAATATCTTCGGGAATACGCATATTAATAACACAATTAGATTTATTGAACGCACGATAAGCCGCATATTCTTTTAATAAAGATTCTATATTCATTATAAGCAACTGTTGCATTACATTAGGCATCTTAACCTCCTGATAACAATTCAATATATTTGTAAACACTGGCGTATATATTTGCGCCGATACAAAGAACTATACCATTGTATTTACACTTGTCAATACATTTGTAATGTCGCTTATATACACAGGTGTAATGATGTTTGTGTGGATGATTGTGTTGAAAAAATCGCAATAAAATTGCGAATAATGTTGTTTTTTAAGGGTAGGTCTTGGTTATGCTTTACTTTCCAGCCCGATTAACGTGGCTATATATTTTAAATATTCCATTGTCCAACGTATTAATCTTTTTTCAGGTTGCATATTTTGTAATTTTACAGGACATGGTATGATTGATGTATTTGGTAATTGTCGTTTAATAAGTAGCATTGATCTATTCATATGATCTTCGGTTGTTATAACTACTATTCTGGATAGTCTTTTTTTAATTGTTATTTCACGAACGGCTTTTGCGTTTTCATGGGTAGTTTTTGATAAAGTTTCTAAACTAACTTGTTGTTTTATATTATCTGGAATTAATGCCGCATATTCATGCCCACCAACACCGATAATTTCCAGACGTCTATGCGGATGGTGTTCTAATAATTTCATTGCGTATGGAATTCTGCGCGAATCGCCAGTTAAAACGAATAAAGTATCATCTCCACGAATTGATGCGCATTTGCTGGGGGTGGAAACTTTAAATATAACTGCTCCACCAGCGATTAAAATAAGAGTTATCAAAGAAGATGTTAAAATTCTCATAATTCTATAAACTTAAAATTTTCAATGTGGTTTTTTTTGCCAACCAAGATGTAAAAATAACAATTCCGATTGGTAATAATAAAATTGCAATCCAACCGGCCACAGGTAAATGCATTTGTGCCATTAGTCCTATACGAGTCCCAGTCGCCATAGAAATAATTAATAAAATCATAGGTACAGCAATAAGTAATCCAATAGCTGTTGCCACAGCGCTTATTTTTGTAATAATAATTTGCACTTGTTTTGCAACAAATAAATCACTTGCACCGATTTGGGTTAGTATTTCTAATTCTCGTTTATGTATCAGTGTAATATTTCGTGTAATATAAGAAATACATAATCCGATTGCCCCCAAAATCATTAACATTACAACAATTGAAATTCCCATAATTTGCCATCCTGCATTAGTGATATTTTTTGCACCGGCGGAATGAGTTATAAAACGAACATTTGGCAAATTTGATATTTGTTGTTCTAAATTTTTCAAATCAGATTTTTTTGCGACTTCTACTTCTATCATTTTTGGCATATATTTTTGCAATATGTCCCCACTACCCAGCCAAGGGCGCAACATTTTTGCAACTTCTTCATCTGGGATAACATTAGAATGTTTAGCATTTTTTACTATTTTTTGAACGGCTTGAAAATCTCCGTTTGGTAAAACTTGAATTGTTGCGAATGTATTCCATTTTGAATTCCAATTATTAACGCCTGCGCCAATTCCGATAGTAATTCCTAGGGCCAGTATTGTTAAAAAAGATAACAACGCAATTAATGCTGTTAAAAACATAACTTGTTCTTTTACAAAAGAAAAAACCAAAGGTTGTCTGCGTATTATCATTTTTCACCCGCCAGTTTAGAGAATTGTAATTCAAGCTTGTTTGATAATTCAGCGAAATAATTTACATTTTTCTTTTTAGGTGATGATTTTTCTGTATTTAATTCAGAAATTTGTTCCAAAGGTTTAACATCTGATTGAAAACGAACATGTCTATTTTCTACAAAAATTTTTGGAAATTTATAAGTATTCATTAATTTTTGGCTATGTGTGGCTAAAATAATTGTTGTTCCAAAATTTTTATTCATTTGTACAAACAATTCCATCAATCGTGTAGCAGAATCATCATCTAAATTTCCAGTTGGTTCGTCTGCCAGCAGTATTTCTGGTTGAGTAATGATTGCACGTGCAACGGACACTCTTTGTTGTTGACCACCGGACAAATTTAAAGGTTTTTGATTGGCATATTGTGCAAGGCCAACCCATTCCAGAGTTTTAGTAACAATTTTTTTAGTGTATTTTTCACTTTCACCACGAACGCGCAGTGGCAGGGCAATATTATCAAATACAGATAAATTTGAAATCAATGAATATTCTTGAAATACGATTGCCATTTTGCGACGCAATTCATTCATTTCATCACGGGAAATACTAATAGTATTATTACCAAATAATTTAATTTGCCCACGTGATGCAGGATGCAACATATAAATTAATCGCAATAATGTGGTTTTACCAGCGCCCGATGCACCAGATAAAAAATAAAAAGCCCCGCTACTGATATTAAAAGACACATCGGATAAAATTTCACGTCCACCTTCATAACGTGTTGCTACATTTACAAAAGAAATTACAGTTCTTGTTTCCATATTTTTTAGTATAGAAAGAAAAGAAGTTTTGAGCAAATAAAATATTATTATACAAAACGTAATATTAACAATCCCAAGCAAGTGATTAAAACAGCACCTAGTAAAAGCCACCAAAAGTATTTTTTTACTATACTATTTGCTTTTTCTTGAAATCGCCATAATAACCATCCAGAAATTATAAAACGTAAAGTTCTACCAACTGCTGTAAAAGATAAATATAATAGCGGGGCAAATCCTAAAAAACCGGCACACAATGTTAAAATTTTAAAAGGTATGGGTGTAAATGATGCGATAAGTATAATCATTATCCCATGTTTATCAAACAATTCTTGGGCTAATGCAAACTGTTCTGGGCTACTGAAAATATTTATTATCCAATGTCCCACCGAATCATAAAGCCATGCACCAATCATATACATTATTATTGCGCCAATTAAAGATCCGACCGAAGCCGCAAAAACGGTTATTTTTGCTTTATTTTTATTTGCTATGATGGGCGGAGTCATAAAAACTTCTGGCGGAATAAATAAAAAAATTGAATCGAGCAATGCGCCAAAAAACACCATCCATATTGCACCGATGCTATCAGATTTTTTTAACAAATAATCTTGAAGTTTCATATGTTGCAGTGTAGAGTGTTTACATATAAATAGTAAAGAAAAAAATAAAACAAGTTTTATAATATGAGAAAACAAAACAATAACAGAAGTTTTTCCCGTGGCGAAAGAATAGCTGCCAAAGTTCAATCTTTGGTTGCGGAAATTTTAAATAATAATTATCCCGATATAAAAATTACATTAACTGGTGCAGAATCTCATGGGGGGCTTCAATTTGTGCGTTTATATTACCAAGGGGATAAAAACGTTCAAAAAAGATTAAATGATATAAAATCACAAATTCGTTATGAATTAGCTGCTGTGATAAATCAAAAATACACCCCAGATATAAGTTTTGTTTATGACGATACACTTGAAAAATCAGAAAGAATAGAAAAATTACTAGGAGAATTAAATGATTAAAGTCGGTGCAAAATATATGCATTTTAAGGGGATAGAAGTTGAAGTTTTATACATTGCTAAAGATTGTGAAACTTTAGAAGATTTGGTTGTTTATCGTGAATTATCAGATAATAGTATTTGGGTTAGACCGGCGAAAAATTGGTCAGATCAAATAGTTCGTCCAGGTATAAATCAGCCCAGATTTATAGAAATATAAAATAATTTGTTATTACTTGAAATTTTCTAAATACTTATATATTATTGCCGCATTATGAATCAAAAAAATATCAGAAATTTTGCAATAGTCGCACATATTGATCATGGTAAATCAACTTTATCTGATCGTATTATTGAATATACTGGTGGCTTACAATCACGAGAAATGAAAGCCCAAGTTCTAGATAGTATGGATATAGAACGTGAACGGGGTATTACAATCAAAGCACAAACAGTTCGCCTAAATTACAAGGCAAAAAATGGTGTGGAATATCAGCTAAATTTAATGGATACCCCAGGACATGTGGATTTTACTTATGAAGTATCGCGCTCACTTGCCGCGTGCGAGGGTGCAATTTTACTAGTTGATGCAACCCAAGGAGTTCAGGCACAAACACTTGCAAATGCTTATTTAGCAATTGATAATGATTTGGAAATTTTACCTGTATTAAATAAAATTGATTTACCCAGCAGCGATGTTGAATCTGCACGTGGGCAGATTGCGGATGTAATTGGATTGGATGCTAATGAAGCGTTATGTGTATCTGGTAAAACTGGCATGGGTGTTCCAGAATTATTAGAAACCATCGTGCAAAAATTACCGGCACCATATGGTGATACAAATGCAGCTACACGCGCTTTATTAGTTGATTCTTGGTATGATTCTTATCTGGGGGTAGTGGCATTAGTTCGTGTAATTGATGGAAAATTATCTCGTGGGCAAAAAATTAAATTTATCGCAACAGGCGCGGAATATGTTATTGATAAAATTGGGTATTTTACACCAAAAATGGTAAATGCTGATGGGCTAAATACTGGCGAAGTTGGATTTATAATTACAGGTATGAAAACGATTCGCGATTGCAAGATTGGAGATACAATTACAGATGCAAAAGAAACAGATGTAAAAGCATTGGCGGGATTCAAACCATCTGTTCCAGTTGTGTTTTCGTCATTTTTTCCAGTAGAGGCTGACGATTATGCAAATTTACGTGATAGTGCGGAAAAATTGGCATTAAATGATGCTAGTTTTGTATTCCAAGTTGAAAAATCTTCAGCACTGGGGTTTGGTTTGCGTTGCGGTTTTTTGGGTTTATTGCACATGGAAATTATTTCCGAACGTTTATCTCGTGAATTTAATTTGAATTTAATAAATACAGTTCCATCAGTGTTGTATAAATTACATTTACGTAATGGTGAAACGGTTGATTTAGAAAATCCGGCTGATATGCCTGAACCAACAACTATTGAAAGTATAGAAGAACCATGGGTTCGTGCAACAATAATGGCACCTGATAAATATTTGGGTGCAATAATGTCATTGTGCATAGAACGTCGTGGAATCCAAGAAAATATTAGTTATGTTGGGAATAGGGCGGTTTTGGTTTATAAATTACCACTAGCAGAAATAGTTTTTGATTTTTATGATCGGGTAAAATCTTTATCCCAAGGGTATGCCAGTTTTGATTATGTGTTGGCTGGGTACGAAGTTAGTGATTTAGTTAAAGTTTCAGTTTTGGTAAATGAAGAACCTGTTGAACCATTATCATTTTTATGTCATCGTTCTTTTGCGGAAAAACGCGGTCGTCAAATTGTAGAAAAATTAAAAGATTTAATCCCCAGACATCAATTTAAAATTCCATTACAGGCGGCTATTGGTGGCAAAATTATAGCACGCGAAACAATTGCTGCATTTCGTAAAGATGTTACAGCAAAATGTTATGGTGGTGATATTTCACGCAAACGTAAATTGCTAGAAAAACAAAAAGAGGGTAAAAAACGCCTACGTTCATTTGGTAATGTTGAAATCCCACAAACTGCATTTATAAATGCGTTAAAAGTAGGTGATTAAGATGAGAATAAGGCTAGCAAATAAAAATGATATAAAATTTATACAAAATTTACAAAAATTAGTGGGTCCCACAGAATTAGGTTTTTCAGAAGTTTTAGACGATAAAGAATTATTAGATATATTTAAAGATAAATTAACTTTTATTGCGCTGGATAAAAACAAACCAATTGGTTTTATAATTGGTTCAAAAATTCGCCCATTTGGTGCAATGATTGCAAATTTGGCAATTTTACCAGATTATCAAAAACATCTTGTGGGTTTATTTTTAATAAAATATTTTGAAGATATGGCGATTAAACGTAATATATTATGGATACTTAGTTATATTAAACACACTCCCACAAAACAATTAATAGAACGAAATAATAGAAAGTATTTTATCGGGGATAAATATACAGAAGTTTTAACGGTTTTATAATTAAAGCGAATTATGAAATGAGTCATCAATTTTTCTTTTCTCCGAATATTTTAGATAATCTGCCAGCCCCAGATAAAGGTTTTGATGTTGTCCAAGATATTGTAGAACCAAAACTTCGCCTTTATATTACTGCTCGTGGTGTAAAAACATTTTTTACCAGAAAACGTATTCATGGAAAAGATGAACGAATAATTATTGGTCGTTGGCCTGAAATTTCAATTGAAGATGCTCGTGCCAAGGTTTTAAAAAAAATTGCATCTGCATCTATGCCGATACCGATTCGTCGGAATAAAATTATTTTTAATCAATTGGTTCAAATTTTTATAAATAAAAAAATAAGACGTTCAGCAGAAGGTTTAAAAAAATTAGAACGTGCGATTGTGAAACATTGGGCACCATTAATTCAACGTGAAGTTTTATCAATTACACAATCTGATTTAATACAATTACATGAAAATATTCAATCTAATGGTGGGGTTGCGACTGCTAATAAAATGTTAGAAATTTTAAATAGTATTTTTAAATTTGCTATTAAAAACGGTTATGCTCGTGAAAATCCTGTGATTGGTATAGAAAAATTTAAAATTGTTCGTAAAAAAACAAAATTTGGTGCACGTGAATTTACAAGATTGTTATCAGCTATAAAAAAAGAAAAAAATCCTGTTATGCGCAATGCTTTTTTAATGTTAGTGTTTGGATTTGCACGCAAGTCTGAAATTTTTTCTATGCGCTGGTCGGATATAGATTTTAATAATGACACTTGGTTGGGTCGTCCGCTTTCTGATTCGGCAGTTGTTTTATTACAAGATATTCCACAAAGTAGCGATTGGGTTTTCCCATCTTATCGTGGACATTTAAAAGATCCTCGCATAGCTTGGAAAAAAATTACCACATCTATTAATATGCCGGAAATTCAAATGAATGATATATATAAATATATGTTCCAGCGGTTAAAATGGGCATCCAACAAGGAGCAATTACGTGCAAATATGAACAAGGTGTTGACAAATTTATCCGTGTTATAATTTGTTATAAAACTTGACACAGGGTATTGCCAAGTGATATCTTAGATTAAGTCGCCCATAAAAAAATATAAAAACGGGCACATAAGTTTAACATAAAGTAAGGATAAGAAATGAGTACTTTTGATAAAGTTCAAAAAATAATAGTTGATAAGTTGGGTGTAGCCCAAGAAAAAGTTGTTATGGATGCAAAATTTGTTGCAGACTTGGGTGCAGACAGCTTGGACGTTGTAGAATTCGTTATGGAAGTTGAAAAAGAATTCAACATTACAATTCCGGACGATGCAGCTGCAAAAATACAAACTGTTGGTGATGCGGTTAAATATATTGAAGCAAACGCAAAACCTGCGGCAAAATAATAAAAAACTTTTATATAACAAGAACCCGCTTTTGCGGGTTTTTTTAATAGATTATTTATAAAGTGCAAGTTCCTTGAATTTTTTTTTTAATTATGTAAAATCATTATAAGTTTTAACAAAACAAAAGGATTATTTATGACACGCAGAGTGGTTATTACTGGTATGGGAATTGTTTCTCCTGCTGGTACAGGCGTTGAATTTGCTTGGAAAAATATTATTGCTGGAAAACCTAGTGTAAAAAAAATTACAGAATTTGATGTATCTGATATGTTATCTCAAATTGCTGGTATACCGGTATTAGGCAAGGGTGATGGGGAATGTGATTTTGATTTGATTGCAGAACCAAAAGAACAGCGTAAATTAGATAAATCTACAATGTTTGCTATGGTTGCCGCAGATCAGGCTATTCGTGATGCTGGTGATTTAGGGGATCTTGGGCGTGTTGGTGTTTCTATTGGCGGTGGCATTGGTGGTTTGCAAAATATGTATAATGTTTCAGTAGAACTTGAAAAAAACGGCCCAAAATATGTAAGCCCGTTTTTTATTCCAAAAGTTTTGATAAATATGGCAGCAGGTCAAGTTTCAATTAAATATGGTTTCAAAGGCCCCAATGTTTCAATAGTTACTGCTTGTGCGTCTGGAACACATTCAATTGGTGAAGGGGTCAGGTTAATTCAGCATGGTGATGCAGATGTTATGATTTGTGGCGGAACCGAGGCGGCTGTTTGCCGAATCGGTATCGCAGGATTTTGCGCAATGCGTGCGTTATCAACCCGAAATGATGATCCTGCGGGTGCTTCTCGCCCATGGGACAAGGGGCGCGATGGATTTGTAATTGCCGAAGGCGCGGGTGTTTTAGTTCTAGAAGAATATGAACACGCCAAAGCACGTGGTGCAAAAATTTATGCCGAAATTGCAGGGTATGGGATGAGTGGTGATGCTCATCATATTACAGCCCCAGCCGAAGGTGGAGAAGGTGGCAAACGTTCAATGATTGCGGCATTAAAAGATGCGGGCATATCTCCCGAATCAGTAGATTATATTAATGCTCATGGGACCAGTACAGGTTTGGGTGATATTGGTGAATTAACAGCGGTAAAAACATTATTTGGCAATACACC
>JBMNPL010000024.1:0-7184 GCA_050943575.1 Alphaproteobacteria bacterium
TTGTTGTAACACCTAGGAAAGCTGGATTCTGGAGGACTGAAAAAGTACTGCCAGATGAGATGCAAGAATCTAATGCAGAAATCCACACAAAGAAAGCTATTGAAATTGTTGCGAGAGCCTACGCCGCACAATGTATTTACACGAACAGTTTTTCCACGTATTTTCCTGAATTGCTACGGGAATGTACTTTCCTGCGTATCTTGGGAAACTGGGACGAGATTGTGAGACCTCTTTCCGAGGAAGAAAAAAAATATAATAAAAAATTGGAAGAAGAGGTAGCAAGAGCAGTAGAGAACGAAAAAGAAGAGGAAGAAGACTTCGACTTTTCACGCGAATTCGGCTATGAAGAATCGAGTCCATTGGCGATTGAATTTGTTGAGATAATGAAGACGAGACCCGACTTGATCACAGAAGAGCAGAAATTCAGAGCATTTGAAATTTTTCCTCTTGTAATTGAAGAGTTGGGGCGGGTGGAATGCCAGTAGACGCGATTGAAACACCAACTGAAGCCCTGAGACAGACAATCATTGAAGCGTTTTGCGTAATTTCGGCTAAGGTTTCAAGGTTGAATGTTCTACTTGAAAAAAATGATGTGACGCATGCGTTTAAGATGGCAAAATCAGTGAAAACAGATATGATAGAGTTTGTCGAACTTTGTAGCTTCAATCCAGGGTTTGAAAAATCAATTGCGAAAAACCTTTTTGACATGCCAAGAGTAATCAACGGCAACAGTGCCGTAAGAAGACGCTATGCACTAAGCATGATAAAAAGGTGGAAACACGTTTCATCAATAGTCAGAAAGCAGAAACTAATAGTCTTACCAAATGAGTGAGGGGATTTGAATGCCAGGAGAAAATTCAACTTTTACGATACAAACACCAACAGCAGTACTAACACCGAAACAACAATACTTAAACTTAATGATGAACTCCATCAACAAATTTGGAGAGCTTTGTGCCGCAGCAGAGAACACAAAGGAAATTCAGGCAAAAGTAAGCCTTCTAACCTCAATGCTAATAAGCTTCATTCCAAATCCAGAGGAAAGAAAAAGGCTAACTGAGCTTAGAAACCAAAAAAGAACTGAAGCTGCTAAGATTAAAGATATTGATGCGCAAAGGGAAAAGAAATTTGATATTGATTGTGAAATTGTGGGTGAAATCATAACCTTGCTGGACGAAATGCTCGCAATCGTAGAAAGGCAGACAGTCGTAACGACGATACAATCGGGTGATAGCGAACTTGAAGCGTTGTTTTATCCGGATGGTTTTGTGATAGATGAAGATATCGGAGATGAATAATATGGGACTTAAGAAGGACTTTAAGGGGGAAATCCCCTCTTTTTCAGAAATGCTGGCAAATCGTATTTGTGGTAAGCACAATCAACATGCTATCATCCTTTTTGAAGGGAAAACGGGGACAGGAAAATCTTATGCGTCACTCAGATTGGCATACGATTGTTCTTTACTCTTTGCGAAGAAGCTCGGTGGTAGACCCGAAGATTATTTCACCCTTAATAATGTGGGGATTCTCACAGCAGAAGAAACAATCAGGATTGCGAAGAGCATCAAACAGTATGGAATATATATCCTGGATGATGCTGGTGCAGAGGGTTTAAGTTCGAGGAAGTGGCAGTCGGAGCAGAATGAGGTAATGACGAAATTGTTACAGACATTTCGAACTAATAACAATCTACTACTCCTATCGAGTCCTGATAAAGGTTTCATTGACAAGATTGCAAGGACTTTAATCCATTACAAAATAACGATGGCACATGCTTTCTTTGACAAGGGAGTTTCATTGGGTAAGCTAACTACCGTAAAAAAAATTTACACAAAAGATAGTAGCACCAACTACTATCCGTTCCTAAGAGCGCATGGAATGGTTTTTAATTACATCCTGTTCACCTTACCTCCAAAAGCGCTCTGTGAAGCTTATGATAGAAAACGGAAGAGAATCGAAAGAGAAATGAATCTAAGAGCTATTGCTATGTTGGAGGAAAGTAAGAAAAAAGAAGCTGCAAAGATTGAGAAACAGAAAAAGAAAGCAGAAGCAGAAGAGGCTAGAAAAATAAATGCCAGGTTATACAAGCAGTTTGTTGAGAGTGGGGTAAAAGCCCAGGACGCTCTAAAACGGGCTTCTAAGGCTACAGGTGTTGTTTTGAGCTTGCGTACTGTACAGAGAGATTACGATAGGTTTTTTAACTCCAGTGGTGTTTAGCGGCAGAGTTTCAAGAAAAACCTAGCTTCCTTTAAAGTTAATTAAGTAAAATTGCGCGATAGTTTAGCGCCGTCGTCGCTAGACTCAGCGGTATAATTTTTCTTTTTTTTGTTAGTTTTTCTCTGAAGTGTAGTAAAGTATATACTACCACACAAACCCTAATAGATTTTCTTTGTCTAACAATTTCCACAAAAGTTTTAAATAGAGAGAAGACTAATATATATGTAAAGAAGTCATGGAAAAACAACTACCTTGAAAATGGGTGCTCTTAGACAGCACCCTTTCTCGTCTCCAATGAAAACAGTCGGTGTCTTTCCCACCCGCAATACATCATAAACCCCACGGGTTTCCGGGTTTCCTGTGGGGTTCATCGCCTCTTTTTTACAACACATCAAAAACAACATTTCTATTCTCCGTCAACATCACCGAGATACGCCCTGACTGGGCGCACGAATGTCAACTTCGGTGAAATAGTACAGGGGTGACAATACATTTTACTCTAAAACAAACACTTTCACCGAACCGAAGTATTCTTTTTTATACAAACACTCGAAAAATACCTTACAAAAGATTGAGGTTTTTATGTACTTTATGTACTTTTCTCGATAGGTTTATATACCTTACACACATATACAATAAATAGTCAAAAACTCAAATCTATAATAAAAGTCTGACATAGAACAAGGAGTAAGAACCATGCCAATTTACAGAGGAAACAAAATCGGCGTAACTGTCTTCATGAAGCCAGAAGTGTACAGAATAGTCGAAGATGCACGAGACCCAAAAAACTCAAGCTCTGCTCATTGTGCAGAATTAATTGAAAAAGCAATAGGGTACAGGCAGTGATTCAAAAGAAGTATCGATCAGAAGTTCGCTGAGACTCCCACCGCCTAAAGTGAAGTCCCAGCGAAACTACCAAAGTTTCAATAGGTGTAAACATGATTGTTTTTAAAGTATTTAATACTAACTATGCTTTTCGTGGATTTAAACCTTTTGGTTTAGAAAAACAATTTGTAACGACTTCTTTTAACAGATTTAACAAGCGTGAGCTTACACGCTTTACAATAGTTGCCGCATTGGGGAAGATCAGAGAATATAACAGGGTAGCTTCTGCGCTCGATTTTAATTGGGGAGTGTGAGAAAAAATGGTTTTTAAAGAAGAATTAAGTCCAGCTGAAAAACTCTTCAGACAGATTGACAAAGTCGTAATTGTGAGAGGTCGCTTGTCAACCGATCCGACTGTTTGGGAGTTCCACATCGCTGGGAAGGTTTTGAAAATTGAGGCGTGTGATCTCGAAGATGTTAAAAATTTCAGGAATCAATATATAAAAGTTTTCGAAACACCAGCACCGCTAATAAAAAAGGCTAGCTGGATCAACCTTTTAGCCAATCTCACGGATAAAGAAAACAACAAAATAGAGCACCAGGAAGCTCCAGAAGAATCCAGTGATGAATTTATTGCGAGACAGATCTTTGAAATTATATGCGAAAGAGAAATATCAGAAGACGCTGAAGACGCGGAAACTGGTATGTGTCTGTACAGACACATATCGAAGAAAGACGGCAAAGAATATTTCAGTATACCTTCGACCGCTTTCAAAAACATAGTTGATGGAGCTGGTTTTAAAATACCACTCAATAAATTGTCAGTCATAATGACTGAACTTAAAATGAAGCGACCATCGACTCCCAAAGTTTGGTACAACGGGAAAGAAAGACGGTCATGGTGTTTTATTCCAGAAGCCGTATTGGAGGAGAGAGGGGATTTACAACGTAAAACCGACCAGACATATATAGAGTAATTTTTTTTAAAAAAGCGTTTTTTGGTGTCTGGTGTCTGGTTTGTATATATTGTTACCGATTTTAACCAGACACATACCAGACACCAAAAAACAAAACCGTTATCAAGCAAAAAAAAACCAGACACCACAATTATAGATTTTCATCACAATTTCCTTTCATGCTGTCCGGAGGTAAATATTCATGACTGAAAAAATTAAAGTTTTCGGTGGACCAGGATGTGGCAAGACCTCAATTATAAAAGAATTTTATCAAAAATATATTTTTGAGGGGTATAAACCAGAAGATATAACCGTATTAAGTTTCAGAAAAACTGCTGCAAACGACTTAATTAACGCTGTAATTTCATATGCTAAAGTTGAGGAAAAAGAATTGAGAAAGCATGTCGGTACGATCCACTCAATTTGTTACCGTCTAATAGGATACCCCGAAACGATGGAGCCGGGAGATTATCGAGCTTTTATCGAGACCAATGATTATGGAAAATATCTTAAAATTCCCAATATTAATAAAACAGACTCTGAAGAATCTGCTTACTCAGGTGATTTATTTGACCTCTATGCATGGCTTCGCAATACGTGCACTCCTCTTGAGAAGTGGAAACGGTACCCAGGAATAAAAAACATAAAATTGCCTGCAAGCAAGGTGCCTGAATTCTTCCAGAAGTATGAGGAATATAAGAAGCAAATTGGTAAAATTGATTTTTCAGACATGCTTCAGATCGTAATAGATGAACAGATCATGCTCGACACCCCAATTCTCATGATCGATGAGTTCCAAGACTTTACGGCACAGATGTATAAGATATTTGAGATGTGGGTGCCTCGATGTGATTCGGTTTTAGTCGCTGCTGACCCCAACCAATCAATTTATGAATTTTGGGGAGGTCGTCCAGACTATTATTATAATTTTGATGCAGTTGAAATAGTGAGACCTGAGACTTTCAGGCTTAATGAACAGATGAAAAATTTCTCCCACAAAATCTTAAAGTGTGCAGGTATATCCGCACCTGAAACAAAAACAAGAAAAACATATTCTAACAGTATATTTAACGTCTGGTATAACAGTAAGCTTCCGGTATATGACGAAGAGTTTCATTTAGTCCGATGTAATTATCAGGCTCCAGCAGTCGCTTTGAAATTAGCCGAAGATGGTAAAGTATTCAGCGGACTATGTGGTTGGAGTTCTGAGGAAATCGATGCAGCTAATGCAATTATCTCAATACGACAAGGTAAAGCAATTTCTTTTGATCAGATGAAAGCAATCATCGATCTGTTTCCTAAGAAATTGTTAGGAATTAAAGAAAATAAAGCCGATCTCATAAGCAGGTTGGAAAAGGAATATCATCCGGAACTACAAACTGGATCAGGAACATTAACCCCGCAAATACTTGACATTCTCAATTCAGCGGATCCCACGAAGGGCATGAATCGAGACGGTGTATTATTCAAAGCTAAGATAAACGGAGTTAAAAACAGAAAAGAGTTAATCACTTCAAAAGAAGTGAAAAACCGAGCGGTCTTGACAATCCATGGAGCTAAAGGATTAGAAGCAGATGCTGTTTTTCTCCATACTGCTATAACACCACGAATACAAAAAGCTCTATTATCACCAGGAAAGGAATCACAAGCTGAGGCGCGGGTGTGGTATGTGGGTGTTACAAGACCTAAAAAAGTTCTTTACCTTGTGACTGATGCAGGGAAAAATTATAGTCTTCCAGGGGTGCCATCATGCTAACAAGACAGCAAATCAAAGCACACTATCGGACCCCAGGGATCAGAGATACCATAATGAGGGTATCAACTGATGGTGGAAGTTATCGAGCCGGCAACTGGGATTTTGCGAACTGGTATAAATACCCAAACGGTAAAAAACTTAAACTATGTCTCGCCAATCGAGTGGATTACACTAATATGATACTGAAATGCAGGACATTATATTGGACATTGAATTACTTCGATCCTGAAATATTTAAATTGGATTATACAAACATTCGAAGTGATGAAAGCCCTGCAATCAGTAGGCGTTATACGGTTGGATATACGTTTGGTATAGATATTGATAGAGAACACGGAATGGATATACACGACCCAGGTGTAAAGAAAGCAGTTGAAGATATTGCTCAATATTTTTCTGATAGATTGAGGGAGTATCTCCCCAATTCTGTTTACTGTTTGTATTCGGGGGGTGGTATATACATCATGGTCCACCATAAAGTGTTTTCACAATACTATGAAAGGTTTCTATCAAACCCAGACCCAGATCTACCGTGGGAAAAAATGTTGGGTGTTCTGACAGACGCCTTCGATTACCTCATCGAAGATATGAGAGATGAGTTTTTCAAACTCCACCCAGAGCATAGAGGGAAAGTAAAACCAGATCAATTGAATAACTCTCAACGAGTGTTCAAAACGATTTTCAGCGTCCATAAAAGCCTCGATTATGCTGTTATTCCCCTTGATCCAGAGAATATATGCATAGACTTTAAAAAAGCAACTATCCCACTAAAACCCGAAGTGATTGAAGCTGGAAAAAGGTGGTATACCGACTACGATGACGGTGGTGATTTTTTGGATAAAATACTTAAACCGTTCTTGGAAAAGGCATATAATAAAAAAGAGGCATCTTGTAAGTATAAAAGTGATTTTAAAGTCTCCTCAATTCCAATAGGTGACATTGAAAAGTGGTCTCCGTGTATGCGAAACCTGTACAATTTACCAACTTGTGGTGAAGGTGCAACCAGGGCGTTGGCGGCATTCGCTTCTTTCTTGGGGCAAATTGGGATTGAAGAGAGTCAAGCACGTGCGATGTTCGACGAGCTTGCGGATAGATGGGGAGCAAGGAAAGAAAATATTTTCGACAATTATTTTGGGAAAATGAAAGTGCCAACATGTCGGCGTTTAGTATCCGATGATAATCAGGGATTCCCGAAAGGTGTGTCGATAAAACAATTGGGTGTTTGTGAGCCTGATATGCGGTGTTTGAACTCACCGTCTCCATATTACTACGTTGACCGAAAAGCAATGCTTAAATGGTCAGACACCCCACGTAAAAGGACAGTTAACAAAACGAAGAAGTTGGGAACAGGCAAGGGCTCTGAAGAAGTGGTTGCAAATATTTTTAAGGGGGTGGGGCATTAAATGCCCTTCTTTTATTTTCTCTTTTTA
>JBMNPL010000025.1:0-6087 GCA_050943575.1 Alphaproteobacteria bacterium
ATTGAAAATGAAACAAAAAACATTTTAATCTTGGGGCAAGCCGGAACTGGAAAATCAACATTTATTAATTACTTAAAAACTGCATCAAAAAAACGTGTTATTTGCGCCTGCCCAACAGGTGTTTCAGCATTAAATATTGGTGGACAAACTATTCATTCTTTATTTCAAATACAACCGCGTGATTTTGTAATGCCCGAATTATTAAAACTCCATACAAAACCACGTAATATATTAACCGCTGCGGATTTATTAATAATTGATGAAATCTCAATGGTATCACCTGATATTTTAGATGCGATGGATATTTTAGCACGCAAAGCGCGTAAAAATAATGCGCCATTTGGCGGATTACAAGTTGTCGCAATTGGTGATTTATTTCAATTACCACCTGTTATAACTAAACAAGCCGAACAATTTTATAAAGATGCTTATGGTATATCAAACGCTTACTTTTTCGATTCTCATGTTTATAAACGCGCTGATTTTAAACGTGAAAACTTTGATTTGGTTTATAGACAAAGTGATGATGCATTATTACAACATTTATACTCTTTACGAAATAATAAAGATTATGAAACAGCACTGACATATTTTAATAGTCTAAAAATTAATGATAAAAACAAACGCGACAATGCGGTTATTATCACACCTTTCAGGGCAGTTGCAGAAAATATAAATAAATCAAGATTGGCACAAATCAATGCGCCCGAAATTTTATATCAAGGCGAATTAACCGGAAACTTTAATGAAAAAGATGTTCCATCACCAATGGATTTGTATCTAAAAACTGGCGCATTAGTAATTTTTACCAAAAGCGTGCGTGAATATGGCGATGATTGCTTAAATGGAGCAATGGGTATCGTCCAAGAATTAGAAAAAAAAGAAATCAAAATTAAATTATTATCAACAAACAAAATCGTAACAATTAAACCTGAAAAATGGCAAAAAATAGAATATAGTCGTGATGACAAAGATAAGTTAATAGAAGTTGAAACCGGCAGCTATCGTCAATTTCCAATTATGCTGGGTTATGCCATGACAATTCATAAAGCCCAAGGAAAAACTTTAAATTCTGTAATTATTGATATTTCACGTGGCGCATTTGCACATGGACAAACTTATGTCGCATTATCGCGAACACGACGTGCAGAAGATATGCATATCAAATCTCCATTGCGTCCAAAAGATATTATTTTTGATCCCAGAGTTCTAGATTTTATCGGATAAATCTTTCTGCATTATTATCGCATCAATTCCATCATAATAACCACGACGAATTGATATTTGTTTATACCCATTTCTTTCATATAATTTTCGCGCAGAATTATTATTTTCCGCTACTTCTAAAAATATCTTTTTACCACCCTGCTCTTTTTCCATTAAAACTAATAAAGCATCTGCAATTCCCGTTCCACGAAAATCTGGATGAACACCTATTGTTATAATTTCACATTCATCAGCCACACTTCGCCAAACAATAAATCCATTTTCAGACGCAATTATTTCTGCACCAGTTTTTTGTAAACTAGCAAATTCTGATGCATCCCATGGCTTGTTCGGAAAACATAGTTTATGAAGGTTTGCAATTTTGCTCAGCATAACTTGCCCTGATATAAAGTGGAATTACAACATGTTTTTTATTATCTTTTAACTTTCTTTGCACGATTGGTAAAGCATTCGCTAAATCAAATGGTTTGTGCCCTATGGTTTTAGCATAATCAAATTGTTTTTTTTCAACTTCTTCTATTGTCATAATTTGAGGTTCTAAATCTTTGGCACCAACAAAAAAATCTCCCTTGCCTGAATCAATCGCAACAAAAGCATCTGAATCTGATTCTAAATAAATTTCAAATGCGTTTATTGGAATAATTGGAATTTTTAATCCTGCGCATAAACCTTTAACATACGCTATCCCCAACCTTATCCCTGTAAAACTTCCGGGACCAACAACTATACCAATTGCTGTTAAATCAGAAAATTTCAAATTATTTTCTTTCAGAAAGTTTTCTGTTTCAACTGGCAAAGTAATTGATTGTTTATCAGTCTCAATAAATTTATATTTTTTATCTAAAAAAAATCTTATTCCTGATGAAGATGTATCAATTATTAAAATCATATTTTTATTATATTCTTGCACCGGCATTAAATCCGATTTTTTGACGAATACCAGCGCTTTTTCTGCCCATCATTAACTCATCAATTTTTTTAGCTGTAAATTTTGTTGGGACATCTTCACCATTTTCTAATAATAAAGTTCTACGTAAAATCGCCGTCAGTGTTCTTTGTAATTCACGAACACCTTGTTCAGCAGTATAATTCCTTATTAAATGACGCACAGCATCGTCATCAATTGTTATATTTTTTATATCCCAACCAGCATCTTGGGCAGCACGTTTAATTAAATGCTCACGTGCAATTTGCACTTTTTCATCTTCGCTGTATCCAGGAATTTCAATAATTTCCATCCTGTCTTTTAATGCGGGCGAAATATTTAAAGTATTTGAAGTTGCAATAAAAACAATATTACCCAAATTAAAATCAACTTCCAAATAATGATCGCGAAAATTTTTATTTTGTTCTGGATCTAAAATTTCAAGCAATGCGCTTTCTGGATCACCACGATGATCACGCCCCATTTTATCAATTTCATCTAAAACTATTACAGGATTATTAGTTCCACAACGTTTTAATGCGTCCATTATACGCCCAGGTTGAGAACCAATATAAGTTTTACGATGCCCCCTGAAATGAGCCTCGTCACTAACCCCACCAAGTGAAATCCTTTGATATTTACGCCCAAGCGCTTTGGCTACACTGCGTCCCAAACTAGTTTTTCCAACCCCAGGGGCACCAACTAAACATAAAATACTGCCTGATGCGTTCCCAGTTTTACGCATAACTGCTATATGTTCTAAAATTCTTTCTTTTATAGGTTGCATTCCAGAATGCTCGCTATCTAATGCTGCGCGGGCTTTGGTTAAATCAATCGGCACCGCATCTGATTTATCCCAAGGCATTGATAATAATTCATCTAAATAAGTTTTTAAGACCGCACCTTCGGTACTCATCGCATTATGATTGCGCATACGACGCCATTCAGATAAAGCCTTGTCTTTGGCTTCTTTGGGCATTGCAGATTCTTCAATTCGTTTTTTCAAATTTTCAATATCCATCTCATCGCTGTCTTCGCCCAATTCTTTTTGAATGGCTTTTAATTTTTCTTGTAAAACATGAGTTCGTTGTCCACCTTCCAATTGTTGCTGAACACGGCGACTAATTAATGCATCAATTTTTGCGATTTCAAACATCATACCAATTTGTTCTAGTAGTAAAACAAGTTTATCACGATAATTAGGGGCACATAAAATTTTAACCGCGGATTCTGTTTCTATACTGGTCATTTGAATAACAGCATCAATAAACGCAGGCATTGGATAATTTTCTATAATTGAATTTAATTTATCTATACGGAATTTTCGTGGTAATGCCAATTCTGATAATTGATCGGCTACTTTATCACGTAAAGCTATTGTTTGTTCAAATGTGCTATCATCTGTAAAAGGTAATTCTTTTGGAATACCACTAAATAAACCATCTTTGACTGAAATATCTGAAATAGAAACAGCAGATTTTGTTTGAACAATGGTATGAATTGAATTATCCGGTAAACGTAAAATTTGAATTACATCCGCCAATGTTCCAGTATTAAACAATTCATCAGGACTAGTTGGATAATTCCATTTATGCTGTGGCGCCAAAATAATTTGACGACTACCGGCAACGGCAGCATCCATACAAGCAACTGAAATTTGATTATCTAAATAAATAGGCACGGTTAAACCGGGCTGTATTACTAAATCTTTCAAAGGTAAAATAAATTCTTTCATGGTACTTTATTATATAAAAAGATTTCTAGAATTTACAAGTGTAATCATAAAAAAATAATTAAAAGTCGGTTTCTGGTGCCAGGTACCGACAAACCCCGCAAAAGCTTAACAGAATCGTCAACAATTGCCGACGGATTCTAACGCCAATTAGGCAGCCATTGCAAAGCGAACATTGTCGTTCGCAGCGAAATTATCGCCATTCAGTTTTTTTTGGTCTTTTGCGGCAACCACGCCGGACACACTCTTTATCTTTCAGCCCCTGTCGAAACTATTTCATCCCCATAAAGTTTAAATTGGTGGAGATGTGGGGTACCGCCCCCCAGTCCAAAAAGCCTATTTCATAAAGCATTCAGCATCGTCTTCCCTTGCGGGACATTTATATTATAAGTAAAGTTTTAAAAAAATCAAGAAAAAGATATTGACAAAATTTATTTTTATACTATATTATTGCAAAACAAAGGTAAAATGTGATGAAAAAAATTGATAATAATATTTTTGCTAGAAGTTTTAAATGGGTGTTTTTAACCCTTGTATTAACAGCTATAACTAGTGATAAATTATTCGCGCAAGAAAAACAAAATGATACAAAATCACCAGGGATTGTTATTCAACTTGGGGAAGAAAAACAAATATTAAGTCGTCAAGATTCAATATGTATAACATCTATTTGTTCCCCTAAAATATATGAAAAAATAGCTAAACTTTCTAATGCCCAAGATTCTTTACAAAATGAATTATTAAAAAATAGAGAAACTGTTAAACATATTAACAAGTGGAGCTATGGAGTAGATATAACAACAACACTGAAAGAATATTCCGATCAAGAGAAAAAGATTATAAAAACCATGGCCAAGAATTATAAAGCCATATCTAAACATTTATCAAAATGCTTTAAACGTAATATTTCTAATCCGAATGCTATAAAAGTTTATGAAAATAAAAATACGGGAAAAATCACAGTCCAAGGCTATTCAAAACATAAAAAAGGTGAAATATTTTTTGTATCACCTGGAACATCAAATATAGCCAAAGAAACAACTTATCAATACAAACAAAATAGCAGATAAATATTCTAAAAACAAAAGGGAAAATTATGAAAACAACTAATAATATTTTTGCTAGAAGTTTTAAATGGGCATTTTTGATCCTTATGGCAACAATAATGAGTAACAAGTTATACGCACAAGAAAAACAAAATGGTACAAAATTTCAAGGAATTGTTGTTAAACTTGGGGAACAAAAACAAGTATTAAGTCGTCAAGATTCAGTATGTATAACATCTATTTGCTCCCCTGAAATATATGAAAAAATAATTAAACTTTCTGATGTCCAAGATTCTTTGAGTGATGTATTTTCAAATCGTATAAGCGCTGTTAATTTTACTAAAAAATATGTGCCACGTAGTCCAGAAAAGAGAAAAAAACTTAAAAATTATCGTAAACTTGCCAGAGAAACTGGTGAGATTTTTTATAACAATAAAAAAACAATATCTAATTTATTAAAAGAATGTTTTAACCAACATGTTATGGAAAATGCTATAAAAGTTTACACTGACAAAAATTCAGGGAATATTATAATCAAAGGGTATTCAATATATTTTTTTGATACTGGTGAAACAACATTTGTGTCACCGGGAATGTCCGCTCTAGCCAAAGAAAGAATTTATCATTGTGATCAGCATAGCAGATAATTCAATTTAAAAGGCGTAAAATACGCCTTTTTTTATAATGCACCTTGTTTTTTTGCAGTTTGTAATGCTGCGCGTAATGATTTTTCAGCCAAATGACGAATTTTAGGAGCAAATGCGCGCATATTCATTGAATCCGCCATAGAATTTGCAAAAATTTCCGCAATATAATTAATTTGTGTTGGTGCAATTATAAAAACTTCTGATGAAATTTGTTCTGGGCGCAATATGAACGCATTACTAGATGGTTTTTGCAATATGTCTTCTATTGACTTTTTCATAATTAACATTATATCATAACAAAAGAAAAATTTCTATAAAATTATTGACCGAAACGCGAATTTTGACTATGCTCAACCTTGCAAAAAGGATTTATTAATGTTTAAAAAGATTATTAGAAAAATATTAGGCAGTGCAAATGATCGTATTGTCCGCTCTTATGATAAAACTGTATCTCTTATCAATGATTTAGAAGCAAAATATCACGCAATGAGTGATAAAGAATTACGAAAT
>JBMNPL010000026.1:0-5938 GCA_050943575.1 Alphaproteobacteria bacterium
ACCGAAAGCAATCGAAAGCATCATCGCCGCTTTCCTACGGAGAGGCGGATCAACCCTCCAGCTTAACCTGCTCGACACGCAGCAACTGATCGAAGCAAAAAAACATCCAGAAAAGCACCCCAATCTCATCGTCAGAATCTGCGGATACAGCAGGGCATTCAATACCCTCGACCCCGAATCCCAAGACGAAGTAATCAATCGAGCGATGAGGCAACTCTAAAAAATCCACCCTGTGGAATTGAAATTTCCTTTTCTTGCCTTATGTTATGTTTTTGCGTTTTTCATCGCATAGTTTATTTATCCATTCCATATAGCATAAGCGAGGTGATCACAATGTCAGTACATCCCAGTTTGAAAACAAAAGGCGCAGTCAGCGAGAAGCGCAATGTCTTGAAGCGCTACGAGCGCATCGACCAGCTCAAGAAAGAAGGCCGCTACAAGGACGGCGACAAGCCATGGGGACTCCCAAAGACAAAGCCCGAAGATTAAGCCTAACGCAAAATTCAAAAAGGACCCGATCCCTCACACGGAACCGGGTCCTTTTTTTCTATCTAAAATTAATCCCAAAAAATCTCTGTGTCCTGCGTCAAAAGAGATTTTGCTATCTACACTGATCCCTGAATATTTTCGGTTCCAAAATCAGCATGCAATCTCGTTTAGTTCGAATGACCTGCATGCAATTTAGACACAAAAGTGCCTTAGCCTGAACGGAATAACGTCTCTTTGCTTACACAAGGCAACTGAAAGGAAATGCCTCATGAACCTAAAAAAAGCAGTTGAAGCTGGATTTTACTCCTAATTAGATGATTATCAAATAGTTAGAAAGTTTATTCATTTCACCATGTTGGTGAATTGAAATGCGTCGGTCTTCTGTAGCGCTTACGGCGCAAAGTCCTTGGCACGAACCGGTCGTCCAAAATCCATACGGGCGAAACCACGGACCAGACAAGGAAGATAGTTCGGACTTGTCATCATGGCTTTTCGCAATGCGTTGCGCTGCAAGCGCTTAACGATGCTTAACCCCAGACTTCAGACTGGGGAGGGAAAACCGCCAGGAGACCGTGCCTTGTAAAGGCACTACAATCATAAGGCGTCAACTGCTTTTTTTAGGTTAACTCCATTGCGCAAAAAATATGCGGAGATTTTGCCGCAGATATCTCGTACCACGGTCTCGTCCCTGCCGAACTGGAAAAACTCGTGGCTGCCGCTTTGCAACCGCCAGTACGTTAAACCGCTATGCGTACCCCTGCCCCTGCCCATGCCAACGCCCCGCCTATGCCCGCTTATGTACACTTACCGGCACTGAAGTGCCGGCACTAAAGCCCCTCTGCCTGCCATAGCTCTGCGCCGTACCCGCTGAGCGGAGGGGGACGCATCCCTATGCCCCATCCTGCGCCGGCACTGAAGTGCCGGCTCTTTAGCCCTCTCCCCCCTTCTGCCCGTCATAGGTGCCGCTAGCCGCCGAGCGGAGGAGGGTCGCACATCTATGCCCCCCTGCGCCGGCACTGAAGTGCCGGCTCTATAGCCCCCCCTGCCCCTGCCTCCATCGCTCTGTGCCGCTAGACGCCGAGCTAAGGCGCCGCAGGCACCTACAGCAAGCTTGGAGAGCTGGCATCATAAGTAACCCCGGGCGAAGCACAGCGGAACCTGGGGGCAGATGCCACACCAAAGTCCTAGCCTCGGAGAGGCGACATCATAAGTAACCCCAGATGAAGCGAAGCGGAGCCTGGGGCAAGACGCCCCCCGAAATCCAAGCCTTGGAAAGGCGGCACATGGCCTAACCCGTTGAACCGCAACGCACACCTCTGCCGTGCCAACGCCCCGCTTATGCTCGCCTGTATACATGCTGCCAGCACTGTTGTGCTGTCAAAGGGTTTGAGTGGAAAAAATCATAGGAAGCTCACAGATTATCTACTTGGGTTGACATCTCTTTTCTATGCACTTGTCGTTTTTATCAATCCCAAGGAAGTCATCAATGGCATCCAGCAATCGATAAAAATCCGTATATGGATTCATCTCATGGATTTTGGTTCCTTCGGGATATCCTCCTGGAACTTCTTTGCACAAACTTTCGGCATGCTTTATTGCTCTTGCCAGACCATCATTTGCTGTTGCAACCGCAAACAATTCAGGCATGGCCTTTTTGTAATCCGGAATATGTTTCTTGAAATGCCGTGGATCTGAAATCAAAGCATCACACGTTTCATATGCTGTAGTAGTATATTCAAAGTGCATAAGGATCCATGTCTCAAACGAAATACTAGAAAAAGCAATTTTTATACCCGCTTTTTCCGCTTCGGCAAAGGTCTCAGGAATTTTATCATGTCCATCCCGATCAAATACGATCCAGATATTATCTGCATCCGATACCTTTGCTTCCTTTGCATTATCAAGCAAACTTTTTGGATCATGATTCTTGGGCTTGAAAGCAAATAAAACTTTGCCAAAACAATTGTGTCGCTTCAGGTACTCTTCCACATAACCACGAATATATCGCGGCTCCGTCTCTTTGCCCTCCGTAAAAATCTGAAATATGCTTTTTACGTCTTTCTTTGATGTCTTACTTTTTCTGTCACGCCTACTCATGCCCGACCTCCGTCTCTTCGGTAGGCTGGACAGCGTGGACAATGAGCCGCTCCAGCAATTCGCCGTACTTCACATCTGGAATTGCATCGAATCGCCCATCACGATACCATTTTTCAAAATTCGTATCAGCACGAACCTGATTGTACTCGTCCAGGCAGGTCAATTCAGTAGCACCTTGGGAATCTTTTTGAGTAAACCAGATCTGCTCACGGCGAAACAAGTCTGAATTCATCAATCCAGTATTATGACTGGTAAAAATCAATTGTGGATTTTTGCCATTAACCGCTGCATCATGAAACAGCCGAATGATGATCTCAACGATTTTGGGATGCAACTTGCAGTCAATCTCATCAATTATCCATGTATCAGAAGAAGAAAGACCGAAAAGTATCATGGGGGCAATATGGTAAAGGCGCATCGTTCCCGAAGATTCATCTTTTTTTGAAAATGCAACTTTTGCTTTATTATGAAAAAATTGAGGCTGCCACTTGAAATCATTTATGAATTGCAACTTCATCTCTTCAGGCATTTCTTTGGGCAATTTGCCGAGATCTATCATTTCCTCTTTCGTCTTGATACTATAAATTCCCGTGTCGGCACAAGCCAACAATACAGACAAGGATTCCAGGTAATCCTCGTGCCGCAATAGTTTCGCTGAAAACATCGCCGATTCTGGCAATATAATATGAATATTATTCCGAATGTATCGAAAAACTTCTTTAATTTGATCTGAGCTTTTTTGCTCCTGCGCAGCAACGCTCAGGTAAGATTGATTATCAAGGCATGAGATTGCTTTGAGCCCTGAAAGTTTCGAGCCAAATTTGATACTCAATTTTTCAGACACCAACTCCCGTCTGAAAAGCATGGATGGTTTGGCTGAACCGTAAAACTCCAGGCATTCGTAAACCACACGATTATTTAAGAATTCCAAAGTATAAATATAGTGTTCGTGACCACGCCCAATAAAATCCAACTCAAAATATACTGGAGCATTGGCACAAGCCTGGTCAAGCTTAAATGGACGGTATTCATCAATCGGCTGATCCAGCTCGTTTTTATGCGAATACAACACAAAAGCCTTCAGGGCCGCCAGTGCTTCCAAAAGATTACTTTTCCCCGATGCATTCGGTCCCCAGACCCCCGCAGAACGCAATACCGGAATTTTACCATTTTTGTCCGGATAGGCAATATTATTGGCAAGAACCCCATCGAGATTATCAACGCCAAAATGAAGTGTAACTTCATTTTTAATCGATTTGTAATTCCGAACTGCAAATGAAATAATCATATTAAAACCTTATTATTATGGCTGATTTTGAAAAAAACTTTCAAATTATCAAAGAATATAAACCACTACCCCAAAAATGTCAAATCAAACTTTTCTGTTAACCCCCTGATTTTTTAACACTCAAATTGTGATCAGCATCTCCAAATGGGCGACAGCCTTGCCCTTTTTGTCTTTGTCATCTCAGTTTTCCTCCTTGTCCAACAACCTCAATTGCCCGCCATGGCCCTGTGCCGTTAAACGCTGAGCGGAGGCGCCGCAGGCACCAACAGCAAGCTCGGAGAGCTGGCATCATAAGTAACCCCGGGCGGAGCGAAGCGGAGCCTGGGGCAAGGCGCCCCCCCGAAATCAAAGCCTTGGAAAGGCGGCACATGGTCTAACCCGTTGAACCGCAACGCACTCCTGCCATAGCTCTTTGCCGCTAATATGCCCCACCCTGCGCCGGCACTGAGGTGCCGGCTCTCTGCAAATAAAAAAGCCAGGAAAACCGAAGCTTTCCTGGCAAAAATAGGCAAAAGGTTGTGCTGTCAAAGGGTTTGAGTGTAAAAAATCATAGGAAGTTCACAACATATGGCAAGTTTTTGTTTTCAGGTGGCTCAGTTTGGATGCGCACATTCACTGGCTCAGTTTATGCGACCCGCGACATCCAAGCACCAACTCAGACCTCCAGCGGTTCCGCATCCTTGAAAAGCGGATGCTTCTGATCCTTGTCCGACAGAATCCACTGCGCCGAAGGCACCCGCCAGTCGATACCCAAAGCCGGATCATCCGGGCGCATGCCGCGTTCCGCACTGGGCATATAGATATTGTCGCATTTGTAGGCGCAAATCGCCTCTTCGCTCAGCACGATGAACCCATGGGCAAAGCCACGCGGAATCAGCATCTGGCGTTTGTTCTCGCCGGAGAGTTCCACCGCAACATGCTTGCCAAAGGTCGGTGAATCCTTTCTGATATCGACCGCCACATCCAGCACGGCTCCTTGCACAACCCGAACCAGCTTCGCTTGAGTATAGGGCATGGCTTGCCAATGCAACCCTCGCAAGACCCCATAGCGCGACTTCGACTCATTGTCCTGCACAAAATCCAGCGTAATTCCTGCCGCAGCAAGCGCGGTCCGATTCCAACTCTCAAAAAAATATCCGCGCTGATCCCCAAATACTTTCGACTCCAAAATCAGCACGCCGTCCAGTTCAGTACGAATGATATGCATGGTCATGAGATTGTTGGTTTACACACGAAACAATCAGACTAGCGCCTGCCTGTTGTGAACAGACAAGAACGGCAGCCCACTTCAAGGTTTTCTCCAGACCATTTTATTGACTATGCTTGTATAGCTCTGGATGATACGCATAACTTTTTCCGACACATTTTCATCGACATAATCTGGAACCGGGATACCATAGTCCCCGTTTTTAATCGCTGTCAATTGATTTAGTAGCGTCCCAAAGTTGAGACCTGAACCCGAAAAGTCGTCAATGACTTGAAAAAAACACAAGAGCTTGTCTTTTATTTAATTCATTCCAAAAATAAAAGAAAAGGAACAAGCTCTTGTGATAATTGAATTGTCATTTAACTAATGTCTTCTCAACAATCCTTCAATTTCTCGTAAGTTGCAAGAAAACCATGCCGACCCTAGGAGAGGGAACGCCCGCAAAGAGCGCCCTGTTGCGGGCAATGTGCATTCTCGCCATGCGTCGAGACTGGCCTAGACGTCTGAATACTCGAGGAAATGGCGGCATGCTTGTCCGTCCGCGAGTCGAAAAAATAGAGCGCAAAAAATCCCCAGCGGGGATTCCGAACTGGTTAGTGTCCAGTATCGACAAGGCAATGGCCGAGAGCGTCGTCCCGAAAAGCTTGGTCTTGACGAGAACCGCGCCGCAGGTTCGCTTCCCGCGACTGAAGAATCGTTCGATCTTGTTCAGTCGACTTCGTTCCGACGCTCGGTCCACCTTTCCACCTTTCCACCTTTCCACCTTTCCACCTTTCCACCTTTCCACCTTTCCACCTTTCCACCTTTCCACCTTTCCACCTTTCCACCTTTCCACCTTTCCACCTTTCCACCTTTCC
>JBMNPL010000027.1:0-5462 GCA_050943575.1 Alphaproteobacteria bacterium
CTTCTATGGAGCCATTTTAACAAATGGTGTGAAATATACGGTTGAGATTAGCTTGATCGCAAAACCAGATTCAGGGCATCGCGATTCCACACCATTAGCAATTGAATTCACATATACAAAATAAAACAAAAAAGTGCGTTTAATTGGCTTAACCCCAAAGACGCACCTTTTATCTATCTGTAACTTCTACAATGCAAATTTCTTTGAAAATAATGCTATAACATGGTATCATAAAAGTGTATAAGTTACATAATAAAGAATGCAATTTACAAAATAAATTAGGAGGGGTACAATGGGTTTAGAAATATATTTAATCTTTAACGGTAACTGTAAAGAAGCCGTTGAGTTTTATGCCAAAGTGTTTTCCACAGAAGTAAAGGAAATTATGACGTTTGGAATGATGAAAGACCAAAATGTAAAAGAGGAATATAAAGAAAAGATTCTCCATACTTATTTACAAATCGATAATTCGACATTAATGTTATCCGATTGCAATCCTGGTGACCACGTTACATTTGGAAACAACGTTCAATTAACCTATTCAAGCAAAGATTATGAGAAGGTCCAAAAAGTATATGAGGGATTAAAAGAAGGTGGGAAAGTGGGAATGGAGTTACAAGCAACTTTCTTTGCTAAAGTATTTGCGATGGTAACCGATAAATTTGGTGTTGGTTGGAAAATTTATCAAACGAAGTAATAACAATAAATAATTAATAATAAGCGAATCGAGAACCACACAAATTTTTAAAAGCGCTTTATGCATTGCACCCTATATGTTGGACGCATGAAAATGTGATATAAAACCAACAGAAAAGGGTGCTTTTCTTATGATTATCCAAGAAATTAATGGGGTAAGGGCAATAAGAAAATGTTCATTCATTGGGGTGAGCACTGTTATAAAAATTTTCAAATAACAGATTATGGTTATAATGCTTGGTAAACATTCTAAAGACGGGCAGATTATGTAAGAAAATGGACAGTTTATGCAATGTTTTAAAAATTGTACCAAAATTATGGTAGTATAAGTAAAATGAAACTTTTATCAGTATTCCGATTTTTTTATAATAAAAAATAGTAATAATTTCAGTTGCTAGTTAAAAATTAGGAGGTGTAAAAACATGAAAAAATTCAAATGGGTAATGTTGCTACTTTTCGCACTAACGCTTACTGCATGTAATGATGATTCAAACGATCCACCTGTTGTCGACCCCCCCGATGATCCGCCCGTAACAAAGCAAGAGGTTTCGATTAATTTTGATACCGATGATCTAGAAGTACGAGTAGAGACACTAATAGGTTATCCAGGAGATAGCGTAGCGAAACCATCGAATCCATCTAGATTCGGTTATCGTTTTTCGCATTGGGAATTAAACGGTAATAAATATACTTTTAACGTCTTTCCCAATGAAACCATCACCTTAAAGGCGGTTTGGGAACGTCTTTACAAAATTTCATTTGAAGTTGGAGAAAATATTGATCAACCAGGAGAACTAGAAAGAACCAAAGATGAACCTTTGAACGCTTTACCGGAATTTAAATATATAATTGATGCAGAGGGCAGAGGATATGAGTTCTTGTATTGGATGTATGAAGGTGAAGAACTAACAATGTATACAGATGATGGTATTTTCGTAACCAATGTTCAACCAGGGGTTTCATCAATTGATCTATTCGTAGATCAAGTATTAGAAAAGACAATAGAGCATGATCCCGAATTAACAGAGGACGTTTTGATTGATTTTACTGATACTTCTGTAATTGAAGATTCAATAAATCACTTTGAAATTGTAGTTCACACAGACTATGGTGATTTTACAAGCAATGATACCATGTGTACTTTTTCTTGACAAGTACACCTTGTCTCAATCATTTTATTGGGAAATCTAATGTGGAAAATAAAGTTGATGAAATATGAAAATTTATTGCTTGGTAAGGTTAAAACTGATCATCAAATATCGATTGCTCAAATGAAGAATCAAAAAGATACCCTAGATCATCAAACATCGATTGCTCAAATGAAGAATCCAAAAGATACCCAAGATCATCAAATATCGATTGCTCAAATGAAGTATATATCGATTGATAAAATGAAGTATCGAAAAGATACCCTATCTTATAGTCTTACTCTATTAGGTTTATTTGCCAATGCACTGTATTTCATCACTCTCTATAAAAATAATGGTAATTTTTATTACTCATACGTGATGGGGATATCGGTTATCTATAACTTAATCTTTATGTTGATGGTTTTCTTATCGGCAGAAGAGATTAAAGTATATAAAAGACCTTTTTCCATCGTCCTCTTTATCATTGGAATTTTTCAACTAGTTAGAATTTTGATATATCCAAAGTTTGCCTTAGAGGCTGAAGCAATATCTCAACAAACACATAGAATGTTAATCATTTATATTATTATTTCGTCCGCTTTAATAGTTTCTGCCTCTATTTGTAGTTTTTATAAGAGCACCAAATTAAAAAAATATAAAGAGGGGAAATTAAAATTTAATCAACCTCAAACTAATCAAGAGGTTTAGGATATGTCAACAGTTAGTTTAATTAATTTGAATAAGATATATAATAATGGAGTACATGCTGTACACGATTTTAACCTTGAAATTGAGGAAGGTGAATTCGTCGTTTTGGTTGGGCCATCAGGCTGTGGAAAAACAACCACTTTACGGATGGTTGCTGGTCTTGAAGATATTACCAGTGGAAAATTAATCATTGATGGAAAAGACGTAACCAGTATGCCTCCTAAAGATCGTGATATAGCTATGGTCTTTCAAAATTATGCATTATATGCTCATATGACCGTATATCAAAATATGGCCTTCTCATTGGTTCTTAGAAAAGAAAAATCGAATTTAATTCATAAAAAGGTCTTGGCAGCTGCTGAAATATTAGGATTAACTTCACAGCTAAATAAAAAACCAAAACAGTTATCTGGGGGGCAACGTCAGCGAGTCGCAATTGGAAGAGCTATCGTAAGAAACCCAAAATTATTCCTGTTTGATGAACCGTTATCAAATTTAGATGCAAAATTAAGAAACTCGATGAGAAGAGAACTATTACTGCTTCAACAAAAATTACAGGCGACAATTATGTATGTTACCCATGACCAACTAGAAGCTCTAACCCTTGCGGATAAGATTGTATGTATGTCCAATAGTTATGTGCAACAGGTAGGCACACCTCTTGAACTATACGATCGGCCTAATAATTTGTTCGTTGCAAACTTCATTGGTCTACCACCGATGAATTTAATTGAGGTGGAAATATCAAAAGAAGGAAACGTTGTTTCACCGTATTTTGATTATGAATTAAACCAAAGTAATAAAGAACTTCTAAAAAATTATTATGGTAAACCGGTAGTTTTGGGTATTAGACCGGAAAACATTAATGATCACGGAACCATACCGTTTAAAGTTAAGTATAATGAAAACCTAGGTCAAGCAACCTTAGTTCATGGTAGCGTTAATGAAAAGAAGATGACCTGTAAGTTTAAGCGATGGGCAAGTTATCAGGAAAACGAAATCATTATGATTGGATTTAATCAAGAGAAACTCCATTTCTTTGATAAAGATACAACAAATGCAATAAGGTAGGTGTGAAAATGAAAGGATTCAAAGAATGGCTTAGGAAACGAATGGTTACCTTAAAGCGCAAACCTAATTATATTCCTTTGTTGATGCTAGTTGTATCTTGCTTGGTTTTTAATTTAAAACTAACCTCATACTCAGATACAGTCGCACAAGTTAATGAGCCTGGAATGGGATTCTGTTTGTTTGTGACAGCTCTTTGTTCATATCTTTCTATAATAGGTTTTTTGACTGCTTTCCCAAATCGTAAAAAGCCAAAAATCGTTTCGATCATTCTTAGTTCAGCAATGGTAGTCATTCAAATTGGTTGTCAATTGATCTTTCATTACTTCATTCGTTACGGAACAGAATTAAAGGAAAATCCTATCAAAATTACTGCAGCCAAGGCTTATATATTAGTGGCAAAAACAACTTGTATTACCCATATCATCTTTTTATCGATTACCTTTTTGTTAATAGCTACTATGCCACTATATGGAAAACTATTGAAAAAAATAAATACAACAGTACATATTGAAGAAACAAATATTGGTAACTTAGACATTGCCCAAGATGATTATTAAAAAAAAGTCACTAAAATGTTGTCATTTTAGTGATTTATGCTTTATAATACTATTGATGAGGTAGTTTATGAAAAAAGAAAAGAAAAATAAACAAGAAGATGTTACCAACTATTACAATCTAAAATTGGATGCAGTTGACCAATTGGTTGATGCATTTTCTGAAGAAGAAAATCAAAAGGGAAAAAAAGTGAATATTGCAAAAGAATATCAAAACGCTTATAAACCTGATAAACTAGCTCAAATTCCAACGTGGATTAAAGCACTTTTTGTTAAATATTGGGTCGCAGGGGCGATTTGTTACTTTGGGTATATGGGCCTTCACTATTATTTTCCTGGCGTTTTAGATATTGTCGTTATAGTTGGGGTTATTACTGGTATTGTAACCGATTTATTAGTCAATACTGCTTTCCGGTATTTTCAATCCGGTGATCAAGAATATAATAAATTTATGCTTATACCGGTATCAGGGAAAAAGATATGGCCTTTAATTTGTAACATCATCTATGGAATCATGGTAGCATTAGTGATTTGGGTACTATATATTCTGATTAATCACCTGATTGCTTCCATGAAAGGTTTGCCACTAGGCACTCCAACCATTGGGGTTGAGCCGCTTCTTTATGGTCTTTTATTTATAATTGTTGATATGTTTTTTATCATGATTAAGAATTTTTTCGTTAGTATATTTACAAAAAATAAACCATAAAACTTTTATAAACACCTTTGACGGGCAGGTTTCGTCAAAGGTTTTTTTAAAGGCGATTTATGAAAATGAACTTAAGGATGCACTGCACCCCAATTGTTGGACACATGACAAAGCTATTAAATTTATTCTTATACATTTCTATGAATTCGAATAAATCAGCATCATTAATCATCTTCTCTTGGCGAATACGGTTGCTTTTTTTTTAGATTTCGTTTTCCTCTTCCAGTTCAGCAACTCGTTTACGAAGTTTAAGAAGTTCTTCCTTGTTAATGGATTCATTATCTAGTACGATTTCTTTTTACTACCAATCCAACTATAAATAGATATTTTACTGACGCCATATTCGCAAGATAAGTCGGCTACACTTTTTCCTGCATTGTAAAGATCGACAATCGTTTATTTAAAGTCATCCTTAAATTTCTTAGCCATTTGAATGTTTCCTTTCGTTGAAATCATTATACATAAATTTCAACTCAGAATCCATTCATTTACTAAATGAATTTTACCTACCGCTGTTAAGTAAAACGTGTCTGGAAAAACGGGGCAGGTTCATATCAATCAAGAATTAGAAATTGACGCCTTTTTTTCACAAAC
>JBMNPL010000028.1:0-5342 GCA_050943575.1 Alphaproteobacteria bacterium
AATGGTGGGCCCGGAGGGATTTGAACCCACGACCGCCCGGTTATGAGCCGGGCGCTCTGACGGGGGGAATTGACAAACGGGGCGATATTTACGAGGATTTAGAAACGGGGGAAAGTTTCGGGGATGCTGCAGGCTCTACAGGCAAAACGGAGGCAGGAGATAAGTTCTATGTGATAAATCTCGATGATGCAATCGATTACATCACACATGGAATAAAACGCAAAAAGCCTGTAAAACCGCTATCTAAGAACGATAAGACCGGTAAAGGAGCGTTTACGGCTATTAAGTATTTCCTGAGTTTCGGGGATATCATCTCCCAAACCATAGAAGGACAGGGAGAGAACGCCGAAATCTCAGAGAGAACCGCCCGTATCACCTATAAAACCGTTAGAGCGTATAACGTAGCGCAGAACGCTAAATCAGGAAGATCAAGAAGAAGACGAAGAAGAAATAACCCCGGCCCCTTTTCCCCTAGGATGAATCCTTTGGGTAGTTGGGATCGTTGAGGGAGATACCCAATATGGTAATATACCACTTGGTGCGGGATAAAGTGAGATGTCAGTGGTGTCAAGGTAAGGCGGAAGGGCTTCTTGACCGGTTTCAGACGGGTTCAATCAGATCTGACGGTAATCCATTTTTAAGTTGAACTCGATTGCCGAGACATCATTGGCTTCAGGTAATTTATTGCGAATTGCATCTAACGCCGATTTCGTGCGCCTATCTAAATCCCTACATATGAGAATTCCCTTTACGCTATGCGTCTTAAACTCCTCCATAATTTGATTCATGTAGTCTAAAAGTTGCATTAATGCACTAGAGGGTGACTTATCTCGTTTTAACTCAAGAATAACGTAACTATCCTCTTGCTTATGTTTACAGAAAATGTCAATATATGTGCCACATTTGGTACGATAATGTTGATTTCCATCAATAATTTCGAGATCGGGGAACATATTCTCGAAATTTCTCCGAATGACGTCTTCTAGATGCAACTCCAACATGTTATTGATGACGAAGGTTTTCACCCTATCTGTGTCGGTTCTGAAATTGGAATCTATACCAATATTTGTGTCAATCGTGTCGTGTGTTGTAACCTGTTCCTCGAACTTATCGAACTCATTAATGATCCTCGATAGCTCGTTCACGGGTAAATCGATAGGTGAAATGGTCCCGACGATTGTGTTTCTCAAAGCCAGACCGCAAACTTGTCCAACGATATCTATTGTCTTTTCATTGTTGCATCTAGTATGAACCCTTTCGATGAACGATCGAAAAGAAGCGTACTCTTCATCGGATAATTCGTCATAGTCGTAATCCCTTCCCGATAACAGCACCCTCCGTACCCTTGCTCTCTTCTCTTCAGATAATGAAAGCAACTCTTTAAAACAAGCAAGAAATACGTCAGGATGTTTTGTACGCTGATATTTATCTGTTATGAGTATCTTTCCAAGGTAGTATCGTTTATTGTCGTGTTTTAAGAAGTTAAACCCTCTTTCAGTCACTCTCAATTTTTGTTTCCTTATCGTGATCAACTTATAGGATTGCAGGGCTGTTAACCGTTCAAAGGTTGCTGAATATAACTCTCGCTTATTCATACATGTCACTGGCTTCGTATTCAGCAATCATTCTCTCGCTCATTATATCTTTTCGATCCTTACGAATCACCTTAACCATAAATTCGGCTATTTCCCTTCTTTCTTCTTTGGAGGTGATAGTATCGAAACCACCAGTGGCTTCAAGATGTGAGATGAGTTGAAATATTACTTCCTCATCTTCCTTAGCGTCGATATCCATGGATAGTTCTCTCGCACAGATATTATTTATCTTCTATCAAGTGCTCTTCAGGTGTGATTGCCCTCCTCTTTCATTCTTGTTAGACAACTGGAAAGCAGGCTATGCCAAGGCAGGAAGGCGTACGTAACAACGGTGATGTATCAGTCTGGAAACGTCTCAAAAATCTTCGAGACAGTTGATATTGGGATTTAACCGAAGAATGAACCTCCTTTCAGCCGTTCTTGATGTATACAGACAGGTATCTTGATCCTTTTTCACATACTCCAATGCGGTCTAACAATTAGATAATATCTGAAATACAACCTCTGCAACAACAATCCACATGTGGATAAGAGTCATTGTTTTGAATATGTGTTCCACTCTTTCAGAACAGCACGGGATCGGCTGCCCATGATTACGCTCTTTTCTCTTGCCGACCGGATCGAAGCCGAAGTCGGGGCGGCACGCACGGAGACTGAAATAATGCGGCAATCCATCCTCATCCTGGCATTTTTGGGCCGTCTCATCCCTACTGACGCAGAACTCCTCCGGTTGGAGGAGCGCACCTATGAACCGGCATCGATTCTCCTTAAACATATCCACTCTGAGAAGATGGAGAAAACAGGGCGAAAACGTGTTCAGTCAACATTTGTCTGAGGGCCGTTCTCCTTTTTCTCCTGTGTTTTCTCCCGATTTCTCCCGATGTTTTAGGAGAACATCGGTACCGTGCCGAGTGCTGAATGCTCTTTTGTCTAGGGGTGCCGTTTGCATCCTGCTCCCCTAAAATTTGAAATTTTTACTCCTTAGGCGTATTTCCTTCTGGGATTCCTCTTCTTCTCCGGCTCTCCTCTTTTTCCCTGGAGATGTTGCCGTCAGTAGATGAGTAGCCTGTCATTTTTCGTCAGTCTTCAATTTGTTCTTCATCCTAACTTTGAATTGCTCGCAAGATGGCCATTTCCCCTTATTTCCTATTCTGACCGTTTTAACCTCCCATCCGTTTCCGCAGGCGAGATAGACGACGATTCTGTCACAGTACTTCGCTAATTCTGACAGCCGACATCGAATGATGCGGCCTCACGTGACGCCTCAACGTGAGTTCTCAGCGCCCGGAAACTGGATTTCGCGGCTTCGCGGCTTCGCGTGAGGCTCTATCCCCTCGTGCTGAAATCTCACGCGAAGACGCGAAGAGCGCGAAGGGAAATCGATGGTTTGCCCTCCTGAGGACGGGCTCAAACATTTTAGCGAAGTACTGTGTCAAGAGAAACCATAGGAGGAAACTGGAGAACAGAACAGAAAGGGAGGTAGCAACACATAGGTGAAGAGAACCGTTAGGAAAAACTGAGAAGAAAAGGGGGTAGTTATTGGGGGGCAGAGATTCTTAACTGGGGATTGAAAACTGAATCTAGAATTAGTTGGGGCTCCAGCCCACTTCTGAAACCATATCTATTAACAATTGCAGTCTTTCAGACTCTTTCGATATCCTCTCTTGCATCTGACTTACTACAATCCTAGCGTCGAACTCCGAACTGATTAGGAACATGCCTTTAGATCTCTTCGAACCGATAATAATACCGTTTTCCCGAAGAGGGCCGAGTACAGTGATCTGCCAATCTTCCTTGTTACGGATATCGTAACCGTTCTCTTGCAAATGGTCCACAATTCTTTGTGTAGCGATTGCATGGTCTACTCCAACTGCATGTTCGAGCATGAATCTGACCGTTTCAACCATTTCCGGGTTTTTTTTATGATTCGAAAGCGGCCCTTGATCCACTAGAAAGCTTTGAGCACGAGCGATGAACGGCATAGAGAGTAGTAATCCCAAGGGTATTTTATGTGTTTCGGATCATATTTTGATGAATGAGCCTAACTCATAGTTCTTCAATCCCACTGCGTGCTTAATTTTGGGATCAACAAATGTGAGCCTCTCCTTTTCTAACAAAACTCTTTCTTCAGCAATATTCGCATATTCACTATCAATTTCAAATCCAATGTAATTAACGCCGAGTTTCACACAGGCTACAGCGGTTGACCCAATTCCCATAAATGGATCAAGAACAAGATCTGTCTTTGCAACTCCATGATCCTTTATGCACATTTCAGGTAATTTAGTAGGGAATACTGCGGGGTGCGGTCTAGATTCCCGGATGGTTTCATACGGAATAAACCATGTGTTACCCCGGTCACGTGAATCGGTTTTATTTGCAGACTTCCATCTTCGAATGTTTGCTTTATCTTGATATGGGACTCCTATCGCTGTTTTATCGAGACCGACATCTCCCTTTTTGGTAAAATGAAAGATATATTCATGACAATCGTGGTGGAACCTTAAACTGTTAATTGGCTTATAATGTCCAACAGCAATATCTTCAGAGATATTCGAAGACTGTCCAATATCTTCATGTGAAATTGCGATAGATTTTATCCAATGTATTGTATTTTGCAATACGAAATGTTTACGAATCGTTTGGGCAATATCAAGAGGAATCCAAGGATCTTTTAATGAGCCTCCGACATTTAGAAAGAACGATCCATCATCTTTTAGGACCTTTTTACATAGAATAGCGACTTGCTCTATCCAATCTAAATAAGCATCACGTGGCCGATTGTCATCATACTGGTTGTAATCAATTCCTAAGTTATACGGGGGTGAGGTAACGATAACGTCCACCTCTTGCGGATTCATGTAGGATAATCCATCAATGCAATCAACGTCATATATCCGGTTGTACTCGAAATTAAAAGTCACCCTCTCCACCCCCATCGTTTCTTCTGGAGGGAATTACACTAGCCTTAAGATCTTTATTGCAGGGATCAAAAATCCAAGTTACCGAACTCCCCGCTCGTAGGCCAAAGTATTCGCATAACTCTTTTGGTAAAGTTGTCCTTAATGCGTTGCTTTCATTGCGAATCCTACATATCTTTGTGCTTTTCACTTTGGTTGCGCTCATATAATCCCCAACTCGTTGACCAACTCGTAGGTCTATCGCATATTAGTTCTTGCGATATTCAAATATTATAAAAATAAAGATATTCTTGAAGGGAGCAAGATGGCACACACTGAAATTCGGCCATTCACACAGATTTTTCTGGTTTGCAGCCTTTCGCTACCGCCTCAAGCACGATCTCTTTCTGCTTCGGTGAATACTCACCAACAACCAAGAGTTCAGCGGTCATTCGCTCTCCTTTGTGTGATGTTTCCTCTATTGCTTCCGCGCCTGGGCAATACCCCCTCGGGCCTAGACCCCCGCACAGACTCTTAGGCATACCGAAAGTGTACGGACACATACGGACATGTACGGACAGGAGAAAAGAAATGAGTAAAACGGCGCGCTCGTCAAAATGTCCAATTCCCAAGCGAATTAAGAGAAAACTTCAGGTAACATTAGATCCAAATATCTATGATCGGATAAAGAATAGCGGCGTTAACGCTTCTCGATTGATGGATAAGGCAGTCTCCGCGTTGTTTTCCCACGTTGACCCCGTTTATCTCCTCGTTTCATCAAAAGAGGCTCAAAATCAGTGGGCCCGGAGGGATTTGAACCCACGACCGCCCGGTTATGAGCCGGGCG
>JBMNPL010000029.1:0-5179 GCA_050943575.1 Alphaproteobacteria bacterium
GGTTATTTCCCAAGGACTCACCGTGCAAACCCTAACCCATGCGTTTTACATGGAACCCATTGGTTATCCCTTGGTTATCCTCAGCCGTATACTACTCCCTCACAAGGCGCCTTTTCGATGCAGGGTAAGCAATGAATTGTCGCCTCTTTAGTTGCTGATCGGCCAACATGGGGACAGGGCTTATGAGCATATTGAGCAGGAATTATCATGACATAAGTTGAATTGATCGTTAGAATAACGCACTTCAGTCGCAGACGCAGAGTCTTTCAAGTGTTGAAAGGCAGGTGACTGATGAGAGGTATGATGAAGCTTTGTGTCATAGCAGATGATCTCACCGGGGCAAACGACACAGGAATACAGTTTGCAAAACACGGGCTCTCCACTATTGTGGCTTTGAACACTGATATGCTGGATAGAACTGCTGACAGAGCAGATGTAATTGTCGTTAATACGGATACTCGTTGGCAAAATGCTGCTAACGCCTATGAGCGTATCAGACACGTAACAGAGATGCTTAATCGTGCCGGTGTTTCATGGATATATAAGAAGATTGATTCAACTCTTAGAGGCAATATTGGAGCAGAACTCGATGCAGTCATGGATGTTATTAAGCCCAAGGCTGCATTTGTGGTACCGGCTTTTCCTGCTACCGGACGCGTGACACTGGGCGGTACTCAATTGCTAAGGAATATTCCTTTACATAAGACCGAGGTCGCGCTGGACCTCCTGTCCCCGGTTAAGGAATCACACATCCCGACTTTACTTTCTCAGCAATCGAGAAGATGTGTGGGTTATGTGCCTCTTGACATGGTGAAACCCGGAGTCTGTGCTCTCAGAAGGAGTCTCCTCACCGGAATTGATCAAGGCGAGGAAGTACTTGTTGTAGATGCAGAGACGCAGGAGGAGTTACACATAATCATGAAGGCGATTGTGACCCTTGGCTGCAAGGTAGTTGTGGCAGGGTCTGCAGGAGCTGCAGCTGAGCTGCCTAGAGCCCTCGACATGACAAGGAGCATAGAGCCTCGAAGAGACAGTGACGTGCCTAAAGCCGTACTGGTTATTGCAGGCTCTGTAAACCCTACAACCAGGGAGCAGCTGGAATATGCAGGCAGTGTCCTGGGTCTCTCATCTATAGACATCAATGTACAGAGTATCTTGTCAGGTATCGGCGAAGACCTGAACAGAAATGACCTCATTGATATTGTGTGTTCAGAGCTGTCAGAAGGTCATCGCGTTATTCTGTCGCTCCAACCGTTTGAACGGTCTTTAATCGACAGAGAGGGACCACTAAGTGCCGACCATACGACATGTTCACAAGCTAAGAATTGGAGTAATGAAGTTGAGAATAGCCGTAAGATCATGGATTACCTTGGCACTTTGGCAAGTCAAATCCTATCGAGATGTGGGACAGTGGGACTTATTCTGACAGGTGGAGATACAGCTTACGCGGTTTGCAGAAACCTTGGAGCAGTTGGTATCATGTTGATCGATGAGATTACTCCGGGAGTCCCTGTAGGTTGTCTTCTTGATGGACCCTATTCCGGGTTGACCATTGTCACCAAGGCAGGGGGATTTGGTGGAGTTCATGTCATAGCCGAAGCTATGCGCTACCTTAGTTGCTACGGATGACTTCTGAAGAGTGGTGCACTTATGTGTAGGGGGAATATGAAATGCGAGCAAATGGCTTTAGTAATGAGAACAATGGATTGACGGATGAACGCCTTCCTCTTATTGCCATAACGATGGGAGATCCAGCCGGTATTGGGGGGGAAATAGCAGTAAGGGCAGTAGTTGAGCCTGTAGTACTTGCCAGGTGTAGACCTGTAATCATCGGAGATTCGCAGGTTCTTGCTGATGCTATCGGATATACCGGGGTCCGTGCACGGCTGATAAGTCTTGATGACGTTACGGATGCGGCCAATCTTCATGGTGTCATTAATGTGGTAGACATGAGAAACGTCGATATGTCGAAACATGTTTACGGTGAAGTTAATGCTGATGCTGGGAAAGCAGCATTTCAATATATACATACAGGTATTGAGCTTGCGCTGGCCGGCAAGGTTGATGGAGTTGTTACCGGACCAATACACAAGGAATCTCTTAACCTGGCAGGGTATGATTACCCGGGCCATACCGAGATATTCGCGAAGCTCACAGGGACTAGGGACTATGCAATGATGCTTGTGGATCAGGGATTACGAGTAGTTCATGTGACAACACATGTGTCACTGCGTGATGCTTGTGATCTTGTGACAAGAGAGCGAGTCTTTGCTGTGATAAAGCTAGCTAACCAAGCCATGCTGGATCTTGGGCTAAAGAACCCCCGAATTGGGGTGGCAGGGCTCAATCCTCACTCCGGCGAGGGCGGGCTTTTCGGCACTGAGGAAATCGACGAGATTCATCCTGCTATTCGCGATGCACAGAACCTTGGAATGATAGTGGATGGTCCTGTCCCTCCGGATACTCTTTTCGCAAAGACGAGAGCCGGGCAGTACGATGTTGCTATTGCCATGTACCATGACCAAGGCCACATCCCCCTCAAGACAGTTGGATTTACCCTGGATGCCAAGACAGGGAAATGGACTTCAGTAAGTGGCGTCAATGTCACTCTAGGCTTGCCAATAATCAGAACCTCAGTAGACCACGGTGTCGCGTTCGGAAAAGCCGGTGAGGGCAGGGCTAATCCGCAAAGCATGATAGATGCCATATGCCTTGCGTCAAAGATGAATGAAGGTAGGGAGATGCGTAAGCGAATGTGAGTATGCAAGATCTATAAGTAGTATCATAACTCATATTTGGATTGGATGAGGTGTATATGATGAGACGAGCAATAGCGAAAAACAAACCCGGGCCCGGAGTGTCATGTGTTTCATTGCCTATTCCGGTTCCCGGTGGGCGCGATGTATTGGTGCGCGTAAAAGCTGCTGCTATCTGCGGTACCGATCTACACATTTACCACTGGAATGCATGGGCCGCAAAGAACGTGAAGGTCCCGTTGATTATTGGCCATGAAGTCTCCGGGATTGTAGAAGCTATTGGTGAAAGCGTTACATCAGTGAAAGTCGGAGATAGGGTAGCAATAGAGACGCATGTTCCCTGTGGACGCTGTTTTCAATGCCGGACAGGCCTCCAACATATTTGTGAAAATATGGAGATAATCGGCGTCCATACAGATGGAGCGTTTAGTGACTACGCATTGGTTCCCGAGCCGTGCATATGGAAGTTGCCGAATTCTATTCCATTTGATATCGGTGCACTCTATGAACCGTGCGGTGTTGCAATGCATTCAGTGTGTTCAGCGGATGTCCGAGCAAGTACTGTTGCGATCTTTGGGGCCGGGCCAATCGGGAACATGGCTATTAGAATAGCAAGAGTATTAGGAGCTACGAAGGTAATTGCAGTTGATCTTTGTGAGGAGAGATTGTCCATGGCAGAAGCCGCAGGCGCCGAGGTGGTTCTGAATCCATCTCAGATCGAGCCTGTGGCTGCAATCAAGAATGAGACTACCGGACGAGGCGTTGATGTTGCGATTGAACTTTCAGGTAGTGTAACTGCCGGCAAGCAGTGTCTTGAAGTCATCCGCAAAGCCGGCCAGGTGGTGTTTACCGGATTGCCTTCTGAGCTACTGGAGATTGATCTCACGTCAGATGTGATATATCGAGAAGCAAAAGTCACAGGCACAACGGGACGTGTCATGTACGATACTTGGTATCAAGTATCGGCGTTGGTCGAGTCCGGCCTAATAGACCTGGAATCCATCATAACTCACAGGCTTCCTTTAGAAGAAGTCGATAAGGCAATAGAGATCGTGGGTGAAGGCAAAGGAGGCAAAGTATTACTGGAGCTCTGAATCTGAAGAGTGCTAAGGGACAGTGATCATACAGATTAAGAACTCTGCTGACATACGTTAGGAAAAACCTTCTATCGGACTTCCCATTCATAGTCAAGTTCCACAGCCTTGCCAAGCATGGCACCGACAGGGCAGAACCTTGCATGTGCCTGCTTGATAGCCCATTCAACATCGTTCTCCTTAAGCTCTTTGCCACGCACTATGAATTTGGCTGTGATATGCGTGAATGCGCGCGGAGAAGTCTCGGATCGATCAGCATCCAACTCAACCGACAGCTCCTCAAGTTCTGAGGTCTTCTTGCGAAGGAGCGCAGTTGTGGTCATGGCTATGCAGCTTCCAAAGGCCATAAGGACGAATTCCATGGGGGTAGGGGCACCGCCTATCCCTCCTGAGGACGCTCCGGGGTCCATTACTACCCATTGATCTGACTCACTTTTTGCCATCATGGTTAAGCCTTCCGTAAGTCGAATTTCTGCTTTCATCGTGGTGAACCTCCTAATGATTAATACTCAAGTACAATTATAAAGCATGACTGACTCTCCTGTGAATACTCTCGATTCTTATGCTTTAGTCTATCCATACAACTTCAATTCTGATATCCTCCGAACTTCTATGCGTTCCTATATACAGTTGGTTTGAGTCTTTGTCAAGATAGTAGCCTTGTTGCGTCTTGAGCTCTTCCATGACATCCTTGAGCTTGCCTTCTAACGGACGGATCAGGAGTCCGTGTACGCTGACTTTAACCGGGGATTGGATGAAGTCCCATATCCTGATGTTCTCTATGGGGAGAGAAGCGCAGTAATCATTATTTTGCGTTTCTGTGTCCACAGAAATTTCGAGTTTGCTGAATCTGCCATATTGTGTCAAGTCGTACGATATATGAATGAATCCGAAATTGCCTAAGCGGTACTGTTCGGTTTCACCGTCGTCCACGTATAGACTCAACATGCTTGACTGCGCGTTTCGTGAAGGACATATGTCAATAAGTTGGAGCTTCTGTGGTACTTCTCCCACGAAATTCATTTCTCTTCCCAGGGGGATAATCGCGCCTTCCCTGAGAAAAATGGGAATCCTGTCCAGAGGGGCTTCTGCAAGGATGTAGCGATTCCCCGCAATAACCTTACCCGTATTGTGATCGAACCATTCCCCTGCAGGGAGGTAAACTGGACGGCATTTGGTTTCAGGCTGATAAACCGGAGCTACCATAATGCTTGGTCCCAGCATGAATTGATCAAAGATTCCGTGGGTACTCGGATCTTCGGGGAATTCAAACACCAAAGGTCGCATGATAGGTGTTCCCGAGATTGCGGCTTGGCGCATCATGGTATA
>JBMNPL010000030.1:0-4905 GCA_050943575.1 Alphaproteobacteria bacterium
GCGGCCATCAACAGGTTCATCGCCGCCTACAACGAAAGGGCGGTTCCGTTCGAGTGGAAGAAAACTTGCGTGAAACCCAAACATCTTCAAAAAATGTATACGAATTAAATCAATTAAGTACTAGGTATGGTCATACATGGGGCATGGTTTCATGCATTCCGGTCTACTGAAAGACGAGTAAATACATTTGGAAAGTCTTCTCTTTCAGTCTGCCAACGCAATATTTTCACCAGAATTTTATATGGCTTTAAGTTTTCACAATAGGATTATTTTGAACATCGTTGCGTCATATGGACGTTCGTTGTTTGCGTTGGTCTGTGGGTTGTTCACGGGTCGTTGGACTCTGATGATATTAGGAGAGACAGATTACGGCTTGTACAATGTGATTGGTGGGTTGACGGTATTCATCTCATTTTTTAACACATTGCTAGCTGGTGCACTGTCAAGATTTTATGCATTTAGCATCGGCGAAGCGCAAAAGCCAGGTAATGAAGAGTCAGGTTTGGAGCAATGTCGTGAGTGGTTCAACACGGCATTGTCGATTCACACGGTAGTGCCTTTGGTTTTGATGTTGATTGGATATCCGATAGGTGAATGGCTGATTCGGAATTGGCTGACAATACCAGTTGAACGAATATCGGATTGTTTATTCATTTTCAAGGTTGCATGTGTTACATGCTTCATAAGCATGATTAGTGTACCATTTCAGGCAATGTACACGGCAAAGCAGTATATTGCTGAGGTGACCTTGTTTGGTCTTGTTGCATCGTTGTTCAGCATCGGTTCGTTGTATTGGATGCTGACTCATTCGAGGGATTGGCTAAGGGTGTATGCTCTTGTTATGAACGGTATATTTCTTGTACCGAACATCTATTTCACGTTTAGAGCTTTATCGTTGTTTCCTGAATGCAAGTTTAATTTGAGGTACATGTGGGATAAGAATCGAATACTTCAGATCGTCAAGTTTGTAGGTTGGCAGTTTTTCGGAAATTTAGGATATATGTTCCGGACTCAGGGGATGTCGATTATGGTGAACAAGATGTTTGGTCTCGAGATGAATACAGTTATGGCCTTAGGTGGTGCTGTCACTAGCAAGACGAATCAACTCCAGGCTGCATTCAACGGTGCTATAATGCCGGCTTTGACCACGATCGCTGGAACAGGCGAGGATGAAAAAATGCTGAGAATGACGTATCGGACATGTCGGTTGAGCTTGGTTTTACTTTTGGTTTTTGTCATTCCGGTTTCATTGGAATTGCATGAGTTGTTGATTTTGTGGCTAAAGAACCCTCCTGCGTTACTGGAAAGTTTTACACAGCTGATGTTTGTCAATTTGTTTTTAGAGACTTCCAATGGAGCCGTTGGAGTTGCCGTGACCGCAAATGGACGCATCGCGGCGTATTACTTCATCTTGGGAAGCATAAATATCATTTCGCTTCCTTTGGTGTGGTTGTTTGTTTGGTTGGGATGGTGCGGTTTTTTGTCGAGTTTCGCCATTCTCGTTGCCATTCGCTTGATAGCCGTGTTGCTTTCAACGGTCATTGCGCGTCAGGTGATGAGGTTCAGCCCAATGATCTGGCTAAAGGAAGTGATGTTTCCAGTGATTGCAGCGGGGGGGCTGGCTTTTCTGGCGGGTTTTCTTGTCAAACAATCTATGCAACCCACGATTTGGCGAATCCTGATTGTATCTGCAACCTCTTTTTGCATCTTTTCTTGCCTAAGTCTGGCTTTTGTCCTGCGTAAGGAAGAAAGGGATTTTGTGCTTGCAAAGATTAGGAAAGCATTGGGAAGGGAAGTATGATGACCCCACTTCATTTGACTAAAATTGAGAAAATTCAGAATAAAACAGCCAACTCGGGGGGGGCTAGTAAATTGCAGTGTGTTTTTGGCGATGGTACTACGCTGTGGTTTGCATTTCCGGATTTTTGCGATGGGGCTTTGGAGGATGAGTTAGCAGATGGTTTTTTGTTTTCGTTTATAGCGATATGTTCCCGGCGTGGTCAGGACATAAAATCAGATGTACCCGTTGATCATCTAACTCGGATTAATCTTCAGTCATTGATTGAGTTGTTGTCGAATCGCTGTCCTGGAGTGTACCATCACATCAAGATTGATGTACCAGTAGTAGAGCGCAATCGGCTTGAGTCGTCAGGCGATTGGGTATTGGCAAGCGGTTCATGTGGTGTCGATGCGTTGCATACACTTTGGTGCTGCGAGCAATTCTCGTTTGTGAACAAGCCGACTCATCTTGTTTTCAACAACACGGGTTCCAACGAGGCAGGAAGCGATCCAGCTCGGTTGCTGGTGGGTCGCATTGAGAAGTCACGGAGCTTTTGCGAAGAAAATGGGTTTGGTTTCATTTATGTGGATTCGAATTATAGTGAAGTATTTCAAACTCATTATTCATTGACCCACTTGTATGTCAATCAGGCGATAGGTCATTTTTTGGGGCGTCGTGCTTCGGTGTACTATTGTTCGTCTGGTGGAGTCGAGGGAAACATGTTGGATTTCAGTGGTGACCCTTCGTATGGGGAACCTGTTTTACTTCCCTTGCTGTCGTCGTCACGGATGATGCCTATTCACGTACCAGGCGATGACATTGGTAGATATGACAAAATCAAGCACATTGCCGATTGGGCTGTTGCTCAAAGGCATTTGAATGTATGTTTCTATACAGCGGATAATTGTGGCAAGTGTGAGAAGTGCCGTCGTGTTCTGATGGCGCTGGAATGCTTGGACAAGGTTAATGACTTCGGCAAGCCGTTCAAATTGGAACAATACTATCAAGAACAAGACAGTATTTTTGTTAATTTGATTCTCGATCTTTGGGAAGGGGACAAGTTCATAAGGGAAATGTGGAATGATTTTATGCCAAAACTCAAAATGAAACATTGGCTTTTGGCTTGGAGAAAGCGTCTTTTCAAATGGTTCATCCACCAACGCGGTGGGGTATTTATCAGCCGAAGACTAGGTTGGCTCAAGTAAGTGATCATGAAACGTGTGTTGGATAGATTGCGCAATTGGAAGCGCCGTTTAATGCGAGTCCACTATTCGCACAAAGCAGTCCAGTATTGGGCTGTTCAAAGGCAAAATCCATTATCCATCCCAGCTAAGAAACGACTGCTTATCGTGCCCTGTGATCCTTGGAGTGTAACTGGATCTCGTGGCGACGAGGCGATGATTGAGGCTACCCTTGAGCACTTCCCGGATTATGAAGTGGGTGTGGTTACTAGTACCCCTGAAGCGACGAAGAACGTCATGGCGAAAGGCTGGATTCCACTTGAAAGCTGGCGAGGACCAGTGGTTCTCAAATCGATTGTCGAATCGGCAGAATTCTTCGCTCCTGAGTATTGCGCTGTGCTCGGAGCCGATTGCATGGATGGGTTCTACAGTCCTGAGGCTTCGTTGATTTTGATGGCGATTCCCGATATTCTGCGGGTTCGAGGTGTCAAGACCTCGCTTTTGGGATTTAGTTTTAACGATCATCCTGTCCGTAAGGTCATTCGTGGTTTTGGCAAGGTTGATGGTAGTTTTGTCTTTAACTTGCGTGATAGTGCATCCAAGGAACGATTTGAGATATTTACTGGGCGATCGGCACGCCTGGTGGCTGATGTGGCTTTTCTACTCAAGCCGGATTTTGAAACCGAACAGTTTCATTTGGTCAGTCAATGGAAATTGCGGTTGGGCGGCAAGGTTTTGGCGGTCAATCTGCATCCGATGCTGATTCATGGTGCTTCCAAGGAGGTCATAGACGAGCAAATCAACGTTCTTGCGCAAGTGCTTGGACAAATCATTCACGATACGAATTGGAATATCCTTTTGATTCCACATGATTTTCGGCAGGAAATAGGCGACAATGCCTGCTTGGCACCTTTGTATAAATATTTGTCGAAGGACTATAGCCAACGCATTTGTCATGTATCCGATGAACTATCTGCGGCTCAGATCAAAGGAATCATCAGCCTTGCAGATGCCTTGTTAACCAGCAGAATGCACCTTGGAATAGGAGCGCTTTCACAGGGCATCCCGGTGATTTCGTTCCAGTACCAAGGAAAGTTCCAAGGATTGCTGAAGCATTTCAATCTGCCTGAATCACTAATCTTGCCACTTCCTCAACAGGTTCATGCCCCAAGTTTGCAGTTAAGGTTGATGGAGTTTTTGGAGAACTCTGATTATTTTCGGCAGCAAATCGTCGGCAGGCTTCCAGAAGTCGTGAATCTGGCGAGGCTGAATCTCAGCTTCAAGTCAAATGAATAATTTGTTTTTTCAGTAAGAAACGAAAATCATTGAGGGGGTTCAGATGATTCGTTCATTAGTATTAAAGAATTTCAAGGGTTTGAATACAAGGTAAGATCGCTTGGGAATCATTCATCCTAGTTTGATTCTATAGTGAAAGTGGGTGTTGGCTTGATGCAGACATCATGTTGAAATCTGGTTTCTGGATCGAGAAATTGCCTCGAACACGAGCAGGCGGGAAAACCATTGTCATTTCCGTTCTTGCGACACGTGCCCAATTCGTTGAGTTGTCTATTCGTAAATAATCCGTTCCAAGTTGTTTAACTTTGATTTTGCATTGCTTTTACTTGTAAATGAATTTTTGGGGTAGGTTATACAACTGTCGCCCGATGTTATGGCTGCGTGGTTTTTTCCGCAATTGGCGTGAAGTTCTGTTGGGCAGTCGCGACTTCGTGCGTTTTTTGTTCTGCCGTATTCCACCAAAGTGCGTATTGATTGCTGAGCCAAATGCTTTTCACGGTGAGTGCTTGCCTGGGTATGTAGCGTATTTTGAGGCTTTGGGATATCAGTGTGTCGTTTTGTTGAGGTTTGCCAATGTAGCAGACGATCCATTTTGTCGCTTTGAGCATCGTCCCACATGCTTTTGCCTTACGATTTGGGGTATGCGTA
>JBMNPL010000031.1:0-4738 GCA_050943575.1 Alphaproteobacteria bacterium
ATCTTAAACCAAAAGACCAAGAACAAGAGAAAAAACAAGAAGAAGAAACTAAGAGGGCTTAGCGGCCCTCTTTTTTTATTTATTCTAGACAAGCAATTTGATTGTTTGGGCGACTTCTGCAAAAAAAATATTAATTTTTTTATCAAAAATGTTGCTTATACATAAAAAATTATGTATAATTATAGTGTAAAGTGAAAGGAGAATAAATAACCATGAAGACTGCTTTTAGAAAAACAAGAGTTATATCAAAAGATGAACGGATTACATTTTTAATTAACGAGGTTTTACAAGACATTGACGAATTTGGCAAAAATTATGAAGCGGTGGTGTTTTATATCAATGACAAAATTGAGGATTATGCGTTGGAACAAGGAGAATTAATATTTCCAGAAGAGGATATGAAACTTTTAAAACTAATCGGTCTTCTTGTGGAATTATACGCATTGATTTTGCCAACCAGAATTGGTGCAATTATTAAAGCGCATAGAATGGCTTTGGATATGTCACAGGCAGAATTAGCGCAAAAAATTAATGTATCACAACAACACATAGCATTATGGGAAAACGGAAAATCAATTCCAAGCAACACATATTTACCAGCTTTAATAAAGAATTTAGACATTGATTTTCATTGCATAATTGATTTAAATTAAAAGGGAGGTATTTTTATGTGGAAAAGCATAAACATTAACATTCAAAATATTGAAGTGGAAACAGCTAGAACGATTTTGGTAAAGTGTCCAAATAAATCAAAATATGCTGGTTGGTGTTTTTGGCATCCATCAAAACTAGTTAGACCAGGAAACCATTCCTATGCTAAAAGCATCAGTTATACAGATGATTTTGATTTTAAATTAGTAAAGTATGGATCAGGAAAAACAAATAAGTTTCAGGTTTTAGAAGAGAAAAAAATTTCAGTAATTGATTTTGAAGAAATGTTTTATGTAATGGACCAAAATATTGTTTCACCCAATAAAGACAGTTATTTAATCGTTGAAGAACCAGAACCATTAACAGTGGAAGGTGTCGAGATTCCTGAATGTTTGAAAAACAATTAGAAGCTTTTGAAAAATTTAAAAAACTAAAAGTTGGAGCATTATTTATGCAAATGGGGACAGGTAAAACAAGGGTTGCAATTGAACTAATTGATTACAATAAATGCGATTTATTAGTTTATATCGCTCCTTGTAGCGCCTTGTCAAATATTGAAAAAGAGTTCATTAAATGGGGCTTAAAAACACATTATATTTTAGTTGGTTACGAAACTATATCTTTAAGTGATAAAAAATATCTCGAGCTATTATCAAAAATAAGCAATAAAAAATGTTTTATAGTTGCTGATGAAAGCATTTTTATTAAAAACGACGAAACAAAGAGATTCAATAGACTTTGTTATTTAAGAAATAAATGTGAATATGCTTTGATTCTTAATGGGACCCCAATCACTAAAACCGAATGGGACTTGTATAATCAAATGTATTTTTTAAGCCCGTTAATCTTGAATATGTCTAGGGTTGAATTTCAAAACAAATTCTTTAAAAAAATAACCTATAAAAAGGCAAACCAAAGAAAACCAAACACGTTTTATAAATTTAGTGAAGTTAATGCTAAAGTTTTATATAAACTTATTGAACCTTATATTTTTAATGCAGAATTAGACTTCAGCAAAAACGAATATGTAATTTATAATTTTGTTCCATATACGGATGATAATGAATATTACGAAGAAAAAGAAAGCAAATTAAAGAGATTTATGGAAACCAGAAGTTCAGAAGTAATTATAAATATGTTAACTTCACTTTCAGTTATAGCTTCAAATTATGGTTATAAAAACAATCAAGTAATTGAATATTGTAAAGGAAAGCAAATGATTGTTTATTGTAATTACTTATCAGAGATAAGTTATATATCTTCGAGATTAGATTGCTTTGTAATTACTAGCGACACACCAATCAAACAAAGAGAAAAGATTATTGAGGAATTTACGAATAGTTCTAAACCATTAATTATGACTTTAGGTGTTGGTTCATATTCTCTAAACCTTCAATTTTGTAATGAGATAGTTTACTCAAGCATTTCTTTTGATTATGGAAAATTAGAACAGTCAAAATATAGAATTAAACGTATTGGTCAAGAAAAAGAAATTAAATATACCTATTTTCTAACCGATTTAGGAATTAATAAACTAATGCTTGAAAATTTAAGTAGAAAACAAACGTTGGGAGAATTAGTTAAAGAAAAAATTATGGAAGGTGGTGTAGAATGGCTAAAATATATTTAGAAAAAAATGTTCTTGAAGCTACATATGAAAGATTAGAATTTATTTTTAATGAATTTGATAATGTATATTTTAGTTTTAGTGGCGGAAAAGATAGTTCTGTAATGACACAGTTAGCCACTAAAGTGGCTAAAAAATTAAATAGGAAGTTTGATATCCTGTATATTGATCTTGAAGGAAATTATAAATCAACTAGAAAGCACGTTATAGAAATATCAAAACTTGAGCAAATTGATAAATTTTATTGGGTGTGTTTGCCTATTAAACTTAGAAACGCTGTTAGTCAATATCAAACGCACTGGGTTTGTTGGGATGAAAATTATCGAAAAAATGGCGGAAAATGGATACGGACCAGACCCTCTAATAGTGTTAATATAAATAATTATTTGGATTATGGCTGGGATTGGTTTGAAGAAAAAATGCAGTTTGAAGATTTTATTGTAAGGTTTGCTAAATGGTATGCTACAATTAAAAACGGGAAAGTAGCTGCAGGAATTGGAATCCGTGCTAATGAAAGTCTTAATCGGTTTAGAACAATTGTGAATGAAAAAAAAGAGACATATAAAGACAAACAATGGACTACATTAATCAAAGACACAGAAAAAGAAGTATATAACTTTTATCCATTATATGATTGGGAAACAAAGGATATATGGATTGCAACTTTTAAAGAAAATTTAATATACAATGAATTCTATGAAATCATGTACAAAGCAGGTTTATCAATACATGAGACAAGATTATGCCAGCCTTATGGAGATGACCAACGGGCATCATTAGACCAATTTAAATTTTATGAGCCTGAAACTTGGGGTAAAGTTTTAATGAGAGTAAATGGCGCTAATTTTGGTAATATCTATGCAAATTCAATCGCGACTGGAACTAAATACCTATATAAACCGGAACATTTAACATGGCAAGAATATGCAATTTATTTATTAGAAACTATTGGTAGCGCAAACTATGATTTAATGATTCATTATGCACAAAAGATAAAAAAGTTTTTAAACTGGTATAGGGAACACGAGAATATTGATATCATTCCGGATGAGGCCGATTTGCACCTTGAAGCAAAGAGAAAAGTTCCATCCTGGAGAAGAGTATGCAAAATGATTTTAAAAAATGATTATTATGGTAAAACTCTATCATTTAGTCAAACTCAAGCTGATGATGTTAAACTTAATGCAATTTTAGATAAATGGAGCGAATTAGTATGAAATATGATATAAAAATGAAAGCATTAGAAGCTAAATTAATTGATATAAAAGACGTTTATGCAAATGATTATAATCCAAATGTTGTTGCTAAACCCGAACTTGAATTACTAAAATTATCAATTTTACAAAATGGTTTTTGTTTCCCTATAGTCGTAATAAGAGATGATAACGGTAAATATTGTTTAATTGATGGCTTTCATCGTTGGATGGTTATGAAAGACCTTTTAAAGCAAGAGGAAATTCCAGCAGTTATTCTTGATCATGATATGAGTAATAGAATTACTGCTACAGTTCAATTTAATCGCGCAAGAGGAACACATCAAATAATTGATATGTCAAAACTCGTTTTAAAATTAATTAAACAAGGTATGCCAGATTCAGAAATTATTGAAAAACTAGGGATGGATCCTGATGAGCTTTTTAGATTAAAGCAAATGACAGGATTAAAAGAAGCATTTATAAATCAAGAATTTAGCAAAAGTTGGGAAGAGTTTGAAAAAAAATATTTAGAATAGTTGACACTTCGAAAAATCGCGCAAATATTCATCGCTTATGCCCTGGGAACCGTTTTCCATTCTCATGAGGGAATCGCGATGGATATTTAAAACCTCTGCTAATTCCCGCAGAGTTAACTTTTTCTCATTTCTTAATTTCTTTAATCTATTCATAGTGTTGTTCTCCACTTTCATTTTTCCCTTAATTCATAATAATTTTAGCATAAAAACAAAAAAAACGGTAAAAAATATAGAAAACACGATAAAATATCGACAAAATACTTGACACTTGTAAAAACGTGTGATATAATGTTGGTGCATGTCGATAATACATCGACAAAAATGGGAGGTATTTGTGAAAAAAACAAATTTTTACAAAAAGCATCATTTAGTTGCGGTCTACGATGAGGATGATAATTTAGTGGCCGTGTGTGACAATGAAAGAGAATTTGCCGAAATGTTTGGAATGAGTCGAGGAACAGCATGTAGTATATTAAGTCGAATCTTTAATGGCGAAAGAACGTTTTTTTATGAAAATGGCGAAAAGCGATTAATTTATTTTATCCCACTTGATCCAAAAGAAATCAAAGAATTTCAATTAATTTACTAGAAGGAGGTGAAGACATGGAAAAAAAATCAGTAATTAATCTAAATAAAATTAGAGGATTAAGAGCAGAACACAACGAAACGCAAAAAGATATAGCAGATATACTCGGCATTCACATCTCGAGCTATCAAAGCAAAGAATG
>JBMNPL010000032.1:0-4584 GCA_050943575.1 Alphaproteobacteria bacterium
CCCATAACTACCTCATACATGCGGCCTGCAGCATCGGCGCGGGCGTTGGCGTTCGTTTGAGAGGCCTCAGCGAGCTCCTGCTCATGTTTGAGCTGATCCTGTATTGAGAGCGTCCCCAAGCGTTTCCGTAGCTGATACTCGGACTCTTCTCTGTCCCGCAACACCTTGTCTCTATGAGCGAAAACCCACTCCAGGATCTGCACTTCAGACCAGCCGGCATCACGGAAACCCTGGATCTTGCGTTCCAGGGACAGCATGAACGCTTCGTCATCTTCCCCACGCAATTGCGCTAGCTCTTCCTGCACGCTGAGTGCCAGCCTCTGGCGCCTGCTCTCTGCTTCCTCTTCCAGCTCGATGCGTCTGTGCGCCAGTTGGGCCGTCATGGCCTCTATTGCCTGCATGGCGTCGCTCTCGACCCCGATGCGCTCCGCGACTATGGCCTGTATGGCATCGAGCGTCTCCTCGGCCTTGGCCACGTCGTGCTCGGTCATGCGCTCGGTGGCCCCGATCCTCTTTGCGATGGCTGCCTCTGTGGCCTTGGACGCCTGTTGGGCAAACCACTCGTCGACAAGTGCCGCATCCTCCACGAGCCCCAGGTATGTCTCTTTCTGCGTGGCGAGATTGTCGAGATCGACGGTTAGGGGATCCACTTGCCATGCGTCCACCTGCAACTTCAGTAATGCAGTCGTAGCTTCTATGGACAGGTTGAGCGAATCCATAACTTTCTGGATCTCCGCTACTGCCAGCACGCCAGCCAGGCCCAGGCTTCGATATCTGCCCTGCAGTTGCGTCAAGTGTTTGATCTGATCTATAGCGGACTCTGAATACTGCTTGCGTATGTCGTCTATGCTCTCACGAGCCTGTTCAGCATACACGGGCGCCGCCGAAATAGCGGCAGCCTGTAGAATCCGATAAACCTCATCCGGGTCGTCAGTTTGGCTCATCAGCTTGACCGCGTCATCATAGATGGCCGCTATGCGGTCCTCAAAGGATGTCTGCAACTGAGCGTCAATCCCAGCCATGGTCCGTGCCCATGCGTCCTGGTCTCCAGTAAGTTGCTGTATAGCCTCGCTCAGCTCTCGCACCGCTGCAGCGCCGTGCTTCATGCTGGCATAAACTGCCTGTTCGTCTTCGAGCATAGCTATGGCATCTCGGCGAGCCTGGCCGGTCAGCTCATCCAGCGGGCCCAACATCTCCACGGTGTGGGCTGCCATGCGCCGGTAAATCTCCCCGGTAACCTGTTCAATCTCCAGCCCGATAGCTATCCACGCGTCAGACCACTCCTCGAGGCCCTCCCTGCGCATTACCAGTATGTGTTTATACTGTTCTGCCGACATATCGCCGATTCGGTATTCCTCTCTGGCCCGAGCAATCGAGCTATCCAGCTCCGCATCGGTCGTGCGCATGATCTGCTCCATGACCCGGTTGAGCGCACCAGCGTATGCGTCGGCTGCCAGCGCCGCCTCCGCGCCGCCCTCCACCGCTTCCACATGCAGCCTCTCAAGTTCGTTGTAGGCGTCCTGCAGCTGGGCAACCGACATCGTTGAGAGGTCGCCCAACGCAGCTATATCGTCTTTGGCCGTCTGCTGTAGCAGCTGCCGTCGGAGCATGTGCCGTTTAGTCGCCAACTCCTCATATATGTTGCTGAGCTTGCCGCCCGCAAGTTCCTCCGCCTTCATGAGCTCCTCAATATCGCTGATCTGCTGCTCGAGGGATATTTCGCTTCTGGCAATGGCGTTGCGATATCGAACCTCTTCCGCCTGGTCAGCCTCTGCCAGTGCATCGCGAATAATCCTGAGAACTTCTTCGGATGTGTCCTTGTGGTGCTTGATGTAGTACGATTCCCACTCTCTGAGCGTGCTGCGAAAGCCGTCGAAGTCGACTAGGCGGTCTATTGGTCCAAATGCCTTTAGGATATCTTGCATTGCGGTGACATGCCCTTGGGAACGCGTTTTGGGTATCTGCTCCATGATGCGCTCAAGCATGTCATCGTAAACCCGCAGCGCTTCTTCCCCAACAGGGTCGAGTACCGATTTGCGCCACTCTTCAACCTTATGCTTCCAGTCAACCAGCTGCGTAGGCGTCGCTGCCGATAGGTCCTGTATGGAAGCAATGTTTGCCTCCGCCTGTTCCCGTAGCAACCTCTTCTCCAGGTCGAATCGCTGGGTAACCAACCGCGAGTACTCCACAGTGCCTTCCTGTTCACGCGTAAGCCAGATGTCAATCTGATCGATCTGCGCCTGCGTGGTTAGCTCACCGCGTCTAACCATATCAGCGAATAGCGCCTGTTCGGTTCGGGTTAGCTCCTGCATGGCGGCAGTGATAGCCTGCACAGCGGCCACACCGGCATCCTCTAACGCTTCATACTGTTTCTTGGCTGATGCCAGAGCTTCATATCGTTGATCCAGCTCTCCAAACTCCAGTTCATGCAAGGGCGTCAGGCTATCCAGCATAGCCTGCGCGGCTTGCCGGTTTCCCTCGACGATGACCTGCGCCAGCGCATCGCTGTAGCTCGTCCACTCATTGCTCCACTTCTCGCCGTTGGCCTCAAGTTCGGCGATCATGTCTTTGAGCAGCTGTTTGTATTCGGCCATGTATTGCGTCGGGTCCGTCACGTACATGTTGCGCAGTGTGTCCTCGCGCTGCTGCCGCTCCTCCCGAAGCCTACGCTCCTCGTCGGTCATCAGCCGCTCGGCTTCATCGTTGAGGGCCTTCAGAGCGTCGGCGTAGATCTCCATGGCAGCCTTATACTCAGGGCCGACGACCTTCGCAAACACCTCAGCCTGTCTCATCAGGTTGCCGATCCCAGTCCGGGCCTCGTTGATGGACTCCATCGTATCTGGCATGATGGTAAGCCAACTGTCAACGTTGCGCTGCGCTTCCTCTTGCCGCAACTCTGTCTTGACATCGAGCAGCTCCAGCAACAGTTGCTTCTCCTCACTAGACCCTGCTTCCACCAGCTCCAGCCACGCCGTGAGTCGTTCCATCCGTTCTTCCGTGGTGAGCTTGTCCATGGCGATGAGCACATCGTATCTGTTTCGCTCCACAGCGATGAGCTTGCTCAAGGCCGTCTCTAACACGGCAATCCCCGCGTTAGCCTCTTTGCCATAGCTACGGAAGGTTTCAATCTCGGTCATCAGCGTCTTCCGGCCTGCGAGCAGCTGCTCGTCCGTCAGGTCAGCAAACACGCCCATCTGCGCCACAGCCTGCTCTGCGACGGCCTTGAATATGTCTGATTGCACCCGTTCCTTCTCGCGCTCGATAGCGAGCCACTCCTGTGAGTATTTGGTGTGCGCCGCTTGGACCCGGTCCAGCAGATCCATGTAGGTCTTGGCGGACTCTACTGTGCCATCGTAGGTTTCCCGCATCTCGTTCAGATCCAGCTCAGTCTGCCGGTCCAAGGCAATGTCAAGGTTCTGGGCCACTGTCTTCAGTGCTTCTGCCACAGCTTCAGTGGCATCTTCCCATACGTCTCCCTTGGCCGCGAGCTGATCATATAGAGCTCCCAGCTCGCGCTGTGTCCTCTGAAGCTCTTCTACGTTGCGTGACTCGATGTCGTATCGATCGATGATACCCTGTGTTTTCTCTAGGTTCAGGCGCTTCTCCAACGCATGCTCTTCAAGCTGCAGCTGCCGCCGTTCAGCAGCAGTCAGGTCTATAGCTTCAAGCGCGTCCTGCACCCACTGCAGCTGCTCCTCCGTCGTCTTGCGGCCCATCGCCACCTCAAAGTCGTGCAGATCGCGCGCTTCCCGGCGCAGTTGCTGGTTGAGAGCGAGTTTGGCATTGGCCAACGCTATATCCGCAGCCTCAATACCTCGCCCAGTGCGTTGAGCCTCCTCGAGTTCTTGTTGCCGTAGCGCAACCTCGTCTTTGAGTATGTCTGATCGAGCTTTTTCACCTGATGCAACCCAATATTCGTTCCACGCGTCGTTAACCTGGCGCTTGTATGCCGCGGCCTCATCTGCTGCCCTTGCCTCCCAGAGCTGGAGGTCCTCTGAGAGCTTCTTCCGATCCTCCGCAGATACGCGGGCGTCGTCTAGGATACGTGTCAGGTGTGCGACATGGTCATCAGCCGTATACTTGTAGATCTGCGACTCCAGCCTGTACTGGTCCAGCAGACTACGGCTGGCTTCCTGGGCCTTCGCCTCTTTGAGCCTGTGGACCTGCTCGTCTATCCGCTGCTGCTCCTCTACGGTGCCGGCATGGGCGTTCTTCAGACGCTCTAGTTCGGCTATTTGCGCGTCGATCCCCACTATGCGGCCCATCGCAACGTCGTGCTGGAAGCCCTTCAGGGCTTTAGCCAACTCGGACTCGCCGTCCTTGGCCGCCTTCTGCAGGCTCGCATAACCAGACTTGACCTCCACCGATGCTGCAGCTGCAGCCTTCAGGAAGTCCGCGCCAGTCTCTTGTATAGTCCTGGTCATGATCCCGATAAGCGCGCTGGCTCGCTGCTCAGCATATGTCTGGACGACTATGTCATCTGACTGCATGCCACGCACGATGTCTTCCCACTCGTCCTGGAGCGCCTTGTATGCGGTCTTGTCCAACGACCGGATCTTTCGCGTCCATTGATCGAACACGGTC
>JBMNPL010000033.1:0-4530 GCA_050943575.1 Alphaproteobacteria bacterium
TTTTTCAATCTTGGCTGTTAAGGGAGGTTAATGTCAATGAATAAATTGTTTTCTGCCTCCTCCAATGACAATACACTCTTCATAACAGAATGTTGCAATAATCGTTGTTTGATGTGCTGCCAGCCACCTAAAACATATGATGACTACGATTATTGTTATAAGAAAAATTTGGAAATAATTGAGAAATCTCCAAGCAATATTGAGTGTATCGGATTAACCGGAGGAGAACCTACTGTTGCAGGAAAGTATTTGTTTGACACTTTGAAAGCAGTTCGAGACAAATATCCGAATGCATTACTGCATTTTTTGACCAACGGTCGTCTTTTTAATGAAAGCGTATTGACTGAATTAAAAAAATACAATTTCGAAAAAATTGTTTTTGCAATTCCGCTTCATTCTGATTTTAGAGGAGATCATGATAAAATAACAGGGGTTGCAGGATCTTATTCTGATACAATGCGGGGACTTTATAATTTGGCAATGTCAAACGCAAGAGTTGAGTTACGCATTATTATCAATGCGATAAACTTTAAGCGCTTACCGCAAATGGCCAATTTTATTTATAGTAATTTGCCATTTGTAGAAGATGTTGTTTTTGTAGGATTGATCCATTAGACTATAAAGCTCAACTGGAAGAATCTGTTTGGATTCTTAGTCGTTGGGGAATAGAAGTGGGTATTTCTAATATTCCTCATTGCTTATTAGCTAAGTCAATTCGTTGTTTCGCATGGAAATCTATTTCGGATTGGAAAGTACATTACCCTAAATTTTGTTCTATTTGCAAATTCCGAGATGAATGTTGCGGTGTGTTCGCAACATCAAAATGGCAAAGCGAGAATTTGCAACCGATCACAGGAGAAGAATAATGGGTTATTTTCGTTTTTATAGGAGATTAAAAATTGCGCCGGGCATTACTCTTAACTTTAGCAAATCTGGCGTATCGACATCATTAGGTCCGCGGGGAGCGAAGGTTACCCTGGGACGTCATGGAATACGGCAAACCATTGGCATCCCAGGAACAGGCTTGCATTATACCGAATATACCCCTTGGCATAAAAAAACAAAAAAAACTTATACGCCAGTAATACCGGCAAGTACTTCTGCAAGCGTCATCCCTCCTTCCAGAAAAGCAAAATCAGTTCCAACGGCGCCAGTTTCATTTCCCGCAACACCTAAAGCTGAAAAGAAGAAGGAAAAAACTGAAAAAAAGAAACAGGTATTATCCAGCCTTGAAAAAAAGCTTACCGTAAGCTTTTTAGATAGAATATTCAAGCCATCAACAGAAATCAATTTTATTGATGGGTTGCGGTATTTTGTATTAGGTCAATATGATAAAGCGTTTTGTTGCTTAAATAAAGCACTGTCTATACCAGATGCAGCTTTTTTTGCGGGATTTATAGCATTGGTAAAAGGAAAGAATTCCGATGCGGTAGAGACCTTAAATGCGGCACTATCGCACATCAACAATCTCGGCAAAACTTTTGAAAAGTTGGGCGTTGAAATTCATTTCAAACTGCCAATCACAGATACCATTGATCTGCATATTTCCAAGCCTGAAGAAAGGGCTGCGTTGTTTGCGCTAGCGGAGGCCTATCAAGGTATGGAAAATTATCAATCCGCAGTTGATGCATTATCACGGCTTGCTGCGTTATCTCCGGAGGATTTGATTGTAAAAAACTCTTTAGCTGAAATAATTCTTGAAGCTTGTCCAGGTACAAATAATGCAGATGATATGTTTCGTTATATCATTAGTATAAGTGATGGGATAAAAGGAGATTCTTTATCTGAAATATCTTTATTGTATTTTAGAGGTTGTGCTCAGATTGAGTTAAAATTATACAATGATGCAATAAATACATTTTCGGATCTAACAAGTAAAACAATAACAAATGTTCCAGAACTTGTTTATGAAATTCATTATCAGCGAGGAATTGCATATTGGAAAAGCAATAATCAGAGTAAGGCCAAGGAAGATTTTCTATGGCTTGAAAATAAAACACCAAACTATAAGAACGTAAGGTGTTTTATTTAAAAGATACGAAAGGAAGAATGTATGCCTGCAGAAAATGTTGAAATTGTTTTTGTAATCGATACTAGTGACAGTATGCAACCATATATTGATGCTTTAAAGAGCAATATATCATGTTTACTCAAACCGCTTCAGCAAATGAATTATAATATAAGACTTGGCATCGTTGCTCATTCGGTAACTGGTCATGGGATATGTTCAATACGCTTTTTATCCCCATGCAATCAATCGCTTTTGAAAAAGATGTATGGAGGTCAATATAATATTGATGATTTTTTCACCCAAGACTTGGATCGTTTTATGACGGTTGTGGATTCATTAACGACTCAGGGGGATGAGGATACCTTATTGGGGATTGATTTTGCACTAGATTTCCCGTTTGGATCATTAAAAGATACCAGGCGAGTTATTGCGTTTTTTTCAGATGAATGTATCGAAAATGGGGAAATGTCTCCAAATTGGCAAGGGATTTTGCCGCGTATCGTTGAAAAAATTATGGCTCGCAAGGTTATGCTGTTCGGATTTGTGCCCAAAAGTTCTGCAGCATTAACATTATCAGAAGCAGAACGTTCTGAAATAACATTTATAGACCCTTCCAATTTTGGACAGATTAGTTTTAATAAGTTGCTTTCTGCCATGGGGAAAAGTATAAGTGTTTCAACATTGCAACTAGTCAAAGAACCCTCGTATTCAAAAGCCTTGTTCGGCCAAGACTTATGGACTTCCGGTAAAGGCGATAAAAATTTTCATGATAACTCAATAAAAACTCAATAAAAACAAGGAGCATAAATTATGGCAGAGAAAGTACGTGGCGTTGTTGACGTTATTTTTCTTATTGACGCAACAGGAAGCATGGGGAAATGTATTGATGCATTAAAAAATAACATCCGTTCTTTTTTTCAAACAATGGTATCGGATGAAGGAAATGGATCGCCAGTAAAGGATTGGAGAGCAAAGGTTGTTGGTTTTCGCGATTTTGAAGAAGATGGTTCTGATACTTGGCTAATAAATAACCCGTTTACAAAAGATGTTGTGGAACTGGAAGGTCAACTCTCTGCAATAAGAGCGGATGGTGGCGGAGATATCCCAGAGTCATTATTGGATGCCTTGTATAAATTAATGACAATGGGTGAAACTGGCGTACAAGAAGAACCGATGCCGTATGCTTGGCGCCCCAAAAGAGCTGCTGCTCGAGTTATTGTAATTTTTACAGATGCACCGTACAAACCGACAATGACTATTCCAGAAGCCAAGGGGTTGGATGTGGAAACAATATTCAACGAAATTGAACAGAAAAGAATCATTCTGTCCATTTTTGCCCCCGATGAAGAGTGTTATTTAACTTTATCAGAAGCTCCTCGTTCGGTCTATATGAAAGCACAGGGACTCGGTTTAGATTCTCTTACTGCAGACCCTGCAAATTTTGCCAAACTTATGAAGCAATTGGCAAAATCTGTATCTCAATCTGCAACCGTTGTGCTCTAAATTAAGGAGAATAGATATGCCGCCAACATTGCAAAAAGGTAGCATAATAAATGGCTATCGTATAGAACAACCTTTTGACCCAGGAGCTATGGCCCATTCAGCAAAGGCGATTTCTCCGAGTAAGGAGGCTGTCTTTTTCAAACAATACAAATTGCCAACAGTGCGCTCTGCATGGTATGAAGACTATGTGAAATACCAAAAAGAGGTGAAGACGCGTATTGAAAATTCTGCAGCCAAGGATTTTTGTTACAAATTTTTGGATTTTTTTGAATCAAAGGACTCTGGAATCCGAGCCTATTACCAGGTTTTTGAATTTATATCGGGAGGGAAGGATCTTGCAGAAAAATTAAACGATAGCTCTATGAATTGGAGACAGCGTATTGTTTTTGCAAAAACGTTTATGAACGCAATACGAATTCTCCATGATATAGATATTGTACATTCGGATCTTAAGCCAGAAAATTTATATTTGCTACCAGCAGATAACCGCAATGGTTATACGCTAAAAGTAATTGATATGGACTTTTCTATACTGAGTGACCTAAAAGCCCCCTGGGATGGTTTCGAAGGATATGTGGGGACTCCGCGTTATTATTCTCCGGAACATATAAAAGGAATTGTTCCGTTAGAAAAATCTGATATTTTCACTTGTGGCATTATTTTATATGAATTATTGACTAAAACTGGCCACCCTTATGATTATGCTGATACGGAAATGTACGCAAAAAAAGCATTAGCTCACGATGCGGCATATCCGGAATTATTGGATTCTTTTGGCGAAGATCATCACAATCGCGTTGTTTGTTCCACTATTTATAGAATGCTATCGCCAGATCCGGAAGAACGTCCTACCGCAGAATTTGTGCATAAGATTCTACTTGGGCATGATTTACCAGTCGACATTCCAGAACCTCCTAAACGCCCAGCAATAATATTACCCAAGGAGTTCGCATCTGAAGCAGCTTCAGCGTTGCCGCCATCTGAAAAAATTATAAAAAAAGAGGAGACGGTTCAAG
>JBMNPL010000034.1:0-4517 GCA_050943575.1 Alphaproteobacteria bacterium
CCTTAGACGCGGCTTTAACAATACCTTTTTGGCGCAACCAATCAGATGCAGCCTGAATGTCACCATTATTTTCCATTAACGCTTTTTTACAATCCATCATACCAGCGGATGTTTTTTCACGTAATTCTTGAATGAGTTTTGCTGTAATTTCTGCCATATTATTCACCTTTTTCTTCAATTTTTTCTGCCAATTTTTCACGACGAATTTTACGTTGTTCACTGACTTTAGATTTAATTTTTGCTTCTTTTTCTTTCGCAGCTTCTTCAATTTTTTCGCTTTCATCAGCCATCATATCACTAGATACAATTTTTTTACCTTGTTCTCCACCCAAACGTTTTTCAATACCAGATAGAATTGCATCAACAAACAAATCACAATATAATTGAATTGCACGTGTGGCATCATCATTTCCTGGGACAGGATAATCAACCATTTCTGGATTTGCATTTGTATCAGCAATCGCAATTGTTGGGATACCCAAAGTCCGCGCTTCGCGAACAGCATTCATTTCACGAGGCATATCAATAATAATAACTGCTTGGGGAATTCCGTGCATATCTAAAATACCACCAAAAATATCGCGTAATTTTTTAGATTCTTTTTGCATCAAGCCAATTTCTTTTTTGGTTAATCCCATATTTTCAGCATTTTCAATATCTGCTTCTAATTTTTTTAAACGACGAATACTTTGTGAAACTGTCATCCAGTTAGTCAACATTCCACCCAACCAACGATTATTTACATAAAATTGCCCGCAACGTTCTGCGGCATCTTTTATAATATCTTTGGCCTGATGCTTTGTTGCGACAAATAAAACTTTACCACCAGCAGCTGTAATTTTTTCCAAAGCGTCCAAAGCACGATGAAGCAGCGGTGCTGTTTTATCCAAATTTATAATATGAATTTTATCTTTGACCCCATAGACATATGCACTCATCAAAGGGTTCCAACGACGAGTATGGTGACCAAAATGAACACCAGCCTCCATAAGTTGTTTCATGGTAAATTTTGGCAATGCCATAGTTTTGCTCCTTTTAATAACAATCGCAAAACAATTATAAATAAATTATAAATAGTCTGCGTTTCTGTTTATCCTCGATTTTTTCCGATATACCCAAATGGGACAGAAACTTGGAAAAAATCTGTGTTTTTTTACGCAATTTTAATTGCGCAGGCTATAAGTATAAAAGATTTTATTTAGAATTGCAAGATATTTGAACAATAAAAAATTATTGTTCAATATCTTCATTTTCTGGTTGATAAATTTCCACATCACGTGTCATTGCAAAGAATTTTTCTGTCCGTTTTCTCGGTAATTCTTCCACTGGGATTTCTTGTAATTCTTTTATATGTTTAACTACTGATGCGGCTAATAATTCCATTGTTGTTTGCCAATTTGTATGCGCGCCCTTGCCTGGTTCTTTTATAATTTCATCAATTACACCTACTTCTGCTAAATCACGAGCAGTTAATTTCATTGCTTCGGCTGCTTGGGCTTTAAATTTATTATCTCGCCATAAAATACTGGCGCAAGATTCAGGCGCAATAACTGAATAAATCGCATTTTCCATCATTAAAACCCGATCCCCAGTTGCGATTGCAATTGCACCACCAGAACCGCCCTCGCCCACATTAACAGCAATATATGGGGTCGCAATTGATAAACCAGTAGCAATACTTGTGGCAACTGCTTGAGATTGACCACGTTCCTCGCCTTCACGACCGGCAAAAGCACCCGATGTATCAAATAAAGATATTAATGGTAAATTAAATTTTTCAGCCAATTTCATTAACCTTTGCGCCTTGCGATAACCTTCGGGAACAGGCATTCCAAAACGATATTTTTGACGAGTTGAAATATCACGTCCTTTTTCTTGCCCGATAATTACGGCTGGAATTCCGCGAAAATAACAAAGTCCGCCTTGCATTGCTGGATCTTCACCAAATAACCTATCACCTGCAAGTGGTGTCCAATCAGTTGTTAATCCATTGATATAATCCAAGAAATGTGGGCGATTTTCATTTCGTGCCAACAGAACTTTTTCATACGCGCCACTTGGTACTGATTTTGATTTTGACTTAGTTTGAGATGCTAATTTTGGTGTTTGAATTAGAATCGGTGTTAATTCATCAACTGGTTGCTTTGTTATAACACGTAAAATAGATTCTAATTTTCCTTTTAATTCTTTTCGTTCAGACACCAAATCAACCATTCCATGATCATACATATAATCTGCTGTTTGAAAATTAGATGGTAATTTTTCGCGTAAATTTTGTTCAATTACTCGCTTACCAGCAAAACCGATTCGTGCACCTGATTCGGCAATATGAATATCCCCAAGCATAGCAAACGATGCGGTAACACCACCAAAAGTCGGATCAGCTAAAATAACAATATATGGTAATTTAGCCGCATGTAATTTATTTACCGCCGCTGTGGTACGTGCCATTTGCATCAAGGATAAAATATTTTCCTGCATACGTGCACCACCAGAAGTAGTTATCATTATATAAGGATATTGTTTTTCAATCGCATGTTCAATAGACGCAATAATTCCATCACCAACACTACGTCCCATAGAACCCAACATAAAATCAGGATTCATAACCGCAATTGTTGCATCAATACCACCAATTTTACCATCAGCAGCAGTTAACGCATCCATACGACCAGTTTCTTCACGCGCTTCGGCCAAACGTTCTTTATATGAAATTCTATCATTAAAATTTAATGGATCATCGCTGGCGACTGGTAATGTTAAAATATTCCAATTATTATCATCAAATAATAAATCAAAACGTTGTTTTGGGGTCATTGAAAAAGCATGACCACATTTTGGGCAAATATATAAATTTGTTTTATAATCTTTATAATAAACTAATTTTCCACAGGCATTGCATTTTATCCACATTAATTTCTTAACGCGTTCATATTTTTCACGTTTACGACTTTTAATACCTGGGGCAGTAAATTTCCACATTTTATGCCTCGTTCATTTTTTTAATTAATCTGGGACTTGGGCGAAATAAAATTGTTTTACGACTTGGTAAATGAATTTTTTTTCCTGTACGTGGATTAGTTGTTATTTTAGGCGCGTGAATTCTGGTTTGAAAAGTACCAAATCCACGAATTTCAACACGATCGCCATTTGCCAAAGCATCCGCCAAATGATTTGATATATTATTAATCATTGCCACAGAATCTGCAACTGACAATCGTTTGAATTTAACTTGTATTGATCTAACAATATCAGAACGTTTCATTTTATTATATCCTTTGTTTAAAAAACTTTATCTAATAAATTTAAAAAAATCAATTAACTTTAATATACCTTGACTTTTTAGAAAAAAAAAACAAAAATGTACTTGTATAAAGGAGAAAATTATGGCTGACATTTTATTATCTGATATCTTTAATTTTGATAAAGAATTTATCAAAATTAAAGATAAATATATTAGCAAAGATAAGAAAAAGAGAATCAAATTACGATTTAATACGGATTGGTCCAAAGTTATTTATAAAGAAATGTATATATCAGAAGATCCGAAAGTAAAATCAACGTTTGAAGCAGATATTTTATCTATAAAATCTGATAAAAAAATGCGTTTATCAAATAAAGATTTAGTTTTCCAATTTATAGAAATCGAGGAACATAAATGGTTGTTTGTTGGTGCATATAATATTATTGATGTTGATAATTATAAAATTTTAGAAGAACATGCAATTGCAAAACGTCCATGGAAATATGCACAAGCAAAAAAATTATCACAATACGATAAATATGCCGGACGTATTATTGTTAATTGGACAAATGACTCTCGAATCTGGTTTTATGTTTCCCTTAAAAAAATAAACACTGTTCCTTTATATGAAATTTTATCTGAACATTATTTAGAATATGCCGATAAATTTCAAGGATATGAAAATGTTTGCAAATCATATATGAAATTAAAAAGATGTATTAAAGATTCCAAATGGCGAAAAGCATTATCAGATGTTTATGGTGTATATGTTATAACTGATAAAAATACAGGGAAACAATATGTGGGTTCCGCATACGGTGAAAATGGTATATTTGGAAGATGGTCCGCATATTTAAAAAAAGACGGATATGATAGCAATGAATATCCCAATACAAAATTTAGAACACTGATTAAAGAAGAAGGGTTCAAATATATCGAAAATAATTTCCAATACGCAATTATTGAAATTTTTCCAAAAAGTGAGCTTGGTAAAAACAAAGCTCTGGATCGTGAAAAATATTGGAAAAAAGTTTTACGTACATTTGAAAATGGCTATAATGCCAATTAAAAACATAACTAATAAAAAGTGTAAAAACCCCAAGATTTTTATCTTGGGGTTTTTATCCGTCTGTATTCAACACAATAAAAAATGAGATGTACTCATTTTATTATTCTGGCGGACAGAGAGGGATTGTAAATTCCCAAGATTTTATCTTGGGCCCCTTTCGTGTCGTAAAGTTCAAACTTCGTTAGTTAAAACTCGTTTTCACTA
>JBMNPL010000035.1:0-4474 GCA_050943575.1 Alphaproteobacteria bacterium
TTTTGCAGTTTAAGGCCATTTGTACAGACGGAATAAATAAGTGCCAATCATCTTTATCATGACCTTCAATCAATTTCTTCAAAGTTCTGATTGTTGTCTGAACTTCTCTCTCACAAATTCCGTTTGCTCGTGGATTGTAACTTGATGTCACTCTATGTTCGAACTTAAATGATTCTTTCAGTAATTTCATTGTCTGGTTAATAAATTCAATTCCTCGATCACTAGAGATAATCTTGGGTACTCCAAATTCTGTAAATATAGATAATAAATGCACTGCAATCTCTTTAGCTTGTTTGGAATACAAGTTCCTGAGCCAAACATATTTTGTAGCTACATCTACAACTACCATGATATATTGATATCCTTCTTTGGATTTTCGGAGCTTGCCTGCTAGATCTACAGCTATTTGATCCATTGGCAGACGAGCTAAAGTACTGCGAATTGGATGGTAACCTCTTCTAATAGAATTATGTGCAGAGCAGGTTTTGCATGCTCTGACAAAGTTAGTTACCTCCTTCTTCATGTTTTTCCACGAATGTCCTCTCTCTTTCAATTCATTAATCATGTGATTGATTCCAAAGTGACCAAAGGTATGAATCTCTTCCATTAATTTCAATCTAGCTTCTTTATCTGGTTGTTCTTCTTTTTTCGATGAAGTCTCCAAACTTGTGATGGCTTTAAGTTCTATAGCTTCTTTCTGCTCCTCTAAGGATTTATCGAATATTCGCGAGAGATGATCAGCCAGAAAGTTGTCCAATCCTGGTAAATGGATAATTTCCATATCTCCAAATTCCGCTAGTGTTTCCATCCATCTAACCATCATTGGTGAAGGATGTTCTGACAGATACAACCAAGTTAATGCCTTGTGATCAGTGTAAATTTTAACCTTCCTTGATAAGAGCCAGTATCTGTATTTTTTTAATGCAAAGACTAGAGTCAAACATTCTCTCATCGTTGGCGAGTAGTTTCTTTCTCCCTTAGTCAGTGCACGTGCTGCGAATGCCAAATATCTTCTTTCAATTCTATCTTCATACTCAACATCCTGGAAGATACATACTCCAATTCCAGTATCTGAAGCATCTGTGGCAATGCTGAATGTGACATTTGGATCAGGATAATGAATTATTGGTGCATTTTGAATGAGTTTGATTACTAAATTCCATGCTTCTATCATCTTCTCATTCCATTGGATGATCTTCTTATTTCTCTGTCTTTCCAATGGTTCTGTTATCTGCGAATATTTGGGTATAAATCGTCTGAAATAATTAAAGAAACCAAGAAAATGTTGTAATCCTTTAGATGTTGTTGGTCTTTCCCAATTATTAATATTCATAAGTTTTCGTTTATCAATCATTAGACCTTTTTCTGAGATATGGTGTCCCAACATGTATATGCTCTTGGATCCTAATTTGCATTTTCCAATGTTGAGTGTAAGATTCACTCTTGTCATTGCCTTTATCACCCTTCTTAAATGTTCTATATGTTCTTCTAAGCTTCCTTTAGTGAAAACTATTACATTATCCAAATATGCCTTTGCAAATGGGAATTCTTGTAACAGGGTGTCCATAAGTCGTTGAAATCTTGCTGGTATTGTCTTGATCCCAAACGGAACGGCTTGAAATTGGAATTTTACCCTGTTCCAAGTAAAAGTTGTAAATTCCCTATCCTCTTCATGTATCTGCATTTGCAAATATGCAGATTTCAAATCCAGCTCTGAGATGAATGAGCTCCCATTCAGGTCTTGAAATAATTTATCAATCATTGGTAGTGGATATGGGTCATCCTGCAGAAATCTATTCCAGTGTCTTGGGTCAATGCAGACTCTGATTTTCTCTTTGGACATTGTTCCATCATTCTCCCTCTTTGGAACTACCAGAATGGGAGAATTCCACCTTGTATCTCTTGGAGCTCTTTCAATGACCTTTGTTTCTTCCCATTCTTTGATTTGTCTTGTTACTTGTTCTACATAAGTGTCCGCAATCCTGTATTGCTTGATGTACTTGGCTTTATCCTTTGGAATCTCCAATCTCACCTTTGCCTCAGGCATTGAGCAAAATAGATTCTTAGTTTCCATATTTGTATCTATTTCCTTCTCCAGTGCCTTAAGTATTCTTTCATGATTTTCCCTATCTTCATCTTGTATAAATGATGGCAATGGGTCATCATAGATGATGGGTTTCTCAGGATTATTTGAGTGTGGAATTCCTCCAATATAAATTCCTAACTTTGGGAAAAGATCTAGACCAATAATGATATCAGTGCTTTGTGCCATTGGAATGATCTCAAATGCATATTCAATTTGGTGTTTTCCACATTCTAATTTGATCAATTCAGTCTTGCCCAGCGTCTTATGTTCTTTTCCATTTGCTAAAATTATAGATTCTGGTTTTCCAATGCACTTGATCTTGTGATTGATGACGAAATCCTCTGACATAAATGAGATCGTTGCTCCACTATCTACTTGGGCTAATGCTTTTATTCCATTGACTTTGACTGACATACATAAGTCATTTCTTGCTTGGTTTACAGGCTTCCTTAATTCACTTACTTGTCCCTTTGTTACTGTATTACAATACTCTTCTTTAAGGTGTGGTCTAAATGATTCCATGATCTCCATGACAGGGGTGGGTTCCTTTAATGTGACAGTGGCTGCCTTTTTAACCTCCACTGGCTTGTTTTCCTTGGCCTTATACTTCTTGTCCTTTATCTTGGGAACCTGTTCTCGTTTCTTACTGTAGCAATACGCCTCTGTGTGCCCAGACTTCTTGCAGAAGGTGCAAAATAAACTTCTTCTCTGCTTTGTCTGCTTCTTTGGTGACTCTTTCTCCCATTTGAAGATTTCGTTGCATAGCATTCTTGCATATCCTTGAAGTTGATCCATATCAGCATAATCCCTTCTTTCTATTTCATCTGAAAGCATTGCTAGTTGAATTCTCATCTTTGACAATTCCTGTTGGATTCGTCTCGGCATTGCATGCAAGAACCATTGACGAGACTCTATAGAATCTTCTACTTCTGCCTCTATTCTTGCTATTTCCCATGCATCAATGAAATCATCAATGTTCATTATCTTGGGATCAAATTTCATTTCTTGCCACCTTGAAATTGCTGTAGTGTAATCAAAGTCAGGTTCCAGGATTTTCCTCAATAACTCTTTAGCCTCATAAATATTCTCAATCTCAGACCAATCCAACTTAAGGATTCTTTGAGATGTTGGGAGATCCACTGCATTGAGTAAGATGTTCATCCATTTGTTTTCTTCCAACTCATGAATCACTATGCACTTTTCCACTTCCTGAATGAATCGTTCCAATCCTTGCTTTCTCCATCTTGGAGCATCCTTTGGTAATCGGAATGCTCTTGGTTCTTGAAAGCCTTTATCATTCTTTAAAGTTCTTGTTTCTACTTTGAACAGTTTTTCAATTTCTGCATTATCGAAAATAAAATCTTTCCTGCCTTCACAAAAGATTTTTAATAATTTCTGTACTGCAATGTTGTTGCAGTATGCTTTAATTTCCTCGGCGTCAGACTCTTGAATTACCACTGGTTCAATGTCTTTCTCTGCCAGTTCTTTTGCAAATTTGGTAGGGATACCATTATCCCTCCAAAACTTTAAGAGTAGCTTTCTTCTATAAGCTAACTCTTCATTCTCATCGAGTTCCTCTCCTACAATCTTTGTAAGGTCCTCGTCCTTTTCTTTAGTTTTCAAAGTTCTTTTCATTTTCCAAATTCACGGAAAAAAATGTGGTGGAAGTTGTGGTAGAAGTAATAAAATAAATACACAAGTCCGTGAGATGGCGTTTATTGTTGATCAGTGGTACAGTGAACCTTTTGTGTAAAATGTGTGTACTACAGTGACCTAGCGAATCAAATCGCTTTGTTTGTCTTCTCTTCCTTATTGGTCACCACATTTCCCCCCACCAGCACTGCTCACTTCTCTTGAGTATAATTTCATCTGTGACGGTGGTATTACTCGTCTGAGCAATAATCCTTCTTCATCCTTGATCTTGTATGCTCCTCCTTTGTTCTTGCGCACTACCTCGTATGGTCCTTCCCATTTCTTGTCTAATTTGCTACCTGTGGTTGGTTTGATTTCTATATACACTTTGTCTCCTGGTTTAAATTCCACAATTCTATTCTTCTTATCCAGTTTCCTATTTATTTTCTTCGTGTATCTTTTCACTTGTTTGTAAATCTTTGGATACACCTTTTTATGAATTTGAGTCCAGTGATCAATCAACTCCTTTTCTGACAACGTTGCAACATCCACTTGTGAATAGTCAGCAAAATGATTGTGTGGTCTGCCCATCATCAATGAAAAAGGTGTAGAATTTGTTCTTGCACTTCTTTTGCAGTTTAAGGCCATTTGTACAGACGGAATAAATAAGTGCCAATCATCTTTATCATGACCTTCAATCAATTTCTTCAAAGTTCTGATTGTTGTCTGAACTTCTCTCTCACAAATTCCGTTTGC
>JBMNPL010000036.1:0-4250 GCA_050943575.1 Alphaproteobacteria bacterium
CAAATAAGAAGGGTGGTGGGCGGGTTTAGAATTTTTACACTCTGTTTATTTTTCTTTCTTTAACTCTCTAATTATAAAATCAATCCAATTTTCGTACCAGTACCAATAATTAGCAACAAATGTACCAAATCCTTTTGATGGATTTTTACCGTCATGTTTTTTCCAAAACTGGGTGTGTTGATACATGCCGAATTTACTAAAACCAGCCCTTCTAACCTTATTTATAACATCTGTTGCTCTAAATTTTGGTTTTTCTCTATCTTCTTTAACCCAGTATTCTTTGGCGATATTTTTAGCTAACGGAGAATTTGGATCAACGAATTCTATAACCCTATCTGCCTTACCTTTTCTTTTTGCTCCAACTTTAACAAATAAGAGTCTGTATGAAAATCTATCATGTTGTATTTCTTGATCCGATAACGAATTATCGAAAGTGGTAATATAATTTTGTATAGCTTTTGGTATTAAATTTTCCTTGTCTTTAATAAATTGTGCTTGTGTGTAATCTAATTCAGCGAATTGTAAACTTAATGCCAAATGATTATCTAAAGAATACTTTTTGCCATGAAGCTTCTTTAAATAAAAATTAAAATTTAAGGCACATGCTTGATACCTTCCCGATAAATAAGAATCTAACCCAATAGCTTTTTTGTGCTCAATCTGATTGCGTAATCCAATTAAAAATTTTAAATTATTTATTGTGTGTTTATTTAATGGGCAGTCTTTATTGGAAATACATTGCGTTAAATCCCAGTATTTAATACTTCCGTCTGGATTGCGTATAAATTTTTTCCTTTTATTTGGTATAGTATAATATCTATAATCAATTTTTTTACCTCTATAATAAGCATGCAATAAATATGTCCACGCGATAATAAATAATACAATAAAAGATTCTGACTTAAACGCCGTAAAGGGATTGTTATATATTTGTACGGCCGATAAAGCTGCTTCTCGGGATTTAAGTATAAGATCAATTTTTTCAGAATAAATTTTTCTCATTTTTAATCATTTAATGTATTCCTTAATTCAAAATTATATTTTTTCATTACTTTTTTATTGTCTGGTTTGTACAAAATATTTTTCTGATATTTCAAATAAACTTCATTATCGGAATAATCAGATAAAGTTATATCATTCTCTACAACTTCTAAAATCACATTTTTATTCTTGTTTTGAGTAATTTTTGCATGACTAAAAGCGTCAATATAAACCATATTTTCCCATTTATCCAACATCTTAAAATGGTGAATACTTTCAGACCATGCAAGAGGAACAACATGATGAAGTTCAAAGCCCGGAGTTTTCTTAACTTCCTGTTTAACAAAATATTGATATTTCTCGTTTAATGATCTATCTAGTCTCGTGGCGGTTTCAGTAAAGCTGTATTTACCTTCTTTTAAAACTAATTGTTCACCTCGCACTTCAAAATATACCGTTTGATTTAAAAGATAATATACCTGTGCAGCTTTGTTTTTCCAATTATGGAAATCTCTTTTATTTGGTTTCGCTCCATGAAATTTTTTTGGCTTTAATTCCATTTTTAGTGTCTCTATAACTGATCTTCTCTGTATAGGTGTCAATCTTCTGTATTCTTTAATAAGCTCTACTGCTTTATCTGTGTTAATGTTAAATTCATATTCCACTCCAATAGCGGAAACAAAAAACATATATTCATAAATACTGATTTTATCTATTTCGTATTCTTTGTCTCTTAAAATATCTAAAATGGTATCAATATAACCACCAAGCAAACTATCTATTCCTTTTGAAAAAATAAAATATTTATCAAGGATATTTTTTGCTTTAATTAACTTTAATCCTTGATTGCTTAGTGAGACATATTTAACATTTTGACGAGAAAATGGAACGGTAGGCTCTTTGTGTTTATTGTATCTTTCAATTAGGCCCATTCTATGCAAGTCAACAAACAAATTTTTCCGCATAGCGTCTTGTGTCCCTATGCCGGCCTTTTGCTTGGCTTCATTGCAAAATCGTGCATATGTAAACTCATCTGGGGTATTTTCGGGTCTTTTGGAAATATCTGTTGTTCTGATTGCCATTAAACTTTGATTTGGGGCGTATTTGTCCAGCAATGTCAAAATATCAATGATTTGATTCATCTCATAGCGATTGTGTTCGGAGGAGGGAGCTCCGCGATATTTCTCATGCCTAACTCTGTAATCAATAAATTCCAGAGCTTTATTTCCTTGGTTTATTTTACTTACTATCATATTTTTTTAAATTTTTTCTTGCTAACCTAACATAATCCTTATTATTATCAGCACAAATAAAATTTCTTTTCAATTTTTTCGCGACAATAGCTGTCGTTCCGCTACCCACAAAACAATCTAACACAAGATCACCAATATTGGAGCTTGCTTTTATAATTCGTTCTACTAGCTCAATCGGTTTTGGTGTAATGTGCGGCATTTTGGGGGTTTTGCCATTGATTTTATTTTTATGCCTCTCGCTTGTAATATGCCATACTTCACCACACAATTTACCTTTTGGATTTGGAAACCACCTTTTGCCACCTTTTAATATACCTTTTTGTTTTGCATGTTCAATTCTCTCTTTTGATTCATAAGGCAAGCGAACATCATCATAATTAAAAGTGTGCTTTTTCCCTTTTGTAAAAAATAAAATTGTTTCTTGTCCGTTACTAAAACGTCTTTTTGCTCCACCCATTCCGTCTCGCTTATCCCATGTTATCCAATTTTGAAAAATTAACCCTTTTCCTACAAGATAATTAAGGATAAAAGCTGAATTATAAGGTGTATTAAAAATATACAAACTGCCGTTTTCTTTTATTTTTGGAATAAGTGTGTCTATCCATCTAAAAGTAAAGTCAAAAAATTCCTTTTCACTTTTAAAAGTATCCCATTCTGCTTTGCGTAAATTATACGGCGGATCTATTACAGCAAGATCGACTATATCATCATCAATTTTTTCTAAAAACTTAAAGCAGTCAAGATTGTAAATTTTATTTATTTCTAACATATTAAAATAATGTTTCTTGCAATTTAAGATTGATTATCTTTTCATAGCTTCTGGAAATTTCATAACCGACATAATTCCTTTTTAATTCTTTTGCGACTTTAAGCGTTGTTCCTGAACCAGCAAACGGATCTAAAACAACATCGCCCACATATGTATATAATCTTACGCACCGTCTTACAATTTCTTCTGGCATAATTGCGGAATGTTCACCGAATGCTAAATCATTTTTGTTGGGAATAGGTATGTTCCATATTTGTTTAGTAAATTCTATCCACTCTTTTTCCGTTAGCTTGCTTTGTTCTTTTATTTCTTTTGGCAAATTATTTTCTGACGGACCATCTTTCACATAAACAGTTATAAATTCAATTGTGTTTTGTGCGTAAAAATTCCTCGGATATGGATAACTACCAAACATCAATCTTTTGCTGGGGTTTGTTCTATTCCAAATATAAACATCAAGTAAAAACAATTTTGTGTTATTTAAAATGGAATGTTCTATATCGCTGTTTATGTCAAAAATGTGTCGATTGTAATGGGTGTTTAAATTTTTCTTTAACATCGGCATTAAAGGAGTATTGATAACCAGCTTTCCATTTGGTTTTAGAACCCTTTCGCACTCTTTCCAAACTTTTAACATTTCATCTATATATCTTTTGTAGTTTTGTATGTCGCCAATTTGCCCTCTTACTTTTTCGCCTTTTTTATTCTTTTGATATCCGTCTAATGAATAATCCTTAATATTAAAATATGGTGGGCTAGTAACTACCAAATGAACAGAATTATCGGGTAATTCTGACATTTTTCTAGAATCTTTATAAAAAACTTTGTTTAAAAAATCAGACATAAGTTTATTTTCCATTTAATAAGTTATCCACACTAACACCAAGCGCCTTGGCAATTTTTTGCACTGTGTCTATTGTTGGGCTTTGGATTCCGCCTGACTCAATTTTAATCATTGTGGCATGAGAAATATCAGCCAATCTTGAAAGTTTATCTTGCGATAGGCCTTTTTGTTTTCTATACTTTCGTATATTTTTAGCTATTGTGGATATTTTATTGCTCATTTTTGTATATTATGATAATATCTATATTAGAGTATACATATTTAGTTATCGCTCGATAACTATGTATATTTATATAATAACAAATTTAATGAATTTGGTAAACAAAAATTTAATTAAAGGGAGTTCCTTTCTGTCGCCCGCGCACGAGTGCGGTGGGGCAAGGGCGACTATTAAAAATAACAA
>JBMNPL010000037.1:0-4098 GCA_050943575.1 Alphaproteobacteria bacterium
CAATAACAACTCCGCCTGCGGCGGCAATTTTACCAATTTCAAATATCACAGATGAAATTATATGATTATCACGATGTGTTAATAAATCAGTTTTTACAATACTATCCATACTTGCCAAAAATTGTGTGCGTTCTCCAGAAACTTCTAAATAAGGCAAGGCGGGTTTTCCACGTGCTAAATCAGGCACAGTTAAATGTATATTCCAAGCCCGCAATCCGCGTGGCGCCAAAGCATGTTCGTATAACTGCCCAACAGAACCATTTTCAAAAACAATCCATACAAAGTTTTTACCACTTCGTATAGCATTTATATCAGATTTAACAAATTTGTTATCTGGTGCAAATTCAGCAACACGTTTTAAATAATTTTCAGCATTTGCATAATCTTTGTTTGCTATACCATCGTAAATCGCGCTTAACCAAGTAGTATAAGGATTTACAAAATCTCGCATAGCAACAACTAGTGATTCTTTATCTAATTGCTCATTAATATCATTCACAATATAATCCAAAGACGGCATTCCTGCGATATTTTTTGCAGTTTTTGCAAATTCTTGTTGCATGCTATCAATTTCATCGCTGTTGTCTTGAACTACTTGTGTTTGTAATGAATAAGCCTGACGAAAACTTTGATTTGCAAAATTATTCCCAAGTGCCAAATTATTTAGACCAGAATAAGTTTTTAACATTATTTTTTCATAATCTTTTACTTGATATCCACCTGTATCTGAAACTTCTGCCATATCAAAACAATCTGAACTTTGATTATGTTGCCCATTCCACATATTATCAGTGCCACATGATAAATTCTCAAGATAAGGACTGGTATTTACACATCCGCAAAGTGCAATTATAAAAATTAGGTAAATTTTCCGTCCCATAAGTAAAAGTTTAATATAAAAAGATTTTTGTTGCAACATAAGCTTGTCGGCTTTATTATAAGTTTTAAATAAAAGGATAAAAAATGTCAGACAAGCAAGAAAATTTAACAGCGGGTGAAATACTAAAACGTACACGTACAACTGGTCGTCGTAAACGGGAATTATCAACAATTTCTAAACAATTGTGTATCAAAGAAGAATTCTTAGATGCTTTGGAATCAGGAGAATATGCAAAAATTCCAGAATTGGTTTATATTTTAGGATTTGCAAGAAATTATTCAATAGAACTAGGTTTAGATCCCGCAGTAATAGTTGGTAAAATCAAAGAAGAAATGGGGATAGTAAGTAGCGAGGAATCAGAAAATCAAAAAGATAAAGAATTATCAGATAAAAAAGTATATATAAATGAAAAATTAGATAAAACACGTAAATTTATGCGTAAAAATTGGAAATGGTTATCCACGATAATTATTTCTTTAATTGTTATTATTTTGGCTATTTGGGCAATAGCAAAATTACTTCCTGTATATGATAATAATAATAAGCCAGATACAGAACAAACAGCATTATATTCACCAGAATTTAATTTACCAGTCAAAGAAGAATTTGGTGAAAAAAATAAGGCAACTGCAACCGTTGCTATACAAGCCACACAAGAATCTTGGGTAAAAATAGAAGATGCCCAAGGCGAAACAATATTCTCACGTGTTTTAGTCCCCGGGGAAGTTTATTATGTACCAGTTGGTAGCATCAAAGGAACATTTGGTAATGCAGGCGGAATTGATGTTTGGGTAAATGGTGTTGCGGCACCAAAATTAGGTGCCCCGCATACCAGAAAATCTGGTGTTATTATGACCCCCGAATCTTTAATGCCACAAATGTAAATTAATCGCATAATTAGTGGTTAGTGTTTGTGGCTAGTGTTAGGGGGATAGAGAAGTACTATCACTAATCACGAGCATAAATATTATCAGGCCTTATTCCTGCCTGCGCAGGAATGACACAATTAACTAACACTAACCACTTACACTAAATACTTTATCCTTGTATTTTCATATTTTAGCACTATATTTCCTAGGCTATGAGTGTCATTAAAATTCGCGGTGCACGTGAAAATAATCTTAAAAATATTGATCTAGATATACCAAAAAATAAATTGGTAGTTTTTACTGGTGTTTCTGGCAGTGGTAAATCATCATTGGCATTCAATACCATTTATGCCGAAGGACAACGACGTTATGTTGAATCTTTATCATCTTATGCACGTCAATTTTTAGATATGCAAAAAAAGCCAGATGTTGATTTTATAGAAGGATTATCTCCAGCAATCTCAATTGAACAAAAAACTACATCAAAAAATCCACGTTCAACTGTTGGAACAGTTACAGAAATTTATGATTATTTTAGATTGTTATGGGCGCGTATCGGAATTCCACATAGTCCTATAACTGGACTTCCCATTAAATCACAAACTATCGCGGAAATGGTTGAATGGACAATGCGTATTCCAAATAATACTAAAATTTATGTTATGGCACCATTAATACGTGAAAGAAAAGGTGAATATAAAAAAGAAATTGCCTTTTTAATAAAACAAGGTTATCAACGTGTTATTATTGATAATGAAGTTTATGAATTACAAAATACACCCGCATTAGATAAAAATAAAAAGCATAATATTTTTGTAATAATTGATAGACTAACTATTAACGATGATAAAGAAATTAATTCCAGATTATATTCTTCGTTCGAAGCTTCCTTACAATTAGTCCCTGGAAGTGTTCTTGTTCGCAGATTAGATACAAATGAAGATATTTTATATTCTCAAAATTATGCTTGTCCAGTTAGTGGATTTACTGTTCCAAAAATAGAACCTAGATTATTTTCATTTAATGTACCCATGGGAGCATGTACAGAATGTGATGGTTTGGGTGTTCAAATGTCTATATCACCAAATTTAATTATTCCAGATACATCAAAAAGCATTCGTGATGGTGCAATTGCACCTTGGTCTCGTGGCGGAATGTTATCACAATATGATCATTTACTAGAAGCAATTTCTCGTGCATATAAAATTCCATTATCTAAGCCTTGGTATTCATTAACCGAAGAGCAAAAAGATTTAATTTTATATGGTAGTGGCGATAAAGAAATTCATATAAATTGGAATGGCTTTGAATATAATAAACCATTCGAAGGTGTAATACCAAATATTACGCGTCGTTGGCGTGAATCTGAATCTAATTATATTAAAGACGAATTGGGAAAATATTTAACTGAAAAAACTTGTCCTGTTTGTCATGGTAAACGTTTAAATATTCAGGCTTTGAGTATAAAAATTGCAGGTTATGATATTGCCGATGCAACTGAATTATCAGTTGTGCAGGCTTTAGAATGGTTTCGCGAATTACCAAAAAAATTAACACAAAAAGAAAATGATATTGCACGTGTTATATTGCGTGAAATTACTTCTCGTTTAGAATTCTTAAAAAATGTCGGGTTGGGTTATTTAACATTAAATCGTAAAGCAGGGACTTTATCAGGTGGTGAAGCACAAAGAATTCGCTTGGCTTCACAAATTGGCAGTGGATTATCAGGTGTATTATATGTATTGGATGAGCCATCTATTGGGTTGCATCAATCTGATAATGATAAATTATTAGACACATTAAAAATGCTACGTGATAAAGATAATACTGTTATTGTTGTTGAACATGACGAAGATGCGATGCGCGCAGCAGATTATTTAGTTGATATTGGGCGAAATGCTGGTGAACATGGCGGAAATATTGTTGCTGCTGGAACACCAGAACAAGTTATAAAAAATAAAAATTCTTTAACAGGTGAATATTTATCTGGGAAAAAGAAAATAGAAATACCAAAAAAGCGTCGTAAAGGCTCAGGTGATAAAATAGTTATCAAAGGTGCGCGTGCAAATAATCTTAAAAATATAGATATAGAAATTCCTCTTGGAAAATTTATTGCTTTAACTGGTGTTTCTGGTAGTGGGAAATCTACATTATTAATTGATACTTTATATCCATCATTAATGCGCGCATTATATAATTCTAAATTGGAATCAGGTGCACATGATGTGATAGAAGGAATGAAAAATATTGATAAAGTTGTTGATATAGATCAATCGCCAATTGGGCGTACACCTCGCAGTAATCCAGCAACTTATACGGGCGTATTTACAAATATTCGTGAATTTTTTG
>JBMNPL010000038.1:0-3835 GCA_050943575.1 Alphaproteobacteria bacterium
ATAACACATCTAAGTAATCTGTCGCTGACTTCAACCGGTAAGACTGGACAAGCCATTTCCATTAGCTTGAAAAGCTCTCTCCGGCAGAGTTTTGCCTGTTCGCCTATTCTTCGCCATTCGGCTTCAGTCGCTTTCTTGATTCGCCTCCGCGCCATGACTCCACCTCCAGACAGATAAAGAATGTATTTCATCGTCACCACTGTCACCATCGTCACTATTATTGGAAAACACCAGGTAAATAGCCCCTTCTTATGGTGACGCTGAAAATGTGCTATCGTCACCGTTGCGTCACTATCGTCACCGTATCGTCACCATGGGTCTTCGCTATAAGACTCTTCTAGCAGGGGTTTATTTTTTTCAGTGACGCAAGTGACGGAAGTGACGCAAGAATTCCTACTTAATCTAATCAAGCGTCTACCGGTATTCCCCTCGCGAATTCCGATTTCAATCTCAATCCCTGTGCGCCTCAAGAATGTCGCTGCACGCCTAAGCCGGTTCGACAAGGTTCTAGGGGTCTTGGGCCAGGCCCGCGTTTTCTTGGTTTTCTCGGGAACATGATCCTCCAACTCATCCAATAGTTCGGTAGCGGTTCCCTCAAATTGCTTCCGATGTTCGAGGAATTCTTTGACAGCAACCGCTACGCAATCAGACTCCAAGGCAAGGCTCACTGCATCGGCCCGATTCCCCGCATAGGCATTCATGAATGCACCTGGCGCCCATGGCAAAGCGGGTTCGCAAGCCACAATCCACTTAGCAAAGTCGGCCATTCTGGGAAGCCTGTCCAGCTTAATCGTATCGATATTCCGTAGCCCTTCAGCTACAGCATCAAGCAGCGCACCGAGTATACGGGGCCGGACTTCTTCAAACTCAGCCCAGAATCCCTTTTCGGCCTTGCGGTCCTCTTCCCGAATCGCCGGCAGAGTAAACATCAAAGCCCGATCCAGTAGGTCAGAACGTGAAACTACATCATCGATTCCATTCAGGATTATCGGCCTGACAAAGTCGAAGATGGTCTCCTGGTCATCTGAATAAAGTTCCCTCGTAGCGAACCCGCCCCCGGTAGCTACCCGACACAAAGCGTCAGACAACCACTGTGGTAATCCTGAAAGATTGTCAAAAGCTAAGACGTGGTTATTATTTGCAGTGATTGCCAAGTCTCTTTCGTCACGGGGTGTGGTTCTTAGGGCAGCTATGGAGGGGTCTACTAGTGCACGAAGGGCCCTTGCAGTCGTGGTCTTGGCTGAACCCTGTTCGCCTGTTAAGACAGCAATTGGGTAAGGGCCTATAGGTCGCAGCGCAGCTACAAGCCAAGCTATAAGGAGAACCCATGAATCGTCGTCAGGGACATTGACAAACTTTCGTAGTTCGTTAAGGTCCCCGCCACGCTCAGGAGTCGGCAGGGGGGCCATGCCCCGCGTACGCCTAAAATTGATAGGGGCTATCTGGGAGACTTCCCACCCCTCAGGCGATACCTCTACTATCTCCCACGCATCGTTAGCCAGGTCCAGGTAGACACTGCCTTTATACCCTGCAAGTCTCACATAAACGGGGAAGCAAGGTCTTTGATGTATAGCAACCCCCTCAATGGCCAGTAACGCATCAGCCATAGCTTGACTAGCGGGGGTTTTCCCGCATTCGGCAAGGTAAAGTCCTTGCAGCCATAACCGAAAACCCCTGCTTCGCACTGCATGGGTTTCTTGGTGGTCGCCGATGTTGACGACAGCATAAGCAATCCGGCCTTCATCGTGAAAGAGAAGGGCATTATCCTCTACTAGCTCAATTAAGCGAACCGCTTGGGAAGGGCATTCAGGTTCCGGAATCTTCCGGAATGGTAATCCTGCATCATTAAGAGTGTTTTCATAAAGCCTAAGTATTCTCCATATTTGACGCTTTTCTGCCCCGTCCAGCTTACCCCCAAATTTGATTCGCAGGGCTGCCCGGTCGAAAGCTATTTTGTGCTCAGGTCTTAGCGGGGCCCAGTTTTCGCTATCGGCCAGATGGAGAATTGCCATGTTAAGCAGGTCTTTCTTGCCTGAACCGCCTGCTTTTGGTAAACTATATAATGAAGTCATCAGGTATCCTCCCACCCTGCCCCCGGCTGACACCGGGGCTTTTCTTTGCCTACTCGCCTACAGCCCTTCGAGACTCCTGCTCAAGCCATTCCTCAAGTCCCCGCTTGGGTATAAGAATCCTTCTCCCGACGAAAACGGCGGGGAAATCCTTCTGTCTAGCAAGTCTATATACTGTCACCCTGTTAATTCCTAAAAGCTGTGCAGCCTCGTCAACGCTTACTGTCAATTTAGCGTTCAATTAATGCACCCCCTAACATTCTTAAGTAATTCAAGGGTATTGCGTTTCATCTAGTTAAATGGTAAAGTAAGCATGTAACGCAATCTAGGGTCGAATCCGTTTCAAGCCGTTTCATGGAGGGGATTTTAATGAGAAAGATTTACCCGGCCACTAGTGAAGTTGATTCTCAGGGAAATGTAAAGTGGACACATAAGCAGCGTGCTACACGGGACGAAATACTTGGCCTGTGGCCGGTCTATGCCCCGTATACAATTTACGAAAAGAAGAAAGGCGAATGGGTCATCTCCGGGGATAAAGGCAAGCACCATAAGCCCGGGGATACAGACAACTATCACAAGGTCTGGAGCGGGGAAGTAGACGTGGACGGGGTCCAGTTTATTAAACCGATGGCAGAAATGTCGCTCCTCTCTGGTTTCTTAGCTATAGATACTGACAGCCATGATGACATCCTCTTATTCGTGAACCGTTATGGGCTCCTGGGGGTATCCTTTGGCGAAGCCCCCTTCTGGGTTGTGTCGCAAATTTCAGCAGATAGCCCCGGCGTCCCAGACGAATCCCTTGATGATTTCCAGTTGGAAGTCGCTGCTTTGCAGCGGGCCTATGGCTCTTGGAAGGCGGGAGATACTGAGAAGGTCTTAAGGGCCTTGCAAGCCAACCTAGCAGGCGTAAGGGAATATCCACAGGCCGGGGAGAATGGGGCAATACTGCCCGGCAAGATAGGGCTAAACCTCATCAGCAGCATATGGCTGCATTTTTATAACTTGGTGATCGGCCCGAATTGGCGTGAATGCAAACACTGCAAAGCATTATTTGAGTACACACGCAAGGATCAGGAATACTGCCCATTATGCCGGGGGCTAAGCACCCCTAGAGTCAAGAGATATAGACAGCGCAAAGTTGCCCCGCTTTGACTGCAATTGTACTGCAATCAGGAAGAAACTACACTGAATCAGACTGAACGGTCAGGGAATTTCTGACAGGCAAACAAGGGGAAAGGCCAGCTAGGAGACACTATATTAAACTCAGTTAGACAGGCTTAAACATAGAAGGTGGGATTCAGGTTCTAGTGAGCAATACGCTCATCGGGGTTCAAGTCCCCGCTTCGGCACCAGTTATGTACAAATACCAGAGCTTCTCTGGTGAAGAATATCCTGGATACTCTATAGCCTTCTGTCACCCAATAGGCATTTAACATGGATTATATAGAAGACACAGTGATATATCGATCATTTTTGGACACTTACGTAGTCAATCGTAATATAAAACCGAGTACCGGGGACATCGCCAATGAAAACAATTTTCCCTTCTGCAGGCAATATAACCGGCTGATTACCTGATACTGTAGAGAAGTAGATGCAGTCTGAGCTGTCGTATACTGCAAATGCGCCGTTGTGGGGTAGTTTGACAGTCATCGTTTTGCCTGTTTCCCCTTTCCCAACGGAATACCAACGGGCATATCCGTTTTGCTGTATAGTACAGATGGCATCCCTACCTGCATAGATATCCGGAATGTTCTTTCCGCTTA
>JBMNPL010000039.1:0-3823 GCA_050943575.1 Alphaproteobacteria bacterium
GGATTCTCTCCGCTATCCATCCCCTGTGGATCTCTCTCTGCCTGAAACGAGGCAGCACTTTCTCACGCCACTTGTACACATATCCGAAACTCATGGCTGGACTTCTCCTCTCATATCTCGGTATCTACGGACCTCCGCCTAGTTATCGCGGCCTATCCTAAATGAGGCCCAGCCACGACCCGAGTATGTTCTCAAGCTCAGTGATCAAGAGAGATAGCCTGTTCTGAACCACGTTGCCGAAGAAGACGCCAAATGTAATCATCATGGCCCACCGTCCGAGGCCAACCGCTTTGTTGAGTCCTCGGGGCATCTTCACTGAGAATACGAAGTACAAAAGGACGCATCCAACCACGACCAGGGTGATCAAGTTGTTGAGCGACTGCCCGAGCACGAACGCGCCTCCCGAGTCGGTGACAAAGAGGTCGAGGATGGTTGCACGGGTTTGAGCAACAAACTGAGCGTTGATGCTTCCATATATGGACAGCCCCGAGCCTATGCCCACGAGAAAGGCTACAGGCCACCTACTCACCCAAGCGATACTCTTGAAGTACCGGGTATAGAGCATCAAACCTAGTGCAATTGGTATTACCATGGTGATCTTGCCGTCAGAAACCATTGGCCGCCAGGCCTGATTGACAACGTTCCCAAAGGCCATCTGCAGCGCATATCCAACCGATGCGCCAACATATAGGTGCTCGACGAACCGATAGGCTTTGGTCGCCCGGAAGACCACCGAGAACACGGCGATCTCCGCAAGCCCCATGATCCAGTGCCAGGGATTTGCCGAAATGCTCACAGTATCACCTCCGCCTCTCTACTCGTTGGGGTTTGACACGGTCGAGCCGGTACGCACGTTCTTGTTGATCCGGTAAGCCACATTGCCGAGCACAATGAAAAGGATGATCGCCAGGTGCCCTAGTGACTGCGCATCCATTTTGGCAACAGCGCTGCCCGGGGCTTCCATCAGGAGCTCGTATTCGGCCGCTGCACGCATCCCCGATAGGATTCCTGCCAGCTGGTTCGATTCCAGGTACGGCATGGCCTCAGGCACCGAGACAGCGACCGAGCCAAGCACGATAGGAACCTTGTGCGGCTCGTAGATGTGGCGAATAAAGTACATGAAGCTATTGCTGGCGGTGAACTCGACTATGAGATCGAAGTCGGTTATGGCCTGAATCCCTTCAAGAACAGGCATGTCCTTGGTGGATTTGCCTCGGAAATCTGTCGCGAACGGTGCGAGCGGATCACTCGCAAAATTCCTGACAGCGGTCTCATCGCCGACCAAGAAGCCTAGGTTAACGAAATCAACTCCATACTCATATCCCTGGGCCTCCAGAGGCTTGAGTATGTCTTCACAGAACATGGGGCCAGGAGCACGAAAGCTTGCCATGATGGGCTTTATGCCTTTCCTGAGCAGGTGTTCGACCACAGGTCTCACCTGCGGATGCACGTCACCGGAGCCCCCAGTCTCATAGTCAAAGCTGACGAGTACTCGAGCGTCTGGCGCAAGACCCTCTATTACGTGAAAGAAGTCACTCGTCCTCTTGTCTATAGATAGAGGAATACCCATCGGCTTAAGCAACGGGACAGCTAGACACATGAGGAGAACCACATATACGACCTTGCGGTCGAGTCTCTCCATTTTAGCCCAGATCATTCGTTCCACCTCCTTCCTAGTTCCTACCCTCACTCGAGCCCAAGATGGCCTCGCTCAATGCCCAGCATGGTACGTAGAGCAGTAGAAAAGGCCCCGACCGCTACCCCGATCGTGAGACCCCGCTGACCGGCAGTGTTGGGAACGTCCAACAGCCACGAACTCATTTCGGGGAACTTGCTCCATATCAGTTCTCCTACGGGTGCCTTGCCCAACATGACCAATATGGCCGCAATCAGGAGAAGAGTCGACTCAGTGTTCCTGGCTCTAAATGCGCGATAGGATGCCGAAGCCACATAGAAAGCGAGCAGTGCAAATACCGCGTTACTGATCGGAGTGAACGCATATGTGAACATGTCCTGATAGAAAGTCCTCGTAGCAGCGTTCTCCGGGCTCAGGAAGTTGTACACCCCGACGCCGAAGAACAACGCCATCGACGCCATTAAGACAACACTGAATGGCCACCCATCCTTCTGCTTGGATATGTTGCCAACATGCATGATGGCTAGGTTTACGGCTCCGAGACCCACCGCAAAGGCCGCCACAATCACTCCCCACGACGACAGATTCGACCCAAGGCTGTTAACTGAGATAGAACCAATGCTGCCGGTGAAGAATGAGGACACTAACATCACGATCGCAGATATCAATGTGATTAACACGGGCACTTCCTTACGCAAGACCTAGCACCTCCTTCCACACTGCTTAGTAGCTCATGAGTTTCACAAGCCAAGGACTGCCTAGTGTAGCCATGATGCTGCCCAACAATATGACGATGATCGCGCCCAGTTTGGCATAGTCGGCGCCGACGATGGCACCCTGATTGGCCTCGTCACCGGACAGGTACGCAGCGGCCACATACAGTTCTTCGCCGAGTATTACGTAGTCGCACGATGCGACGAAGAAGGGCAGCTGCGCCATGTTGGCAGTCCCAGCAATCTGTATAGCTCCGACACTGACGCCTGCCTCAGCTGATACCAAGGCTTCTGCATAGTAGGCCCCCATCATGATGTTGGCCGATACGCGTTCTCGGGAGATTATGCCTGTCATGGCAGTCGCAAACGACCACTGTTCGCCCAAATAGCGAACCGTCTCTTCCTGGTTGTATTGCCCGCCCACACCCTGAGCAGCGTAAGCCTGGCGCACGGTCTCTTGGGCTAAGGGAAGAACGTCAGGAGCTGAAATCGCTACTACCAACCGGGTGTTGTAGCGGGCAGCAAGATTGGCAACATAACCAAGGATCGCCAATCCGGCAAGAGACTGAGGAGCCTCGGTGGTATTTATCCTGCCGATGCCAGGAGAGAACACCACTGAACCTGCCATTTCCGTCGCTCTGGCAACCGCCTCATCGATTGCGTCGAGTCCGGCGATCCTGCGGATCTCAGGCCTGAACCCGCCAGACTTCGCCGCGCGAACCCGATCCAGAATGGCTGCTCCGACTAATACAGCGCACACGAACGCGAAGATACTACCTTCCATAAATTGCATGCTTTTGTTCACCTCCTCGCTGATAGGCGACAAATTACTCATGAGAGACAATTGTCCTTTGTACTCACAAACCATTTTCATTTGTGATGATACGACAATCCGATGGTATGGTGTTGTGATTGTCCGACATTTAAAACATGACCGACTTCATCGCGGAAGCGCGGCGGGAGATCGCTCGGGATCTTGGGATGGTGCGGACGTAACCACGGGGCGCCAGAATGTGGGGCCGTGGGACACATCAAACTACAATACATGCGCCGTAGGACCCATGAAAGCCTAAGATGTGCGCCGTGGGACCCACGAAATCCTATGATGTGTGCCGTAGGACCCATGAAAGCCTAAGATGTGCGCCGTGGGACCCACGAAATCCTATGATGTGTGCCGTAGGACCCATGAAAACCTATGACGTGTGCCCCAGAGACCCACGAAATCCTACGATCTGCGCCCTGGGACCAATCAAATCCCAGGACGTGGGCTGTAGAACTCAGATGACGCCAACATAGAAGTATGCCCGGCAGACCGGAGGATGCACCAGAACTTGAGCGGCCCCGTTGGGTGTCAACGGCCATTTAAATCTCCCCACTTTCGGCCAAACTTTTTCCCCACCTCCTTTGTCGTTCGCTGACGTTTCGAATCGGTAGTGCTAGACAGCTTTAGGCCAGCGGCGCCACCTCCTTGCCG
>JBMNPL010000040.1:0-3803 GCA_050943575.1 Alphaproteobacteria bacterium
CAATGGCGACTTTGGCTTTAAAGCCAGCTGAAAATTTTCTTCTTGTTGCTTTCATAATTGCCACTAATTTAGTCATTTTTTTCAACTTAACAAGTGGTCTAATTTTTGGGGAGTATTATAAAAAAACGAAAATATAGAATGAGAATATTAACGAATAAATTATCTTTGCAACTGATGCACTATTGTTACTAAAAATGCTGCATCATTGTTACCGAAAGTGTTGCAGTGTTTGTATTATCCTGATTTTGGTTGACTGTTTTTATCTTTTTCCCTGGATAAAGTTGACTCCGTTTTTCACTTATTCCTGATTATCGTTTACATTTACTTGTTATCCCTGAGAACGGTTTACTTTTTTGTCTTATAGCTGCAATTGGTTGACTTTGGTGCAAATCATCCGGATGAACCTGAACCGATATCCAAAGGTAAACTATTTTCAGTGTGATTCATCACAAATTTCTTTTTTATTGCATGCTCCCTGTAACTTCTCCATCTCAGCTCCCTTTCTCCGGTCGACTTTGAGGCTTCTGCCGGCGTTCTCATACCGACACTCATGTGAGGCCTTTCATTGTTGTAAAAATCAACGGCCCTCTTTACAGCCTCCTCTGCTTCATCGATGCTGTGAAACTTGCATGCCCGAAGGATTTCGTTCTTGATGGTTCCGTGAATCCGCTCTGCCTGTGGATTCTCCTTGGGGTCTCCTGATTCCGTCATGCTTATTCTGATCCCTCTGCTAGTCAAAATGCCGATGTATTTACTACTTGCGTATTGAACCCCTCTGTCTGAATGATGGATCAGGTGATTGGCTCCCTCATGCTGACCCTCCAGACTCTGCAACGCCATCTCAAGGGCAAAGATCGAGTTCCTGGTGTCCAGGCTATCCCCTACATTGTATCCCTTGATCTCCTCCGTATAGGCATCCATAATGACTGTCAGGTAACAAAAACAATACCCCCCTTCATTCCGGTAAATCGCAATGTATGTGATGTCACTTACCCATAATTGATTGGGGCCTGTGGGAATAAACTCCCTGATCAGGTTCGCATAAGTCGCAAGACCGTGTGTGGAGTCCGTTGTCCTGGGTTTGCACGCTTTGCTCCGCAACTTTAACCCGTTCCTGCGGTACACCTCCAGGAACCTGTCCCTGCCTAGTGCCTCTTCCCCGGTAAACTTGCGTTGGTACATGTACCAGAGCTTCAATCCACCGATGCCGTGATCCTTCGAACGGATTTCTTTTATAAAGTCTACTGCAAAGCATTCACCGGCAATGCGACGAGCCATCCCATCTTCATTGAACTTGTAATAGGCCTGCTTTGTCCTGCCAAACAGGATGCAAAGTCCTTCAATCGGATAACCCCTTGTACTAACCCCCAAATAATATGAAATAAATTTGGCAATTCAGTTTGACACTTTAATTTTGTAAAAACTATGACAAAAGAAAGGCGTCAATGGAGTAAAGATCAGAAGCTCCAGATCATTCAAGAAGTAGAAGTTAATGGATTACAACCTACGCTTCGAAAGTATAACCTGTCGCAATCGTTGTTTCATAAATGGAAACGCAGGTTTAATGAACAAGGCATATTGGGGCTTGAGGCTCAATACCCTAAAGTTGATCCGGAGAAACGAAGGATGGAACAAGAAATCAAACGACTCAGGGAGTTGGTTGGAGAACTTAGTCTTGAGTTGAAATTTAAAGATGAACTCTTAAAAAAAAACCGGTTTTAAAACAGGATGCGATGCAAGTAATTGAGTCTTTTAAAGATCAGGTTCCCGTTACGAAGCGATTAAAGTGGAGCGGTATGAATCCGAGTAATTTCTACTATAAATCAAAAAGCGGGAAGCCCGGACGAAAACCGAGTCTTACAAGCTTAAAAACTGATGGCGGGGTGGCTGCAAATCATGAAATTGTGGAAGAGATAAAGAACATATTAGGGATTGAGTTTTTATGTTATGGTTATAAGCCTGTTACTGATGAATTATTTGACAGGGGTTATATTGTGAATCATAAAAAAGTATACAGGTTGATGAAGGAGAATAAATTACTTTGTGGAAAATCCATATCAACTCATTTTGGCAAACGTAAATTTGTTCGTTTCCGTAAAATCAGGGCAGAATATCCATTGCAGTATCTGTGCATGGATATCAAGTACATTCCGATAAGTGGAAAATTTGCCTACCTGCTTTCTTTGATTGATGTATATACCCGCAAAATTATAGGCTATGTCTTCAAACAGAGCATTCGCCAGCATGATGTATTGTGGCTGCTTAAAAATGTACTACCAGAAAAGGCCAATGTTCCAATTACCCTGCGAAACGATAATGGGAGCCAGTTTATAGCTAAATCTGTAAGAGCATATCTGGAAGAGATTAATGTAACACATGAATTTGCTCATATTGCCACACCTGAAGATAATGCTTATATTGAGGCTTTCCACAGTATTATGGAACGGGAGTTGGTATCTCGCTACGAATTTGAATCTTTCCATCATGCCGATATGAAGATAGCCCAGTACATTTTCACCTATAATCATATACGCAAACATGGTTCATTAGGGCTTAGAACACCTGTTGCTGTATGGAATGAGTATTTTTTCAGACAGACATCAGATAAACAATCAATTGCCGTAAAGCCGGAGGAATTGTCAAGGTTTTTTGAAGGAAAAAATCTACCGCCGGAATTTAAAAACAGGAAGCAACGCTTTTTTCCTTTAAAAACAGAGTTTAACCTTTACAATCCCGGAGGCGAGGCTAAATTTGATTATCTGATGGCGAATGAATTGATTAAGAATTATATCAATAAAAAAAGTCAAACTGTTTTTTATTTTTATTCCAGTTAATAAGGGGTAGGTACACCCCTCCTGGACCTTGCATGCAGGTTGATCACTGTTTGGCGCCAGCTTTTTTTCTGATCGATATGTTGAACCTGGCTTCTGCATCATCGATCATTGCGTCAAAAGCATCAGCACGCAGTTGCTCTTGCTTTAATGCTTTAAAGCCTTCCTCAATCTTGACACTTCTGCCTTAAGGGACGCGACATCATCCGCAACTCCTGCGATGTTAGGCTCCAACGGCGCAGGGCTTTTCTTCCTGGGTACTTCCTTTTCCATGGTGATCCCGTTTTCTTTTGCAAAGGTATCACACCATCTCGCTAATGTGGTCACTGCCACAGGAATTAACTTGCTGATTCGACGATACCCAAGCCCTTCTTCAAAATACATCCTAACCGCTTTCTCATAGTACTTGCGATGCTTTTCGTAATAACTGTTGTTGTTTACTTTTTCCATCATTGACTCTTTTTTATGAGTCAACTTTTTTCAGGTTAAGACAGTTGTTACCAAAAACGCTGCACTCGAAATTACCGAAAATGCTGCATTCTTATTTACCGTTTACATTGAAGTAGTGACATCCTCAAGTCTTTTTCTGGCAACTTCTTGGTTATCGAAAGCTGAAATAAATTCCAGATATCTTTTATTCGAAGCTTTCAGGTTGTCTGTCAGAAAGGCAAGGCTGTAGATGTTTTTCTTCAGTGGGGCCATTTGGTGCGACGTTGTCCCGTCACGGTGTACTACCTCCCGGAAGTGTTTGAAAAAGCTAATATCGTTTGATGTTGTTTCTATTCGCAGTATTTTACTGAACTTGTCGTACATTTTTATCGAAACCGATCCCATGGTATGTTTTATTCGGCAGCCTTCAATGCGTACATTATAATTGTTGCCAACTTCTCCTTCATAGCGGGGGTCGAGTTTGTGGCCCAAAAAAGTGGCGATGTTTTCAGGTTTAACTGTGTGTATGGCCGTTGCCACGAG
>JBMNPL010000041.1:0-3701 GCA_050943575.1 Alphaproteobacteria bacterium
GTCACCGATCTCTTTGCGATCCTCTGTAAGCATATCGCGCCAACTTGTATCCCGATCTATCCTCCCAAGATATCTGGCCAAGGAGTTGCATGACCCTATGAAGGCATCGTGGGCAATCGTCCTGGCTTCATCCATTCGGATTCGAGCTTCGATGTCCACAAGCTGCCAATCGGTGCGCCGTCTTGCATAGCTGACGGCTAGGTTAACTAGGTCACGATAGAGCATTTCCGCATCCTCGTCACCCCTGGTTACGGCATTGAGTTTCTGGTAGACTTCTCTTGCGGTACTGTATTCCATGGTAGATGCTCCCTTCATTTATTGTTGTCGGTAACACGTGAAAACAGATTTCCAGATTTGACTTGCCACTCAGGGCCAAGAATCTTGAGAAGTTCTTCTTTTAGGCATTTGCTTCGACTGCTCAATGTCTGCGCCACGCTACCTGGAAAGACCTTTGTCATTATTACTTGCAGACTACCGTCTTTTTTCCACTTAAGTCGCTCGTCATCTTGCCTAGACAATATCAAGGGAGCCAACTCTCGTGCCACTTGTTGAAAGTTCACCCTAGGTGAGGTTGGAGCAACCTGACAATAGCCTGCCGAAAAGCAAGAGGCTTCTTGCGTATCTAAATTTACCTCCCACCTTTGCAGTTCAACCCTAGTAGATCCCAGAACGGTTCCACCCAGCACACAGCAAGAGCATTAATTAGCTCCGGGGCTGGTTGCACATTTCGGTGACTTCATACGTTAAGCCGATTGCGCTTCGACCCTGCTAAATATCTCATACTCACATCCTATAAGAACTCCGGGGCAAGACTGCCATCTGTCAATTCTCCTTGCCTTGATAGATAGTGCACTACTGGCCTCCCAATAGCCCCTGTCCCAATTGCTTTAAGTTGTCAGGACACAACCATCCGAATATACACCTCTCCACAGACTAACCATCAGCAAGTCGTTTCAAAGCAATCCCGTCAATCAGTTCAACATCATTGGACTTAGCCAAAGAGACCGCGGCGCTGGTAAAGCGGCTATTTGTTACAACCATCCCCTTATCCGCCCCCATAATACCCTTTGGCTGCTACAACTTCCTGTACTACCTTGTTCCCAACCGGAGAAGAATAGAATTTGACCTGCACAACATACTTCACACCCCTCCCTTGTTCATTATCAAGTCTGCACCTTGATCTCGTGTCTTCCTAGTAGTTTTGACCCCAAATCTATGCCTTTCAAGAACTTTTTGCACATATTTTTCAAGACCTATGCCGGTGGTGATCATAGACATTTCTTCATCATAGGAGGGAATCCAAGAAAGGCCAGGTGAGAGAAATGGCTACAAGATGTTCTAAGCTCTTTGGAACTCTCAGAGCCTGTATAAAGGGGGATGGCTCCCTCATTGGGAACGCAAGCAATTCATAACATAGGTATCGATTGCTACAAATGACAGCAGGACCTCTAACGCCATATCCTTGTAGACCATCCAAAATGCCGAATTAATCAGCTGCGTTCCGGACAGCTTCTCAATGACTGACAGAATGTAAAAAAGGACATACAGCTCGTACACTCTTTTCCGGCAGTTGATTTTCTTGATGTAACGATTCCAAACACGCCTGGTAATAGGGCTAGATTCTGCATCACCGATAAGAATGTCATGGAATTCAAGAATGATCTTTTCTCCGGAGTAAGCGAAGAGTGTTGCAGTCACCAATGTTGAAACATATCGAATGGGTGTCCGAAAAACGTCCATGTCAATGTAGACTCCTATTTTGGTTACACCCTGAAGAGTCGAAGATATTAGGAAGTCTATCGCTAGTAGAGTCACTGCCATAGCGAACCATGGTGCTATTACTGTGGCAAACAGCATTAGGGATAATGGAAAAACGGTATAATAGAGATCACAAAGCCAATATACTACCTTCATTCCTCGAAAACGAACAAACGGAAGAATAAAAGCTCTGAGGACTACTATACCGAATGATATCCCGATCACTAGCACGATCGGATTACCATCCTTGATGTAACTTCTTATGAAGCAAAGAGCTAATATGCATTCAATTATCCCTATAATGAGTCCTCGAGCGCGCGACTGTTTCCCTCGTTCCTCCTCTTGGCCTGGCACAGATTCTGCCATAGATACGGAACCGTCTACTCTAGTTTCATGGGCCTGTTCCGATGAGCCCCTCAGCACCTTAATCACCTCGTGCAATATATGTCCCATCCAAGCGATAAACAGCGTTGAATCGGTTCGTCTCGGATGCAGTTGGTCACCAGCGATGATCGAGGACATGTCATGGCAATCTACCGGCGGGTAATGGGTAGCAAGCTGGTTAGAAATGGTCGGCAACGGAGGTAGAAGAAATACGCGTTATGCCGTGACTATAGCCAAGAAAAGAAAGGCGAATGCCAAGAGAGAAAGAAAATAGAACCCGGTGCCTAATTTGTGCGCGTTCTCCTTGATCCATAGTGAAAAAGGTGTTTCCTTGGCTTCTTCGGGAAATTCCCCTGACGGAAGCTGTTGCGCATACTCACTGTGTTTCCGGAGATCTTCTTCAGCCCAACGATCAAGGTGGGGCATCATCTGAACTAGTGCTGCAGTTATGAGTCCGTCTCGTTTCTCCATCTGGCCATCAAAGCAACCTTGTTCCTCCATCTGAAGTATTTCCGCCATATCGATCAGAAAATCCGAAGCCTTTCTCGCCCGATATTCATCAGAATCCAGTTGAGCTTTGATTACAGTTGTCCCAAGGACGAGAACCAGTATCTGTATCGACCAAGCGATAACTAATGTTGGGTTCGTATTTGGTTCACCAGTTGCCGCCCGCAGACCCACAGAGAATCCCAAAATAGTAGCGTGGATAGATAGAAGATGTTTTAGGAACTCATGACGTTGAGCTTTGATCTGACGTACCCGCTCTCGGAACTCCTCACGGTTCCTTCTTTTAGAATCTTCAAAGTAATCGTTGACCTTAAGTTCCATGGCTCCCCCCCCCTTATATTCAGCGTTCTATAGTCACCATGGCAAATCCTGCCAGAAGGTTTAGGGCCTGTGGAAAGACATCGCAACTTCGGTGGAAAAAGGAAATCAACCGTCAAAGACATTCGGGAGACCTAAGAGGCCCTACACAAAATGCCAGATTCCGGCAGGTCTTTGGAAAAAAACGAAAGATAACAGTCTTCTGCCGTTTCCAGGGAGGCGATCTTTATGGCACTTGAACTTCAAACTGATGTCGCCATGTATCTTCGGCCAAGACTTCAGGCATCGAATGAGCGGATAACTGATCCGTGGTTATCGAGAAAAGCAGAAAAACCCAAAAGGCGTACTTCAGAGATATTGGGCAGTTTCTGGATTTTTTTGTCGGATACAAACAAGTAAATGAAATTACCCTGCCGGATATAGTTGATTTTCCGAATACTTTGGATCATCTAGCAGAATCAACTCAGGCCAGAAAGATTGTAGCAATAAAGTCGCTGCTTGCTTTTGCTTATAAGGCAGGATTTACAGTCGTGAATGTGGGCGCTGCGGTTGAAAGTATAAGCGTTCCCAATGAACTCACGGACAGGATATTGACCGAAACCGAAGTATCACCTGGTAAACTAAAGTTGTAACACCTTGATATAGGATTTTGTTATACTAAATCAAGGGAGCGACGACAAGTGGCTAAAAAACCATACTATGAACCCGAGTTAAAACAAAAAATTATACGCCTT
>JBMNPL010000042.1:0-3578 GCA_050943575.1 Alphaproteobacteria bacterium
AAATTTAAGTGCTTGAAATCAAATCAGATAGCTGCGTTTTGTTAATACGTTGTTTAAATGAGATTTTTATGTTTTGTTCTTTATAATGTTCGCTGAGTGCCTCAAAATATTTTTTGGCAAAATCGATTTTTACTTGTTCATCTTGCGGAATTTCCGTTGATGTTTTGTAGCCTTTTGCTTCCACCACAAGAAATACTTTATTACCTTCTTTACCTTTTATAGCATAGCAAAAGTCGGGATTATACTCACCAAGAGGTGTATTTATTTTCAATCGTGGCAGTTTGCCGAATATTTCTATACTTTCAATATAGGGATCACCTTCAACAATTTCCAATTCAAAATCGCTATCGTATTCAATCACTTCTTCAAACACCCATTTTTCTTCCAAAGAAAAACCGTCTTCAATAATATCTTTTTGAAATCTGCCGGTACTTCCTGCATCTAAATATGTTTTTCCTTTTTCAGATTTAAATACATTTGGCAAAACTATTCCATTAATTTCGTTGTAGCTTACATTTGCTTTTATCATTTCTACAAGGTTTTGGCGAATTATTTCGGTCATTTCACGAAGTGCCTGTTCGGGATTGTTGCAAAGCATTTTGTTTTTAAAATCATCTTTTAAAGCATTGAAAATTTTTATTACAAACGAAATAGGGGTTTTTGTGTTGTTAGACAAAGTGCGAACAAATTCTAAATAATCCACTTTGCTTTTGTATGAAACCTTATTAGTAAGTTCTTCTTTTATAGCACCTTGTTCCCCAATTTTGTTTACGTTTAGTTCTGCACGAATAGTCTGCAACAGAATTTCTTCAATGTTCAGTTTTTCTATTTGCGTTTTTATGTTATTAATTAAATTTGTTTCTTGTTTTTCGTTTAAATTTTCTAAAAAATAAGAAGAATTTTTATTAATAGCATTCCACAATTCTTTAAATTCTTGTAGATGCGTAGACTTAATAAATACTTTCTTTTTCTCTTTTTTATTTTCGGCTTTTTGAATATAAGTACTTGCATCTGTTGCAAATATGTTAAACAAAGCTTCTTCCTGTTCTTTTGGTAAGTTTTGTTCTTTTAGAATTTTTGTAAAATCAGGAGATTTTTCGTAAATCTTTTGTCCATCAACAATTGCCTTACGAACAATCATTTTCTTTTCCTTCAACACATCATCAATCAAAGCAACAACTGTATCATCATCAAAAGAAGTTTTTTCTTTTAAAATTCGTGTAAGTTCTACTTCTGTAAATGTTTCGGAAACAAGGAATGAATTGCTTAAAATTTCGTTTTGAATTGCTTCAACAAAACCTTGTTCTTTACTTGAAACAACCACATCAAGGTTGTTTATTTTCCAAAATTTTTCTTGATCGTTATCAAGTTTTTTAAGCGTATTACGCTGTAAGTTTTGATTTACGCAAATTCGTAATCCTCTTCCAATTTGTTGAAGTTTTGATATTTCGCTACCTTGATTAGAAAGTTTACAGATTGTGAAGACGTTCGGATTGTCCCAACCTTCTTGTAATGCCCAAATAGAAAATATAAACCGAGCAGGAGTTTCAAAAGAGAGTAATTTCTTTTTGTCTTTTAAAATTAAATCTACGCCTGTTTTTATTTTTTCGTCTGCATTTCCTTTATCGCCTGAAAAATAGCCTTCGTGGACTTTCAAAGTGTTTTCACTGTCGAAATCTTTTTGAAGAAATTTATAATATTCGCTTGTTTTATCAAGTTTTTTTACAATTTCGCTACGTTGTTTTTTATATTCTTCCTCAAAAAAGTTCTTAATTTTGGGATTATCGCCACGGAACAAACTTGTGTCGCTCGCCATAAAAAACAGAGTAAGCGCTTTTATTCCCTGTTCAAACAATTCTTTTTCTTTTTCAAAATGAATTTCAATTGTGTTCTTAATCATTGTTCGCAATGATCCATCAGACAAAGAATAATCAACTTTTTCAATGCTGTCGTCCGATAAAACGATACTATCTTTTAATATTTTCTTTATGTTCTTGCCGTTGAAAGTTGCACCAATGCCCGCCTCGCGTCTAACAATAACTCCATTAGATAAAGTATTCAAAATGGCTTTTTTGTTTTCAATTCCAATAAGTGTATCCGGGTTTTCAACTACATCTTGCGTGTAAACAACTATTTTCTTAACCAAACTTTGTCGGAACGAAGAAATGCTATCTAAAACATACGCCACATTTGACAACGGTAAGCTATCTTTTTTCTTTGGAAATGTCGCACCAAAGCGAAGATAATAATTTTCAAAGCCTTCAAAATATTTTTTGAAAGCATCGCCCTCAAAGCGGTGAGGTTCGTCCATTATAATGATAGGGTTTAAGCGTTTCAAGCAGTCCAGATATGTTTTTGGTGGATTTATATCGTTTGACGAGAAACTAAGTTGGTGAACCTCTTTCTCTAAAGGACGATTTAGGATATTATCTTTATGTCTAAATGAGCTTGGTGTCATTACCAAAACGGACAGATTATTAGTATTAATAAATTGACTTACCGCTGAAATATTTCCACCTTCATAAACAAAAGTTTCAATCTCTTTTTCGCGCTCATTAGCGTATAAACTTTTAAAATAGTCTTTAGTATCCTCTAAGTTTGTTTTTGTTCCCTCACGAATTGCAACAGATGGAACAAGAATAATAAATTTATTGTAGCCAAAGTTTTTACTCAGTTCAAAAATAGTTTTTATAAACGTGAACGTTTTACCCGTTCCCGTTTCCATCATTATATCTATATTTTTAGTACCCTGAACAGGAAAATTATATTTGTGCTTTTCATGATGTTCTGTTAGCACTTCCACAAAATTTACTTTTTGCTGAAGCTTTTCAAAAAGGCTTATAATATTTGTAACGCACTCTTCCTGATAGCCTTGTATTTCGTATTGGAACTGTTTTATTTCTGTTTTTTTCGCCATTTATTACTTAATTTTCCAATTATTAAAGTTAATTGTTTACAATTGCAAATATACGATTTTCTTATAAATTATCAAAAGTTTTTGTTTTATTACAATGTATTAATACCATTTCGAATAACAATTTATTCAAAATATAGTAGTCAAATTCTCAATTTTCACTCTTATAGAAATATCCATCTTTAAGAGCTCTTAAAACTGTTTTCACATCTTCTAGTTTCTTACATCTTGTCAGCCAAACTAACGTATATCCGAATGGTCTTAAAATACGGACAGGCAGATTACCGTGTAAAACGTCTAAAACAATAAGGTTTCTTATCATATAATACGTTTTCCAATTAAATTCATGGTCATCAGCTACAGGTAGTTGTCTGTAGAAAATAGCATCGTTTACTATGGCTGTTTTCACTCCTATTTTTTTTAGCCTCAATGCATACTCGGTATCATCTGCTAATATAAAAATCTTTTTTTCAACAAATCCTACACGTTCAAAAATTGAACGATGGAACAACGGACCTTCAAGCGTAATTCCTTCTGCTAAAATCGTATCTCCAGTAAAATCTTCTTCTTGCACAATACTTGTCCAGATACTTTTAAAAGGATTTGTCATATTCATTACTTTTGTATCATTATAAAAAACTTTGCCATCATCTTTTATTCGTTT
>JBMNPL010000043.1:0-3468 GCA_050943575.1 Alphaproteobacteria bacterium
GGCCTTGAAAATAAAGCCTTTAGTGCTATTTCGTGCAAAATCGTGATTTCGGATAAATGGTAGAGAGAAAATATCAGGGCTGACCTTGCCGACATTTTGTCGGTTAGCTCACAATGTTTCTGCCCGTCCGCTTTTCAAGGCCTCATTTTGAGGCCTTGAAACCAAAGCAAGTCCTCATTTTGAGGACTTGAAAACGAACCGCAAAAATTGAGCCTCTGTAATCAAAGAAAAAGCCTCGGCGAGGACATCGAAAATCAATGGGTCATTGTGACCCACTGATATTTACGCTTCTCCCCTTTGTCCGAAGTTCAATTTACAAAGAGTTCCTTGAAAAAAGTCGCAAAATATGGTAAAATAAAAGCATCACAGAAGAAGGAGGTGTTACGATGGCGACAAAACGATACGAGAGCATGCGTATCATGTCCCTTGAAGGCAGCGTGCTGTATAAGAACGAGGGCTTTACTGCCACCAAGAATGGCAAGCCCGATCCCCAAGCCTTTCGAGGCATTCTCGACGAGAGCCTTGATACCCTAAAGCTTGCGGAGGTATACGCTCGGTATGAGGACGAGATGGGCTATCCCTATCTCGACGGCAAGAAGCGCTTCTGCCGCGCCGTTGTGAACCTTTCCTTCAACCGCGCCATCAAGGTATACGAGTCCTACGGCAACCGCTACGTTCTGAACGGTTACAGCGTAGCCGATGCGGATATGGAAGACCACGTCTGCTTTTGCATGATAGGCGGTAAGCCCACGCTCATTGCCATAGACGTCTCCTATCGAGAGGACAGCAGATATGCCCCCGTGGAAGAACCGCTGCCGGATGTCATACTCGGCAAGTACTTCAAATACGATCCCGACACGCGCTCGTACAAGCGAAGCGACAAGGCCATCCCCACAGACGTGACCTGTCAGGAGATCCGTGAACACCTCTATACTCACGGTTTCGACATTGACAGCATCCACTACGTTCGCTACAAAAGAAGCGCAGGCGCGAGCCGTAACGGAAAATGTCTCTTTATCGCAGAGCCTCTGTATGCGGATATGATGGCGTGGAGCTCCTGCGACCTCTCTGCAGATACCGCTTCCGACCAAGCCTCTTGGCAGGCGTATATCGCGCTCACACTCAGTAGCATCGAAAGCACCATCAAGCTCCCGAAGAAATCCATCCTCATTATTCGTGACCGAGTCAGCCGCTTTACCGACAACGTGGTATGCGTCAAGGAAAACGATGCTCACGACCTCCGAGCAGAGGAAGAAGAAACCGAGATCGAAAACGTCATCTGGGACGGCGAGGCTCTGCTGGATGCAAGCGTGTTCTTTGAGAACGGATATAACGACCATGGCATGATGCTTCTGCGCAACCGTTTCTTCAAGACCTGCGCCTTCAACACCAACCTGCAGGACTGGTTCTTTGATAACGATATCGAGTACGTCAGCCAGCTCGCAGGCTACACCACGGCGAGAGATATCAAAGACGTCAAGCTGGTCATCACCGAGAGCAGCGTCAAGTATCTCAAATTCATGCCGAAGGATATGCCCTTCGAGGAAAAGTGCAAGCGCTTCCTCGATGCACTCTACGAGGGCAAGAACAACTCCGAGTTCGGTGTGGTCAAGGCTGACCACGACGCACCCTTGATGCACGGAGATATGGCGTATACCAACTATCAGCTCCTCAATACCCTCGGGCTTACCCGTGAGGGTATCGGCAAGCTCCTTGAACCGTCCTTCCGCTATCTGCAGGATATGCTGGACAGATCTCCCGTTCTGCGTTATCAGATCAACATGACCACCGACCACGCAACGATTGCCGAGAAAGAGCTACCCGACCTTGCCAAGTACCGTCGTGATACCGTTCTCGATATGAGCTGTCGAACTCCGCTGTTCGAGCAGACAGAGTTCTATAAATCCTTCCGAAGCGATACCACCAAGTATTTTAAGAAAAGGCTGAGAAAAGGACGAGTTGCCGTCTGCGGTAACTATCAGGTTCTGTTCGGCAACGCCTATGAGTTCCTCTTGGCACTCACCGACGAGAGCTACGAGCCAACCGAATCCTTCTCCCTTGAGGATGGGCAGGTCTGCACCACGGGCTTTGCTCACGGCGATACCGTGCTCTGCGCACGAAGCCCTCACATCACCATGGGCAACCTCTACCTCGCACGGAACACGCATAGCTATGACCTTCTGCGGTACTTCAATCTCACGCCCAACATCATTTGCGTGAATGCGATTGAAAGCAACATTCAGCAAAGGCTCAACGGATGCGATTACGACTCCGACTCTATGCTCGTCACAAACGATCCGTGGATCATCGCAGGCGTGACCGGTTGCTACGATATCCTCAAGGTTCCCGTCTGCAAGGCTGAGCCTATCGGAAAGACCGACTACGAGAACACGCCGAGAAGCCTCGCAGCACTCGACCAGACCATCGCCAAAAATAAGATTGGAGAAATTGTTAACCTCTCCCAGTTCCTCAACTGCTTACTGTGGGATGGACTCTTCACCGAGCAGGGCGAGCATCACCCGATGGATATCTATCACGACATCTGTGTCCTCGCGGTTATGTCGGGCATGGAGATCGACAAAGCAAAGCGGTTGTACTCTGCCGACTCCACCAAGGTGCTCTCACGCCTGCGCCATTACCGTCAGAACTACAAGAGGGATCATGGCGGTAATCTGCCTGCCTTCTACAAGTATATCGTGGGAGATGAAACGCCCGACGTTGGTGAGAACAGCGCTCACCTCGAAGCTCCCATGGCTTTCGTTCACGACGCGGTGGATGCCTTCCCCGGCAGAGCAGCCTACACAAGGACGGTCTCACTGTCAGATCTCTTTGAGCTTGATGCAAGCGATGCAGGCGCAAACGATACCCACAAGAAGCAGAATATTATAAAGGCGGTCAAGGAGGCTCACACCAAGATCACGGCGATGCAAACTGCCATGAAGGAAGCCTCGGATGATGAGAAGCTCATCCTCTGCGATGAGGCAAACGAGGTCTATCAAGCCTGCCTCAAAATCGTCTCCAAGAACGTGGCGAACGACCATATCCTCTGCATGCTTCTTGACGAGATCGACCATCCCGACAAATCGAAATACGATATCAAGTCGGCGCGGTATCTGCTCTTCGCAAGCCTGCTCTACGAGGACAACCGCAGGCTTCTTTCCAAGCTCAAAACGGTCGAGGGCTTCGAGCCTTATGACCTCGTCAGAGTGGATCCCGAAATCGTTCCCGAAGGATACCGCACGGAAAACATCTACGGTTTTCCTCACGGGCATCTGCTGATCAAATAACAAAACAACACCCATGAGTGTCGAGAAATTCTCTCGGCACTCTTTTTTATTCCCAATAGCCAATTGCGAAATGTCCCCAAATAAAAACAAGCTGCGCAGGCGGCCATGCGGGAGAGTTATTGCAAAAAAGCCCCCGCGGCAAAAACTACTTGGTAGCAGAATAGACAAAAATCAAACGGCG
>JBMNPL010000044.1:0-3466 GCA_050943575.1 Alphaproteobacteria bacterium
CACCTCTTAGGTGTCGTCGCCAAGTCTTTTGCTAACCTGGGTCGCCAGACCGATTCCGCCGTCATCTTGCTTTCGCAGCTAAGCAGGCGTGTTGACACGGCGCAAGAGAAGCGACCAAGTCTCGCCGATTTGAGGGACTCGGGTGAACTGGAGGCGGATGCTGATGTTGTGGCGTTTCTGTACCGTCCGGGATACTACGATCCCAAATCAGACCAGACCAAGGCTGAACTGATTCTGGCCAAGAACCGACACGGGCGGCAAGGCATTGAACCCCTGCATTGGGACGCTGAACGAGTGAGGTTTCTTTCCGTGGATGAGAGGAGGGGTACCGAATGAAACTCAGAATTGACTCCTGTCCTCGCTGCCTCACAAAGACTATGGCTTACGACTACGCCTACCCGACTAAGGGCGGGGTGGCCATGTTTTTCAAGTGCCCGACCTGTGGACGCGGCTGGTTTACATCGTATGCCCTTGAGGATGATGAGTTGAACAGGCCGCAGTGGGCGCAACACGCAACCGCCCGGGCGCGATTTACAGAAGTGGCCCTGGGAGGCCATCAGAAGCCCTCAGAGACGGGTTCGAGGGCTGCGGCAGGGGAGAACCTGTCCGCTCAGAATGATGTCGACAAAGGGTACAATAATACTTGACTGTCCTTCCTCGTACATGGTAGGCTTGTCATGGAAGGAGGCACCAAGATTGGCATTGATGACTGTGAAGCAAGTCGCCGAGCACCTGAACGTAAACCCGAGGACCGTATTGAGGCTCATTGAGCGGGGCGACTTAAGGGCAAGCAAGGTTTCAAGCAGGTGGCGCGTGGACCCGGACGATCTTCGGGACTACATAGAGCGGCAGGCAGCGCCAAAGAAGTAGGTTGGGCAGGCATCTAGGGGCGAGCGGCGATCCGAATTCAGGGGGAGGATTGCCAAGATGTTGATGAAAGGACGGGCTTTGACAGGGTTCCACGAGTTGATCAAGGAAGCGGCGGGTAGACCGATCGAGGAGCTTAGGACGCTACTGGAGTCCGATCCAGAGTATATCCAGGCTGAACGCGAGGCGAAAGAGGCGGAGAAAGAGCTTGAGGCGCTCAATCCGAGCGTGGAAGTCTTGGATGCTCACGGCGAGGTTTTGGATGCCTACAACACCGTCACGTACTACGAGTTGGTCACTATGTTTCGCGAGGGGTTCCGGCTCGGTCTTCAGACAGGCTTTGCGGCCTTCGTGGAATCCACCGAGGCGGGTTCGCGTGAGCGAGTGAAGGAGGTGGTCGCGTGAACAGACTCGACATGGTTTCGGTAGGCTTCGACGGGCTGCTGAAGAAAGCGGCGGTGCTGGAGAAGGAGGGGCCGCTGATGGATGCCCTGGACCGCGATCCGAGGTACGCCGAGATCGTCCGGAAGGAGAATGACGCGGCGGGTGAAGTCTTCGAGTTCGCGAAGACGGTTGACGAGGTTCGCGCGGCATGTGAGAAATTCCATGATGCCCAACGCGACCTTGCGCGCCTTGAGATGGAACATATGTTCCGCGCAGGGTTCAAGCTTGGCCTTGAAATCGGTCTGGAGGCCAAGAAGACAGAGGACGCCTCCGGCTAAAGTAGCGTCCTCTTTAGTAAGAGGTTCTGAAAGAACCGCTCGCCCTTGATGATAAACGCAAACGGGAAACCTCGCAAGCGGAGGTGACGCCTATCAACCAGGAAGGAAAAACGAGTGTTCGCGTCGAATCTCTAAGAGAGATCGGTGCGATTCTTGACCAGCGCCCGGATTTAGCGGAAGCCGTGCTGTCAGTGACGAGGGCGCTCACAGAAATGAGGTACGGCGAAGTGGTTATCAAAGTCCAGGGCGGGAAGCCTGTGTGGGTAGACCGCATGGACAGGGCTAGAGTAGGTTAGCGGCGCGGCTAGGTAAAGAGACCAGGCCGGTTAGGGAATCTCCCTGGCCGGCTTTTCGTTTTCAAGGAACACGTCGGCACGCTATACCTCCTAAGGGGCGGGTTTAGGGTAGCCCGCCCCAACAAAAGAAAGGAAGTGATGTCATGGCAGAGACGATCCGCGGTCTTAACATAGTCATAGGCTCCGATACCGATGGGCTTAACAAGGCTCTCGGAGAGGTAGACAAGAGTGCAAGATCCATACAGTCCGAACTCCGCCAAGTAGAGAAGCTCCTCAAGTTTGACCCCTCGAACACCGAACTCATTTCGCAGAAGCAGAAGCTCCTCGCTGACGCCGTAGCCACCACCAAGACAAGACTCGATGCGCTGAAAGAGGCTCAATCACAGGTCAATGACCAGTTTGCCAGGGGCGAGATAAGCGAAGGCAAGTACCGGGCTTTCCAGCGCGAGGTCGCCAAGACTGAGCAGGAGTTAAAGCGGCTTGAGGGCAGGGCTAAGACCGCGGGGGTGAGTCTTGAGCAGATAGCCAAGGCCACCGAGAGGGCTGCGCAGAGGTTCAACGCCCTGGGCAATACGCTCCTCCGCACTGTCACAGCACCCATCCTTGCAGCAGGGGCAGCAGCCTACAAGATGGGCTCGGATACAGCCGAAGCGGTCAACAAGGTTGAAGTGGCTTTCGGCTCTGCCGCCAACACGGTTAAGGCCTGGGCTAAGACCACGCTCGACGCCTACGGTCTTGCCGAGGGCACGGCTCTGGACGTAGCGGCGCTATTCGGCGACATGGCTACGGCGATGGGCTTCTCGCAGACTAAGGCCGCCGAGATGTCCACCACACTCGTCGGGCTCGCAGCCGACCTTGCCTCCTTCAAAAACATCGGCATCGACCAGGCGCAGACGGCACTCAAAGCCATATTCACGGGCGAGACGGAGAGCCTCAAGAACCTGGGTATCGTGATGACCCAAGCGAACCTCCAGGCCTACGCCCTAGCGCAAGGGATAAACAAGACCGTACAGGAGATGACCCAGGCCGAGCAGGTGTCACTCCGCTACTCGTATGTGATGGACATGACCAGGAACGCTCAGGGCGACTTCGCCCGCACGAGTGGTGGGGCGGCAAACTCCATGAGGGTCCTACAGGAGTCCGTGAAGGAGCTGTCGGCCGAGTTCGGCGAGAATCTCCTGCCGATGATTACCCCGGTAATCAAGGACGTTACTGATTTCATCAAGAAGCTCGGCGACCTCGATGAGGAGACGCAGAACAACATCATTACAGTGGCGAAGCTCGCCGCCGGAACGGGTCTTGCCGTCAAGGGGATTGGACTCCTCTCGGGTGCTGTATCCACGACGATTCGCAAATACCGTGAATGGACGGCGTGGGCGAACACAGCGGCTGCAAGCACAGCGGCAGTAGGTACCGCCTCTGCCACGGCAACACCCTTTGTTGTCGGGCTGGGCAAAGCGGCTAGTTTCTTGCTTGGCCCCTGGGGGCTACTTATAGCAGGGGGAGCGGCTCTTGTTGGCGTCTTGGCCTCTATGGGCGACAAGGAGTACGACGCCAGGCTCAAGACTCAAGACTTACAGC
>JBMNPL010000045.1:0-3439 GCA_050943575.1 Alphaproteobacteria bacterium
GGCGGGCTGATGGCCTGCTACTCAGGCTGAAAGAAGAAGGTTTCTTAACCGTGGACGAATATGTCTTCGTAAAGACTGTACTGGATAGGGAGACTCAAAAGGCGCCTGAGAACTACCGAAGGGCGGTTCGGGCCAGCCTGTTAAAGGCTATGCTTGCGTTACTACTTAGGGAGTAATCGAGCAGTCGGGGGTGAAGAAATGCTTTGTGATGAGTGTAAGAAGCGACCTGCCAATGTCCACATAACCAAAATGGTAAACGGCGTGAAAAGCGAATCGCATTTGTGTGATGACTGTGCCAGAGAAAAGGGGGAGCTGACTTTGATTTCCGAATCGAAGTTCTCGTTTCCCAATCTCCTGCAAGGCTTGCTGCAGACAGGATCCGGCATAGGTACGCCTATATCAATACCTACCCATATAGCCGATGGTTGCAAGAACTGTGGAATGGCCTTTTCTACCTTTGCAGGGAAAGGTTTTCTCGGATGCAGTGAATGCTATACGCAATTTGGGCCAAGGCTTGACCCGCTTATCCGCAGGATACATGGTAATTGTCAGCACACCGGAAAGGTCCCGAAGAGGATTGGAGGCGCAGCCGGTGTGATGCGAGAAATTGAGAGTCTCAGACGGGACCTGTCAAAGCTAGTGTCAGATGAGAAATACGAAGAAGCAGCTACAGTCCGTGATAAGATCAGGGACCTGGAGAAACGTCTTTCTGACAAAGCGTAGGGGGTGAAAACAAGATGCCGCTTAAGGAAATAATAGACGGGACATACAGTGCTTGGATGAGTACAGACGCTCCCCATACTGATGTTGCGTTGAGCTCTCGTGTAAGATTGGCACGGAATCTTGGTAATATCCCCTTTCCCAACCAGGCGTCTGAGACTGATCTTGCCAGGGTTGCACGGGAAGTGGAAGAGGCTGTCAGGCGAGTCCCTGAGCTTTCCAGGCTGGAAGTAATACGCCTATCAGAAGCTTCTGCGTTAGATAGACACATACTTGCAGAGAAACATCTGATAAGCCCGCAACATGCCCAGGGCGCTGAGAACCGTCTTACAATAGTAGCCGGGGATGAAAGTGTAAGCGTGATGGTTAACGAGGAAGATCACATTCGTATTCAAACTCTCTTACCCGGTCTTCAGCTTGGTGAGGCGTATCAACTTGCAGACAAGATCGATGATTTGTTTGAAAGTAGGCTTGACTATGCTTTTGATGAGAGGATTGGCTATATTACTGCCTGCCCTACTAATGTCGGAACCGGGTTGCGTGTGTCCATAATGGTTCACTTGCCGGCTTTGATGGTCACAAGCCAGGTAAAGGCAGTGCTTTCTGCAGTATCCAATCTCGGGATAGCAGTTCGGGGTCTTTACGGTGAGGGAAGCGAAGCCTCAGGAAACATGTTTCAGTTATCTAATCAGGTGACTCTGGGTCGTTCTGAAGAAGAACTCATAGAAAATCTTGGTGCAGTTACCATGCAAGTTATAGAACAGGAACGGTCAACAAGGAAGAGGTTAATCGCAGAGATGCGAGAGCAGTTGGAGGACAGGGTCCAAAGGGCATATGGGATATTATGCTATGCCAGACTGATGACATCACAAGAAGCCCTGAAGCTCTTATCTGATGTAAAGCTTGGTGTGGAACTGCAATTGATATCCGGGGTAGACGGGGAAACCTTGAATGAGCTCATGGTGGTTACACAGCCTGCCTACTTACAGAAAATAGCAGGACAAGGACTTGACCCGACAGAGAGAGATATTAGGCGCGCAGCGCTTATAAGGGAGAGAATCAGGACTAGAAGGGAAGGGAAGGACAGATGATGATGTTTGGTGGATTAACTGAGAGGGCTCAAAGGGTTTTACAGCTTTCTCAAGGGGAAGCCAGGCGGCTTGGCCATGATGTCATCGGCACAGAGCATTTGCTGCTGGGCCTTGTTGCCGAAGGCACCGGTATAGCCGCCCGAGCCCTTCAGAACCTTGGGATAAATCTGGAGGATGTAAGACAAGCAGTAGAGAAAACAGTAGGCACAGGGGATCCGGATAAGGTAAAAATGCTAACCCTCACTCCGAGGGCAAAAAAAGTCCTTGAATTGGCCATGGTCGAGGCAAGGCAACTTGGGCAAGGGTATATTGGCACAGAGCATATCCTATTGGGATTGATACGAGAAGGCGAGGGTATCGCCGCACAAGTGCTAAGCAGCCTGGGAGCTGATACTGAGAAAATCCGCAACGAGGTCATAGGCCTCTTGGGCGATGCGCCTGCTCCAAGCGGTAAAGGCAAGCGGACAGCGCAGAAAACACCGACTCTGGATCAGTTCGGACGGGATCTCACAGCTATGGCAGGAGAAGGGAAGCTTGATCCGGTTATCGGGCGCAGCCAGGAGATTCAAAGGGTCATTCAAGTCCTCAGCCGCAGAACCAAGAACAACCCTGTCCTCATCGGAGACCCGGGAGTAGGTAAGACTGCTGTAGTTGAAGGCCTGGCTCAGATGGTCGCACGCGGGGATATTCCGGAAGTTTTGGTTAACAAGCGCGTTATTGCCCTTGACATGGGATCGATAGTTGCAGGCACAAAATTTCGTGGAGAATTCGAGGAACGCTTAAAGCGCATCATTGATGAGATAAGAGCCGGTGGAGACGTGATTCTCTTCATTGATGAAATGCACACAATTGTCGGCGCCGGAGCAGCGGAAGGGGCTATTGATGCCGCGAATATTCTAAAGCCCGCACTTGCCCGCGGGGAACTTCAGTGCATTGGCGCAACCACAATCGATGAGTACAGGAAGTACGTCGAGAAGGACGCTGCCCTTGAAAGGCGGTTCCAGCCAATCATGGTGGGCGAACCCACTGTCGAGGAGACAATATCCATTCTCGAGGGACTAAGAGATCGATATGAAGCCCATCACAGGGTTAAAATAACTGACGCAGCTGTCAAGGCTGCTGCCAGACTCTCAGACAGGTTTATCTCCGACAGATTCTTGCCGGACAAAGCTATCGACTTGATAGATGAGGCTTCGTCTAAAGTAAGGATTGGAACTACCATTGCTCCTCCTGACATAAGGAAGCTTGAGGAGGAGTTTACAAGGATCAGGACTGAGAAAGAATCTGCTATCAAGAATGAGGAATTTGAACAGGCTGCGGATCTCCGTGACAAAGAGCAGAGGCTGAAGGAAGAAATCGACGCGAAGAAGAGCGAGTGGCAGAACAAGCGCGGTATGGTGGAAGCAACTGTGACTGAAGAGGATATTGCTCAAGTAGTCTCTGCATGGACAGGCGTTCCTGTGACTCAGCTTACCGAAGAGGAGACGGAAAGGCTATTGAGGCTGGAAGAGATCCTCCATAAGCGTATAGTAGGGCAAAAGGACCCGGTCATTTCTCTCGCAAGGGCCATAAGGCGGGCACATGCAGGTCTTAAAGACCCAAAGAGGCCTATCGGGTCATTCATCTTC
>JBMNPL010000046.1:0-3349 GCA_050943575.1 Alphaproteobacteria bacterium
CTCCCGCTTGTCGTGGCCGGCTTGAATCTCGCGTAAACTCGCGCAGAGATTTTTTCCGACAAATCCCTTTGCACCTGTCACTAATATCTTCATTGGCTTATTTCCCATTTTTCCAGGCCTCAAGCTCTTCGCGGATATAAGGCAAAGACAGCAACTTTTCCTTCACTTGTTCCATATTCAGCAATTGGGTATTGCTACTGTTAAATTCCGTCAGCGTATTTCGACCGATTTGTCCCTGATTGAAATACTTGTCATAATTCAAGCTGCGTTTGTCGCAGGGCACACGGAAGAAATTCCCCAAATCTTCAGCATGGGCGCATTCTTCGTTGGTCAGCAAAGTCTCGTACATCTTTTCTCCATGCCTGATGCCGATCACCTTAATCTCCGTTTCAGGGTTGAAGAGTCCTGTTACCGCCTTGGCCAACGTCTCAATCGTACTGGCAGGAGCTTTCTGAACTAAAATATCGCCACTGCTCCCCTTTTCAAAGGCAAAGAGCACCAGGTCCACAGCTTCCTCCAGAGACATGATGAAGCGGGTCATGGTCGGCTCCGTGACGGTAATGGGATTGCCAGCCTTGATCTGCTCAACCCACAGGGGAATCACACTGCCTCGAGAACACATGACGTTCCCATACCGGGTGCAGCAGATTTTGGTCTTCTCCGGCGAAACCGTCCTTGACTTGGCCACGATGACTTTCTCCATCATCGCTTTGCTTGTTCCCATCGCATTGATGGGATAAGCGGCCTTGTCCGTCGAAAGGCAAATCACTGCCTTCACTGCTGCATCAATGGCTGCCGTCAGCACGTTGTCAGTTCCCAGGACATTGGTCTTGACTGCCTCCAGCGGGAAGAATTCACAGCTGGGCACCTGTTTCAAAGCCGCTGCATGGAAAATGTAATCGACCCCATGCATGGCATTCCGCACACTGGCAATGTCCCGCACATCGCCAATGTAAAACTTGATCTTGTCCGACACCTCCGGCATACGTGCCTGGAAATTGTGCCGCATATCGTCCTGCTTCTTCTCATCCCGCGAGAAAATCCGGATTTCACCAATGTCAGTTTGCAAAAAACGGTTCAGTATGGCATGGCCGAACGACCCTGTGCCGCCAGTGATCAATAATGTCTTGTCGCGAAAGAGTGTCATGTTCTAAACCTGTCTTGTTGGTAATGTGCGAAGTTTTATGTTGAATACTTGTAGGTTTTTAGGCCGCCATAAGTAAGATTGGTCTCATCGGGTGCCTATGATTCCTGCGTGTGTTGTCAAACATCGCTTCAGCAACGACATGTTGCTGATTTCACAGTGAGCTGATTAACAAGCATTTGTGCATGTATTTTGCGCCGCGGGCGCTAAACCATGCTTAACCCCAGGCTTGAGCCTGGGGATAGGCCTACCCACAAAAATGGTGCCCAGTAGGGGCACTACCAGAAATCTACCAGGACAATCATTGTGCCAAATCTCTCTTTCAGCCACAGGATTTCACACAATAAAATTTTGTTGATTTAAGCAATCCTTATATAGAATAGAAATCCTTGTACCATTTTGCGAAGCGTCGCAGCCCTTCACGCAAGGTGGTAGTCGGCCTGAATCCGAAGTCGCGTTCAAGTTCGGAAACATCGGCAAACGTGGCGACCACGTCGCCTGGCTGCATGGGAACCAGTTCCTGGTGCGACTCGAAGTCGTAGTCGTTCGGGAGGACACCCGCCGACTGTAATTCCTCCTGAAGTATCCGCACGAAATCCAGAAGATTCTCGGGATTGCTGTTGCCGATATTATATACCTTGCAGGGTGCCTTCCCGTCCTGTGCCTCTGGAGCGTGCTGCATGACACGTACAACCCCTTCGACAATGTCGTCAATATAAGTGAAATCCCGACGGCAATTGCCGTAGTTGAAGATTTTGATGGTCTCGCCTCGGACAAGCTTGTTGGCAAAGCTGAAATAAGCCATGTCAGGACGTCCTGCCGGTCCGTAAACCGTAAAAAACCTCAATCCCGTCGCTGGGATATTGTATAGCTTGCTATAGGAATGCGCCAACAATTCATTTGATTTCTTGGTGGCCGCATATAGGGAGACGGGATGATCCGTCTTGTCATCCGTGGAATACGGCATTTTGGCATTGGTTCCGTAAACCGAAGAACTGGAGGCGTAAACCAAATGCTTTACGGGATAATGACGACAACATTCCAAAATGTTGTAGAAGCCAATCAAGTTCGCTTCGATATACGCATCTGGATTCTCGATGGAATACCGAACACCCGCCTGAGCCGCCAAATTCACCACCACCGACGGATGATATCGCTCAAATACCTGTTTCAGCAACTTCTTGTCTGCCAGATTCCCGCGTACAAAGGTCCAGCTTGACCCAGGCATTTTTTCAGCGAGTTCCGCAATCTGCCGAAGGCGCCATTCTTTCAGGCTGACATCATAGTAGTCATTGACATTGTCATATCCGATCAGATGGATATTATCCTGGGAACGCAGCAGTTCCATCGTGAGGTTGGCACCCACAAATCCCGCTGCACCAGTGATGAGAATCGTTGCGCCTGTTAAATGAATGTTCGGTGTAAGCATTGTTCGTTTGCCGGGGCTCTTTTCCCCAAAAATCCTGATTTATTCATCTCACTAAGTAAACAAAGAAGTCAGTTATATCTTTATATTGCTAGAACTAAAAATAGGCTCTTCAACAAATTTTGGGGGTGATTTCCTGCACAAAGCCACAGCGTCCGCCTTTACCCGCCCCAACTAATGTTAAGCATGAAACAGGAATTTTCTGCTTGGAATTAGCGTCTGCCAGTCGATATCATGCTACATTAAGTTTGGCTCTTCAACAAATTTTGGGGGTATATTTCCTGCTCAATGTCATAGCATCCACCTTTATACACCCCAACTAATATTTAGCATTGAACAAGAATTATCTGCTTGGAATTAGCGGTTGTCAAGCGATGTTATGCTCATTATGCGCAGGTTCTTACTGCAAGGCCTAGGCAAGGAGACCATTCACGTCCTTGTTCTGTCATGCCACATTGTACTTCAGGTTCTCACGGCAAGGAGTGGCTAATGGAACTTGTCTGTTTCCATCTAAATGTGTCTTCTCTGCCAGCACCACTTGGTATGGGAGCGTGAAGAAAATACTACCCGGACACAAAAAGGGTCGATGTAGTGATTGCCCAATCTCACCATCTAACCCCCAAAATGTGTCGATGCGCCAGAAAAATGGAGCAAACTGCAATTATCCATATACTCCTTGTAATATGCAAGGTTTATTATCCAGACCCACTGTAAAAATATTCTGGATGTTCCTTATACAAGGCCGCGTATTTCGCTTTGAATTCTTCGATGGGCTGAAT
>JBMNPL010000047.1:0-3243 GCA_050943575.1 Alphaproteobacteria bacterium
CTGCTGTAAGCACGGCTATTATCAAGCTGATGTACCACGCGACATTCGCGTTGATTAAAAGAACGATGAAAACAGAAATCAAGGACACTGTAAACATAGCAAATGTTCCTTCAACGCTTTTACGCCCTTCTATGAGTTTGCCTTCAAGATAGTGTTTTCCATGTTTTTTTCCAATCAAAGCAGCGGCTGCATCACCAAAACCCCAGGCGCATATGCATGCAAGAACAAGCCATCTTTCGCCAAGCCATCCCCAGCAAATGCTGTTTAGTACCACAAACATGCCGAATACAAGAACCAGGCTGCGTTTAATTTCGCCGCTTTTCCGTTCGGTAAGTAGTTCGGAATAGCAGTTCAGCTTTTCTGCCAAAGACAGCAACGGAAATACGATTGAAATGAAAACCAGAGCAGCAAGTGATGCAATCCACCATGTCTGGAAGGCATATATCCATACGAACAAGGAACACAGCAATATAATATGTAAGAGTTTACGAAACACTTCTGAAGGAATACGGACAAAACGTCGCAACAGAAGTGCTGCAGAAGCACATATGAGAAAGTATCCGCACAATATTCCGAATCCCTGTAAAAATTCAATCATACCTCAGACTCCCGTGAGTTCAAATTTTCATATACTTTTTGAAGCAATATGTCAAAGCTCTCAAGCTCCAATTCACTTATCCCTCTCAGGGAAACTTCATACACCATTCTATAGGCATGCTCAATCCTTTCACTAACGTCTTTTGCTGCATCAGTCAACGTAACGCGATAGGTGCGTGAGTCATCGGCTTGCCGCTCACGATGAATATAGCCCTTGCTGTCAAGTGAGTTAACTGTTCTGGATATAGCAGCTTTTCCGATATCAAGACGCTCGGCAAGGTTCTCTTGCGAAAGGCCGTCACTTGTCGAAAGAAGGTGAAAAATGATATCGCCTTCCGCGCCTGTCAGGTTTAATGACACCAATTCAGAATTTACTATCTGTCCGGCTGAGCGCAATATAGCCTTCATGCGAATCCAAATATCTCTTACATCCAACATAACTCGACCTCTCGTTCAAAAAGGGAATTAAAAATATTATAGCACATAATGGTTGACTAATCAACCATTATGTGCTATTTGATTAATTCGACTCAAAAACCTCTCCTCGCCGAATAAGCAGGGAGTTCTTTGTTTGCGTTTTGACAAATACATCTAAAAGTTTGTATCATATTCATAGGCACACTCGACTTTTAAAGGCGTCCCCGCATTATTTTTATATAGGTGAAAGCCAGGCGTTGTATTGCTTTATTCAAATTATTTGTGAATTCTTTTGCATTCATATTGACATTTTTTGATGTAAAGCATATACTATATCATATCAAGTATTTTGGATTTGAGGTGAGGACATAGTTATCACATACTATGATCAAGTTAAGGTGTTTAAAGCCTTCTGCGACGAAAAGCGGCTAAGTATCCTTGAATTACTCCGGAGCGGTGAAAAATGTGCATGTGTGCTGATAGAACAGCTTGACATACCGCAGTCTTCGCTATCCTATCACATGAAAATTCTCTGCGAGTCTGGAATCGTGGATAGCAGACCAGAGGGCAAATGGACGCATTATAAAATCAGTGAAAAAGGCAGCACTTACGCTGTCACCCTTCTAAAGGAACTGACAACGCCAAACACAGTTGCCGAAGATAATAATTGCTGCGAAGAATAAAAGCCATCAAAACGATGGCTCTAAATTGGCAGCATACATCAAATTTTGTTGATATGATTGTCCTATTTTAAAGCGGGGTTATTTAATGCAGATATTAAAGTCAATCTGGGACTTTTTTCAAAGTCAAATACTTGGAATGAAGTGGTTGAATGATTTAATTGGCGGTGGGTTAGGCGCATTAGGGCTTGACACAACTAACCGTTGGGTTGCCAGTGCACAGTTTTTTGTTTATGATGTTATAAAAATTGTAGTTCTATTATGCGTCCTTATCTTTTTTATTAGCTATATTCAAAGCTATTTTCCGCCCGAGCGAAGCAAGAAGATACTTGGCCGTTTTCATGGTATTGGAGCGAACTCGGCAGCTGCGCTGCTCGGAACGGTGACGCCGTTTTGTTCTTGCTCGTCAATACCGCTCTTTATAGGTTTTACTTCTGCAGGGCTGCCTCTGGGAGTGACCTTTTCCTTCCTTATTTCTTCGCCGATGGTAGACCTCGGCTCCCTTGTCCTTTTGATGAGCATCTTTGGCGCAAAAGTGGCTGTCTTATATGTCATATTCGGGCTTATAATAGCCGTGGTCGGTGGAACTATTATCGAGAAAATACATATGGAAAAGCATGTTGAGAGCTTTATCCTTACTGCCGGTAGCGTTGATATCGAGTCACCGGATCTGACGAGAAGAGACCGATTGATTTATGCTAAGGAACAAACTCTGTCAACCTTTAAAAAAGTTTTCCCATACATCCTCATCGGCGTAGGAATAGGAGCAATAATTCACAACTGGATTCCGGAGGAATGGATTGTATCCTTACTTGGAAGCAAGAACCCCTTTGGTGTAATACTTGCGACTGTGGTTGGCATTCCTATGTATGCTGACATTTTTGGGATTATTCCGATTGCGGAAGCACTGCTGGCTAAGGGAGCACAACTGGGAACGGTATTGTCCTTTATGATGGGCGTAACAACATTATCCCTTCCCTCTTTGATTATGCTTCGCAAGGCAATTAAGCCGAAGTTGCTTGCATTATTCATTGCCATATGTGCAGCCGGAATTATTATTGTCGGGTATTTATTCAACGCTATACAGGCGCTGATTGTATAGGAGGAAAGAAATTATGGCAAAGACCTGGTATCCCGTTATTGATTACCTGACATGTACGGAGTGCGGCACTTGCATCGAGCATTGCGCTTTAAAAAACACTTTGTGTATGATTCTGCAAAAGCTCCGTCCCCTGTGGTGTCAAAGCCGGAAAGTTGCATAGATCACTGTCATGGCTGTGGCAATAAGTGTCCTGTCGGCATCTATAGGCTTTGTACAAAAGCTTTCTTCCAGCGATAAATACGGAAAAGCAAGCACCGTGCTAAAAATAGTGATGGGTTCATTAATATTACTCATTGGTTTTTATATGTTTTATCTGGGATTCTAATAATACTTGAAAGGAGATATTTATTATGGCACTGTTTGGAAAGAAAAACAAAGAGGAAAAAACAACATCTTGCTGCTGCGGCGGTAATTGCGATGCAGAGAGCATGGCAAAGGCTGAAACTG
>JBMNPL010000048.1:0-3016 GCA_050943575.1 Alphaproteobacteria bacterium
ATTCCGACTACATTAAAAATTCCAAGATTGTAACCGCCAAGATATTGTCGTTACTTTGCGACTACCCTCTGCTGATCCTCGGATATTCGCTAGAGGATTATGATGTCAAGCAAATCATAACCGACTTGATGGGTTCTCTGGATCAGGAAAAGCTTAAACAGGTTGAGCAGAACATCATTTTCATAAAGCATTCCGAAGGACGGATGGATTTCAAGGAATCAATCAATTCTTTCGAACTGGGGGACAAGAGATTTTCGTTACATACCGTTGAAACTGATAATTTCAAACAGATATTCGATGACATATCCAAGATTGTACCATTCACGACTTCATCACAAGTCAGACGTTTCAGACAATTGGTCAAAAACCTTGTCATTACATCCGATCCCAATCAACAACAGCTGCGTTACATCGGTGCAGTAGATTTTGATAACAAGGATCTGAAGGATGTTGTGCTGATTGCCGCAGAAAATACTCAAGTGACGAAGATCCTGTCCGAATTCACCAGTTGTGATGCTCTGATTAGGGATGTTCTTTTCAACAACATAAGTCTGGATCCAAATACAGTTCTGACAGCCTTCGAGAACAAAAAATTGTTCAAAATCACAGAGTACATCCCCATTTACCCTTATTACTCAAAATCCGCGGTCAAGGAAATGACTCCCCGTTTAAAAGAGTACTTCCAATCAAAAGAGAATCAGTATCCATTGAAACGTATTCGTAAGGAGGGGGCACAGTCCGGCATCACATGTTTATCTCAATTGGGACAGCTATCGACATATCGTATCCCACTTATCTTAGTCTATCTATTCGATAATCAATTGGTTACATCTGAAGAAGCTTTGAATGAGTTAAAGTGCAGATACAATCAATTATATGCTGATGTTAATGCTAGAAGTAACATGAAGATGGCAGTGTGTTACATCATGTCCAAACTTTATCCTGTAAATTAAGAGTGCAGTGGTTTTGTAACATCCCGTTAGACGTTATGTTACAAAACATGCACTTACAGGTCTTGAAGAGAGCTGTTGAATTTTAATATTTGCTCCTCTACAAGTATTACTGTATCACACACCGGCAATAGTGTTGATTGTCCCTCATAGTATTCGGGTGGTTTTGATTCATACATTGGCCTTCCGCTATATCTTATTCGACAGCCGTTTGATTTGCTTTCGGACGAGTTGCCGCATAGGGAATGAGGAGGTCGTTTCGAAGATCGTGTCGAGAGCGAATTTCCAGGATTACTGTTTATCACTTTTTAGGTCGGAACAAGTCCCTCGGAGATTGGGAACCGAACCATCGTTTCGGTGTTTATAGCCATGGATTTATCGAGAGATACGGCAGGGGCACCCATAGGATAATCGATCTCTGAGAATGATAGGGCTTCAGGTTACCAATAAAGAGAATTGAACAGAACTTAATAGACAATCCATTATGCTGAGGCCCCTGACGTTCAATGCAGAATGTGTGAACATCCTCATCCTATCGATTGGATCTGGAACGGCTATGGTCGTCTGCCCGTAGTATGGGCAGAAGTTAAACGGCTGCGTATCCGGTATCGCCGAGTGCTGAAAGGCGTACGTCATGTCTTGTCGGAACACCCCGTCGATTTGAGGGATTCCGACCGACCTGAAGAGGTTGTAGGTCGGAGAGGAATCTCCGACCAAGATGCCTATTGTCATCCGGAAATAGATTCGTGTCAGCTTTGTAGATTCTGAGATGTCGTATAGAATCTCGTCGTAATTCCAAACGTCATCCATCATCATCTGCTTGATGTCCGGACTGATTTCGGCATCAGTGAAAGATGCGGCACCAAACGTTCGTATTCACTGTGTTGACTGTGGTGCTACTTCACATGTTCCTGTACCTGAACACGAACGCCGCGAACAGCGTCGACAGGACGGCGTATGCCGACATCACCGAGCAGGCTATGCTCAGCTCGGGGACGTAGTCCGTTGTATACAGGTTCCCTGCGGCGTCCATGGAGAACTCGGTCTGGTTGCCCAGGACGTAGTCCCCCAGTATCCCCGATTCGTATCCGATGCTGTACCACGGCTCGCTGTCGAAACCGACGTTCTGCATGAAGATCTGCAGCACCACCAGCAGCAGGAACGCGACCATCATGGCCATGCTCCCTCTCGGTGCCAGCGAGCTGAACAGCATGCACACGCCTGTGACCGCCACCAGATACAGGATCGCCAGCGGGATCGCCGTGAACGCCCTCCCGGGGACCTCCCCGACGACCGCAAAGCATGCGGCGAACGTGACCGCGTAGTAGAACGCCAGCACGACGACGGACGGCAGGAACCCTGACAGGAACTTGCCCGCGAACAGCACGTTCCTGCTCAGGGGCTTGGTGAACGTGATGTACCCGGACCCGCGCTCGAACTCCTCCGATAGCGACTCTGTCGACATCACCGTGGCGCTTATCGCCAGCACCAGGGACGCTGAGGCGACGAACGGCCTCAGGACCGCGTTGGACGCCTCGGTGCCGTCCAGCCCGGAGGCCGCTCCGCTGCCGTTGGAGTACGCCAGGATGCAGATGATCGCGGCGCACAGCATCGGGAACAGCATCCTCCAGCTGAGGACCTTCCTGCGGGCCTCGAACCCGGTGATCACGGCGATCTGTCTGAGGGGGTAGGCGAAGTTCATTCCTCATCACCCCCTGTTATGTCCATGAAGGCCTCCTCAAGCGGGTCCTCCTTCCTCACGGCGTACACGCGGACGCCCATGGAGACGAGCGCTTTCACGAGGTCGGCCTGCCTCTCCGGGCCTCCGTCCAGCCTGACGGACAGCCCGCCTTCCACCGCCGACGCCTCCAAGACCCCCGGCATGCCGGACACAGTCGAGACGATACCCTGTCCCACACCCCCGATGACGGAGACGGTGATCGTTGTCCGGCCGATGATGTTGTCCAGGCTTCCCTGGGCCGCAGTCCTGCCACGGTTGATTATCACGGCGCTGTCGCACAGGCCCTCCACCTCGTGGAGCATGTGCGAGCTCATCAGTATCGTCT
>JBMNPL010000049.1:0-2883 GCA_050943575.1 Alphaproteobacteria bacterium
GGAAAATACTCTATTGAAAAAGATGTAGATAAAGTAAGTGATTTACTGAAGCGTGCCGGCGGTTTTAAAAAAGATGCGGATATTAATAATATTGAATTTATAAGACAGGCGGAATTAAAAAGAAAAGATTTAGAGATGGAACGTTTGTATCGTACTTTACCTTCTGAGATGAGTAAGAGTGAGTTACGTTATTTCCAGTCACGAGTACGTGAAAAAAAAGGTGGAATGTCTATAGATTTCGCAAAAATTATTCAAGATGAGAACTCTGAAGATAATATAACGCTTATCTCGCAAGATTCAATAATTGTACCGATGATAACGGAATTTGTGAATGTACAAGGAAAAGTTGTCAATCCCGGTTTTGTAAAATACCGCAAAGATTTTAATTATATGGATTACATTGAGGCTGCAGGTGGTTTTGCTTTTCGTGCTGATCAAAATGAAACAACTGTAAATAAAAAACGTGGTGGGGAACAGTTTTTAGCTTCAAAAACAAAGAAGTATGTAATAGAACCGGGAGATAATATATCCGTTCCACCGGAAGAAGAGTTTACATTTATGGAAGTTGCAACAACTATTTTGACGGTACTTTCTCCAGTAGTATCTATGATAGCAGTTATCGTTGCGATTGTTAAATAGTTATACTTATTGTTAATATCGAAAAATATGCAGAATATATTTATAAAAAAATTATTAGAAGTATATAAAAAGAATATAAAAACAATTATTTCTTTTGTACTCGGATTTACACTAATTGCATTAATTTATAGTTTTATTGCACCGGCTGAATACTTATCGGAAGCTTCTTTGTTTCCACCGAAGAAAACAGAATCTACGGGTGGATTATCTTCTATGTTGAAAAACTTTACAGGTGGTGGAATGTTATCGCTTGGAGGAATATCGGAAAGTAATCAAGGACAAGTTTTTGCTGAAATTATTATGAGTAGATCGGTAGCAGAACATGTTATAGATAAATGTAAATTGAAAGATAAAAAGCAATATTCAAACTTAAGGCATGAAAAATTAGTCAAACAGGTAAAAAAATCAATTGATGTGGTAATTGATAAAAGTGGCATGATATATCTATATACAGTCGCAAAATCTCCTTTCTTCGTTTTTGGAGAAGAAAGAAAAAAAACAGCTAAATTGTCGCAAGATATGGCAAATACTGTTATTTATGCTTTAGATTCTATACTTAGAAACAGAACAATACTAGCAGCTAAAATTTCTCTTAAATATTCAGAAAACGAAGCGGAACAATACAGAAAAAAATTAGATTCTATCGAACTAAAATTGCAAAATTTTCAAACTAAAAATAAAATTTTAGAAATTGAAGAACAAACTAAATCTTTGTTAAACCAACAAGCGGCTATAGCTGCAGAATTGATGATTGCAGAAGCTGAACTAAAAGCAGCGAGAAAAGAATTTTCTGACAATTCGCTTGTTGTACAACAATTACAAACTAAAGTTGAATCTTTAAGACGAAACTATGACAGAGCACAAAAAGGTGGAATATTTGCAAACGATGAGTATTCTATTCCATTTGCGGAAATTCCTGAATTAGCTAAAGAATACGCTACATTATATAGAGATAAGAAAATATATGAACAAGTTCTTGTTTATCTTGAAACACAACGCCACCAAGATGCTTTGCAACAAGCTAAAGATATTTCTCAAGTAGAGATACTTGATGCTCCAAGTTTACCTGAAAAACCAGTAGCTCCTGATAAAATTTTAATGTCGATACTAGCTTTCGTCTTATCTACGTTTATAATTTTAGTATATCTTGCATTAAAAGCTAAGATAAAAGGAGAACTTAAAATACCTGTTGATAATTAAGGATAACCAAACAAATGTTCGATATCGGTGGTGGTGAATTACTGCTTATTTTATTAGCAATTCTTTTGCTATTTGGACCTAAAAAAATTCCTGAAATTATGAGAATGTTCGGGAAAGGGCTTGGCAAAATAAAACAAGCACAAACGGAACTTAAGCAACAAATTCGCGAGATAGAAAAAGAAGTTGAATCGCCTTTAGAAGATATAAAAAATGAAATTGAAAAATAACAATATAAAAAAAAACAATTTAGAAGGTTTTTTAATAAAAAACAATTACGATGAAAAAATTGCAAATTGTTTTATAAAACAAGTTAGTTTTAGCGATGAAATGCGTAAAGATTTAGAAAAAACTTTAGATTTAAAAATAAAAAATATCTCTATTTTTGAACAAGCGCTTACGCATAGCTCTTTCGCAGGTATGAACAAAGAAGCTATCTCTAACGAAAGATTAGAGTTCTTAGGAGATGCAGTTTTAGATTTTATAGTTTCAGATTTTCTATTTGTAAAATATAGGGATAGACCTGAAGGTGAGCTAACTGTATTAAGATCGCGTTTAGTCGGGAAAAAAACTCTTGTTAAAATTGCTCAAAAATTGAAGCTGCAAGATTTTATGGTTATTAGTTTCGGTATGCAAAAAAACAACTTTGATATGTCCTCTGAAAACATATTGTCCGATGTAACCGAAGCAATAATAGCAGCAATTTTTATAGATTCAGGAATTGAAGCAGCAACACAATTTGTATATAAAAATATAATTTATGCATTTTCAGACGAAGAGCTAGTGAGCATAGATAATAATTATAAAAAACAACTGCAAGAGCTCTTGCAATCAAAATCTCTTCCTGTTCCAGTCTATAAAATACTTGAAGAAGTAGGCGAAGCACACAATAAAGATTTTACTGTTGGAGTATTTGAAAATAATACATTACTTGGAGTAGGAACAGGTAAATCAAAGAAAAATGCTGAGCAAAATGCAGCACAGAAAGCTATAGAAAACTTAGATATAGACAAGCTCCTTAAAACTTCCTCTTAATCATTATTATTC
>JBMNPL010000050.1:0-2879 GCA_050943575.1 Alphaproteobacteria bacterium
AGAATCTGAACTTAAGAACCACATAAGCAGTTTTAGCATCAAAACTGAACGAACTTATGATAGAGCTAAAAAACCCCAATTATTATTGGAGGATGCCCTTCAATTATACCCCAAAAACGGGGGAGGTGTACAGGTATACACAAACAACAATTTAGTGCTTGCTTTCGGGTATAAAACCATAATTGAAGACAACGGGAGACTGTACTTTGAAGTCGATGATAAGGATATCAATAAAGACAGTATCCGCATGACCATGAAAGAACGGGAACGTGTAAACAATGAGGATGTTACACGAGCGTTCTGGATATCCAACGATTCTTGTAGAGTTGCTATATGGAATCAAAAAGCAGAATTCTACGATAGCTGCTGTAAGCCTAAATTTTGGTACATACCAGTGGATAACACACACATTTAAAACATACAAAACGATAGAGTAGCACAGTAGTGCTACTCTATCTAATTTCGTTGTTTAACGACCGAATACGCGTGTTAGGAATGATGGGGAAGTCACATCTTCCTTGTTCTTCAAGGAACGCTTGATAGCTTGTAAAATTGTTCTTAGTGGTATCTTGACACAGCGTACTTGATTAAGCCACTGTATATTGCCTACAAAGCAAAGATGACCGTGTATACTAGCCTGGTACATAGTACCTATTGGGCCAGGGAAATTAGTGATGAACGACGTGTCGTTTTGGCTGCTTAATACAGGATCTCTTACATAAGGATCAAAGAAGAATGCCCTATGCTCGCGTTCAGTGAACATCAAACAGAATCCTTTGATTAGTTTGTCAGTATCAAACAGTAACCCTTTGTAATAGATTGGAGCTGTTTTAAACTGATCAAACTTAAGGTAGATGTTCATGAATCTTTTGCTGGCACCAAACTTAGGATTGAGGTTCTCTACTAATACGCAGTAGCCTGTTTTTATGTTCTTGTCACCTAAGATAATTTTAGCCATAACTAATGCTCCTATATAAACAAATAAATAACTCTATAGTTGTAACACCTAGACGTGTTACAACTATAGAATGTAAGTAAACACAACACTATTTAGTTGTATGTGTCGAGTGTTGTGCGTACAAGCTGGATAAATGGTTCCCACTCAGTACGCTCTTCAGTGATCAACTTAGCCGAATATTTGCGATTAATAGTGATAAGAAGATTTTTAATATCTTCTTCTGTGATAGTCGTCTCAGTAAAATCTACAGCTAGTAGTTGCATGACGGCTTCTCGTGCAGATGCTGCAGTTTTGAATGAAGTTTCATTGAATGCCTTAGAACAGTACACAAAGAAATTCGTTGTATCACCTGCTCGCACAGCAACCGTTGTTGCACGCATCCAATCTTCTGCTGCCACATAACACTTTAACGCATTTACAAAATCACCTTTTTGATGATGAGATACACCCGTAACAAGTTGTCCACTTTTACCAATTTCTAATGTTTGACTCAATTTAATAACACTATCGTATCGTTTATGATTATAAAACACATTAAGCAATTTGTCGTTGCTAAATGTTGTCGGTGCAAGATTATGAGCAGACAAATATTCGTTGTATTTAGCAATGATTTCTTCGTCTGTACTGATGGTGTTGAGACCGATATCTGCGTATATAGCAAATTCGATAGTCACACGCTTTTTGTATTCAGATGTTGCAGGATCAGCTAAGATAGTCGTTGTTGCTGTTTTAAGCTCAGTGAAGTTACCTGTTTCACGCAACCTTGTGATTTCAGGTCCTGTGTATTGTGCAGAAAGCACAAGTGTTAGTAGAAAAAAAACTACACTAAAGGTAGCTAGATGTTTCATTCTTCTCCTTTTTTGATTAGTTGTAGCGTTCAAGTAGAGTACGAATCTTTGTCACAACAGGTTCCCACTTGGGTTTATCGTTAGCTAACTGATTAGTATAACGTATGTCCAGTTTAGTGAGAATATCCTTTGCTTCTGCATTTGTGATTTCATTGGATAAGTTGTATTCGATTAAAACATCTATACATTGAATGCATTTAGTAGGGTTAAGAGTATACTTTGTTAACATATTAACAAGCATCTGTTTAGCCCAAGGCTTTTTTTGCTCATAACCACGAATAGCAATATTAGCATCATAAGTACCAGGATTATCTAAGCAATAAGCGCCTAATTCATCAAGCCACTGATGCGTATGTAATACATATTGTTTAATAAAATAATCTTTTTCTAATTTGTTAGATCTATTAAGTGAATCAGCCGCAGCAAACATAACAGTTTTTGCTTCATCAAATGACTGTGGTGGATTTTTGCTATATTCAACCATAGCGGTTAATATAACCTTGTAATTACCCTCTGGAGCTAGAGCTAGTTGTTTTTCTAATAGAACAGTGTCTGTACACTTCATGCCTGGAAACTTAAATGTCTCTTGGGCACACACAATAGTTAATGCACTGATTAAAACAAAAGCACAAAACAGATTTTTCATTTCATTTTTCCTTTTAGTTGACTGGTGTTGCTGACAGATTATCAGTAACTGCTTGGTTGTAGATGCCATCGGAACCATCACCATGTAGGGTAATAGTACCAACACATCCGGACTTAAGAAACTTATCAGCTAGTTGCTGTTTAATTAGAAGATTTTCTTCAAACGACTTATGGTTAAAATTACGTGTTGCATAGTACGGTCTATCTCCTGTGATTACAACAAGTTTTGGTACTTGTGATATTCTAGAAAACAACTTGTTAATAACACCATTGACATTAATTCTGTTGTATCCGACACCTACTAATATAGCCCCACTTGAATTTTCTGGTATGTTGTATGATAGATGTCTTGTGCTAAGCCGACTGCTTGCTGTCTGACCATAGTAACCTTCTCCTAGAATAAGTATATCAGGATTAGAATCCCTGAC
>JBMNPL010000051.1:0-2824 GCA_050943575.1 Alphaproteobacteria bacterium
ATCATTTGTCTGGCTTTTTTATTCATACAAACTCCTTTTTAGTTCTTTATAAACAATATAAATAATCTTTTGGACAAAAATGGTCCATTTTATCTTTACTTACATAAAAAAATGATTATTATATTGATATGGATATATTACGAGGGGTCAAATGTCAGAATTACGTGATAGTTATAAAAAAACTGATATAAAATTAAATCTGATTAATGTTTTACGTTCTACTTATATGACTCGGGAAGATATTCGGAATTTTTTATCATCTGAATACAAACGATTAGGTAAAGTTCCTGCGAATTGCAGAAATATTGCTGATTATAAAGTAAGTGAAAGAACCGTAAAACGCACGATAGATTCTATTAAAAGTTTTTATGGAGAGCAATTGGAAGAGGTGTCTGGTGCGTATAAACTAGATTTACGCGATTTCCCAGATACAATTGTTGATACAGAAATACAAGCATTGGATGTTGCTATACAAAAAACAGGCAATAATTTAAATGAACGAACTTTATTAGAAAATTTGAAAGCCAAATTAACAACCAGATTATACCGAAAAATTTCTAACTTAAATCCTAAAAAAGCTGATAGTAAAATAAATGATATTGAACAAAAAATAAATTCAAATTTTGCTTTTGTTGGGCCTCATCCAATAATAGGTTTTGATGCAAATGTAAAATCTGTTTTAGATTCTGCAATAAGTAATCAACATGAAATACGTTTTATGTATAATAATCGCGAACATACTGTATGTCCTTTGGGTATTATGTATGGTCCAAATAATGTATATTTAGTTGCTTGTGCATATAAAAACACAAGAAATTGTTCAGATTTTAGGCATTATATAGTATCAGATATAACGAAAATAGTTGATACTGGTAATAGATTTAACAAAGATAATAATTTTTCTATTAAAGAATATGCCAAGGATATGTTTGGGGTATATAACGAAGGCACCGTATATAATATAGAATGGTTAATTAAAAATCCCGAAACGATAGAAATAGCGAAAAAATATCAATTTCATCCGACTCAAGAATTTATAAATAATTCTGATGGTAGTATGACAATAAAAATGCGGGCAGGTGGTTTATATGCAATAAGTATATATTTAACTCAATGGGGTGGTAATATTATTCCAATAAAACCAAAAGAATTGATAGTTGAATATAAAAACTTGTTGCAAAAGTGTTTGGATACGATAAAAAAATAAACAAGTTGTTTTTGTAATTTTATAATAATAAAAAAACGGTCTTGCGACCGTTTTTTTATTAACCAAGGTGATTAAAATGCATAACGTACACCTAGCATAACTGAGAACATATCATTATCAAATTCTCCTGTTCCTAGTCCGGTAACTTCAACATCACCAATCGTATTTATATAACGACCACTTAAATCCAAGGATACTTGATCATTAATCGCATAAGATGTACCGATAGATGCGCCCCATGCAAACCCATCTGCGTCAACATCAGGGAATGAGGTATTATAATGATTATATTCACCAAAACCATAACCAATATGCAAGCCAATATATGGGTTAAATCCAGCCCAATTTTTTCCACCAAAATCAACATATCCACCCAATAATAAGGTTTGGTTTGTGTATGTTGAGTCTTTAGGATTACCTGATTTGACCTTGCCTTTAAATTTTGTGTATGCATATTCTACTTCACCACGTAATGCAATCATATCGGAAACTTCAAATTGTGCACCACCAGCGATTGCCCCTGTCCAACCATAAATACTATCAAGGTCAAGTGTTGCACTAGTCATATCATCTGTGAGTTTTATATTTACACTTGAATAACCCAATTTTAATGAGGCATAGGGTGTAACAGCTTGGGCGGCTGATACAGCAAATACAGCAGCTAATGAGGTTAATAGTATTTTTTTCATGAGGTTTCTCCTTTCTTTTTGTTTGCCGAATCATACTCGGACTATATTTACCATAGCAATATTTGTGTTTAATTCAAGTTTAAATATATTTTGCAAATATACAAATAATATACTATACTTACATTTTGCACGTTAAATTAATTGAATATACTTAAAATTAATCCGGAATAAATATAGATGTGTATAAGAAAAAAGTGGTGGAGTTGCAGGGACTCGAACCCTGGACCCAATGATTAAAAGTCATTTGCTCTACCATCTGAGCTACAACTCCAAAGCGTGCAAAGTTTATAACATTTTTTTTTCAATATCAAGCGTTTTTTTAATAAGTTGCATCATTTTCGTCCAAATGCTAGAATTTAGTTGTCCAATAAATATAACAAGAGGAAATATAATGAAACTTTTAGAAGGTAAAAAAATACTTATTTGTGGTGTAGCAAATGATATGTCAATGGGGTGGGGAATTGCTAAAAAAGCCCATGAATTAGGTGCAGAAATAGCAATGCCGTTCGGTCATGGACGTATGGAAAAACGTGTTCGTCCATTGGCAGAATCAATTGGTGCTGGAAAATTTGTTATGCCATGCGATGTTCAAATAGATGAACAAATGGATGCCTTGTTCGCTAAAATTAAAAAAGAATGGGGATATATAGACGGTATGTTGCACGCAATTGCTTTTTCTGACAGAAATGAATTAAATGGTCGTTATGCTGATACTAGTCGTGAAAATTTCAAAAATACCATGGATGTTTCAGTTTATTCATTGGTCGCATTAAGTCGTCGTGCAAGTATGCTTATGAAAAATGGTGGTAGTATTGTAACCTTGACATACTTTGGTGGAGAAAAATCAATTCCAAATTATAATGTTATGGGTGTAGCAAAAAGTGCGCTGGATTCTTCTGTGCGTTATTTAGCAGCTGATTTAGGCGTT
>JBMNPL010000052.1:0-2821 GCA_050943575.1 Alphaproteobacteria bacterium
CTTCGCAAACCCTCCGAAGACCTGGAAAGAGGTGGAGGAGCAAGCTGTTGCCATGAAGGCCAAAGGTATCTGCAAATATCCGATGATTTTCGAGTTCGGTCAGCAAGAGGCTGCAGCAAATGAGGTTTTCATTTCAATGGTCTATTCCCGGAAGGATGGGCACATGTTTGATGGCCTCGAGCCTGTATTCCACAAATCGGGTTCTGCCGCTGTGGATACAGTTGAGTGGATTACCAAAGGCATGCAAGATACAAAGACCATAGACCCCGCATCACTGACAATGGCAGAAATCGAGCTTGTAAAGAGTATGCAAGCCGGCGAACACGCATTTACGATTATTCCCAAGTATAATCTAGCCGAGCTTAATAACCCCGCTGCCTCTAAACTCGCAGGCAACTTTAAGATGGCTCTAATGCCAGGCGACACACATGAAACCGTAGGATATGTAAGGTTCTACGCAATGACTAAAATGGCGGTTGATCGCGGGAAGGATGTCATAGACGCTTGTGGCAAGTTCATACAGTACTTTGGCGGTAAGACCAACGGGAAGTACGTTGTAGAAAAAATCTGGGCAGTTGAGAAAGGTTTAGGTTTTGCGCAATTGCCTCTTTATGAAGACCCAGAAGTAGTTGCGGCAATTAATGCCTGGGGCGACGTAAGACTTGAACTGGAACAATCTAAGTTCGCGCGAGCCAAGGAGGGCCTTAGCCCGTTTTACGGAGCTTGGGATCTCTTTGTGAGGACAGAACTCCACAAGGCCTATCTTGGCCAAAAGACCGCTAAACAGGTACTGGAAACCTGTGCAGAAAAATGGAATCAAATGCGGAAATAGAAATGCCTTGTGGCTGTGAGTAATCACAGACAAACTGCAAAGAGGCCTGAAGACCAATGTTACCGATGACGAATTCATGTTGAACATGGGGGCAGGCGGCGCGCAAGGGCCAGAGGAATATGATCCCCTGCGCCGCCTGTCGCGATCCCCTGGCAGTAACTGCAAATATCAGGGCGGGGGTGTGGTTTCCATGGGGAAACCACCCCTATCGGCTTGGATACTCAAGGGGGGTACAATAGAATGATTCCCACGAGAATCATCGGCAAAGATGCGCGCGACCCTGGGTTAGAAATCTCAGGACGAACCGGCGAGAAACCATTTCTGTTGGTGTTGCCTGTCCTTGTATTCATTTTAGCATTCACCCTGTTTCCGCTCCTCTACTCTCTTAACTTAAGTCTTAGAAATTTCGTCCTTACACAGCCCTGGGATACCTCTTTCGTAGGCCTACGCAATTTCAAAGAAGTCGTTACCAGTGAATATTTCGCAGCTTCACTCTCAAGCACACTCAGGTTCGCTTTCACAGCTGTTATTACGGTTCTTGTCTACGGTATCACTGTTGGGTTATTGATGGACTCCAAACTCCGGACATCACGCATACTTCAAGTATTGATACTCATACCTTGGGCTATCCCTGCCACGGTAGCCGGTATCATGTGGAAATGGATTTTTCACAGTGATTACGGCGCATTGAATGCCTTCTTGGTACAGACAGGCTTCATGAAGGACTACTACTCGTGGTTCAGCACCCCAAGCACTGCCAGAGTATGCCTTGCGGTTGCCCATGTCTGGAAGGAAGGTTCTCTAGCAGCGGTGTTGATTCTTGCCGGACTTCAAACAATACCCAAAGAACTCCGTGACGCGGTTTACTGTGATGGCGGAGGCCCGCTAACCTATTTCAGATACGTTGTCCTGCCTTTCCTGAAACCGACGTTACTGGTGATTTCAATCTATGAAACGATGATTGCGATTCTGGCGTTCGATTTAGTCTATGTCATGACCGGAGGGGGACCTGGAAACGCTACCGCTCTAATCTCATGGTACGCATATATTGAGGCCTTCAGATTCCTTAATTTCGGTCATGGCACGGCCCTGTCATTTGCGATAGCCAGCGTGATTCTGCTGTTTATCTTAGCTTATATGAGGGCTCTACGGACAGACGAGACTTATTGAAACCACTCGACAACTTGGAACCGTGAATCATCCGAGTAACGCCCCACGAGCATGGGAGGGCAAGACTTCACTCTACTACTGCACATCGTCCTTAAAGGAGGTGCCCATACCGATGGTGAAGACTAAGCATATCGGGGTTCTTATTGCATACATGTTATCGTTCCTAGTGATCGTCTTCATCGCATTCCCGTTCTACTGGATTATTCGGAGCAGCTTCATGGGAGAAGCGGATCTCTTTACCAAACCTGTAGCTTGGGTGATCCGAAATGTTACCCTCGACAATTACAAGTACATCTTCACAGGCGAGATCCCCACCAGCTATCAGGTAAAGGGACTTATCAGAAGTCGCATATCGCAGGAGGCGAGATATATACTCCCCGCCCTTAGGAACAGCAGTATTGTTGCAGTCTTCGTAACCCTCATGAATCTTCTACTCGGCACACCGGCCGCATACGTCTTTGCACGGATGAAGTTTCGCGGTTCCGCCAAAACCTACCAGTTTATTCTGATGAGCCGACTTCTCCCACCGGTAGCAGTAGCTATACCGTATTATCTTATGATTAAGTGGGCAGGACTCCTTGATACTCATCTAGGCTTGATACTAGTATACAGTGCGATTACTCTACCGTTCACCGTATGGTACTTGACTCTGTATTTCAGGAGCATCCCAGCGAGTATGGAAGAAGCCGGCTTAGTAGACGGTTGTACAAGACTACAGGTTCTTCGGCACGTGTTAGTGCCGATAGCGGCTCCTGGAATGACCGCTGCCGGAGCATTCGCTTTCATGGCGTCTTATAATGAATTCCTATTTGGCCTCCT
>JBMNPL010000053.1:0-2798 GCA_050943575.1 Alphaproteobacteria bacterium
TGATGGAAATTCCAGATACAGATATTGAAAAATTAATAACTTTTGGTGATTTAGTTGATTATGTTTACAAATCAGTATTGACACAAAAAATTAATAAAAATCCGGTAAAACAAATCGGCAGTTCAATAAATTTGTTTTTATTTTCGAAACGAAATAATCGTGTCCGTTAAATTGTATAGAAATTAATATTTAGCTAGCAAATTTATACCACCCAACTATTAAGGGTGGTTTTATATATAATTAAAGCAAAATTAAATCTGGTTATTGAAAGATATAATTTGATTTAATTTTTACATTTAAGTTTGTTAACCCTTTCTTCTTGACTTATTTATCATTTTTTTCTAAATTTAATTACAAGGATTTATTGGAGGGAGAGAAAAATGCCAAAAAAATCTACCAAGAAAAAAACAGTATTAAAAACCACCGCAAAAAAACCTGTAAAAAAAACAGTAAAACCGGCAAAGAAGTCTGTTAAAAAAACTATCAAAAAAACAGCTGCAAAACCGGTTACAAAGAAAGTGGTTAAAAAATCAGTAACACCTAAAAAAGTTGTTAAAAAACAAGCACTCAAAGCAGCAAAATCTTTGACTATTACTCCAGTTGCTACTATTAATACTAAACAGACTAACAATCGTTCACGTTTTACAATTTATTTTTATTGGATTATAATTATTTTCTTTGTTTGTGCTACTTTTTATATAGTGGGTCGTGGACATGAATTTTTAATAAAATATGATAATGAAAGTCAATATGAAATATCAGACCAAGGGTTACAATTATTAGAGTCTGGCAAAACAAAATTATTGGATGGGGATATACAAGGTGCGCTTATAGATGTTAGTGCTGCGATAGAATCTGATCCAGAATCTGCGTTGGCATATACTTATCGTGGCGAAATTTATATGTCTGATGCAAATTATGTTGCTGCCAAAGCAGATTTTGATAAAGCGATAAAATTGAAATCAAGAAGTTCTTTGGCTTTTTATGATCGTGCTTTATTAAAAATACATATGGGCGAATTAGAAAGCGCTATGTCTGATTTAAATTCTGCGTTGAAAATATTTGGTAAAAATCCGACCGAGGTTTTAACCGAACGTGATATTTACTCTAAACGTGCTCAATTAAATTTATGGATGAAAAATTGGGAAGCAGCTGTTTCTGATTATGATGTGGCGATTTCCCAATCTCTAGAAGATTCGTCAGATCAAGATTTTGCGGGGCGTGCAGATGCATATACTGCGATTGGTAATTATGAAATGGCATTACAAGATTATACTTTGGCTATAAAAATAATTTCTGAAGATATACAAAAAGACGAAGATCAAGCCAACAGAATAAATATGTCCAGACGCGCAATGTCTTATTTTGAAAAAAGCGCCGCATTGCGTATACAAATAAAGGATATACCTAATGCCCGATCAGATTTAGAATCTGCTAATGCATTGGCAGGTGCTTTGGGTGATATTGATACTCAAAAAAGAATAACAGAATTATTAATCGGATTGAATGGAAAATATGGATATTAAAAATATAATTCAAATAAAAAATCGCACATATTAGTGCGATTTTTTTTATTTAATAATACGTTTCATAAATTCTTTATGATTTGCTAACTCTTCATCTTTGGGTGCAAAATTTCGTCGTGGAAAATTTGCCCCGATTTTCGGATGTTTTAACATAGCTTCATGATGGTCATTAATTAAATCTTCAATTTTTATTGCAGGTGCAAAATTTTCAAGCTCTAAATAAATTTTTGCCAAAATCTCTGTATCTATTAAAGCGCCGTGAGATTCGGCTCTTGATTCTAATGAAATACCAAACCATCGTGCCAGTGCGTCAAGAGTGTATTCTTTAGGACCAAAAACTTTGTGTCTAGCAATTACCAATGTATCTATTTGGCGTTCGCGCGGAATTTCAGGTAAGTTTTGGGCTCTCAGTTCCCAATTTACAAACGGAAAATCAAAATCAATCCCATTATGTGCTACAACTGGTGAATCGCCTAAAAAATCTAAAAAACTTTGCGCGATTTCTGAGAATTTTGGTTTATCTTCTAAAAAAGCATTAGAAAGTTTGTGAATTTTATAAGATTCTGGCGGAATTATTTTTCCTTCGGGATTTATATACTCATGAAATTTATTTCCGGTAATTTTACCATTAATTAATTCTAGTGCGCCGATCTCAATTATTCGTTCACCACGAGAATAATCAAAACTAGTTGTTTCAAGGTCAAAACATATAATTCTGCTCATATTTTTGTTATAACAAATTATTGTTTGGAATGATAGAACTTTTTAATATAAACTAATAAAAATGATTATTGATAATGGAAAATTAAACGAACAACAAAGAAAAGCAGTTGAAACTACCGAAGGACCAGTTTTAGTTCTATCAGGTGCTGGTACCGGTAAAACTAGGGTTGTTACTGCCAGAATAGTTTATATTTTAGAAAATAATTTGGCACAACCTTGGCAAATACTTGCTTTAACATTTACAAACAAAGCCGCAAATGAAATGTCCAGGCGAATTGAAAATGGTATTCCAGATATATCATTTAAAGTTCCAAATTCAAAAGAATTATGGATGGGAACTTTTCATTCAATTTGTTTAAGGATTTTAAGGCGAAATTTTGAACGTATCGGATTAAAACAAAATTTTTTAATTTTTGGAGAAGATGATCAAAAATCTGTTCTTAAACATGTAATTACAAATTTAGGGCTAGATATTAAAGAATATAATCCATCTGATTGGGTTGATAAAATTTCTTTTGAAAAAGATAAGGGCATTCAAGACAAATATAG
>JBMNPL010000054.1:0-2778 GCA_050943575.1 Alphaproteobacteria bacterium
GGTCTCGGCGCCCCTGCAAGGGTCTTCATCCCTCCTGTCGCGGAACGTCTGGGACTTAAGTGCCAAGTCCTTCCCTATTATGAAAGCGCAAATGCTATAGGAGCTGCAGCAAGCCGTCCGACAGCAGCTATTACTCTACACGCGGACACAGCTTTAGGCGTCATGACCGTGCCGGAAGCAGACTACGTAGGCAGAATTGAGAGGCCTGTCCTCTTTGGCATCAAGCAAGCCCGCGACGAAGCCATGGCATGGGCGACGAAGTTCGGGAAGAAGCTAGGCCTTGATGAGGCTGAGAATATCCAGATAGTAGAGGAAGAAAGCTTCAATATGGTGCGAGGATTCCATACCGTAGGACACACGTTTATGATTCGTGCCCAGGTTAGACCAGGGGTTACGAGGGTCTCGGCCCCCTAAGTGGATCGCGACAACTAATCGCTGGTTTTGGAAAGTGTACGCGCCGTGCGGGTTACCGGTGATGCACTCTGGGACGGTGCCCCAAGCGGGTCGCCCAGGCAAAAGCCGGCCCGTAGGTTGGTGGCCGAATTTTCACACGCCTCGTTGCAATCACCGGTAACTCAAAACTTTGGAAAACAAGCGAAAACTAATGAACTCATATTTAGGATCGAGCCTCTCCCAAAGGACGATACGGAGGTCAAGCTTAAGTGCAAACAAGTAAACACAAGGTAGGACTTATTTTCTTTCCCGCTTTTGACTGGGCAATCACCCCTGATCACCCGGAACGGGAAGAAAGGCTCCTTTATACGCGGGATCAAATCATGGAAGAAGGCCTTTTGGATGTCCCCGGCATCGAAGAATACAGGCCTGAAATCGCAAGTGACGCCCACATAAATCGCATACATGTGTGTGTCCCTGATGTATCCCGAATCATTACAGAGTCGCACAGGATAGCAGTAGGCGGAACAATGGTCGCAGCGGATCTTGTCCTCACAGGCAAGGCTGACCGAGCGTTCGCGCTTCTCCGCCCGCCCGGCCACCACGCAATGCGAATAGTCCACGGGTCACGGGGATTTTGCCTGGTAAACAACGAAGCGATAATGGTGGAACATATCCGTCACACTTACGGACCGGATATGCGTATTGCCATAGTGGATACTGACGCGCACCACGCCGACGGCACTCAGGATATCTTCTACAATGACCCAGGTGTGCTCCACATCTCGCTCCATCAAGACGGACGCACCCTCTATCCGGGGACAGGGTTCATCGAGGGGCGAGGCGGGCCTGCCTCGTACGGCATGACCGTAAACGTGCCCCTTCCCCCCGGGACAGGGGATGACGGGATTCTATACGTCCTGGAAAACCTTGTCCTTCCTATACTTGAGGACTATGAACCTGATGTCGTAATAAACGCGGCAGGTCAGGACAATCACTATACCGACCCTCTTACGAACATGAACTTCACAGCCGGAGGATATGCCCGCCTTACTGAGCTCCTTGCCCCTGATATCGTGGTGCTGGAAGGGGGCTATTCTATTGAAGGCGCGCTTCCGTATATCAATGCCGGCATCTTGCTGGCCCTGGCGGGCCTGGACTATAGCGCAGCCAAAGAGCCTGACTGGTCCCCGCGTCTTACGAGACAATCTGATAGAGTGACTCAGAATATCAGGGAGCTGGTTGATGCTCTAAAGAAAATGTGGAACACGCGAAAAGACGTTGACTTAGACAGGGTTTTCGGCCCAGGACCGGTTTATGAGAGAACACGTAGAGTCTATTATGACACTGACGGCATCTCTGAACAGCAATTCGAGCGTATCGGAAGGTGCAGATCGTGCAGCGGCTGGCGGCTGGTAGTCTCCGGCGCTGTCCATGATATTGGGAAAGTCTCACGTATAGCAGCAATCATCATCCCGTGGCACGCTTGCCGCGCCTGCAGAAGCGCTGCAGGCGCAGAGTTTGAAAGAGCGTGCAAAGAACCGAAACTGGACTACGTATACCTGCAAGATACGGAACGAGACAGGTTCCTCATACGATCACGCGATTGAAACCTACAATTACTAACGTAGCAGGATTTACGGCTGGTTGCGCAGTAGGCCCCACAGTTGCGAGGGTAGTGGGGTCCACGTTAGCGTACAAGCCCCCACCCTCCAGTCGCCGAGTGGTTCATGGAGTGTGTCCTCATTAATATCATCTTCTTTAGATCTTTCCGGCAATTGCCGTGTCGCTGTCCTATTCTCGATCATGTTCGGCGATATCGTTGTCCTATTTTCGATCACGTTCTGAGGTTTTTCTGACAATTGCCGTGTCGCTGTCCTATTTTCGATCACACCTGGCGGTACAGGTGTCCTATTTTCGATCACACTTTGAGGTTTTTTTGGCTCTCTAGGGGTGACGATGTTCTTTTAAACTCGTGAGTGCGCGATATTCGATCACGTTCCTTGGAAAGGGTGTCTTATTCTCGATCACGTCTTTGCATGGTGTGCGCGATTTTCGATCAGCGGCCCCCTCATGAGGCTCCGTTATGCGATAGGGTGTTCGATATTCGATCACCTCAAGGCGAGGTCCTGATCGAAATTAGATCACAGACAAGGTTTTCGCCGGATCGTTTTAGTCCTTGGGTGATTATTTCACAATGAGTGATCGAAAATCGCGCAGTCAAAAGAGACCTGTGATCGCTTTCCTATGAAGCAGCAATACCAAATGCCCTTTGGCCGTACCAGACCTCAACGGCGTGCGTCGGGCGACATGCATGACATTATCTGCATGCCAGTACCCGCATGGCACTGCAACCCCAGTGCATCAACTTTACCTGCAGCACTC
>JBMNPL010000055.1:0-2759 GCA_050943575.1 Alphaproteobacteria bacterium
TCCCACACTGTTGTTCTCATTCAACTGCTGAACAGTAAAAGGCATGTTCTTCACCTCCTGTGGGATCATTTTATTGGGGACAGCTGTGCTTGTTCTAGGAACTGCACTCAAATGAAACGTGGGTCCTAGGGTGTTTTCAAGACTCATTCCCGAAAAGAAGGGAAATTATAGCAGGAAGCCGAATACAGTGTAGGTTTGATTTCTCGCATTCCCCTTGAAGAGTAAGTGAAAGTGTTCACAGCCACAGGCGAACTCAAAGTTCAGCAAAACGGATGGAAATACGAGGAGTGATCTGGTTGAAACGGATGTCCCTGCGCTGGAGGGTGCTCATTCCAGTGGTGGCAGCGATTTTTCTGCTGGCGGGAGCTATTTTCCTGGTTTCCCAATACCTGATTGTGGATCAGGCGGAAACCATGGCCCTCAACAAGGTCCGTTCGGACCTTGCTTTAATGTACGAACTCATAGACAGCAGACTGCCCGGCCCCTGGCGTGGTGAGGGAGAGCGCCTCTATAAGGGCACTGAGCTGCTCAATGATAATAATGAACTGGTTGACTGGCTGGCAGGCCTCACTGGAAACACGGTAACAGTGTTCCGCGGCGGAACTAGAATTGCCACCACCGTGGTTTCCCAAGGCCAGCGGGCGGTTGGAACAGAAGCGGCTCAAAACGTGATTGACCAGGTTTTAAGGGATAAGAAGCCCTACTACGGCAAGGCCGACGTGGCGGGCAATCTCTACCAGACCGCTTATCGGCCCCTCCTCGATGAGCAGGGAGAAGCGGTGGGGATGCTTTACACTGGTGCTTCCCCAAAGATTATTGACCAAACGGTAACCGCTTTTCGGGGCACTGTCTTACTTATTTCTGTGCTCTGCAGTTTGATCTTGGTCGTGGTTCTCTACCTCCTTCTATCCCGGGGAGTACTTAAGCCCATGGCCAGGGCGGCTGAGCATGCAGCCCGCATTGCCAAGGGGGACCTTACAGAGGAGGTTTCCCAGACGGAGCTGGAGCGGGGAGATGAAATCGGAGTGTTGGCCCAGGCGTTCCAGGAGCTCAGGGACAGCCTGAGGGGAATTATTAACGCTTTGCAGGAAATGACTGAACAGGCGTCCACAACTGGGCAGAATCTTCTAGCTGCCAGTGAAGAGAACTCCGCTACCCTCGAAGAGGTGGCCTCCTCTCTTGGCGAGTTTAGCGAGATGATCAGCTCGGTACGGGAGCAAGCTGAGCGCATGGCGGAACGTGCCCAAAGTGTCACCGACTTGGTGGGAGGCGGGCAGAGGGATATGGAACGCACAGTGCAGTCCATGGAGCGGATTGTGCAGAGTTCTAAGGAGACTGAGGAGGCGGTGGCTTTGGTCTCTGAGGCCGCCCAGGGCATGGGGCTCGTCCTGGAAATGATTTCTGATGTGGCGGAGCAGACCAACCTTCTGGCACTCAATGCCGCCATTGAAGCGGCCCGGGCTGGGGAGCAGGGCAGGGGCTTTGCGGTGGTGGCTGAAGAGGTGCGCAAGCTGGCTGAAGAAACCCAGGATGCGGTGGGCAAGATCGCGTGGATGAACAGCTCGCTGCTGAGCCAAGTGGCCCGGGCAGTTGAAAGCATTAATGCAACTGAAGCGGAAGTGGCCCAGGGACAGCAAGCCCTGGCCGAGACCAATTCCAACTTCGCCCAGGTGCTGGGCCAAATTAACGAGATGGTGGAGCGGATTACTGGGGTAGCCCAGTCCTCTGGCACCATGGATGAAACCAGCCAGAGCCTGGCGGCAGCTGCCCAGGAGCAGGCCGCGTCCATGACCGAACTTGCGACCATGGCGGAAACGGTAGCTTCCATGGTGGATGAACTCCAGGCAGTTATTGCCCAGTTTCGGCTCTAACAATGAAAAGTGCCGCCTCTCCAAGGGAGAGACGGCACTTTGCTATTCAGGCGTTTTAAGGGAACAGCGGGAGAAAATGTTCCACCAACACTGGGTCAAATTGGGTCCCGGCACAGGCCTTGATTTCAGCCAGAGCTTCCTGGTGGCTGCGGGCCTTTCGGTAGGGCCGGTCGTTGGTCATCGCGTCATAGCTGTCACAGATGACAATAATCTTGGCCATGAGGGGAATTTCTTCATCTTTCAGGCCGGCAGGGTAGCCTCTTCCATCGGGGCGCTCATGGTGGTAGCGCACGGCTGCGGCAATTTCTTCCATCTGGTCGATTTGGCACAGTGCTTCTGCGCCATAGACTGGATGCATCTTAATCTGGGCGTATTCTTGGTCGGTCAGCTCTTCTGGCTTGTTTAAGATCCCTTTGGGGATTATCGTTTTGCCAAAGTCGTGAATCAGCGCCGCGTAATAGAGCTTGGCGCTGAACTCGCCAGGTTTCTTCAGCCTCTTGGCCAGCTGCAGGGCCAGGGCTGCCACATTGCTGCAGTGGTCCTTAGTGTATGGGTCATGGGTTTCCAGGAGCTTAAGAAAAGCGGAGATAATGCCGCTGGTCATCACCTTGTTCAGCTCCGCAATTTCCTCCTGTTTCTTCTGGAAGATCGTGTGGAAGCGGCTCCTTTGGTCAGTAAAGCGCCCAATGTTATCCAGCCAAGTTCTGACCTGCGCCTCGGCCAGCTTTCCGTGGGCAAAATCATGGGTCGGTATGTAGTAGGGGTTTTCATGGACCTTGCTGTTCCAGAGAATAATAGGATGCACTTGAATGATGTTTTTAATCAGATGGGGTGAAAACTTGTCCAAATTGTAGCGGCAGAGGGCGGAGATGGGATACTTTTTAAAAA
>JBMNPL010000056.1:0-2729 GCA_050943575.1 Alphaproteobacteria bacterium
TCGTCATAGGCGGAAACGCTCTGTCCAGAGGTCTGACGCTGGAAGGTCTGATGATCAGTTACTTCTATCGTGTCTCCAAGCAGTACGATACTCTGCTGCAGATGGGCAGATGGTTCGGATACAAAGACGGATTTGCCGAAGTGTGCAGGGTCTGGACCAATCCCGGAATCCAGGCATGGTTCGGATATATCGGAAGGGTCAACGACGAACTGAAATCCGATATAGACGACATGTGTGCACAGAAACTCACTCCGTCTGAGTACGGAATCCATGTCCAGGAAGATATGGTCGGGCTTCTGATGACGTCGCGTGCCAAAATGAGATCATCCGCCAAGGAGTTTGTAGTGAAATGCCTGGCAGGGGACGTTCACGACACGATGTATGTCATTGTTGACAGGGACATTACACTGCACAATTACGGTGTGCTCGATTCCTTCTATGACAGATTGGAAACCTATTCGCATTACATACAAAGGCCCGATCATGGAAACATCTGTTGGACCGATATTCCCAAAGACGAGATTATCGCATTGCTGAGGGACACCAAGGTGGCACCTAAGAATGTGTGGTACAGTTTCTCCGACATATCCAAACTAATAATGGACGGCGAAGACAAATGGGATGTGGCCATCATCAGCAGAAGAAATGACACCCCAGGCGGTTCCAAGAAGACGTTGTACAATGTCCACGACATGGAAATTTACTGCCCCAGGCGTCGCACATATACCTTCAAACCTGATGCAGATCCGAAAGTTGTTCAGATGGGTAACAGAACTCTGAAATCGCCCGAAGATTCCAAGGAGTTCCTGTCTGAATCCGAAATCGCTCGTGTTAAAGCAAGCAAGCCCAAGAATGTCAGTGCCAAGGACTACATGATTGCTGGCCGTAATCCGTTGCTTCTGATTTACTATCTGGATCTGACCGATCTCGAAAAGGTCTCCGAACCGGACAGGAAAGACTATGAGCAAATGATTGCAGACCTAGACGGTATCAATCCCGTCGGATTTGCAATAGGATTCCCAGCCGGTGCGGCAGGTGCTGAGAAAAAGTTGGTAAAATATCGCTCCAATGCAATCTATCAGAGGTTGAATGAAGATGAAGAGTACTGAATGTATGCACCGTTGGTCCAAAGACCACCCTCTTCCGGTACACGTCACAGAGGGTCACCTTTCGGCATTCATGCTTATTTCACCTTCCAGGCCTCCGGCGGTTAAACAGTCCAAGGCCGTTTCAGTTTCCATTGAAGAGTATTCGGAGGGACAATGGAGACTTGAATTCAGACTCAACGATCCTCGCTACTATCTGATGTTCAAGGCGTTTTATGAGGATGTATTCGAATCCACATGGAATGTGAAACTGGAAGATGCCGCTGCAAAGTTTATCGAGATTTACAAAAAGTGGAAGCGTGCATTCTCGACGGACGGGTTGCCCTTAACGAAGGAAGAGGTACAGGGCCTGATCGGAGAAATGTGCGTAATCGATGAAATCCTGTTAAAGAAATATGATCCGAAAACGGTACTCGACGGGTGGATGCTGAGCCAGAAGGGGAAACAGGATTTTGTTTTCTCGGACACATGGTATGAAGTAAAGAGCACACATGTCGGTTCCAATACAGTTACGATTACATCGGCAGAACAACTGGACTGCACCACCGACGGTTATCTGTCAGTCGTAAAACTGAAAAATACCTCGGTGAACGATGAGAAGAAAGTGAACCTCAGTATAATCACCAACCGTCTGTTAAAAACGTTTGATGACTACAATTGCGGCGAAGAATTCCTTATGAAACTCGCAGAATTGGGCCTTCCCAGTGATAAATATGACGATCAGGTCTATGAAATCATTGAATTGGAACAGTATACGGTGAAGGACGGGTTCCCGTGTCTAAAGAGATCGACTCTTTCTCCGGCTATCGGACTGGTTCAGTACGAGCTGTATCTTGAACAGCTGAGGATATACAAGGTGTAACCATGGGGAAATTGGAAGAATTCAGACAGAACACGTTGGCGGATATCCGCAGCGAGGCAGAAGAGAACACACAGTATGTTTCAATGCAGTATCTGGAAACCATAACCACCAACCTGTCCAATTACAACAAATGTCCTGTTGCGGTGCCTTGCTTTTATGAGAGAACAGGTCGCAGGAACAGAAAACTTCTGATCCACGGCTATAATTTCGATGAATTCGACAATACGATGTCTTTGTTCGTCTGTGATTTCTCGGGCGAAGCGGAAATGACCACCATTACCAAGACCGCATTCAAAGACTACATCAACCATGCCGTAGCGTTCATAGAAGATTCGATCAGCGGGGATGTGGAAGAAAGCACCGACAGTTCAGATGACGGATACAGCTTGGCACAGGATATCCGTAAGAATAGAGACAACATCGAACGTTACTTCGTCTATGTCATATCGGATAGGAAGCGCAGCGATCAGTTCAATACGTTCGAAGAAAAGACAGTAGATGGGAAAAAGCTAGTCTGCAGAATCCTGGATATCGAATACTACTACGATGCCCTGATGGAGCTGAGCGAACCAGATAGCATCCATATCGATGTGAAGGGGATAAGCGGAATAGATGGTCTGCCTTGCATGGATGCTTCGATAGGGGATCTGGATTTCCAATCATATCTTTCCGTAGTTCCAGGTATTTTCCTTGCATCCATTTACAAAGAATACGGATCCAAACTTCTGGACTCCAATGTCAGGTCGTACCTCGGTCTGACT
>JBMNPL010000057.1:0-2678 GCA_050943575.1 Alphaproteobacteria bacterium
CCCTGAGTACTTAATGCTTACGCGATCGCCTGCGGTAATCGGTGTCGGGGACACATATACCCCGTCATCCACCCAAGGAGAGTCGGCCGTATGCTGTTCTTTTCCTGTCTTATTAGTGAACTCTCGGCCGAATTCTTCTGAAATCTCAATATCGGGCCTTCTCATTTTCTTGCTGACCCAGTCAATTATTCCTGCCATAGTCCTGGGACCCCCTTTACTACGATGGTTCGTGCAAGTTATGTACATAGTCTCCCTGAGCTGTTCAAAGAGTATAGATGCAATTTCAACCTCCGGAGCTTGCAACGAGGAGGACAGGATATATCAGGCTTATTCTTCATCTTCAGGTGGAATCGACTTCTTATTGATAGCCATAAATTCCCTTAATTCAACCTCTCTAAATCTCTTTAGCCTTGCCATAACCCCGCTGAAGCTTTTCTCGTTAAGCAAGAGGAATACAGCGGTGCCTATCAGGACTAAGATAATCGCTGCTACAATAGTAGATACTGCGGCACCCCCTTCTCCTTTGGCTCGACGCAAGGCTTCTTTTTGCGCAGTGCGTCCCGAAGGGGTTACACCGTAGAGAACAGCGGGAATCGAGTTGATGAAATTTACCATAACCCGCTCTGCTGCTTCTCTGCTGTTCTCATGAGAACCCATCTCAAAAAGCAGAGCCCTCGGCGAAAGATCCTGATTGAACGTGGCGTCACCATAGAAGATCCCACGAACGAACCCTGGAAATTCCTTGTCTGCATAGTTTTTCAATGCAAAAGCAAATTGCTCATTGGCTTTGAGATTAGGATTCTGCCTACCGAGGACAATCATGACTTTTGCGCCTGGCTTGCCCATTACCGTAGTGGCGTAAGCGCTAAGAGGGGCGGCATCTCGATGAAGATCAAGAATTGCATCTGGATTCTTCTTAAGCAGAGAAAGAGCTGTACGCCTTGAACGTGCATAAGCTGAACCGTCATGAGGTAGATGAGATTCCCACGAATGGACGCTTTTAAGACCCACAGAATTCTTCAGACTGGCTGAAATAACAGCGCCGACATCATATACATCACCGTGTGGGGCAACTGATGATGAACCACTGGTAGGAACATACGATTCATCGCTGTGTGTATGGTAAATTCCCACAAGACGCCCTGTAGGCGCCAGAGCCGGTGCACACGGAAACCCAATGCGGGTAAATCCCAGCTTTAATGATATTGCAGCTTGAAATGCCAATGCCTGGGTTTCCATATTCACTGTCCCTATGAATCTGGCCCAAGCTGTATGCCCCTCCACCCGAGTCACACGGTATGTGTGGTTTTCTTCATCGACAAACTTATCGCCTACTACTACCACATGGCAGGTCTCCAACAGAACCCTATCTGTGTCTTGGTCAACGATGGTGTACCAATGAGACGTATCTTCGTCTCCTGCCCAAACCGTCCATGTACCCGGCAAGACTGAAAGCGTGAGAACGATGATCATGCAAACAACCCGTTTTATCACGGATATCTCTATCCTTTCCCTTATGGGTTTCACTGTTAAAGTAATTCACATTCTTACCCTTATAGTATGGAGTACCAATGACAAAAAGATGAGTCCTACAGATTGTGAAAAGCTGCAGGACTTCTTGAACAGTGGATAGTTGCAGAAGCGTTAAGGTCAGGCCTTTGCTACAAGAGCCTTTGCCTTCTCATCCGCCTTTCGCAGGATTTCTTGTTCATCGATGCCGGTTAGGACGCCTTCCTCCATGACCAACTTCCCGTTGATGATAACGGTTGTGACATCGCTTGCCTTTGCAGAATAGATGATATGGGAAGTCAGATCATGCTTGGGATACATATGAGGCTTATTCATATCAAGTAAAATTATGTCAGCTTCTCTGCCAAGTTCCAAAGAACCGATATCAGAATCCAGTCCCATAGCTTTCGCGCCGCCGAGAGTAGCCATAGTCAAAGCTTGCCTTGCAGGAATCACAGTCGGGTCTTTACTTGCTAATTTGTGAAGAAATGCAGCCAGCCTGGCTTCTTCAAGTAAATCCAAGTTGTTATTGCTCGAGGCCCCATCCGTTCCAAGCCCCACTTTTACACCTGCTTTCAGCATGGCAGGAACAGGGGCTATTCCGGAAGCTATTTTCATGTTACTACCCGGGTTATGGGCAACCCCGACCCCTCTTGCGCTTAGTATTTCGATATCTTTCGGGGAAACATGCACACAATGTGCAGCGAGAGTCTTAAACTGAAAAAAGCCGATACTATCCATGAGTTCGATGGGAGACATGCCACCATGCCGAGCTCGGGACTCCTCTACTTCGCCTTGTGTTTCAGACAGATGTATGTGCATCCCTACCCCAAGCTCATGTGCGACTTCCATCACTTTCTCGAGGAAGTCCTGAGGGCATGTGTAAGGAGCATGGGGGCCCAGCATGGTTGTTATGCGGCCATCCGCCTCCCCGTCCCAAATCTGACATAATTCTATGTTCTCTCTCAGGGCTTGCGAGGAATTGGGTGATGTAGCAATAAGCCCCCTGGACAGGCTGGCACGAATGCCTGAATCCCTTACCGCTCTCGCAGTGTCTTCCATGAAGAAATACTGATCTGCGAATGTAGTGACACCTGCGCGAATCATTTCAATACATGGAAGCATTGCACCGCAATAGACGTCCTCTGAACCCAAACGAGCTTCAATGG
>JBMNPL010000058.1:0-2668 GCA_050943575.1 Alphaproteobacteria bacterium
AAAAACAGCAATAAATCATCCATATTATCAGGCGTTGCACTGATTTTATTCGTTTTAGTGTCCACCAAAAACATTACTGGAACTGAAAGTATAAAATAAGCATTGGCTTCTGAACTGTTTATTCCCCCTTCACATCTTTTATGCTTCCACCCTTGCAGTTGACTTATAGTATTTTCCCAAGCAGCAATTTCGGTTTCAGTTTCATCAAGACTAAGAGCAAGGACTTCTATGAGTTTTTGATTACTTGATTGTTTCCACCAATTGTAAAGTTGGTTAACAAGTTCTGTACAATGTCCACAATCTGCACTATAGAAAAGAATTAGTTTGTATTTACTATTGGTTTTGTATTTACTAAATTGAATGTCTTTGCCGTCATTATCTTTGATTGTAAAATCGGGTGCTAAAGTACCTGCGGTTAGAGTTTTTATCCCTGCAAGTCGTTTTTCTATAGCTTGTCTTTTAGTTGTTAGACAATTAGGATCGTTAAGATATGTTTCCAACATTTCTATGCCAGCAGGCATATTTATACTTTCGTATCCTTTGTAAAAATAATCAACCATCCAACCATACACTTTTGGATTTCCGAGACGAGCTTTTTCTATAGCTGTTTTTCCGATAAGAGGATATAGTGAATCTAATTCCTCTTGTGTTTTTGCGGTAGAAGCATACATGTTCACATAGGTGGTAATAAAATTGGTTAGCTCCTTTGTATGAAGCAAAAAAGTATCATTAAAATCTATCCCATCAAAATAGTGCGATAATACACTTTGCATTCGGGCGGATTCATCACCTTTAAAATCAATTTGTGGCACATAGTGAAACTGAAATATATGACTTATAAACAAGTCATTATATTTGGTGGTTTGTTCTTTAAGCCATTGGTTATAATTATTGCGTCTTTTTTCATATTCTTCAATTCCTTGCTGATAAAACTCTGATTGTGTATCGTCATAATTGATCAAAAAGTTTTGCAACAAACCCAATTTTTCTTTTCGTTTGTTGTTTTCTTGGTTAAAGTAGGCAAACATAGTATTTTCTTTTTCATCTTTTTGAAAATAGGTACTGTCGTTATTATTACAATACATAGGATTTACCCATAATTCTAAATCCTGATCATTAATAATAATGTACTTTTCGCAAGGATAAGGGCTGCTAGTTTCTTTTTCTTTGTAATCAAAGCGTAATACAAATTCGCCGGGTAAATTAGTATTTGAAATAATAATACTGTCTGTTTCGTCATTTTTAATACCAGATTTTTCTAAAATAGTTTTATAGGCATTTGCGCCGTATAAAGGCATCAGGCTTACTTTGCTTTCGGCAACACCGCGAACATGAAGTTTTAAAATTACTTCCTGAGCAGAGCAGCTGAAAGTTTGTAAAGTGAAAAAACAAAAAGTTGAAATTAAGATTAACAAAAATTTTATTGAACGAAAAATTTTGCTTCTCATAATTTTTTTTGCAAAATTATTAAATAAATTTGGTTCTAAAACGATTATTGTGGACAAATTATTTTACCTTTCCAATTGTTATTTATTAGTCCACAAATGCACACAAATGATCAACTCAATCCCAAAATCCTTTAATCCCACAAATCATGGTTCAGACAATAAATTCTATAATTCTCTGTGCTCTTTGTGCCTTCTTTGAGAACTTTGTGGTTAATAATTCTTTGTCCAATAATAAAAAGAATTCATTTCTATGGAATTATTCTTTTTTAATCTATACAAACGTTATAAAACCTGAAAATGCTACGCAATTTTTATTTTAAAAAAATTAATCAAAAATTTTTCTTATTTTTGCGAATGGAGGTTTTTATGCACATAAAAACAAAAATATTTATAATAAAAGAAATATAGTGGTAATAATATGACCAAAGAACAAAAATTTTATAAGGCGCTGCAAGATGTTTTTATTGGAGCTAAGATTGAGGGCAAAGGCGGCTTTGTTAATTTGATGAGAATAAAATCAAATTACTACCGCAAGATTGAGGATATTCTTAAAAAAGACATTGAAACAGCTCTAAAAACCTATCCGAGTTTTAGAGATGAACTTTTTGACAAGCTTTATTCTTTTTTCAGCCGATACTTTACGGAAAGTGGATCAATTTATTTCAATTCCACACCATTTCATAACAATATTTACGAAAAGGTTTATACCGATGAAAAGGATGTTATCCTATTCTGGAAAACTCAGATGCTTTATTATGTCAAAACCGACAGAATTTTTAAAAGTTTGCCTGTTGAGTTTGATGGATTTAAGTTTTATTTTGACGCTTCAAAAATAGAAAACAAAAAAGCAAATGAAAAACGATCATTGATTTTTGAGTTAAATAAAATCCACGAAGACGACACAATTGTTTTTGATGTTCAATACTCTGAAAAAGGTAGAAAGACAAAACAAGACGATATATTAAAAGATATTAAGAAAAAAGGCATTGCTATTACCGAAGAACAATTAGAACGCGCTTTTAGAGTTTTTGAAAAACAAAGTGAGGTCGATTTCTTTATCAATAAAAACGCCAAAGCATTTTTACAGGAGCAGTTTAAACTCTGGAGTTATCAATACTTCTGGGAAGGTGCAAAAGAGTGGAGTGCTGATAGAGTAAATGAATTGCAAATCCTTAAAGATATTGCTTTTAAAATTATTGATTTTATTAGTCAGTTTGAAG
>JBMNPL010000059.1:0-2602 GCA_050943575.1 Alphaproteobacteria bacterium
CTTGCCAAAGACAGCTTCTCCAATGATGATAGAAGATAGACCGACAACTAGCGTACCGACCCCAAGATTAATATCCGCTGTACGGTTAATTTGAGCGGTTAGTGAACCTCCCATCGCAATCAACATATTAGCAATGGCTAACCCTAAAATTATCATAAAGGTTGAATTAATTCCTTGGGCCCGAGCCATCTTAGGATTCATCCCAGTTGCTCTAATTGACATTCCAAGTTCAGTCCCAAAAAACCAGTAGATAATAATGACTATAATTATTACAATTAATAGTGAGATTAGAATAATATTATAATTTGGTTTACTGAAAAACTGTATAAAACTTTGAAATAAAGATTTGTTTTCACCAAGACGGGCTACGGTATCATATCCACTGGTGTTTCCCTTTTGAAACCCCATAATAAACATATTAATAGAATACAAACCAGTCATGGTGATGATACTTGAAAGTAATCCTGGGATTTTACATTTAGTATATAAAATCCCCGTAATCATTCCGGCAATCGCTCCTGACAATGCTGCTAAAAGTGTCGCTACCCATGGATTTACTCCAGCAAGAATCAAAACGATGCCAACCGCACCTCCGAGGGTAAAACTACCCTCTGCTGTTAGGTCCGGAAAGTCAAGGACTCGGTAGGTTATAAAGATACCAAGTGCCAGTAAACTATACGGAAAACCAAAACGAAGCGCGTCAATAAGAATATAACTTATCGTTTCCATGACTACTATTTATTACCTAATCGATCTTTAATTGATTGTGGTAGCTCCAATCCAATAATCGCTAATACTTCTTCATTAACTACGACAGACCAATCTTCTTCACCTTGAACTTGAACTGACATAGTGGCTGGAGAGGCACCTTCTAGTAAGATTTTTGCTGCCATAGCTCCAGTTTGGACACCGAGTTTACGGTAGTTAATACTTAAAGTAATAGTTCCACCATTTAATACTTGTCCTTCTTCAGCATTGATAACTGGTATTCCAGCTTCATTTGTTATTTGCGTTACAATACTAAGGTTTTTTGCTAAATTGTTATCTGTCGGAATATATAATGCTTCAATTCCATCGCTGATTAGTTTATTCACAACTTGAGATATATCATTAATTTCTTCAACGGTTCTGACAAGTGCAGTTAGACCTGCTTCTTCAGCTGCCCCTTGAGCAATAGTAGCTTGAACTTGTGAATTCTTTTCTTTCACAGTGTAGATAATTCCAACTTTTTTAATCTCAGGAAGCAATTCTTTTACTAACTCTACTTGTTCTTTAACTGGATTAATATCACTTGTTCCAGTAATATTTCCACCTGGGTTTTCCAAACTAGCTACTAGTTCCGCTGCTACTGGATCAGTTACTGCGGTAAAGAGGATTGGAATGTCTTTACCTTCAGTTTTTGCTGCTGCTTGTACGGCTACTGCAGCATCTGTCGCAATAGCTAAAACCAAATCACATTCACGAACGATATTAACACTCATTACATTTAAATCTTCTGCTCTTCCTTCGGGATTATAGTATACGATTTTAACATTATCATCTTTTACTAAACCATGTCTAGCTAATTCTTCAATAAAACCTTCTCTTGCTGAATCTAAAGCATTATGGGTTGCTAATTGAAGAATACCAATGGTATATTCATAATCTTTTTTACAACCAGCTAATCCAATACCCAATAATAAAACTAACACTCCTAAACAAAGACTTCTAATTTTTTTCATTTTCTTTCCTCCTATTATCTAATAAAAATATAAAAAGTGTTATTACCTTTGTATAAGTAATAACACTTGAATTTCCATTAGATATTCCGGTTATTACTTATACAACATTACTGTTGTGTACCGTAATAACCTTCTCTTTAATTACTTTCCTGCTTCTCTTAAGTAAGCCAAAAAGCCAAGAGATTATCGTTACTCACGATACACGCTTGGAAAGTAATAATAATAATAAAATTGTGCGTTAGCTATTTTAAATATTGACTTTTTCATAACATAGCTCCTTTCAACTTTATTGCTAGTATTATAGCACCAAAATTTTAGCAATGCAAGATATTAATATAAAAAATGTTGTGTAAAACGCTTACATTGCGTTTTTTAAAAAAAGTATTATTTATAATTAAAGCATTTCACTGTAATATAACGAAAAATATTGGTATAATAATTAAAAACATAGAAAGGAATTGATATTATGGATAACTATCAAGTAGTATTAGAATTCTTTAAAAATGCAGAAAAGCCTGTAAGTGCAGGCGAAGTTGCAACAGCAACTGGTATCGATCGTAAAGAGGTCGATAAAATAATGGCAAAATTAAAAAAGGAAGAAGCAATCGTTTCTCCAAAAAGATGCTATTGGGAAATTAAGAAATAAAACAAAAAGGTAAGTATTTGCACTTACCTTTTTTTATTAACTAGACTTTTTGAATTTATAATATAGTTCGTATATTTTCTTAAATAAAAACAAGACAACTATTCCTAGCAAGGCTGATAAGGCAATATAAATGATGTTAATTTCCATTCCTAAAAGGGTTGTCTCTTTTCCCCAATTAAAAAACCATTCAAGTGGTGTGCCCCCTTCTGGCCGATAAGAATAGAAATAATTAGCT
>JBMNPL010000060.1:0-2591 GCA_050943575.1 Alphaproteobacteria bacterium
TATCACGATACCTATGGAATGCCCGTAGTCATATCAAATTGCTCCAATAATTACGGTCCTTATCAGTTTCCGGAGAAACTGATACCCCTTTTTATTCACAACATCCGCAACTACAAGCCCCTTCCGGTTTACGGAAAGGGTGAGAACGTTCGTGACTGGTTGTATGTGGAAGATCATGCACGTGCAATTGATTTGATCTTTAACGAGGGTAAGATAGGTGATACCTACAACATTGGCGGCTTCAATGAATGGACCAATATTGATCTGATCAAGGTCATCATCAAAGTCGTTGACAAACAATTGGGAAGACAAGAAGGTGCTTCTGATAACTTAATCACTTACGTGACAGATCGTGCAGGGCATGACCTTCGTTATGCGATTGATGCCACCAAAATCAAGAATGAATTGGGTTGGGAACCTTCCTTACAGTTTGAAGAAGGGATAGAAAAAACAGTGAAATGGTATCTTGATAACGAGTCGTGGTTGAATAGTGTGACCAGTGGGGAGTATCAGAGGTACTATGATGAAATGTATAAGGACAGATAAAAGTTTAGAATGAGAGTAATTGAGACAGCGATAGAGGGAGCGATCATCATTGAGCCGAAAGTATTTTCAGATGACAGGGGATATTTTTTTGAATCCTTCTCACAGAAAGAATTTGAGGAGAAAGTTTGCAAAACAGTTTTCGTGCAGGACAATGAATCAAAGTCTTCCTATGGTGTTTTAAGGGGACTTCATTTTCAGAAGATGCCCTATACACAATCAAAACTTGTGCGGGTGGTAAAGGGTAAAGTATTGGATGTCGCGGTTGATATCAGAAAGGGATCACCTACGTTCGGAAAGCATGTAGCCGTAGAACTTTCGGAGGATAACAAGCTACAGTTTTTTGTTCCACGTGGTTTTGCACACGGTTTTGTCGTGTTAAGTGAGGAAGCCATTTTTCAATACAAATGCGACAACTTCTACACACCTCAATCGGAAGGAGGAATAATGTGGAACGACACGGCTTTGGATATTGATTGGCAGATACCTTTGGAAGATGTTATTCTTTCCGGAAAAGACAAAATCAATCCTTTGTTATTTGAGTCAGATTATTTATTTGATTTTACGGAAGATTTTTATGCATAATATACTTGTAACCGGTTCCAATGGACAATTGGGAAATGAACTTCGACTCGTAGTTGAAGAAAAAGATAAAGACAACAATTTTTTTTTCACAGATGTAGAAGAGTTGGATATCACCAACAAAAATGACGTGTCACAATTTCTTCATACAAATGACATTGATGTAGTTGTGAATTGTGGGGCATATACCAATGTCGATAAAGCAGAAGATGAAAGTGAAATTGCAGATCTTATAAACCACATTGGTGTAAAGAATCTCGCAGAATCTTGTAAGGAAAGAGATGGGTTTCTGATTCATATTTCAACGGATTATGTTTTTGACGGAACCAAGAACACCCCATATACCGAGACTGACGAAACCAAACCATTGGGTGTTTATGGTGAAACAAAACTACGTGGAGAAAATGCGATTATAAGTACCGGATGCGAATATGTGATTATACGTACTTCTTGGCTCTATTCCTCATTCGGAAATAATTTCCTTAAAACAATGCAACGTCTTACTGCGGAGAAAGAAAGTTTAAAGGTTGTGTTTGATCAAGTTGGTACACCAACCTATGCCGGTGATTTGGCAAATGTTATTTACACAATTATTCAAAGAGATGAAGCTCACATTAAGAACCAGATCTATCATTTTTCAAATGAAGGTGTATGTTCTTGGTATGATTTTGCAGTAGCTATTAATGAGACTTTTGGTCATAATTGTAAAATAACCCCATGTCATTCTGATGAATTTCCAAGTAAAGTAAGGAGGCCAAGTTATTCGGTTTTGGATAAGAATAAATTAAAGAATCAGTTGGGTATTGAGATTACGTATTGGAGGGTGTCATTAAATGCATGCATTAATTATTTGCAATCTGTTAAATGAAATTTCATGAAAAAGAAAGTTAGTGTAATAATTCCTTTTTACTCTAATATTATATGGTTGGAAGAAGCTTTAAATAGTGTATTATATCAAACATTTAAAGACTATGAAATAATCGTAATAAATGATGGGTCACCAGAAAATGATAAAGAATTTTTAGATAAATATAGTGAAAAAATAAACTATTTCAAAACAGAAAATAAAGGACCTGGCCACGCAAGAAATTTCGGGATAAAAAAGGCCGTAGGAGAATATATTGCATTCTTAGATTCTGATGATATTTGGTTACCAACAAAGCTTGAAAAGCAAGTTGAATTAATGGACAAGCATAATTTAAATTGGTCGCATACCAAATATTCAGTTTTTAATGATATCTCAGACCTAAAAGAAAGGCAATTTGTAGTTGTGAATAATAGTAATTTTAATGGTAATGTTTTTCCTAAATGTCTAACAAAGCTTAATATTGGAACTCCATGTGTAATGATTAGAAGGAGATATCTAACAGAAAATAGATTAATCCGTTTTTCTGAAAATATGAGATATGGCCAAGATGGATATTTATGGATCCTAATGGGCGTAGAAAATTATTTAGGTTATTTAG